>JAIUPL010000022.1 GCA_020160935.1 Bacteroidota bacterium | reverse complement strand
TGCCAGTATTCTGGAACCTGATCATGTACTCCAGTTCGGTACCGGGCCGGATGTAGTGCTCGGGGCCGTAACCCAGCGGGAAACCCTGTTTGTCGTTGGGATCGAAGGAGCCGCTATTGGCCGTACAGTCGATGTCGACCCAGGGATCGGCATCGTCGGGCGGGAATTGAGTAACATAACCCGTTGAAAATGAAGCGCCATTGGAGCATCCTTCCACCGACAGCGCCGGGGCCGACAAGCCGGGATAGTAAGGCACCTGATCGACCTGTACCCACCAGGTGCTGCCATTTGCGGGCACTGCAATCTGGGTGGAATCACCGGCATTGAGTTGAAAAGACATTTGCCGGAGCATCACAGCGTCTTCCACTACGATGTAGTCGGAAGAAGAGGTCATGTCGCCAATGCCGATGTTTTTGATCGTAAACCGCACCGAATCCGGATGGCAATGCCCTGTCAGCAACAGGTTGGCGCCCGACCATTCCGGGTCGGCAGGGATACAATTCTCGTCAGGGTAAATATGCGCTTCCGTGCAGTGGGTTTGGCCGAGTGTTGCACTGCAACTGACCCCGACATTGAAATGGAAGGAGCCGCATTCGCCCACTTCCACATCGCCCAGATTGAAACGCAACACACCATTTCCCAAATTGGTATATGGAAGGGTGGACGTCAGCGCGGTCAGCAAGGGATCGAGTGTGACGATGACATATGCGGAAGGTGCAACGGTCGTCCCCAGGTTGCAATATTCAACGGCATATTGGTTGTTGTTGAAACACCGTCGGAGCATGGGAGTGCCGATCACCACATTCAGGGCGGGGCATTGGATATTGCCTTTCACCAGCATGGTATCTGCCTGCGAGGTGCTGCCCAGTACAACATCCACGGCAGGCAGGTTATTGCAGTTTTGCCACAAGCCGTTGGGCGGCAGCGCTTGAAGGATGTATAGACCTGGCGGCGCATAAATCCTGTATTTACCTTCCTGATCGGTGGTGCCATATACCGTATCTGTGGCACTTGCAGCGCGAATCAGCCAGCCCGTCAGCGACGGCTCTCCGGCGTCGGTCAGGCAATTGGCATTCAGGTCGTACACCAGCGTGCCTTCCATGGCGCCGCATAAAACAAACAGTTCACTGTCAACAACATAGGTAACAGAACGCGAGCAAGACAGGCCGGAGTATACAATCAGGTGATAAGAGCCCGGCTGGTGTACGGTGATGACAGGCGTATTCGCCAAAAACCCGGCGGGGCCCGTCCAGGTGTATGAGAAGGGCCCCAGCGCTCCGGAAGGCACTGCCTGCAACACGGCGGTATTGCAATCGCTTGCGCCGGCATTCACGCTCACGGTAAACAATGGGCCGGCAGGTACATAAAACAGGGCGTTGTTCTGATGGCCGTTTGCGTCTGTTACGGTGAGGGAATAGTTTCCTTCACCGGCCTGCGGGAGATCTTCACCCGTACTGCCATCTGACCAGGTATAGGAATAAGGCGGCTGGCCACCCGCGACCGACACATAAATGGCGCCATAGCCCGCACAATCGGTCGTTATAATACTGTCGGTTGTAATAATCGGCCCATCCTGAGCAGGTACGGTGGCATGCACCACTTGAGAGCAGCCGTTTGCATCCGACACCGTGACGGCGTAAGCGCCTGCGGAAAGCCCATCGACCAGCGGAGTTGTTGCGCCATTCGACCACAAATAGGACAATGGTGTTGCGGCAGTGGGTGAATGGATGATTTCAATACTGCCTGCTTGCGCGCCTGCAGGTTGTGCCACATAAGACAGGTTCAGGTGCGCAGCATTATGCGCATGGGTGGTGACGATCGTGCTTGTGGCATAACATCCGCCGCCGCTGCCGGTCACCGTGACCGTATAGGTACCCGCCGGGATATCCGAAATTTGGGCAGTCGTGGCGCCATTCGACCACAGATAAGCCTCCGGTTCGAAAGTGACGCCATATGCCTGAAGCCCGCCATTGCAGGCATCGTCTATTTCCCTGATGGCACTGATGGCGACCGCAACAGGCGGTTGTACCGCAGAACTCACGGATCGGCACCCCGGAATATCGGCCGTCATCGTCCATATGACCGAACCGTCGGGTTGCGGCGCTGTGCTTACGGCAGTAGTCATGCCATCGTAATACACATCGTTGATCGCCTCGTAATGACATCCGTGAAATTCCAGAATACAATTGACTTCAAACGTTTCGGGCGATAGTGTGACAGAGGCAGTGGCAGTACAACCGCCTGCATCTGTTGCAGTTACAAAATAGGTGCCTGTTTGAAGTCCAAAAATTTCTATTTGATTTCCTTGCCCTACACTCCATTGAAGCGAATAGGGAGGAGCGCCGCCTGTAACGCTGGCCGATGCCATACCATCAAAACCAAAACAACTTGGGCGCTGCATAACCGCCGTGCTTACTGTCATGGGTGGAGCGGTAAATGCCGGTGTAAACGCCCCTGTTGTTTTGCATCCATGCAAATCGAAGATCGATACCGTATAGGTGCCCGCGTCGAGGTCGTTTCTGTCTTCCGTTACGACCCCATCCGACCAGTAATACCAGTACGGCGCAGTTCCGCCGGAAGTGCTCAGGTTGACGACCCCATGTCCGGGGCAACTGACAGGGGTTACGCCTCCCGTCCAGGCCAAAGGCTGCGGTTCCGATACGGTGGCAGTGGTTGTCAGGCTGCATTGATGCGCATCGGTAATCGTCACCGTGTATGTTCCGGCCGTGCAACCACCCAGATCTGGGGTGTGTTGCCCGCCCGACCACGAATAGGCATACGGCCCGCTGCCGCCGCTTACCGCTAAGGAGATAGCGCCATTGGCTTCTCCCTGGCAATTCACATCGGTCGTCTGCACGGTGGCCGCCAACAACGCGGGTTCAGGCACCCCGATATTGCCCGAAACGGTATTTCCATTGGCGTCCGTCACGGTAACGCTGTAATCGGATGCCGATACGTTGAGAAGGTCTTCATTGACCGTATTGTTCGACCACAGAAAGGTGAAGGGGCTGGTGCCTCCTGTGATCGTCAGGTCGACAGAACCGTCGGTACCGCCATGACAGGTTACGTCTGTCACTACAAAATTCAAGGTCTGTGCCACGCAAGGCGGGTATATCAGGAGCAATATACCCAGGCAGACAGGCAATAGTACCAATCTTCTCATCGGCGCAGTTATTTTAAGTTAAAACACTGGTTATCAAGGCGTTTACTCGCTTTTTACAATCAATTTTCCACTACCGATCAATCGTCCTTTCTGATCCAGTTTGAACAGGTACATCCCGGCCGGCAAGCCCGCTTTTTGAAGTATCAGTACCGGGCCGGAAGCCGTTTGATCGGCTACCACGGTTCCCTGCAAATTCATCACCTGCAAGTGTACCGGCGCATTCGACTCCAGGCCTTTCACTTCCAGCCGCACCGTTTCCGTCATCGGATTGGGCGATACCAGCACCTGGTATTGGGGGCGTTGCGGATTCCATGCGCCGACAGTCAGGAAGTTTTCGCCAAGGCGATGCCGGGTGGTATTGGTCACCACGGCTTCGTTGAAATCGAAATAGATATGGGCGGTATTTTCAATCAGCGTTTCCAGCGGAGCATCGGCTTTCGGGTAAATGCTGAATTTGACAAAACCATTGGAGGCCGCCTGGTTGATATTGCTGTCGGGCAGCAAAATGTTTTCGTACAAAAACTCGACAATGCCCGGGCCCGTCAGGCTGAATTGATAGGGGTGGCTGCTCACCCCCGGACGAATCGTAGCCGGATCGAGCCACGACGACAAGGTATCAACAATGCGCACGGTGAAGGCCGTATCGGTGCCAGTATTCTGGAACCTGATCATGTACTCCAGTTCGGTACCGGGCCGGATGTAGTGCTCGGGGCCGTAACCCAGCGGGAAACCCTGTTTGTCGTTGGGATCTACAGCGGCTGTAGTTTCCGTACAGTCGATGTCGATCCAGGGGTCGGCATCGTCGGTAGGAAATTGCGACACATACCCGGTAGAGTACACCGGTATTGCCGAACAACCTTCTACTGAAATGGAAGGCATGGACAGACCCGGATGAAAAGGCACTTGCGGCACTTCCATGCGCCAGGTACTTCCATTGGCAGGAACGGCCAACTGTGTCGACATCCCCATGCCCAGTTGGAACGGCGCTGTCAAAAGCATCACGGCATCTTCCACGACGATATAATCGGCGCTTTCGAGCATATCGCCTGTACCAATATTATCGATTTTAAACCGCACCGAATCTTGTGTACACTGGCTGCTGATACGCAGGCTGGCGCCCGACCATTCCGGATCAGAAGGGATACAGTTGGCATCGGGGTAAATATGCGCTTCCGTACAGAGGGTCTGTCCCAGGTCGGCATTGCAACTCACCAGTACTTTCAGGGAAAATCCGCCGCATTCACTTACGTCTACGTGCCCTATATCAAAACGCAGCACACCGTTGCCCAGATTGGTAAAGGGCACACTGGACGACACAGGCGTAATCAAGGGGTCGAGTGTTATCAACACATAGGCATCTTCTGCTGCCACCGTGCCCTGGTTGCAGTATTGTAACTGATAATTGTTGTTGTTAAAACAAGCCCGCAGTCGATTGACACCTATATTTACCGATAAAGAAGGGCATTGATACAAGGCTTTTACGGGAATAACTGCCACTTGTGCCGTATCTGCGGGAGAGTCGACCGTGACGGATGGCGCCGGGGTACAAACCTCCCAAAGCCCGTTGGGCGGCAGCGCCTGTATAGTATATGTACCTGCCGGCGCATTGATCGTGTAATACCCCGTGGCATTGGTCACGCCGTAAATAGTGTCGGTAGCATTTTCTGCCCGCACCAGCCAGCCTGGCAGGCCGGGTTCGGTAGCATCTTCGAGGCAATTTTCTACCTGGTCGTACAGGATACGGCCACTCAGGTAGCCGCAATTGCCATCGTTGCCGAGGGTGACTTCCAGGGCGGCTTCGGCTTCGCAGCCATTGGCATCCACTACAGCAACCAGGTACAAGCCTGATTGTCCGATCGTAACAACAGGAATCGGCTCAATTGTCGGGCCGCCCGGGGTCCACCACCCTATCGAATACGGTGGCGAGCCGCCCTGAATATTTGCTTCAAGTACCGCACTGTTGCATTGTATGGATAAAGGATTGATAGAAACGGTAAAAAACGGCGATGCTACAATGATATCAGGCGATGTGTAGGTGCACGAGTTAGCGTCTGTAACGGTCACCCGATATGTTCCGGCAGGCAGATTTTGCAGGTTTTTGGTGGTCGCACCCGTCGACCACTGGTAGGTATAGGAAAAATTCGGGAAAGGTGTGCCACCGTTAATATTGAGGGAAATACTGCCGTTCGCTCCAAAGCAGGAAGCATCATTCACAACCCAGGAAGCAACCATCGGAGGTGGCTCTGTAATGTTGAATGTCCTGGATTGGGTGCATCCGTTCGCATCCGTCACGGTGACGGTGTACGTGCCTGCCGGCAGATTATTCTGGTCTTCCAGGTTGGAGCCATTAGACCAGGCATAACTAAACGGTGGTACATTCCCGTTTACAGAAAGATTGATGGAAGATGTGCCACCATTACAAACAATAGGTGTAGCGCCGCCCTGAATACCCAGGCCGCTGTTCGTCATGGGTTGAGAAATGGTGATGGAAGCACTGGCTGTACAACTTGAACTGGCCGTCACCGTTACCGTGTAGGTACCCGCAGGGATATTCGATAAAAACTGCGATGTGGCGCCTGTCGACCATAGATAATCGGTGCCGGAAGGCCCTCCATTGATGATATGCCCGGTAAGCCCCCCTGCACAGGGAGCAGTACCATAAATGTTGATATACGCTGAAACAGGCGTCAGGGCTGTAACCGTTTGTTGTGCCATGGCACGACACCCCTGGGCGTCGGTGACGGTAACTGTAAAGGTGCCACTTGTGAGTCCGGTCAAACTTTGTGTTGTTTCCCCATTCGACCAGGCGTAGGTGTATTCCGGAGCACCACCCGAAGCGTTGGCGCTCAGGTTGGTCAGGCAGTTGAATGGTGTGTAACCAATTGTCAGAGCAAAATCGCTCACACTGCGCGTCCTGACAGCACTGCATCCATTAAGATCCGTCACGGTAACAGTGTATATGCCCGCGCTTACATTGACGAGGTCTTCTTCAGTACTGCCATTCGACCAGACCGTCTGATAAGGCGGCACCCCACCCGAAATAGAGAGGTTGATAGCGCCGTCGCTGTTGTTGCAGGAACTGGACACAATGGTAGGGAAAACATTGATCGCCGTGGGTATTGTCACCGTGATGGAAGTCGTTTTGGAACAGCCGACTGCATCCGTCACGGTGACGGTATAGGTTCCATTCCCGGCATTGTTCAGATCCTGGGTTGTGGAACCGTTCGACCATTGATAGGTGTAAGCGGGTGTGCCGCCTGTTACACTCAAGTCTATACTGGAACTAGTGGCGCCAGCACAATTCACCGGTGGCGTGGTAACCGTTAGCACCATGGAAGAATTTCCACTTACCTGGGACGAGGCCAGGTTGGTACACCCGCTGGCATTGCTGGTGATCGTTACCCGGTACAAACCAGTGGTTATCCCTGTCAGGTCTTCCGTATTCGTATTGTTACTCCATTGATAAGAGCATGGTTCAGAAACTGTCAGATCGATGGCGCCTGAATTCGCCACGATGCAATTCACAGGTGTAACCTGCATGCTTACTATTTGAGGTATTTGGGGCAGTACAGTGGCCGATGTAGTGGCTGAGCAACCGTTTACATCGGTTACCGTGATGGTGTAAACGCCCTGTGTGAGGTTGGATAGGACGGGAAGGTTCTGCTGGCCGTTAGACCAGGCATAGAGGTACGGAGGCGTGCCGCCCGAAACATCGAGTTGTATCGAGCCGGTATTGGCCGAACCCGAGCAAATGGTGTTGGTTACCTGTGTTTCAATGCCAATCGGGGTATAAACCTGTATCGTGAGCGCACCGGAAATGGTGGCCTGACAGCCGGTGGCATCTGTCATGTTGTTTAACAGGACAACCGAGGATTGGAAAAAGTCGTTCAATACCAGGTTGTATGTGGTTTCCGAAGTAGTGATCGGGGCACCTGACGCACCATTCAGTGAATAGGAAAAGGTGTACGGCGCAGTGCCTGTAAACGTAACCGGTATGCTGGCGGAAGCCCCCGGGCAGACAAATTGCTCGCCGGAAGGGATGCTTGCTGAGCATTGCGACCACAAGCGGCCCACTGCCCAAACAGACAAAATACCTGTTAAGAAAATACCGCGAATAATAGTGAAGGGTAGTTTTTTATTCATGGACTGTCTGTTTAGCGCATCTGAGTTTATTTACATATCCGGCAAACAGACACACCCTGGCTGCGGGGGGCATTCGCACCATTTGGGTGTGCCTGTGTTACCGGCTATAGTCAACTATTGTTTTACGATTAATTTACCACTGCCGACGAGGTGTCCTTTCTGATCCAGTTTGAACAGGTACATCCCTGCCGGCAAGCCTGATTTCCGAAGCGTCAGCACGGGGCCGGGGGCGGTTTCTTCTGCTACCATTACGCCCTGTAAATTCATCAACTGCAAGTGAATGGGCGCGTTCGATTCCAGGCCTTTTACTTCGAGCAGGGCCGTTTCCGTCATCGGGTTGGGCGAAACCAGCACTTCGTATTGCGGGCGCTCGGGTTGCCAGAGCCCTACGGTTACGAAGTTTTCACCCAGTCGGTGGCGCGTAGTATTGGTCACCACGGCTTCGTTGAAGTCGAAATAAATATGAGCCGTATTTTCAATCAGCGTTTCCAGCGGCGCATCGGCTTTCGGGTAAATATTGAATTTTACAAAACCGTTGGAGCCCGCCTGGTTGACATTGCTGTCGGGCAGCATGATATTTTCAAACAGAAATTCTGCATGTCCCGGGCCACTCAGGTTGAACTGATACGGGTGGCTGCTGGCGCCCGGGCGAATGGTAGCCACATCCAGCCAGGCCGACAAGGTATCGGCAATGCGAACCGTGAACGCCGTATCCGTGCCCGTATTCTGGAAACGAATCATGTACTCCAGTTCGGTACCCGGGCGGATGTAATGCTCGGCGCCATAGCCCAGCGGATAGCCCTGCTTGTCGTTGGGATCCCAGGAACCCACATTCTGGCGGCAGTCGATGTCGATCCAGGCGTCCTGTTCGTCGTTGGGAAATTGGGTCACAAAGCCCGTGGTAAACGAAGCGGTATTCGAACAGCCTTCTACCGACAGTGCTGGCGCCGACAACCCAGGATGCAGGGGCTCCTGCGCTACTTCCACGCGCCAGGTGCTGCCATTGGCAGGTACTGTGACCAGCGCGGAATCTCCGGCTACCAGTTGGAAAGGCGCCATCATCAGCATTACAGCATCTTCTACCACGATGTAACTGGATTCGGTGCTCATATCGCCCGTACCCACATTTTTGATGGTAAAACGCACAGAATCCTGTGCACACTGGCTCGACAGGCGCAGGCTGGCGCCCGACCAGGCATCGTCGGGCGGAATACAGTTGCCATCGGGGTAAATATGCGCTTCGGTGCAGTGCGTTTGTCCGAGTTGGGCATTGCAACTGATCCCTACCGTTACATTGAAATATCCGCATTGACCCGGAGCCAGGTAACCGATGTCGAAACGCAGTATACCATTGCCCAGGTTGGTATATGGATAATTGGAGGATTGAGGCGTCATAAATGGATCGAGCGTGAGCAAGATGTATGCATCTGTGGCGTCTGTAGTACCTTCATTGCAGTAATTCAAATAATATACTCCTGTATTACAGCGGCGCAACAATCCGGAGCCCAGCGACACGGAAAGCGAGGGGCAGTTATGAACCACTTTTACCGGCAAGTCGATGCCGTGGATGGTATCGCCGGGGTTTGTAACTGAAATGTTGGGCGCTGGCAAGCAGGTTTCCCAAAGGGCATTGGGCGGTATGGTTGTTACATCGTAGTTGCCCGAAGGCACGCCGATGACGTACACACCCTGCGCATTGGCTACGCCATAGTACACGCCGGAGGCATTTTCGGCGCGCACCAGCCAGTTATTCAGGCCGGGTTCGTTGGCATCGGCTACACAATTTTCAGAGGTATCGCGTACGATTCGGCCGCTGATGTAACCGCAATTGCCTTCATTCGCCAGGTCGATGGTGTAGGAGGATGATGCTGTGCAACCATTGGAATTTGTGACGACCACTGTGTATGTACCTGAAACGGTGACGGTCAGGTTCTGAAGCGTCGATGAAAACCCGTTGGGGCCTATCCATTGATACGTGTAAGGAGCCGGACCACCCGAGGTAGTTACTGTCAGGATGGCAAAGGAGCATTGTTCGGACAATACCTGAATGCTTGCCGTAAGTGCGGTAGGTTGTTGTATGGTGGAAGTGGCGATTCTCGTACAGCCATTTGCATCCGTAACAGTTACAGTGTATAGACCGGCTGTCAGGCCTTGAAGGTTTGAAGACGTTGCTCCATTGCTCCAGTGGAAGGTATAGGGTGCTGTACCGCCGGTGGTAGTCAGAAGAACAGAACCGCCCGCTCCACCATTACATCCAACATTGGTAACCTGTGTCAAAATATTGATTTGGTTGGGTTGTGTCAGGCTTTGGGCGCGGATTATTGAACAACCTTGCGCATCCGTAACGATCAGGTTATAAATACCCTGTGGTAAGTTGGTAACAGTAGGTGTATTGGCACCAAATGTCCATTGATAGGTAAAAGGTGGACTAAAGCCGGTGGCCAAAGCCGAAATCGAGCCGGTGGCGCTGCCAAAACAAAAGATCGGTGTGGTAGTAAAGTCTATGTTCAACAACGAATTGCTCAATGCCTGCGTCGTTGTAACCATAGCCGTAGCCGTACACCCGCTGATATTGGAAGTAGTGGTAACGGAATAGGTGCCCGCCGGGATATTGGAAATCAGACGGGTAGAGGCGCCTGTCGACCACAAGAAGGAGGTATTGTTGGGCTGAACCCCGCTCATTTGGGCGCTTAACCCACCTGTGCAGGCATTGGTCAATACGGTAATATCGGCAGTAGCCGTCGGCAGGTTAATACCGGTGGCAGTGAATGTAGCCGTACATCCCGACGCATCAGTCACGGTGACGGGGTAGGTACCACCCGGTACACCGGTCAACCCCGGCGTGGTAGCGCCGTTTTCCCATTGATAAGTAAATGGCCCCGTGCCGCCTGTTATGTTGAGGCTGATATTATTGAGACAATTTACCAAAGAAGCCGTGGAAGTAATGGAATACGGTGCAAGCGTTCGGGTCAAGGTAGCCGTACAACCGATCACATTGCTCGTGACTGTCACAGTATAGGTGCCGGAAGGTACATTGACCAAATCCTCCGTGGTAGCACTGTTCGACCAATCAAACTGGTACGGTCCGGCTCCGCCCGATACATTCAGGTCGATGCTGCCATCGGGGTCGTTACAGGTCGGCTGGTCGACGGTAGCGGTTAAATTTACATTGTTGAAACTGGTGACATTACCCCAAAAACTGGTAGTACAGCCAGCGGCATCTGTTACGGTTACCGTGTAAACCCCGGGCGTGAGGTTGTTGATTTCTGCGGTGGTGGCGCCGTTCGACCATATGTATGAATACGGTGTGGTACCACCGGAAACCCCTACACCTAACAAGCCCAGTTGCGAGCCATCACAACTGGCAGGGCTAATGGAACCCACTTGTGTGGCAGGTGCACTTTCCGGCACTGTAATCGTTTGCGTACGCGTGCAGCCTGTTGTTGATTCTGTAACGATAACGGTGTATTCTCCGGCTGTGATGCCAGCAATATCTTCCGTGATGGCGCCAGTCGACCAAACTGCAAAAGCGAGAGGGCCCATTGTCACGTTGATGGCCCCGTTCGACATATTGCAGGCAGAAGGGGTAACAGAATATTGAAATACAGGTATTTGATAATCAAGAAAGTAGTTATAAGATCGGCTGCAACCTGTGGCATCTGTTATCGTTACGGTATAGGTGCCTGCTGTTAACCCACTAACCGTAGAGGTATTCTGGCCGGTCGACCATTGATAGGCAAATGGCGCCGTTCCCGAAGTGGTGAACAACTCTATGGAGCCGTCGTTGTCAGTAGCGCAGGACGGATGTGTGATATTCGAAACGGCACTCACCGACTGAAAAGTCTGTACAATCGTAAAGCCTGTGCCCTGCGCCTCGCAACCGGTTGCATCTATCACTGTACCCAAATTGACTGTCATGTTCTGTGCCGCATTGGGTATCTGCAAACTAAAAACAGGGCCCGACAACATCACTGGGGGCATGGGCACCCCATTTATCTGATAATTGACAGTATATGGCGCCGTGCCTGTGAGCGTTAATGGGATTGTTACTTCCCCGCCGCTACAGGTGCCCGCAGAACTTAATGGCAGGCTTGCCGAACATTGTGCCTGTGCCTGTCGGATCGCTGTAAATGCAAACAGGAATATCAACAGATAAAAACGAGCGGAAAACATGCGTAATTTTTTTTTCATGTGACTTATTTCTTAAATCCGGGTGAAGTAGTCTGCCCGAAGGTATGTACCGCAGGGCATTATTTGACGATGTAAAAGTTCGGGATTCTGTATGGATGAACAAGGACAAATTTTTAAGTTTGTATTTTTAAAATAGCGTAAAATATTTTTTAAACATTGATAATCAATAATTTAAAAAATATTTGTAGTTTTTAAATTTGAACATGGCTGAAAAAAACCTGTTGCACGAAGCACTTTCTACCCTGTCTGTGGTAGAAATCAGGGAATTCGGGAAATTTGTGCGTTCGCCCTTTTTCAATAACCGGCCGCAACTGTCCGAATATTTCGACGCATGGGTGCATGCGCAATCCGGGCAGCAAGCCCTTCCGAATACCCGAAACGCCGATGTTTCCATGCGCCTCACGCATTCCGCATTGCTGGCATTGCTGGAAAAATACTGGATGTACTGCGAAAAATTTGAGGATGCTGAGCGCGCCAAAATTCGCCTGGCAGCCGTCTATCGCAAGCGCAACCTGTCCAAACATTTCCGGATCACCCTGCGCGAAGCGCGGCAAAGCCGCGAACGGCGCCCCTGGCGGCATGCCGACTATTACCACGACCTCAATCTGATAGAATGGGAACAGTATCAATACGATACGGCTGCCCGGCGTACTGAGTCACTCAACCTGCAATCGACCTCCGACCTGCTCGACACGGCTTTCATAGCCCGCAAACTACGCCTGGCCTGCCTGGCTCGTTCGCACCAGGCTGTGTACCGGGCCGACTACAAAATGGGCCTGCTGGATGCCGTGCTGCCATACGTGGAAACGGCCGGTTTGCTGCACATTCCTGCTATTGGATTGTATTTCCATTGTTATCGTTTTTTAAATGATTCGCAAGCCGTGTCGCATTTCGATTCCTTCAAAACGATGTTGTTTGAACACGCCGAATCCTTCCCGATAGAAGAATTGCGCACCCTTTTTCTGCTGGCTATCAATTTCGGGATCAAAAAAATCAACGAATCGTCGGAAGGCTGGCTTCGCACCACCCTCGAACTATACCAAAGTGCCCTGGAACGCAAACTCTTGCTGGAAAACCAGCACCTCTCTCGTTTTGCTTTCAACAACATTGTAGCCATTGCCCTGCGCGTGGGCGAACTGGATTGGACCGAGCAATTTATTCTCGACTATCGTTCCCTGCTCGAACGGCAATGGCGGGAGGTCACAGCCAGCCTCAACCTGGCGCGGGTGGCCTATATGCGCCACGACTACCCTACTGCACTGCGGCACCTTCAGCGTTCCGACTACAAAGACCTGCTGAACAACCTGATTGCCAAAACCCTGCAACTGAAAATCTATTTTGAAACGGATGAATACGACCTACTCGACAGCCACCTTACCAGTATGTCTACCTTCATCCGGCGACACACCGCCATCGGCTATCACCGCACCAATTACAGCCACATCGTGTATTACACCCGCCAGATCATGGGCCTGAATTTCCGCGACCTGCAGGCCGTAGCAGAACTCCGGTCGCGGATTGAACAGGAGGAAATTTTAACAGAAAAAGAATGGCTACTGGGAAGGTTGTAGAGCGTGAGAGTGTGAGAGTGTGAGAGCGTGAGAGTGTGAGAGTGTGAGAGCGTGAGAGTGTGAGAGCGTGAGAGTGTGAGAGTGTGAGAGCGTGAGAGCGTGAGAGCCCTGAAAGGGCGTATCCAGTAGCACAGGGCAACGCCCTGTGTATTCGTATCCAACGCCCCACGTATTCGTGTACAGCGCCCCACGTATTCGTGTACAACGCCCCGCGTATTCGTATCCAACCCCGTGTATTCATCCCCCATTTTCATCATCCAAACAGCGAATACCTTCCGCAAAGTATCTTTGCCTGAACATCAATAAAATTCGAAATGCACATGAAAAAAACGTTCCTCCTGTTCGGCTGCCTGCTGGCGGCCATTGTTGCCAACGCTCAATATGGCCCTCGCCTGTTTCTCGACATTCCCAATATGTCGTTTTCCGTACCGGACGTAACAGATCCTACTCAGCGAATGGGCTTTGACCTGGGCACCGCCTTCAACGTAGGTACCCACTGGTCGGTAGCGCGTGTTGGTGGCGGCGCATCTTTTTCCCTCAGCCCCGATGCCGAAGATGTGGCTGAGTCGTTTCAGATCAATCCGTTCCTGCTGGTAGAGGCCGGCGCCGGCATTTACCGTTCGAACGGCAACAAATGCGCACGTACGCAGCAAAACGCCTTTACAGCCATGGCAAAGGCAGGTGTGTTGTACACCTTCTATTCCAAAGACGAGAAAGCGCTCACCAACGAAACCGGCGCGATCGACTACACCATTGGCGGCGAGTTCGGATATTTCTTTATCCGCGACGTATTCAAAAACTACGAACTTTTCCTGAGCCCCAATTACCACATCAAATCCAAAGTATTGTCGGCCAACCTGGGCTTCAAACTGTTTTTGAACCTGCGCGCAGACCGCGATTAGTTATCAGTTATTGGTTATTGGTTATCAGGGCAGGGTAAGGGGTGATGGGTTTTTCAGGCTGGCGGCTCGGATGGGGTTGAGTTGGTTGAGAAGTTGAGTTGGTTGAGAAGTTGAGTTGGTTGAGAAGTTGAGTTAGTTGAGAAGTTGAGTTAGTTGAGAAGTTGAGTTGGTTGAGAAGTTGAGTTGGTTGAGGGGGCAAGGGGTTAAGATTCTGCCACTCAGCAGCCGGAGAAAGGTTTTGGTTCACATGAGTGGCCAAACTTCAACCCCTCAACTTCTCAACCCCTCAACTTCTCAACCCCTCAACTTCTCAACCAACTCAACTTCTCAACTAACTCAACTTCTCAACTAACTCAACCCCATCCGAGCCGCCAGCCTGAAAAAACCCATCACCCCTTACCCTCCCCTGATAACCAATAACTGATAACCAATTACATCTGGTACTTCACTTCTTCCTGCGTCACTGTCGTCGGTGGAGCAGTAGGTGATACCACTTCTTCGCCGCCGACACTTTCCAGGCCCTGGTTGTAGTCGACTTCCGGCGCTGCCACACCCCGCGGATGGAACGGCATGACGAGCGGATTTTCCTGTTTGTCGAACCAGTTGATGAGTTGTTCTACCGTAATATTGGGCGCTTCATGTCCTTCGTAAGATTCGAGGTCGGTAACACCCAGCACATCTGCGCCGATGTACTGTCCCAACTGGTAATAGGCTTCCCATTGAATTTCATCAAAAAACTGGTCGCTGGTAGGCTCATGCGGGAAGTCGGCGTGGTAAATCTTGTATTTGTAAGTGCCATATTTCAAGCGGTCTTCTTCTTCCGACAGCACGGGTTTGCCGGTAGGCGCCAGCACCGATGATTTCACGTAAATAAAAGTGCCCACTTTCCGCGGTTCGGCGAAGTTGATGACACAGTTCATTTCCTTGCCAGTCTTCGGGTCTACCGTTTTGTTGTCTTCCCACCACTGATAAATATCGGCAATGGCGAAACGTTTTTTCGAGTACACCTGCGAGGGGCGCGGGCGAATCAGATCTTCCGGCTGCTCGTTGTCGCGGAAACGGATTTCGAGGCCCAGTTCATTGCGCACCCGGATAATGAGGTTGTTCAGGTCAAAAAACGTGTACAATTTATCTTCTCCCGCATCGAATGCCACCACCAGGCGACAACCGCGACGCAGCAGTTCGTAAGCGCCGAGGTTTTCAATGTGGCCACCATCGGAAATATTGATCATCTTGTTGTTGGAACCGATACGGCCCAGCAATTCACGGAAAAAATACACCGGCCACCAGGGGAAAGCGCGCATTTTCACCAGAATACGCGGATTGGAAATCCAGTAGCCGAGGCGTGCATTCAGCAAGGTCATGGCCACGCTGAGGGCCTTGTTGGAGTACATGCCCATGCCGGGGTTGACCGCTGCGGCAGAGATAGTTACAGCGGCTGGCAAAGTCATGCGCTGATAGTCCCAGTAGCGGTCGGTTGGTACATATCCCACCAGTTTGGAGCCACAAAACAGCGGACTCAGCAAAAAGTAGTCGCTGGTTTTGGTGCCTTTAAACACATCGTCACCCGCCGGATTGAGCAGGTTCAGGCAAGTATTGATAATGGGATATGGTGCGAGGTAATCGACTTCCTGGTTCGACTGAGCGTTAAAAACATTTTTCAGCGGAATATTGCTGTGCTTTCCGGAAAACCGCAAAAACAGGTCGGCCAGTTGTTTGCGGTAAAAACGGTGAAAACTCAGCGCATTCGGGTTGGTAAAATACCCGATGATGAACAGCAATGCCGCATTGATGGCATAATCGAACATGGTGTGCCCCGACAATGCATCCCGGCCGCCAAAGTGTACGATGAGGAACCAGCAATACAACACGATCGCAATGGTTACGATCAGTGCTTCCAGCCGGTTGAACATTTTGGAAACACCCAGATTAAAACTCAGGATGATATTCACTACAAAATGCACGCATACAATGGTAGCCACCGTGCAGATGCCCCAGAATCCTACATCATGTTGGGCAAAGAAATTCAGGCTCTGAAACGGGTTTTTTCCCAGCAAACCCGTGACAATCAGGTACACATAATACACAATACCCGTCACAATGAGCAGGCTAATAAGCGACATGACCCAACTGACGAGAAAAGCCACTGCCAGCAGAAAAGTATTGTAGTTTTTCCACAGCCCCTGCCCGGGAATCAGGTATTCCCCGTGCTGGCGCATCGCATTGATCTGATCATTGGTAAACAGGCATTCGTACCCACCTTCCTGTTTCAGCGTACCCTGAATGTAGGAATGCGTGTAACCGCCGCCCGATACCGTACTCAGATAATCGGCCCGCTTGAGTATGCCAAACTTGTTCAGGGTTTTCAGGAAGCCCAGGTTGATCGTAGCCGAGCGGATACCACCTCCTGACAAGGCGATGCCAAACCAGTTTTCCTGTTCGGGCGTCCCCTGTTCCAGGCCAAGTTTCTGCCGGCGAACCCGCAGTTGTTCCTTTTCCTGTGCAATAACGTCTTTAAGAGAAAGTGTATTCATTGGAATGATTGGATACCTTCGTAGTGAAAATTGCAATTAATTGCCGTTCTTGGCGCAAGATATGAATAAGTCGTAAGTCCTGAGTCCTAAGTCCTAAGTCTGTAGAGTACACGTTGTTACTCCTTGCATCTTAAATAACAAATTTCATGAGTAACAACGTGTACTCTACGGACTTAGGACTCAGGACTTAGGACTCAGGACTTACGACTCAGGACTATTATGCAAGTTGTCGTTTTTGGCAAACAACTCAAACAAAAAGACCTGCCCCAGGTGCAGGAGGTATTCGACGTGTTATTCCGGGAAGGAATCACAACGTATATCTACACCCCGTTTTTGCAGCAGTTGATCGAGGCGAAAGTACGGCTATCGGGGCCGCATGCACCATTTGACGACCACCGTTCTTTTCGCGTGCACCGCATCGATTTTGTGATTACGCTGGGTGGCGACGGCACCATGCTCAATGCCGTAACGCTGGTGCGCGACTCGGGCGTACCCATGCTGGGGATTAACCTGGGCCGACTCGGGTTTCTGGCTACGATCGACAAAGCCCACATTAGCGACTCCATTGAAAAACTGAAACGCGGGCAATACATCATCGAAGAGCGCAGCACACTGTACCTGGAAAGCCATCCGGAGTTGTTCGGGGAAATACCCTTTGCGCTCAATGATTGTACCCTGCTCAAACGCGACACCTCCTCGATGATCACCATTCATACCTTCCTGAATGGCGACTATCTCAATTCCTACTGGGCCGACGGTATCATCATCGCCACGCCTACCGGTAGCACGGGTTATTCGCTCAGTTGCGGCGGGCCGGTTATTTTTCCCGATTCCGGCAATTTCGTACTCACGCCCGTAGCCCCGCACAACCTCAACGTGCGCCCCATTGTGCTCTCCGACGAATCGGTCATCTCTTTTGAAATCGAGGGCCGCGCCGACAATTTTATCTGCACGCTCGACTCGCGTTTCGAACTCATCAATGCCCACCACCAGTTGGCCGTGCGCAAAAACGATTTCCCCATCCGTTTTGTACAATTACAGGACGTGACGTTTTTGAACACCATCCGGCAGAAACTGGGCTGGGGAGAGGACGTGAGGAATTAAATAGAGGTGAGAAGCAAATTTTAAAAGGCAAGAGGCAAAAAGCAAATGGCAGCAGGCAGCAGGCAAGTTTTGGGTATACAATAGCCCTGAAAGGGCGTATACAATAGCACAGGGCAACGCCCTGTGTATTCGTAAAATCCACAACATTCGTAAAATCCACAACACGCGCAACACCCGTTTTACCTCTACCACATGCTCCCAGCCAGCCACCGTTAACCAAATATTATTTTACATTTCCACCATTTTTATATAATCCAAAAAACAAAGATTATTTGCAAATAAATTCCGCATATAAGAATAATTCAAAAATAAAAAATCAAAATTTATCCAAAAACAAAAATCAACTCCTCGGCCACCACCTTTCCCAGCCTCGATTTTCCACACCATCTCCACCCTACCCCCTTTTTTACAGTATAAAATTCGTACCTTTGCGGCGTTTTAGAGAGGGACAAGGCTTCCGTATGTTCGTTTTTCTGACCGCCCGTCCGGCGGAATGTGTGGGAAAAGGAGAGCAGAGGGTGCTGGCAGCCCATACCCTCGTTCACCATTTTCTGATTTATTCATTTCTGAATGAGCGCATTCCGACAACTCGGTCTTGCTGAAGACCTCCTGCAAGGCATTACCGCACTGGGTTTTGAAAACCCGACTCCCGTACAACAATTGGTCATTCCTGTCGCCCTCGAGGGTGATACCGACCTCATTGCCCTCGCCCATACCGGCACCGGCAAAACGGCCGCATTCGGCCTGCCCCTGCTGCAACGCATCGTACCTTCGGAGCGTGGCATACAGGCCCTCGTGCTGTGCCCCACCCGCGAACTCTGCGTACAGGTGGCCAGCGACCTGGAGAACTACTCCCAGTTTGCACACCAATACAAAGTAGTAGCCGTATACGGTGGCGCCAGCATCGAAACCCAAATCCGGCAAATCAAAGCAGGCGCACAAATCATCGTGGCCACCCCCGGCCGCCTGATGGACCTCATGACCCGCAAAGCCGTACGCCTCGAAACCGTAAAGCGTGTGGTGCTCGACGAGGCCGATGAAATGCTCAACATGGGTTTCAAGGAAGCCATCGACTTCATTCTGGCTGCTGCCGAAGAACGCGAATCGATCTGGCTGTTTTCGGCCACCATGCCCAGCGAAGTGCGCGCTATTGCAGCACACTACATGAACAACCCGCGCGAACTCAGCACGGGCAACCGCAATGAAACCAACGCCAACATCCAGCACCAGTTTTATCTGTGCCGCGCCGACGACCGCTTCGCTACGCTGAAACGCGTGGTAGACGCCAACCCGGGCATTTACGGGCTCATTTTCTGCCGCACCAAAGTGGAAACACAGGAAGTGGCCGAACAAATGATCCGCGACGGCTACAATGCCGACGCCTTGCACGGCGACCTCGCCCAGGCCGACCGCGACCGCGTGATGCAGCGTTTCCGTGAAAACAACCTGCAACTCCTGATTGCTACCGACGTGGCAGCACGCGGACTCGACGTGAGCAATATTTCCCACGTCATCAACTACGGCCTGCCCGACGAAGCAGAAGTGTACACCCACCGCTCGGGCCGTACAGGCCGCGCCGGCAAACAGGGTATTTCGATCAGCATCATCACGCCGAAATTTGAGGAGAAAATCCGCCTGATCGAGCGCAAAACCAAGGCGCAATTCACCCGCATGCGCATCCCGACGGGTATGGAAGTGTGCGAACAGCAATTGTACCACATCATTGAAAGTATCAAATCGCAGGAGGTACACTACGATGAGATCGAGCCATTTATGGCACATATCCAGGAAGAACTCAAAGACCTGAGCAAGGAAGAACTGATCAAACGTTTCGCCAGCGTCGAGTTCAACCGATTCCTGGCCTACTACCGCAATGCCCCCGATATCAATATTCACCCGAAAGGCGACCGCCGGGGCGACCGCCCGAAAATGGAAGCCAGTGGCAACGGCCAAATGCAGCGTCTTTTTATCAATGTAGGTGAAATGGACGGCGTCAATAAAAAGGATTTCCTCAAACTGCTTTCCCGCAGTTTCGGCGTGCCCAGCCGTGCCGTAGGCCATATCGATATGAACCGCGCCTACATGCACTTCGACCTCGACAGCGGCTATATCAATGTGGTGCGCAAAGGCCTGTCCGAATTTACCATCAATGGCCGCCGCATTCGTGTAGACGATGCTTCACCGCAAAAAGAAAAGTCTTCTGCCCGTGAAAACCGCGTGTTCGACAAGTTCGAAAAAAAGGGCGGCAAGGGAAAGAAGAAATGGTAATTTTGTGTTTAGTTATTGGTTATCAGTTATTGGTTATCAGGGTGGCAGGGGGCGGTTGGCACGATAATTTGGCGTTCCTTATCGGGTAGCCAAATAGTAGTACAGATGGTGCCCTACCACCCTGATAACCAATAACTAATAACTGATAACAATTATGAGTCATGTTCGCTTCCACCATAAAAACTTACATGTCTGCCCTTTGCATCCTCCTGCTTTCCGTTACAGGCCTGAACGCCCAAACGGAAGTGGTGGCGACATTGGACAGTGTGGTGGAAACCGGCGACCCTTTTGTGCTGCAACTACACCTGCCCGATGTGTTGGGCGTAGTGCCGGAAGACGTGGATTTTAGTCCATGGGACAGCATTTTTCCTGCGGAAAATATCCTTTCGCAAACCGCCTGGGAGCACACCAGCCGTGGATACGACAAAGCCGTTACACTCATCACCTTTGATGGCGATTCGGCCGTTCAACTCCCGCCGCTGACCATCGCACTGAAAGGCGGCGGACAGGCACTCACCAACCCGCTGCAACTCACCATCCTGCCTACGCCATCGCCCGACGACCTGCGCGACATGGCCGACATCAAGGATATTCGACGGGAGCCATTTAGTTGGAAAGCCCTGCTGTACGCCTATCGCGACTGGCTGATTTTGTTGGTCGGCGTATTGGCACTGGCGCTCATCGTGTACCTGCTTTTCCGGCAAAAATACCGCAGCGACGCCGCCCTGTCGCGCAGTGTGCAATTGCCGTCGCACGACTACGCCCGGCGCAGACTGGAAGCACTGGCAAAACGCCAACTCTGGCAACAGGGCCAACTGAAATCCTATTACGCCGAACTCACCCACATTGTGCGCGAATACCTGGAAAAACGCTATCAGATTCCGGCCCTGGAATCGGTGTCCGACGAAATTGTGCGTCAACTTCATGCCACCGATTTCCCGGCCTCGCTCATGTCCGACCTGCAACGGCTGCTCAGCGAAGCCGACCTGGCCAAATTCGCCCAATCGGCTCCACCCGATTCGTATCATGCAGAAGCGATGCGAACAGCCGAGCAGATAGTAGCGCAAACCATTGAATCACAAGTAATTCAACCCAATCCGGCATCGTGACCTTCGCCCAACCGCTCTGGCTGCTTTTACTCCCTTTGCTGGCGTTTTCGTACTGGCTGACTGTCGGCCGAAAACAAAGCAGTAGCGACAAGCCCGCCATGCGGCTGTCGCAGACGCCCGATCACGCCCGCACCTGGCGCGCCCGTGTGCGCCATGGAATTCCCTTTTTGCGCTGGGCTGCACTATTCCTGTTAGCCATTGCCATGGCACGCCCGCAGCAAAAATGGCAGGAAGAAAAAGTAAAAGCCGACGCCATCGACATCATGCTGGCGATGGACATTTCTCCGTCCATGCTCAGCCGTGATTTCGACCCCGACCGCCTTTCCGTGGCTCAAAAAGTGGCCATTCAGTTTGTGGAAAAACGGCCATACGACCGAATCGGGCTCACCGCCTTTTCTGCCGAGGCTTTTACGCAGTGCCCGCTCACAACCGACCGCCGCGTGGTGCAGTCGTTTATCCAAAACCTGCAGGTAGGGCGCCTGGAAGACGGCACCGCTATCGGCATGGGCCTCGCCACAGCCGTCAACCGCCTGAAAGACAGCGCTTCCAAAAGCAAAATCGTCATCCTGCTCACCGACGGTGAAAACAACGCCGGCTACATCGACCCCATGCAGGCGGCCGACATTGCCCACACACTTGGCATTCGGGTGTACACGGTCGGCATCGGCACGGAAGGAATTGTGATGTCGCCCGCCCAGCGCAACCCCGACGGCTCGTACATCTATGCGCCCCGAGAAATGCAGTTCGACACCGAATTGCTGCAACAAATGGCGAGCGCTACCGGCGGGAAGTTTTACCGGGCCTATTCCGAAGACGACCTGGAAGGCATCTATGCTGAAATCGACAAACTGGAAAAAACCCGCGTCGAAGTAACTACCATCCAGCGCACCAAGGACTTTTTTCATTGGCTGCTCGCGGCGGCGGCTGTGCTGTTGTTACTGGAAATGCTGGGCAGATGGGGGATTTTCAGGTCGGTGTTGCCGGCATAACACATTTGCCAGGGTTGCAGGGTGACCTAATGATTTGTCATACCCTGCAACTTTTAGGCATGCAGAGATTTCAGGGTTTTACTTTGAACTTCACCGTTTTGGTAGTGGTATGGTCACTGTGATCGCTTACGGTAATGAACAGCGTTACCGGTGTTTCGCCTGTCAGGCCACTGGGTGTAAAGTGTTCGTCAAACGAGTAGTCAGTTTCGTCGTGCACCTCCGGTGTCACGTGCAGGTATTGTGAGCCGTCGCTGTCTTTAGTGACGGTGATTTCCATTTCATGCAGGCTTTCGTCGGTTACCTTGCCTTCAATGTGTACCTGTCCGCTGATGGTCGCCCCTTCTTCAGGTTCGTTGAGGGTAAGCACAGGCGCGTTCGTGTCTTCTTCGTCGTGGTTGTGGCAGGAAGCCAATGGGAGCAGCGTCATGGCTGCCAACAAAACGTGATACAATTTCATGTTTATCATTGATTTGTAACCAGACCTGCCCATATGGCGGGCCGGGTAAAGTGAAAAGAATCAAAATTGGGTGCGAAGAAGCATCATCAACCTCTGTCCATTTTACTCAACAAACGATTGATTTTAAACACATTGGCAAACACCGTCAGACACACCAAAAAAGCGATTACCATAAAAAATGGTAACAGTCTGAACAAGGCCGACAAGGCCATGAGCCCCATTGCAATACCTGCATTTCGGGCCATGCTACGTACATCTTCCGCCTCGATTGTGAGGTGATCGATGCGGCGCAGATACAGGTTCATCAGGGCGCTTGTTGCCAGTAAAGCGAAAAAAATGGCAACAACAAGCGATATGATTTGGGCATATTGCCCCAAAACAGTTTGCATATCAATGGATTGGTAAGAATGTGAACAAAAAGGCAGTGCGTAGGCATACCATACCTGTGAGGTATTTCAAAAAGGGCGATGTTGCCATTTTTGGCACACCATGCAGCAGCAAAAAAACAGGGAGAATCCGGTGCCGACCAGTGTCTGCAGGCATACAGGCAGCCTTCACGCCGCGTTGCAACAACACGTGCGTGAAAACACACAGACGGGTGCGACCTTAACTAATCCGGGGAGGATGGAAAACGCCGGTCAGCGCGATAGACGGGCGGATTTGTTCACAAAAAGCCGGCAACGCAGCACAGGCAACTGGTTTAGGCGCCTGCGCGGGGAAGCGGCATACCTCTTCGAAGCAATAAACTACTTCTTTTTGTTCTTTCAGTTTCTGCGGCAATTGTTTTCCACTCTGGTCTTCATCGGCTTTGATGCGTTCGTCCAGAAAACATTTGCCACTACACATCATTTCGGGTTTATCCCGGTTGATACAAAGTACCTTTGCGATGTAGTCCTGGTTGAGTTTGAACGACACAATGATCCAAACCTTGCTGAAAGATTGCAGCAAAATGAGCAGCGCGAAGGATATGGAAACAATGTTTTTCACGTTCTGAAACTGCTGCAAAAATAGAAGGAAGTTTTGTCATTTGCAGCCGGTAATTTTGACAACGAACCATCTGCCAATAATATACACATGTTCCAATTTGAATTTACCCGGCATTTGTACTTGCTGACGGCACTGCCGGCAGGAGGGCTTTTGCTCTGGGCCTACGTGCGCTGGCGCCCCAAAGCGATGCGCCAACTCGGCGACCCGGTCCTGCTGAACCGGTTGCTGCCCGTGTTTTCAAATGGCCGGTTCTGGGTAAAAAATGCCTTATTCGCTGTCGGGATGGCATTGCTGGCCATCAGTTGGGCCAATCCGCAACGGGGCGCCAAACAGCAAAAAGCCACCCAGGAAAGCGCCGACGTGTTTATTGCGCTCGATATTTCGCAGAGCATGCTGGCCCGCGACATAGCACCCAGCCGACTGGAATATGCGCAGGTATTTTCCAAAAAACTCGTGCAGGCGCTGGAAGGCGAACGCATCGGCCTCATTTTTTTTGCAGGCGATGCGTTTCTGCAAATGCCGCTCTCGACCGACTACAACTTTCTGATACAAAGTCTGCAAAATGCGGAACCCAACCTGATCAGCGAACAAGGCACTGCTATTCCGGCAGCCATTGAACTGGCCATGAAATCGTACGGCGATGAGCCTGGCGGCGGGCGGGCGCTCATCCTGATCACCGATGGCGAAAACCACGATGACGATGCCGTAGAACAGGCTGAAGCGGCTTATGAAGATGGCATCATCGTGAACACCGTAGGCGCGGGCACGACCGACGGCGGCCCGATTCCAACTGGCGGCTCCGAATTTTCGGAATACAAACGCGACGAAAACGGCGAGGTGGTGCGCACACGGCTCAATCAGCAGTTGCTAGTGGATGTGGCACGCGCCGGTGGCGGCCAAACGTTTAATATCAAACAAAGCGACGAAGCCATCCGCGCCCTGAAACGCATGGTCGACGGGCTTGAAAAACGCGAAGTGACCGTGCGCTCCTACACCGAATTCGAATCATATTTTCAGTGGTTTCTGTTGCCTGCGCTGCTGCTCTTGCTGCTGGATACCTGGATTCCGTTTTACCGAAAAAAATGATGCTGTCATGAAGTTTAATATTTTTCAAATGCGATGGGATGGGAGAACGGATAAAACGGCTTCTTCTGCTCTCACATCCTGCATGGTAGCGCTTTGCCTGCTCAACCTGGCCCCGCTCACCGCACAAACCACCTACGAATCGCTGCGCGACGGCGATGCCGCCTACAACCGCAGCAATTACAGCAAAGCGGAGCCGCACTACCGCCGGGTGACCGAAAAAGACCCTTCCAACTGGAATGCAGCCTACAACCTGGGCAATACGCTGTACCAGCAGGGGAAATACGAAGAAGCCGGAAAAATTTTTGAAAAAGCCGTTGCCAATGCACCCGATACCCGCGCCAAAGCCGATGCCCTGCACAATGCGGGCAATGCGCTGCTGAAACAAAACAAGTTCAAGGAAGCCATCAAAGCCTACGAAAACAGCCTGCGCCTGCGCCCCGGCGACGCTGATACCAAAATGAATCTGCAAATGGCCAAGAAAAAAAACCAACAGGAACAACAACGCCAGCAGCAGCAACAACAACAGAACCAGCAGCAAAACAACCAAGACCAAAATCAACAAAATCAAAATCAACAGAACCAGGATCAGCAAAACCAACAAAACCAGAATCAACAACAAAACAAGCAACAGCCCCAACCCAACTCCGACCCCAAAAACAGCCCTCCACAACAACCGCAACAACCACAGGAATCGCCCTCTCAGCAGCGCCAACGCATGAAAGAAGAGGAGGCGCGAAGATTGCTGGAAACCTCCATCGGCCCGGACGACAAAAAAAATGCGCGCAAATACCGATCGGCGCAGCAGCGCAAGCGGCCTGCGGTGGGGAGGAAGGATTGGTAGAGAGTGAGAGAGGTGAGAGAGTGAGAGAGTGAGAGAGTGAGAAATATAAGAGGCAAGGGGCAAGGGGCAAAGGGGAAAGGGGAAAGTGTAAAAAAGAGGTGCGATCGGGGAAGGAGGCGCTGGATTGAGGGTAGTTGCTTAAATTTGCCATTCATTTCCCCGATGCCCCCATCATTGCTAACCAATTTAATTCTGAACGACTATGAAAGAAAAAGGGATACCAACCGTCGACCTCTCCAAATACGTACACGGTTCGGCTGATGAAAAAGCGCAGTTTGTGCAAGACCTGGGCCGCGCTTTCCATGAAGTCGGCTTTGTGGCTGTGGTAAACCATGGCATACCCAAAAGTCTGGTAGATGGCTTCTACAGCGCATCCAAAGCCTTTTTCGCGTTGCCGGAAGAGGTAAAGCGGCAATATGAAATTGCAGGCATGGCCGGACAGCGCGGCTACACTTCCTTCGGAAAGGAACACGCCAAACAATCGAAAGTGGCCGACCTGAAGGAGTTTTTCCAGATCGGGCAGGAAGTACCGGCCGATCATCCGCTCAAGGATCAGTACCCGGATAATGTGTCCGTAAAAGAAAGTCCCGGCGTTTCGCAACAAGGCAGCGAACTCTACCGCGCTTTTGAAAAAGCCGGCGGCCAACTGCTGCAAGCCATTGCCGAATACCTGAACCTGCCGAAAGACTATTTCCAGCAGTACATCACGCACGGCAATTCTATCCTGCGCAGCATCCACTACCCGCCTATCACACAGGAGCCTGCCAGCGCCATCCGCGCCGAACAACACGAAGATATCAACCTCATCACCCTGCTGGTAGGCGCCAGCGCCGGCGGTCTTCAACTCCTCAACTCCAACAACGAATGGGTAGCCATCATGCCCGAGGCCGACGAAATCGTGATCAACGTAGGCGATATGCTCCAGCGCCTGACCAATAACTACCTGAAAAGTACCACGCACCGCGTCGTCAATCCGCCCCGCGAAGAGTGGCACCTGCCACGCCTCAGCATTCCTTTCTTCCTGCACCCGGTGAGCGACATGCGCCTGGATGCCCTGGAAAGTTGTGTGACCGAGAACAATCCCCAGCACTACGCACCGATTTCTGCGGGCGAATACCTGGATGAGCGTTTGCGGGAGATTGGGCTGAAGAAATAGGGAGTGGTGAGTGGTGAGTAGTGAGTGGTCAGTAGTGAGTGGTGAGTGGGGGTGAGAATTAGTTGAAAATAAATTTGGATTCTTCAACAGAAGGGAGTTACCTTTGCAACCGCTAAATCGCGGAGTGGAGCAGTTGGTAGCTCGTCGGGCTCATAACCCGAAGGTCGTCGGTTCAAGTCCGGCCTCCGCCACACAGAAAAGCCTCGTATCGGGATAACCGTGCGAGGCTTTGTTTTTTTAATCTTCTATAATCATTTGCTTCCTTTCAGTTGCAAAATCGTTCAATAACCACTTCATTTTTATGTTCACAGTCTACATTTTGTACTCTCCCCAGTACAAAAAATCCTATGTTGGATTCACTTCCGATTTACAGGCGCGTTTGCTCTCCCACAATCAATTAGCCCACAAAGGCTGGACTTTAAAATTTCGGCCCTGGACGCTCATCTATGTCGAAGAGTTCAGTTTGAAAAAAGATGCAATGGCTCGCGAAAAATGGCTAAAAACAGGCATCGGAAGAGATTTTGTACAATCCAAAATCAATCTCTGGATACAAGATAGCATTTGAACAGGCTCTTATCCGCCGCGGCGGACGTCGGTTCAAGTCCGGCCTCCGCCACACAGAAAAGCCTCGTATCGGGATAACCGTGCGAGGCCTTGTTTTTTTGTTTTCCCCAAACTAAAAAGCCCCCGAAGCATTCGCTCCGAGGGCTTTTTAGTTTTACCGGTTGGTTCAGCAGGATTCTGGTTGCTTTATTTTCCGGCTTTTGCAGCGTTCTTGGCTTCCAAAACTTCCTGACGCATGGTCTGTGCCAATTGCTTCAGTTCCTGCATCGCCTTTCTTACACGGCTACCTGCAGCACTGTTTCCTTGAGCGAATTTGGCAACATCTGCTTCCGCTTCCGCTACTTTTTGTTTGATCGTTTCAAAAATCTGGCTCATAAAATATGGAAAAGGTTAATGAATGAGTGGCAAAGGTATTCGAATTAATCTATTTTGCTACAAAAACTCATCATTATCTTAGCCGCAGCAAAATATTTTAAAACAAACCATGCAGGCACAGTCCATTCAAGAGGTCATCGAGTTTCTCGACCACATCATATTACAATGCGAACAACAAGGCTCGCGGCAGGCCTATTTTGCCATGCTGTATCGGGAAATGACCGTGGCCGTCCGCCATGGCATTCAGACCGGCGTCTTCGAAAACCCGGAGAGAATGGAGCGGCTCGACGTTATTTTTGCTAACCGCTACCTCTCCGCCTGGCAACAATATAGCCTGGCGCAACCCACCACGCGCAGTTGGCAGGCCGCCTTCGACGCCTGTTCGGATGATGCGCTCATTGTATTGCAACACCTCGTATTGGGCGTCAATACCCACATCAACCTCGACCTGGCCATCGCGGCGGCTACTACTGCGCCCGGCGAGGAGATATTTGCTTTACAAGGCGATTTTGAACGCATCAACGACGTCATCGCATCGCTCACCGATGACATGCAGGCGCGCCTCGAACGCATCTGGTGGCCTATGCATTTCATCCGCCGCATCATGCAGCGCCGCGACGAGGCCGTGATCGAATTCAGTATTTCCAAAGCACGTCAGGCCGCCTGGACCAATGCCATGGCGCTCGCGCAACTACCCGATCTGGGCGCTGCAGCCTACATCGAACAAATGGACAACGTGGTAGCCGCCGTGGCAGGCAATATCCGCCAGCCCCGCGGGTGGATAGCGTATGTGCTGCGGCTGGTGCGCTGGTGGGAGCCGAAAACGGTGGGAGAGGTGATTGGGTTGTTGCGGTAAGAGAAACGCCCGCTTTCTCCCGGTCAAATGCCTGAAGTTGTAACCCATCTTGTTTTTCACTCCTCCCTCCCCTATATTTGAACAATGAAAAACACTCTCCTCCTTCCGCTGCTCCTCTTCCTCTCCGCCCTGGGCGCCCATGCACAATCGGCCGCACCGCGCGACACTTCGGGCGTACGTGTCATACGCCCCGGACTGGAAATTTCCGGCGAAACCATCATTTGCCCAGGCTCGCTCACAGCCCTGAAAGTGGAAGGAAAATACGCTACCTATCAATGGAGTACGGGGCATCAGACGCCCAATCTCACCGTGTACAAGCCCGGTACATACTCCGTAACGGTGACCACTTCGGGAGGCTGTGAACTGACGGGCTCGGTGACGGTGCGGTACAATCCGAATCCGTGTTTGTAGGCAAGTATCTTATTTTCGGTAACGCGTAAAAAATGCCACATCACGCAGCATAGCCTGCCTGCGTTGATCGCCCTGCAACAGGTGGTCTTTCCCTTCGTAGGGATACAGTTCGAAATACTTGCCGAAATGGTACATGCGGGAAGCAAGACCCACCGACCACATAAAAGGCACCACGGGATCGTCCTTTGCATGGTGGATGATAATGGGCATGGAAATATCGGAAACGTAGTTGATCGGGTCGCCTTCTTCGGCGGTGTACGCATATCCTAACTTGTTGATATTGCGTATGATATGTCCGCTGTATTCCTTCATTTTTGTGCTGTCGATGTACTCGCTTTTTTCATCGTAATACACACCGTAGTACATAGCCTGCTCCCAGGTGTCGGCTACCACGGGCGCCCAGAGGCTGGCTGCGCGGACACTTTTGTCGGCCAGCAGCACTTTTAAACCTACGTCGCCACCCAGCGAATGCCCGATGTAAAAGACGTTTTTCGTGTCGGCATTTTTCAGGGTTTTCAATGCAGCGATGAGGTTGAGTACGTCCATCGCATAATAACTGGTAGCCAGGTAACTCGTCTGGGTGTAATCATAACCCTCCGAGATATTATGCCCCCGATAATCAGGCGTAAGCACCAGAAATCCTTTTTCGGCATATGCCTCCGGCAGGCCGCGGTAGTAGTCGCCCGGGCGGCGGTTTTCGCGCGTTTCGGGATTGATGCCGTATTTGGGCGGATTGGGGTGATAGCCATGGCCGAAGATGATCACGGGATAACCCTGTTTGGGCGGCTCGCTCAAAGGCGTATTTACCAGGGTGTACACTTTCAGGTAGTCGGACACGTACGACATGACTTCCGTTTTGCAGGCCGCCGTTTCCTCCAGCACACTTTCCGGTTTCAACACGGCCTCATAGGAGCGCTGGCGCAGCCCGTCGATGGAGATGGGCGGGGCGTTTTTCCGGTTGTGCTGCTTCTGGGCAGGCAGGATAACAGGTAAGAAAAAACCGGCCAACAGCAGCACAGCAGTTTTCCCCAACATGCAACAACCCGGCTTCATGGCCTATTCGATCTCTTTTACGTCCGATACATCTGCCTGATACAGCGTACCCGGATCGATACTCGGATCGGGGAAATCAGGCGTCAGGGTATTGGCGCGAATCGTAGCATTGAATTGCAGGTGTTTGCCTTCTACGTTAAACCTGGCAGGCAGGTTGTCGGGGATAATAATAATCAGAGAATCCTGGTTGTTGTCCTTTATGGTTTTGATGCCGATTCGGTTGAAACATCCGAGCATTTGGGTATCGCCGATGTAGGAGGCATCCTGAGACCTGTCATCTTTTTTACAGGCGGTGGCAAGCAACAGAAGTAGAAGGAATGTTGGAAATGCAAATGTTTTCATAGCCGCATTTTTATTGTGTTGGAGTATAGACACACACAAAGGGGTCATTGGTTGGTACGAGACTAGTCATTTTTGCGGAAAACCAGTCGGTTACTTGTCTGCCAAGCGCCCCTTCAACGCCTTCGCCTGCCCATAAAACCCGTGCCCTGGCCTGGCTAATATCCGATCCAGCGATTTTTGCAGCAGCGCCTCCTTGCCCGGCATTTGCTTCAGGTACACCAGCGCCAGCGCCCATTCGGCCCGGTCGGCGTAGGGTTGGCGGCGGGTATTAATGATTTCCCGGAAAGCATTAACGGCTTCGTCATATTGGCCATTTTTTAGCAGCGAGTGGGCTACCAACTCTTTGACTTTCAGGTCATTGGCATTCAGTTTGCCGCCCTTTTTCCATTGCGACAGCAGGTCGGCATATTTGCCTTTTTTAAAATCCTGCACGGCCCGGTCGTAGGAAGCAGCGCCTGTGCCCCCACTGTTTGAGTTGGATGGGAAAAAGGCGCTTTGGCGGTAATACTCGTCGGCCAGTGCGGCGTAATCCACCGTTTTTTCGCGGGGGGCAGAAGGCGGTGGTTTGGGCGCGGGCGACTCGGGGCGCGGCGCATTTTTGGCTATGTCTTTTTCGGGGTTGGCTGCCGGTGTTTTGCCCTCCGGGCGTACGGTAGTAGGTTTTTTTGAAGGCGGCGGCGCAGGCTGCACGGCTACCGGCGCTTCCACGGGTTGGGCAGGTCGAATAAACCACCAGCCAGCCACCAGCAACACAACGGCCGCGGCGGCCCAGCCCAGCCAGCGCAGGCGGTATCGGCCTCCGGCGGGTTGCAGGGTCGATGTTGCAGGCATTTGCCGCTCCCAGGTGTTCATGCGGGTACGCAGATCGCGCTCGGCGAGCAATTCGAGGGCTGTATTTTCCTGGCGTTGCTGCTGCACCAGGGCTGCCAGGGCCGCATCTGCCGCCATGTCGGCTTCGAATGCGACCCGCTCAGCAGCAGCAAGACGCCCGTGCAGGTAGTCTTCAATTTTGAAAAAAAGTATTTCGTCGGGCTGCATGGTTAATACGGGTTGCGAAGGTCATTCCAGGCCGATTGTTGTTCCAGCAGTTCGCGGAAACGCATGCGGCATCGATAGGCTTCTTTTTTGGCGACATCGGCATTGGCATATTGCATGGCGGCAGTAATTTCATCCATAGAATAATCGAGTTGGTACAGGCGCAACAGTTCGCGGCAGCGCTCGCCGATGCGGCCCAGCACGGCTTCTAGCCAGGAGCGGTGTTCGGCGCGCAGTACCTCCGCTTCGGGACTTTCCACGTGTTCGTCGTAGTGCGTTGCCTGCAGTTCCGTGGTGCGGCCCTGCTTGCGGCGCTGCGACTGCCAGGTCCAGCGGGCGATGCCCACAAAATAGGTCGACAGCGCACTGCGCCCTTCGAAACGCCCCATTCGCAGGTTGCGGTCGAACAGCACAACGGTTTCCTGAAACACATCCATCGCGTCGTCGCGGCTGCCACCCTGATCGAGCACGATCCGAATGACCGTTTCGCGCAGTCCGGGCTTTTGGTACACCGCCTGCAAGGCCGCTTCGCGGGCTTGGCCGCCTTGCCGGATGGCGTCGAGGAGCGTTTCGTCTGTCCAGTTGGTGTTGGTCATGGTAAAAAAGTAACCCCGGAGAGGGATGTTTTTTTATGCAAGGTATGTAAACATGAATGCTTGGGAGCAGGTTGGATTGAGGCTTTTAATCAACCACGAATTTAACACCCCCATAGCATCCCACCCGCTTTCCTGTTACCATTTTCTTAAAAAACATCCGTCGTGGTTACCTCTCTGCCCGACTGTTCACTAAGCAGCAAAACCGGTTCAAATACCTGCACCGGAAACGAAAAACGTCACTTCGACCAAAAACTTCATCGTTATGAAAAAATTATTTTTGCTGCCCGCCCTTTTCCTGGTTTTCACCGCCCTGAACGCCCAGATCAGCGGCATCGGTCTTCGCCCGGCCCTGAGCCTGTCCACCTATAAAATGCCGCGCAACTGGAGCGACTCCTACGATGCCAGCCTGCGCGCAGGCGCCAGTGTGGCCGGTTTTGTAGAAATCAACCTCGGCAATCGATTTACCGTACAGCCTGAAATAGCCTTCACCCAGCGCGGCGCCTATATCAAAAGTGAAAGCAATATTTTCTGGCAAGGGCCCGACTTTGGCTACCCTGCCAACTACAGCGTGGTGGATTATCGCTTCAAGGAAAACCTGAACTACCTCGATGTCCCCATCATGTTCGAAAAGAACTTCGGCGGCGGCAACCTGGGCGCTTACCTGGCCCTGGGTCCCGGCTTCTCCTTCGGTTTCAGCGGAAAAGGCCGCGAAGAAATTACCGTGGAATTTCCTGCTACCACCGACGCCGTCGATACCCGCACCGATTATTCCGAATACACCATCGAAATGGGTAAAGGCCGCTACGACATGTACAAAGGCTTCGACCTGAGCCTGAATGCCGGCGGCGGACTCGTGTGGATCATGGAACGCGGCGAACTGGGCCTCGATCTGCGCTACACGCATGGCCTCAAACTGCTGAGCCCCGACGGCTTGAAAAACCGCAACCTGCTCGTGGGCTTATCGTACATGCATTATATCGGGCAGTGAGAGAAGTGAGAGAGTGAGAGAGTGAGAGAGGTGAGAGTTCGTAGAGTGTACCGCTTCGCTCCTGAAATTCCAATGACGAAGCCTGAAATGACACGTTCTCAACTTCTCAACCCTCAACTCCTCATCTTCTCAACCCTCAACTTCTCAACACCTCACGCCCCCCACACCCATAAATTCTTTTCCCATGCTCTGCCCAAACTGCGGCCAAACGGCTCGCCCCGAATCGGCGCGCTGTGGCCATTGCAATTACAAACTGCCCGAGTGCCCAAGCCCTTCAGCGGGGCCGGCGCCCACTACCCTGCCCTGCTGGAACTGTGCCCAGCCCAACCCTTCGGATGCCGAGCGCTGCTCGTGCTGCAACGCCAAAGTGGCCGCCCGGGTTGGCAAACCGCACAACGGCCGGTCGATTCTTTTCACGCAAACTGCTGTAAAACATGACCAATAACGGTATCAATCCGCTCTACGTGTCGGCCCTCGATGTGCTAATCGGGACGCTGGGCGTGTTCATCGTGCTCAATTTTTTGCACTCCCGCATTCAGAATGCAGCGCCGATGCCACCTCCCACGCCGCTGACGGCTTCGGCAGACAAGCCCGGCAAAAAACAGGACGCTACTACGCAATCCGCCAAACCAGCCAACGGAAACAATGGCTCCTGGTGGAAACGCACGTTCGGCGCCGCTGAAAAACCCGTGCCGCCAGTACAGCCTGCACCGCCGCCCCAACCGCAACCCGCAGAAACGGGCCATCCTGCCCCCACCGGGCCGCAGGAACCCGTCAGCGTAGACCTCATGAAACAAACCCAGGGCGCCGTGGTCATCCTGCTGCAACAAGCCGACCAGGCCAAACAATCGGTAGAAATGATGCTGCAACAAGGCAGCCGCACCTGGAAGCCTAGCCGCGCCAGCAAATACCAGGACGCCACGTTCGCCTATCAGAAAGGCCTGAACTATTTTTATCAAAAGGACATACAAACGGGCTCGTACGATGTGCTGGTGCGCGTGCGCAAAAGCAATAAATCAGCCGCTACCCAGCCTTTTTCGCTGTATGGCAAGATCGTGCCCGGCGGCGGCCGCACCCAAACCTACTCTTTCGGCCGCTATGCCATTGGCGGCAGCCAGAGTGACTGGCAATTGGCCGGACAACTGGTAGTGACGGCCTCAGGACTGGAATTCCGCCCGCGTATGGCTAAAGTTTCGGACAAAATCACCCCGACTCCCGACACTCCGCCAGTGGCCGATCCGACTACTACGCCTGCCTCCACACCCAAAAAACGCAGCGGAAAATGGGGGTAACCCCCTTCCTTTTCCCAGGCACTTTTCTTTCATTTTAAAAAATCAAGCACCATGTTTGCCACTAAAAATAGTCAGATTTTCGCGGGTTTAGCCGCCGCCATCGTTGTTACCATTGTTGTCAGCATTGGCTACCACCTTGCTCCGATGGGCTCGTCCATCGAAACCTTCTTTTTTGCCCTGGGCGGCAAAATGCCCAACGGTTTTATCCAGATGATCGCTTTCGCGGGCTTTTTCACGGCTCTGTTCAGCATGTACGCCATTTCCAAACGCCTCGACTACGAAGAAGGCGCCTACACGGCTAAACTGCTGCCCGAATCGGAACAATACGTGCTATACCCCGAAGACGTGGCGCGCATCAAACTCGATGCCATCGAAGCCGAACGCCACCTGGGCCCGCGTATGCTCACCGACCTGATCAAACAGACCGCTACCAAATTCCGATCCAACAACTCGCCGGCCGACGCGCTGGAAATAGCCAAAACCGTGGGCGCTATGCAGTACAAAGCCCTCGAAAAAGAATTCTGGCTGATCGGTATCTGCCAGACGCTGATCCCGACCTTCGGGTTTCTTGGCACGGTGTGGGGCCTAGCCTCGGCCATCCTGAGTCTGGGTAGCATTCAGCCGGCCCCTATGGCAACCAATGCCGATAAAAGTGCAGTAGCCTCGGGCGCTGTCTCGCTGTCCGCTTCGGATATCGAAACGCTTGTCGACCACATGGGTATGGCCTTTTTTGCTACCATGCTGGCCATTGCCCTCAGCCTCGTGGTGGTGATTTTATCCAAAAAACTGGAAGCCCGGGTAGAAGAGGTGCATTTGAATATGCAGCGATATGTGGTGGAGAATTTGGTGAACCGGATACAGTTGTGAGTTATGAGTTATGAGTTATGAGTTATACTCACGTTGCTATCGGCTACTCTATAAAAGATGCCAAAAGCAACGTGAGTATAACTCATAACTCCTAACTCATAACTCATCTCTCCTTCTGCATCGTATTTCCCTTGTTGTTGCCTTCATCAATATAATTCGCTATGTTTGTCAAGCCGAAAAACATGTAGTTTTATTTACTTTATAGCATTCGTATTATAACCATGGAGCAACTTACCATTTATCAGTACCTCAGCCAGGTTTTTGGGTTTGGGGAAGACATATCCAATTGGAAAAACTGGCCGCCCAATACTTTTGCTGTCACCACTGACATCATGAAAAAAACCGGCTGTTACAGAGCGGTTCTCCACGAAAAATGGCTCCAATCATTTGAGGGCGACGGCAGCCTGTGGCAAAGAATAGTGGAAATCGAAGCGCAAATATGGAAAAGGAACATTACAGCCCGCCTGTTTGCAAGATTCGGACTGAAAGATGTTTTCGAAATGGATTCCGAGGCCGAACTCATGGAAAACATTCAACGAATTTTCCCCAAAGAAAACGAGCACCGCCTGCATCAGATAAACCGGCTCGATACCCACCTCGACACGATCTGCTCGCAACTTAAATCACTGACTTTCAATGAACTAAGGCTCGCCAACCAGGAAAATATTTCAGATCTTACCCATGACCTGACTCCATTCATCAACTCCATCCTTTTTGTACATGCCGTGTGCGACGAGGTATGTACAGGCCTGGGCCTGAGCGGCGCGTTCAGCGATGAAACGTCGTTTTTCAACTGTGTCGCCAATACACTTCTTATTTCGAGCGGCTCGCTTTCCACCTTCGACAAGCAGATTTGTACGGTTTTGCCCAAAATGCGCACGCCGCAAACCGGCCTCACCGTCCGCTCGTTTTCGCACCACCTCACTTGCCATTCCACAGAAGTGGAAGTGATCTGGCGCATGATTCCGTGGATCAATTATCAGGAAAACACCATCAATATCCTGTCCATTTGCTGGCCCAATTCCATTCCCAACACTTTTTTCCTGCGAGAAACCGAAAGTTTTAAATCGGTCAATTATTTCAAATATGAAGGTGTTGCCAAAAAACGCCTCGATCCGCACGATGTCATTTCCCTGATCGAAGCATACAAGGTAGAACAGGGAATCGAGCGGATTCATATCGTCGTTTTTCCCGAACTCTCGCTCGACAATGAAGAATGGGAACAATTGCTCACTTGCCTGAAACACGAATACCGGAATGAGCACAGGGAAAGTGGAGATAAAATTAACCAGATTCCCATCATATTGGCCGGTGTGCGGGAAAGCAAGCCCCTCAACCTGTCGGATACGGACGTATCCACCAACGAACTCCGCATCGCCACTTATTTCTCCGAAAAATGGTACCTGATTTCCCAAAGAAAACACCACCGGTGGAGCCTCAATGAAGCCCAAATAAAACAATACGGCCTGGCCGGCAGGTTTTCGACCACTAAAAGATGGTACGAAAAAATTGAAATCAGTCAGCGTCGGCTTTCTATCATGGCGCCCAACGGCTGGTTGTCCATCTGCCCGCTGATCTGTGAAGACCTGGCACAACTAGAGCCCGTTTCCGAACTCATCCGCGGCATCGGGCCTACCCTGCTCATCACACTCCTGGCCGATGGGCCTCAATTGGACAACCGATGGTCGTCGAGGTATGCCAGCGTATTTGCCGACGACCCGGGCACTTCCGTGCTGACCCTGACCTCGGCAGGTATGGTTAAAAAATCCAGTTCCAGATTCGTGGATAAAAAACTGGGCGATAACCGAAACGACGACGACAGCAACACCGTTGGGCTGTGGAAAGATATGATGACCGGATTTCACCCCATCAAGGATCAGGACTTGGGCCACCCGGGGGGGAATTCGTCTTTTATGAGCAATTTCCTGCTCACTGTCACAGCCGAATGGAAAGAAGAATTGACCGCCGACGGCAGAACAGATCACACCAATGCTTCGGTGATCAAATTTCAAAGCATCAGCAACGAACAACCTCGCCGTCAGGAACAGAGCGTTCCGGAAGGCCATATGTCGCACAAAGATGCGATCAATGACATCCAGGACTGGACAGACATCAAGGAACTATCGCTGGCTACCGTCATTATCGAAATGCTGATTACCCTGAAAAACAAAAAGGTATCGGAAACCATCGTGTCGAATTTCCTGGAAAGTTCGAACACCCTGAAGAGTCTGAAAAACGAAGATTTCTACGACAACCTTTTCATTCAGATCATCACCACCTCCATGGATTCGAAATTCGCAGGTACCCTGACGCCTGAATCCATCGGCACCTCGGCCCGTAGAGAACGCAACAGTACCAAACAAAAATGGCCCACGGCCTCTCTCCACGTCGTGTTCTGGTATCTGCTCAGGGATTTTGGCAAACTGCTGGGCGACGATGACAACATCAAAAACAAGATCGATGATTTTTACCAAAACCTGTACTATCACATTAAAACCCAATTGCACAAAATATACAACAATGAACTGGACTATGGGGCAGACCTGAAACAAATTCTGGCCAAATACCCCGGGCTGCTGATCGACAACGAAACGACCCATTCCAATCTGAGAAGGTTGTACAAAGCCTGCCTGCTGCAAATCCTGATTATTCTGCACAACAAACTGGAACACCTGCGCCGGAAAAATCAGTCGGGCAGCAAAACGCACGAACGACTATTCACTTCCCAGGGATATGCCTATTCCTCGGAACTCAAACAAAAACAATTGTTTATCATGGTGGAAAAGTTGTTGAATTTGTATGGGTATTGAGGGTGTGCGTTGCCCTGAATACAATGGCGTCCTTTCTATTCAACTGCTTTTCCGTACACTACAACTGCCGAAAACTGCCGTTCAGGGCTATTCTCTTTTGCCGTCTGCCGAGGCGGGTACTTTTGCTTCCTCACAAACAGGCAATCGATTTCATGAAAAAAATTCTCGTCATCCTCGGTCACCCTTCTGCATCTTCTTTCAACCATGCCCTCGCCCAACATTACGTAAAATCTGCTTCTGAAGCCGGCCACGACGTGCAGTTGCTCGAACTCGGCAAACTAACCTTCGATCCCATCCTGCGGGAAGGATACCAGCAGCGGCAAGAACTGGAACCCGATTTACAAGCCGCCTGGCAGCAAATCCTCTGGGCCGAACACCTCGTACTGGTATTTCCTACCTGGTGGGGTGTGGCGCCTGCCCTGCTCAAAGGCTTTTTCGATCGGCTGTTCCTGCCAGGTATGGCCTTCAAATACCGCCCCGATTCCCAGTTCTGGGACAAACTCCTGAGCGGCCGCAGCGCGCGCATCATCACTACGATGGACAGTCCGAAAATATACAACTGGCTGGTGTACCGCAATGCCAATATCCGCAGTGTGCGGCAGGCCACCCTCGAATATTGTGGGATCAAACCTGTAAGCGTTACCGTGTTCGACCGGCTGCGTTTTGCAGATGAAAAAAGACGAGTGAAGATGCTGGAGAAAGTGGGGAAGATGGGGCGGATGGGGAAGTAGAGATTGATTCACCTGGCTGTTGTTACTTCCATTTTTTATACCCAAAAAGGTATAGTTATGCAACTATGCACATTTGTCAAGGAAAAACGGCATCTTGTAAAACTCACCCAACCCGAATTAGCGGCAAAAGCAGGCGTAGGGTTGCGTTTTATCCGCGAACTGGAACAAGGCAAAGAAACCCTGCGGCTGGACAAGGTCAATCAGGTGCTCCAATTGTTCGGCTACGAAGTGGGGCCTATACAAATCAAACGTTTTACAGACGACTAAAAAAGCAATGATGCGAAAAGCGGGAAAAGAACGAAATTGTTGAAGGATGGCTTGAAAAAATTATGTGATTACTTTCCAATACAGGAAGCAATTTGCATTGATTATCAAACAATTATGAATAAAAGGTACAAATAGGGTGCATTTTTTGTAATATAACCAGTTTTACCCCCTTTAAAAGAGCCAAAAGAAAACTCAAAGTGTATCCTTAAAAGCAGTGAGTTCCCCTTTCAACTCCTCCGGAACAAAGGTGGAAGAGACAACGCATTGAAGCAGTTTTTTCAATTCCTCGTTTTTCAAGGTAGTGATTTGAGTAACGGCAAAAGGATCGGCTGCACTGCCATAGTTCGCAAGGTCTGCCACTTCAATTTTGCGGACATTTTCACGGAAAAAAATATATGTCTCTTTGTCAAAGGAGAAGTTACCATCGCCAAAGACTTCCCCAGCAGGGAAATGATAGTAAGTGGAAATTCTTGGATCGTGGTAACATCCGCTTTTGGTAGCGGATACGTTCATTTTATTCCGGCTGGTGGTAAGAGAAGAAATGACGTATGCACCGCCGTCATTCCGAAGCAGGACAAACAAATACTTATCGCGGGTATTTCCGTCTTCGAATTGGAAATCTTTAATCCGAACAAGGTTTCCAGGGGCAAAAACATCAGGCATCCTGCTGCAATTTGGTTTCGTAAAGGGTTTTATGGAAAGCCAGCGATTCAAAAGCCGATTGAGCCGCCATTTTAAGCAACTCATCATCCTCAATCAGGTCGGAAAAATCAATGATGCAGTTAGAGGTGTTTTGGAACAATTCAAAGTTGGTATCCAACTTGTGTTCCTGAACCGCTTTATGCCATAGCGAACCCTCCTCATGCAGGTAGTCTATCAACTCGGCCGCATTCATATGGCCAAACCGTTGAATTACCCGGTTCAGTAGTTCGACTTCATACGCAGATAAAATGGACAGGTTGTCTGCTCCTTTGGCTGTAATGAATACTTCCTCCTGCCCCGGACGTCGAGGACTATCCTGCCTGGTTACCTGGATATATTCATCCAGTGATACAAGGTGCTTGCCAATAATGAACTTTTCTCCATGCTTGATTTCCTGGTAAATCTCTGCTGGAACAGGGCCGCGTTTCCAAACACGGTATTCGAGCCAGGTAATGAGCGTACCCGTCTCACGCATGGCCGTCTCATCCGTAATGTACAGTAATTTAAGCAACTTGGTCAATGACAAATGCGGTATCTGAGCAGCAAAATGCCGGACAACTGTACCAATCTTATCATTGAGCAAGGCGCGGAACATAGGCAACGGGAGTTTTTTAGACTGTAAACGTACACAAAAAACAGAAAAAGCAAAACTTTTGTTTCAAAATAAAACAATTTGTACTAATTCTCAATCCCATATAATCAATGTATCTGTTCGTTCATCCATCTGCGCACAGTACAATTCCAACCCGGTTCTGATTCGCAAGCGATGAAAGTATTTCTGTGTTTTAGCACAAACCGGATGTGGTGTAACAATCACCAGACGTACAGCCCTTTCATCATCGGGCCAAAAACAGTATTCGAGCAACTGCCCTATCGCCACACGAACACATTCCCGCAAACTATGGTACGTTTTGACCTCGTAGAAAGTCATGTTGTTTCCTTCCTTAACAACCATATCGATCCGGCTTGCTCCATAGCCAGTCGAAAGTTCGCCGCCAACATTTTCAGCCCCATATTTGCTTTTTAAAAACGCATGGAGTTTATCTATAATTTTTTTGTGCTGATCCGGAAGTTCGATACTCCTGGGTTCGAAGGTACGTGTGATCGTTCGCTCACCGGTTTGATTTGGCGCATTTGCCCGAAAGTTGAAGCCCCCTTTCTCCTCTTCAGGCAGGCTGATATTTTCCGCTTTGAAGAACTTGTAACGATTTGACCTTATTTGCTCTTCATTCACCTGTGTAAAAGGCTGCAAATCCGCCAAAGGCTTATAATCTGCGGGCTTAAATCGTACATTAAAGAAGTTGTCAGACGAGTATTTCCCTAAATCCGAAGCATTCAAACCCTGCGCTACCATCTGGTCTTCCATGTTTTTCAACCACCCGTTTTTCTGATAGATACGCAGGATTTCCCGGCATTTTTCTTCATCGATCACTTCTACATTTTGTATTTCCCCTATCCAGTAGCGCTGGTCTTCTTTGGCGTTTCTACTAAACAGTATTACATCATATTTTTTGCCTTTGTATGCATTCCAGTCCTGAAAAACAGGTTGAAGAAATCCATAGTGGTATCCATCTATCAATTTGTCAAAATCCAGAAGCCATTCTTCATAGCCGAAGCCATATTCCCGTTCATGTGCATTCGGGTCTTTGCTCTTTCCATAACGCCCGGAGGGCACTACCCATCCGTTCCTATTCCAACAGAGGCGCGCAAAGCGTTTTTCGTTTGGATAGGTAACAGAAAGCGTTTCGCCACGGATCGATAGCACATTGTCCAGTTTTCCCCTGAAACTTTTGAATGGAATTGCCAACTTATCTTCTAATCCGTGCTTCTTCAGCAGCGCATTGAAAATAGGAACATCCCGATTTAAAAACACATGTAGGGCTTCCGGTATGTCTGTGCCATAGTGAATCACAAAAAAATCGTGATTCAATTCTTCTGCTCTATTCAGTCCTGTATCTTCGAAATCTTTTGATTTCACCGTTTCAAACAGGTCGCGGTAAAAAGCCCGTATAGCAGCATCCGGCTCTTCTTTAAAAAGTATGATGAGCATAGCACGCGCTGGGCCACCCCAACAATCAACTTTAAACCCTACAGACTTGGTACTATTGTCTCCTGCTTCCCCCTTGGTAATAGCCACATGAAGATAATTGCGTCCGGGAAACCAATGTCCTGCTTCCAAGCGCGCTCTTTTTCTATTGGTGCGTGTCAGGAAATAAAAATCCGGGTGCGTCCGATGATGCTCCAGCAGTCGTTGCAATACCCATTCGCTGTAGTCAAGGGTAATCTCTTCATCGAGTGAAATTGCCGCCGATTTCTTCTCCCGAATTACAAAACCGTGTTGTTTTAGAAAATTATTGGTTTCAGTACCGCCAGAAAAATCCTCCAATTCCCGGCCATTAACTAAACGGTTCGCCCACCGAACCACCAATTTCGGCGGATAGACCTTGCCTTCAAAAATCAGATCGTACCGCGTATATTGCTGATAGGATGGGATGCCTTTGCGATCAATTTCTTGAATAGCAGATAGCAGGTGCTCTTTTTGAATGTTGGATGGAATCATCTGGTCGGATTTAAATTGGAAAAAATAATAAGATGGTGGAAATTTGTCCTTTCCATCACTTCTTTGCCCATAGTAACTTGTCCAACAGCCGCATACGCCTGATTAAATTCATCGTTTGAAATAAGATTATTACGGTCCGGTTACTTTGACCTGACCATTCATTAACATGGGAAGGAGCCAGTCGCGGAGGGAGGCGAGATGTTGGTTTTCAAGTAGCCCTTTCTGTTTTCTATTTTCCAGAGGAGAAAGTAACTCATAAAACCTATCCATGAGATTTTTCGGAGGCACGGCTGACCTATATGAATTCACAAAAGATTCAAATAGCAGATTTTTTATACCACTTGTTTTGCCTTCATACCCAAACAAGATTCCATTGTTATAGGCGGCATTCCATTCGAAAGCAAAATTGAAGATTGATTTTGCGTACTTTAATGATATGGATTTACAAAAATTTGAACAGATGATCGGAGCATCGAAACGTTTCAACGTCTCACACATAATATATGCCAGGCGGCCTGTTGATTGCGTAGGACTACCTCCAGATATTTCAATCACCAAATCATTGGGTTCTAATATTTTTGTCAGGTTTTTTTCCAAAATGAATCTCTCAGGGGCTTTAATCTCTCCTTTGCCGTTCAATCCATTAATATCCGCTCCTCGAATACAGAATACTCGCTCTGTGTAGTTGCCTTCAGGAATGTCTTTACCCCAATCCCCACTTTTATCCGTTTTTATCCAATTGGCCAAACTCTTAACCTCCCACCCTTCCGGCACCTCTCTTTTCAATTCCTCACTCCACACCATTTTACCGCCAGAACTTTTATAAGGCTTACCATTTTCATCCGGAAAATCAAACTGCACAAACCAATAATCATAGATGGTTTTGGCCATCGCTTCTAACTCGGCGTTGATGCGGTTGTTGAGTTCGATTTTGGCGTCGAGGGCCGAAAGAACGGAGGCAATTTTTTGTTGGTACTCTAATTCAGGAAGATATAAAGGAATTGATTTTATTGTATCTAAAGTCAATGTACATCTTTGACCACTACCTCCAGCATTGTTTTCAAAATACCTTTTGGCTTGCTTTGTATTTAACCAATAATGTAAAAAGCCCCCATTCAATTTACTTTCATCAGGAGTTATTAAAGATGTATGGTATCCTAAAACTACCTCATCTAGGTCTTCTGAAATATAAGTTGATACTCCAATATCATCTCGTGTTTCACTATCTTTAGTTATTGCAACTTGTCCTTTTTGCAACTTAAAATTTTCAAATTCGTTTTCACTGCAAGATCCAACCATGAAGGCCTTTGCTTTCTCCAAAGTAATAAATGAGTTTTTATAGACGTCTGTATAATTACATAATCTAACAACTCGTTCATTCAGGTTTGATTTTTTATCAACGTTGCTTAACTTTATATCTGCGACATTGTCCAAATTTTGCTTTTCCCAATTATTCATACTTAATCCCTTTTATCTGTTTTAGAATCTCCATCTCCAACGCCGTTGACTCAGCAAACAAGCCATCCAGAGTATTTTGAAAGGTTTTCATTTTTGCTTCAAACGCTTCCGCTGTAATATCCACATACTCAATCTTCACCTCAAAGTACTGCCCAGCGCTCAGGCTGTAGTTTTTTTCCTTGATCTGCTCGTAACTCACCACGACGCTGAAATCTTCCACGGCCAGGTGTTCGTTGAAGGTGCGTATGATCCGCTCTTCTTCTTCCTTGCTCAGCAGGGTTTTCTGGTTTTTGCCGTCCTTGATGGTGCTGCCCAGTTTGGAGGCGTCCATCAGCACGATGTCGCCTTTGGTATTGGCTTTATCGAGAAACAGGATGCTCACATTGGTGCCGGTGGTGGCGAAAATATTGCTGGGCATACTGATCACGCCGCGCAGCATTTTCCGTTCTACCAGGCGTTCGCGTATTTTCTTTTCAATACCGCTCTGGGCCGTGATAAATCCGGTGGGCACCACAATGGCAGCCTTGCCCTTATCGCTCAGCGAGTACATGATGTGCTGGATAAATACCGGATAAATGGCCATGCCTTCCGGCTTGGTTTTGGGCACATTGGGCATTCCGGCAAAAAAGCGCTCGTGGTTTTCCTTCGATTTCAGGTCTTCCACAAAATCGCTGAAGTCGAGTTTGAAAGGCGGGTTGGAAACGATGAAATCGAACTTTTTCAAGCGGCCGTCTTTCTCGCGGTGGTAGGGGTCTTGCAGCGTATTTCCTTTTACGATATTGGGAATGGAGTGCACCAGGTTGTTCAGGATCAGGTTGAGGCGCAACAGGTTCGACGACTTTTGCGATATATCCTGGGAGTAGATGGTACACTTGTCTTCGCCAATAGCGTGGGCAAGGCTCATGAGCAGGGTGCCCGAGCCGGCGGAGGGGTCGTAGCAGGTCACGTTTTTCACCTGTTCCGTTACCAGGCAGGCGGCCATGATTTTGGCCACGGCATGTGGGGTAAAGTACTCGGCATATTTACCGCCGCTGTTGGTGTTGTAGTCCTTGATGAGGTACTCGAAAATGGTGGCGTAGAAGTCGAATTTCTCGTGAAAAACGTGCTCGAAAGAAAAATGCACCAGTTTGTTCACAATAGCCCGACAAAACTCGTCCCGCTTGTCGATCACGTAGCGGCTGAGGTTTTCAAACAGCAGTATTTTTTCACCGCCGTCCGTTTTCACCGAAAAGATGTCGCTGTTGTCTTTGGCAATATCGGTGAGGGTGGTGTCGAACAGATCGGCGAATTTGGGTTGGTTTTGCTGCTCAAACAGGTAGGACACAAAATGCTCCGGTTTGAGGCGAGCGGTGCTTTCGCTCAGTTGCATGAGCAGCAGGTCGTAGTCCTGCTTCGAATATTTTTTTATGGCGTCTTCCCAGTGTTTGGCTTGGGCCAGTTGGGGGGCCAACTGTTTCACTTCATAGGCAAACTTGTCATTCAGGAATTTGTACAGGAACACCTGTGTGATGATCTTGAATTCGTTTCCGTCATTGCCCAGGCCATAGTTGGCGCACACGCTTTTGAGGTCGTCAATGAGTGCTTTTGTGTTTTTGGTAAAATCGAGTGTCGTGCTCATACATTCATTCAGGCTACACGGCCGTAGTACTCGTTCAGGTATTCTTTTACAATGAGGTGGTTGATGGCTTGCGAGCGTTCCGCATCCAGCGGCAAATTAAATCTGTTTTTCAGTTGGTTGATGACTAGTCGCAGAATCATTTTTTCCACAAAACTTTCATTCTCCAGAATGTTGGCGTTTTGCAGGATATGGTCGTCTATTTCCTTTTTCAAACCCTGAAGGGCTTCGAACAATTTGCTTTCACTATCGGTCAGCGGGTCTTTCTCCATCAGTCGTTTGTGCAGGCGGGCGTATTTGGCGTCGTTGTCGTATTTGGCTTTGAGCAACTGGTTTTTGCGTTCGAGTTCCCGGGCTTTGTCGTATATTTTTTCCAGTTCTCTGATGTTGGCTTCCATGTCTTCCCGGCTCACCTCGCTCAGATTTTTCTTTCGGAACAATCGTTCCAGTTCTTCCCGCAGGGAAATGAAAACGGGGTCGTGCTGATCGAAATTGCCGCCCAGCATTTCCCTGGTTTTTTGCAGGGTACTTTTCAGTTGGTCGGCAATGATCATTTCCTCTTCTTTCACCTTGGTGAAAGCGAAGATCACGTCTTCCAGCGCTACATTGAGCAAGTTTGTGGTATCCACATTTCGCTCCAGTGCTTCTTTGGTATTGATCAGGGCAAGGCGGTTATTGGCTTCTCTGGCAAGGATTGTAATTTTCCGGAAGTCCAGTTTTTCCAGCATATCGTAATGGCCCCACAGGCGGATTAGGTTGTACAGGTCGCGCGCGGTATTCAGTGCCTTGGTCAGTTCGAGCATGATTTTTTTGTCGTTGATCTGTGAAATCTGCTGCGAAAAAACCTCGGCATTGGTGGTGTTGTAGTGGAACAGCGTGTCTTTGATCTGGCGGATATCCTGATCTATTTCGTCCTTGGGTTTGAAGAGCTTGGAGTAGTGTTGCATTTCACTACCGAGTTCGCCTTGTAGTTCGCGGAAATAGTCGCGGTTGGTTTGGTCGAACTCCCGCTGGATGTCGGCGAAATCGACGACATATCCGTACTTGAAATTTTTGTAGGTTCTGTTTACCCTGGTGAGCGCTTGAAGCAGGTTGTGCGCCCGGATGACCCTGGTTACATACAGTTTTTTCAGGCGCGGGGCATCGAAGCCGGTGAGCAGCATATTGTACACAAAAAGGAGGTCGATCTTGCCCGCTTTAAAATCTTCGATCAGGATTTCACGGTCGTCTTTTGTTCCGGCGTCGTGTAGTATCAAGGCTGCGGACTGCACCTTTCCTGTTTCTTTTTGGCGTATATGGTAGGTAAGTTCGGGTTCGGCAGCCATAGCCAATTCGGGCATTTGCGGAACGGCATATTTTTCGTCAAATATCTCTTTTAGTTTTTCGGCTTGCTCCGAAGAATCGCAAATGACCATACCGCCAATCGTGTTGTCATTCATGACGGTACGCCCCTTCTGAAAATCGTTAACGATATAATCCAGCAGCGGCTCCACAAACTTTGGATGGGCATACACCAATTTTCGGTCCGCTTGTCCCTGAAGAATATCGATTTCCTCCAGTGCCTGTTTGAGTTTCAGGTGATAACTGGTTTCGATTTCTTCGCGAATCAATCGGAGGGTGTAGCCGTCGGCGATGGAGGCGTTGTAGTAGTACTTATGAATGTAATCGCCAAAAAGCGCCTTGGAGTTGTAATCGGTACCCAGCAAAGGCGTTCCAGTCAGGCCGATTTTTATGGCTTTGGTATCCGATTCGTTGAGATTGGCGAGGAAACTACCCTTGGGATTGTAACTGCGGTGCACTTCATCGAGGAAGTACACTCGTTGAATGTTGAGTTGGTAGTCATTTCGCTGTACAACTTCCGCATCCTCCTTGAATTTCTGGATATTGACCACCGTTATTTCCGGTTTTCCCGATGCATTGTGCAGTGCAGTGGTGGTTTTTATATCTCTTACAAATTCATCCCGGGAGTTGATCTTGTGAACAATCAGTCCACGGCTTTTAAACTCGCGGCCGGCCTGGATCAACAAATCCAGGCGATCTACGATGAAGTAGAATTTTGGTACAATGTTCCTTTCTCTGAAATAGTGAGTAAGAAATTTGACATTATAATACGTGAGGGCAGTTTTACCGCTGCCCTGGGTATGCCAGATGATACCTTTTCGTACGCCTTCATTTAACTTTTGTTCGATGGCTTTTGTGGCAAATATCTGCGGATACCGCATCACATGTTTTTCCAGTCCGGTTTCGGTTTTCACATAGGCGAAAGCATACTGCAACATAAAGGAGAGGCGTTCCGGCTGGAGCAAGGACGTACAAATTCTATTAGTAGGCGAATCAGGGTTTTTATTGGTGAGGAACTCCTGAGATTATTTAATGCTTATCAGGTTGTTGAGTTGGAGGATTTCCGTTTCCGTTTGATCCGGAACGGGTTTTAGCACTGTTGACAAGTCTATCTTTTCCTCCTCCCTGAAAAAGTTGAATTTCAGATCTCCGTAGGCGGTCGTAGCATAAAAGGCCCCTTGCAATGGTTGCGAACCATCATCGGCATATTCCATGTTGTTGGAGAACACCATGAGTTGTGTGACATTGATAAACTTGCGGAATTTCTTGTTCTTGAATCGGGACAAAATTCGTTTGTATTCCGCTTGAATGCCATCCAGGTTGTTGGGTTTCTTCACTTCAATAAAAACCAGAGGCATTCCATTGATGAGCAGGGTAATATCGGGCCGAAATTCTTCCTCGCCGTTTATGTATGGAAGTTCGGTGACAACGTTAAGCGAGTTATTGGAGAAATTTTCGTAGTCAATCAGAATAGGTCCGCCACTGGAGGTGATCATTTCATAAAATGCCTTTCCGAGGTCTTCGTTGTCCAGTACCAGGTTTATTTTGTCCAGCATTGCCGTGACCTCAGCGGAGTCGATATCAGGATTAAGCCGGCTTATACTCTGTTCGAAAATTTCAGGAAAAATATTGGTGGAGGTATTCCACTTAACTTTCTGTAAGGGCAAATACTTGTACCCCAAACTACAGAGGTGCAGGATTGTTGGGATTTTTACTCTGGAGTTTTCATTAAAGGCCATACTATTACTACTAGGTTTATCAACGGTTCTTGCTTTGCTATTTCCAGCGTGGCTCCTATGTTATTTTTCATTGCGAAGGAAAGGATAAATTCCAATTTGTCATAGGTATTAGAGACTGAATAACATACACATCCACAATGATTTAATACCACAGGATGAAGAAAAGTTTGCACAATCGCTTCAAACATCATGCCGCATGGGTATTGCAGAAATGCAGTGACCGTGCTTGCAGAGCATCATTTTTTCAATTTCTTTGGCACCGGATTTCAGCCTCCAGTGAGCGCGATGACCATCAAATGGAAATATTCAACCTATGCATAACATGGAAAAAGATAGCAAGGCCCTGATTTTTGAGTTTATCAAAGATGGCGACCTCGTCAGCGCTCTTCAAGTGCTCAAGGGTGGCAAACTTACCAAGCGCCAAAAAAGACAAGTCGCCTTGTATTTTCAAAGTGTAGAAAGTTTGCAAATGCGAATATCCCGATTGACAATTTCGCCGGATGAGCATCTGCGGGAAAAACACCAGTTGACTATTTTGATAAAAGATCTGGCAGATGAAGTCTATCCTTCCGCCAGTGTATCCGAAAAACGCGAGTTGCGCCACAGGTGGTTGTTCTTAGGTGCTTTAGCCTTGGCGATCGTTCTCCTGCTTGCAGGCATTTATCATTATTCTACACTCCCACCCGAAGCGGTTAAAGTATTGATACTACCTTTTAATCCTATCAAAAATTGCACGATAGAGGAAACCAGTTATGAACAGCAGATCATCAATCGGTACAAAACTTTAATTAAAGAAGATAGTCTTAATCTGAATATTGAAACATTCAGTGGCCAATGTGTACAATCCGAGGAAGAGGCTCATTTATTGGGATTAGACAAAGGTGTCGATCTGGTCATTTGGGGAGATTACAATGAGGATTGTGATAAAGATGGATACGAACTGGCAATTAAATACTCCGTGGTTAACAAAATCAATAAAATTTGCTTCACTAAAGATTTTGGCGATACTAAAATCCAAAAGATCGAGCGTATCTATGATCTTGGTAACGGTGCGCTTCAGGAAGATGTGGACAGAGTCATTTACACTTTTCTTATAACCAAAGCGCTGATGATAAATGACGGCCCAATCGCGAATATGCTCAAAGCATCCGGCATTTTTCGAAAGTACCTCAAACGCTACAACAAATGCAATGAGAACATGATGACGGATTTTTTACTTTGCGCTTACGGGCCCATTTCTACAGAAGTTGATAAGGCTGTCAAAAATCAATCATCCAAGATCCCATTCCAAATCCTTATTCAGACCGAAGGTATGATATATTCCATGCTGAAAGACTATCTTAAAACATGCCCAAACTCAGAAATCGCTATCAAACACTTTTCACTTACATCTATCACATTACTTTCGACCAAGGGAATGACTCCAGCAAATAGTGCTAGTATGTACTTAAATTCCAAAAGCACTTTGCTTGGCATTAGAAAAGAAACTAATCAATCGTTAATTGATGAGGAAATATCCAGGTTAGATAGCGTTTTTCACCAAATTAATCAAAAGCAGCCTTCAATACTTCCTTCGAATACAACCCTAAAATAAGGAGTTCCAATCATCTGCACCTTCTAACCTGCTGGCTAACAGGCTACCCACATCCACTAAACCCCAATACATAAACAGATGCGCTAGCGCAGCGGCTGTGCCGCATGCTTTCCATTCGCGCCGGCTGTGCCGGCAAATCTATCCCCAGATGCATATCACTTGAAAAACTAATGCGTCTCCCACACTCCCTAATACGTAATCTGCACCGTCCAACCCGTGCCCTATACTCTTCAATAGGTACATCATACCGTCAGACGTGTGATTTATACGCCCTAATACGTCCTTTTGACCGGCTAATACGTTCTTTTGATAGTCTAATACGTCCGCGATGTATTCTAATACATAATGTACGTATTCAGATACGTCACGTACGTATTAGAATACATGATGCACGTATTCAGATACATCGCGGACGTATTAGACTATCAAACGGACGTATTAGACTATCAAAAGAACGTATTAGACACTACACAATACCTATTAAACAGTCCAAAAAACGGGTTCAGGGCTTCCAAACACGTAAAATTGGCTCAAAAAGGTCGAAATACTTGTCGCTTGAAAACCTCATGACCCAACAAAAGGGTGAACCGTCAAGGATTTCTTGACAGTTGAGAATTGTATTTTACACCAAGTCGTTGCATTTTTTGCAACAATTGTCAACAATAAGCCTGGAAGATCAACCTTTCGGAATTTCCGAATAGTTGCAGTTTTTGCAAGAGTTACTTTCCGACATTGTCACCCATTCAAGTTTTACAGATCATTCAGATCCTTCAGACGCCCTGCCGAGCGCCTTGCTTCCAGCAAATCCGAGAGATGAGGTGAACGAAAAGATAGGATCAGGCGAGGTGTTGACGAATGGAAAACTGTCCACGATCCAGTCTTTGTGGAACCTTTGGATCCAGATTCCAGGCCGCACAAACAAGATACCAGGCTGCTGACAATCGTTCGGTTGGTGACTTACTCAACCAATACGCCCGCTGATGTGCAGCAGATTCAAAATTTTGAACAGTAAAAGCCTGGCGATCCAAACGGTACATAAGTGGAAAGATTTTCAACAAAAATACAACTTACTTTCCAATACAAAACTTCCCAAAAATATTCCCCAATAAATCCTCCACCCCAATTTCCCCCGTAATCTCCCCCAGATACGCCAGTGCGTGCCGGATATCCTGCGCCACAAAATCGCCCGTGACGCCCGTTTCCAGTCCGTGCAGCACCTCGGCCAGGGCGGTATCGGCCCGGCGCAGGGCGTCGTGGTGTCGGGCATTGGTCACGATGGTGTGGTCGGTAGCCAGTTCGCTGCCCACGGCCAGGTCGTAGAGTTTTTCTTTGAGGTACTCGATGTTCATTGCATTCTTTGCGGAAACGGCAATTAATGATGAATGATGAATGGTGAATGGTGAGTAGTGAGTAGTGAGTAGTGAGTCCTGAGAATCTTCAGGGAGCAGGTAGGGGTGGATGCCGGGCAGAGTGGGATCGACGAGCCAGTCGGTTTGGAACAGCGGGTTGCGATCCATTTTATTGCACACCACGAGCAAGTGGTCGCCTGTGGGGGCGAGTTGTTGGAGGTCGGCGCGCACCTCGGCGAGTGTCATGCCGCCAGCGACGTCCCACACATAGACAAGAATGGCCGCCTGCTCGATTTTTTCCATCGTTTTGGCCACGCCGATGGCTTCGATGGCGTCCTGTGCTTCGCGGATACCGGCCGTGTCGATCAGGCGAAACTGCACACCTTTTATATTCAGCACTTCTTCGATCGTGTCGCGGGTGGTGCCGGGAATATCGCTCACAATGGCGCGTTCTTCGTTGAGCAGGGCATTGAGCAAGGTGCTTTTCCCGGCATTGGGGCGGCCGGCGATGACAGTGCTGACGCCTGTTTTGATGGCATTGCCGAGGGCGAAGGACTGGATGAGCGGACGAAGGTGGGCGCGTATTTTCTGTACCAACTTTTTCAGGTCGTCGCGGTCGGCAAATTCCACGTCTTCTTCGCCGAAGTCGAGTTCGAGTTCGACGAGGCTGGCAAAATCGATCAATTCGCTGCGCAATTGCTGGATTTCGCTGCGAAAGCCGCCGCGCAACTGGCGCAGCGCCACGGTATGGCCCGCTTCGCTTTGGCTGGCAATGAGGTCGGCCACGGCCTCTGCCTGGCTAAGGTCCATGCGGCCATTGAGAAAAGCGCGCAGCGTAAACTCCCCCGGCTCGGCCATGCGCGCGCCTTCGTGCAGGCACAACTGTATGATTTCCTGCTGGATATACGGCGATCCGTGGCAGCCGAATTCCACGGTGGGCTGTCCGGTGTACGAGCGGCGGTCGTGGAATACGGTGGCTAGCACCTCGTCCAGCGCGCGGCCGTCTGCCGCTTCGATGCGACCGAAATGTGCGGTGTGCGTAGGCTGCTCGGCCAGCACCTTGCCTTTAAAAATTCGGTCGGCCAGCGGGATGGCTTCGGGACCGCTTAAACGGATGATTCCGATGGCGCCAATGCCCGGTGGTGTAGCGAGGGCGACAATCGTATCGGAAATATCTGGAATACGCATGGGAGTTCGGACTGGGCAAAATTAATTTGCGGAATTTCGTGCAGATTTGCGTGCAGGTTTGTTTTCCGTAGAATGGTTTCCCACAGATTTATTTCCCGCAGATGGCGCAGAATACACGCAGATTTCCGCAGATCGTAGAGTACACGTTATTACAATGATTTAAAAAAATAGGTGTACGCTACGATCTGCGGAAATCTGCGTGTATTCTGCGTCATCTGCGGGACATTACTCTACGGATAGCCAATCTGCAGGAAACAAACCGCCCCGCAAATCTCCATGAATCTTCACAAAATTTATCCTTCCAATACGAATTTACATGAAACAAAGAACCTCGTACCTGATCATGGGCGCCGCCCTGGTGATCGGTTTGTTTATCTGGTACAAATACCGCCAACCGCGTTTTATTGCCGGCGAAACGGCGCCCGATTTTCAGGTGACACTGCCCGACGGCAGCACTGCACGCCTCAGCGACACGCGCGGCAAATACACCCTGCTCCAATTTTGGGGTAGTTGGTGTGGCCCCTGCCGTGCCGAAAACCCGCAACTGGTGGCCCTCTACAACAAATACCACAGCAGCGGTTTTGAAATTTTCAGCGTCGCCATCGAGCAAAATCCACGCAACTGGGTGCGCGCCATCGCCGAAGACGGCATGATTTGGAAATACCACACGATGGAATCGGGCGACTTCGGCGGGCCCATTTCCAGCCATTACAACATCAAGTCGATCCCAACCCTTTTTCTGCTCAACCCCGAAGGCAAAATATTGGAGGTGGACCCGATGCCGGGAGAGTTGGAGAAAATTTTAGAGAGAGTGAGAGAGTGAGAGAGTGAGAGATGTGAGAGGGTGAGAGATGTGAGAGATGTGAGAGGGTGAGAGTCCGTAGAGTGTGCCGCTCCGATCAAAAAAGTCTGTGAAACAAGCGGTACACTCTACGGACTCTCACATTTCTCACTCTCTCACCCTCTCACATCTCTCACTCTCTCACATCTCTCACTCTCTCACATCTCTCACTCTCTATTTCTCCTGTCATTTTGACATTCACGCGCGCGAGGCATGGAAATTGCGGAAAGCACTCGAAATCACGACTCAATTGCCCTGATTTCAACCATTTCGTATGAAAAACCCTTTCAAAAAAATATTTGATATGACGGAAAAAGAAACGAATACGAGCGAGCAGGAAATGGAAGAAGTACTCGAAAATACGCCCGAACAAGGCGGAAATGACGAACGCATCGCCGAACTCGAAAAACAACTCGAGGAAAGCCGCAATAAATACCTGTACCTGTTCTCCGATTTCGAGAACTTCAAACGCCACAGCGCCAAGGAACGGATGGAACTCATCCAGACAGCCGGACGTGACATCCTGGCATCTTTGCTGCCGATTTTGGACGATTTTGACAGGGCCGCCAAAAATGATTCACTCAGCGAAGGCGCCGCACTGATCCACCAGAAACTCGTGCAAATGGCGCGTCTGAAAGGCCTGGTAGGTATTGAAACCAAGGTCGGCGACGATTTCAATGCGGATATCCACGAAGCCGTAGCGGAAATTCCGGCGGCTTCCGACGAACTCAAAGGCAAAATTGTCGACATCCTCGAACCCGGATATTCCCTCGGCGAACGCATCATCCGTTACGCGAAAGTTGTAGTTGGTAAATAAACATGGCAAAACGCGATTATTACGAAGTGCTGGGTGTAGCCAAAAATGCCAGTGCTGACGACATAAAAAAGTCCTACCGCAAAAAAGCGCTCGAATTCCACCCCGACCGGAATCCGGGCGATAAAGCAGCAGAGGAAAAATTCAAGGAAGCCGCCGAAGCATACGATGTGCTGAGTGACTCTGACAAACGCGCCCGCTACGACCGCCTCGGCCATGCCGGTGTGGATGGAAATGCGGGTGGCGCGGGTGGCTTCCAGGGCATGGATATGGACGATATCCTGCGCCGTTTCGGTTTCGACAGCGATGATATTTTCGGCGAATTTTTCGGCGGCGGCCGTCGCAGAGGCGGCGGTGGGGGCGGCAGGCCACGCGGCGAGCGGGGCTCTAACCTCCGTATCCGCGTAAAAATGACCCTGGAGGAAATTGCGACGGGCGTCAATAAAAAAATCAAGGTGCGCAAACAGGTCACTTGCAATACCTGCAATGGCTCGGGCGCGCGCGACCCCAATTCCGTAGAAACCTGCGGCACCTGCCGTGGCTCGGGTATGGTGAACCGCGTCACCCAAACCCCGTTCGGGATGATGCAAACGGCTGTGCCCTGCCCCACCTGCAATGGCGCCGGACAAACCATCAAATCGCCGTGCAATGTATGTAAAGGCGACGGCCGCGTGTTTGGCGAGGAAACCATCGAAATGGACATCCCGGCCGGCGTACACGAAGGCATTCAACTTTCTATGGCCGGCAAGGGCAACGCTGGCGCCAAAGGCGGCGCCCCGGGCGACCTGCTCATTACCGTGGAAGAAGTGCCGCACGAGGAGTTTACCCGCGACGGCAGCAATATCATGTACGAACTGTTTATCAACGTGGCCGATGCCGCGCTGGGCACCAAAACGGAAGTGCCCACGCTCGATGGCCGCGCTCGCATCACGATACCGCCAGGCACCCAATCGGGTAAAATTTTCAGGCTCAAAGACAAGGGATTACCCGGTCTGCAATCGTACCAGCGGGGCGACGAACTGATCCACGTGAACGTATGGGTTCCGAAAAAATTCAACGACGAAGAAAAACGACTCCTGGAAAAATTGCGCGACATGCCCAATTTCCAGCCCAACCCCGGCAAGGAAGACAAGAGTTTTTTTGAGCGGGTAAGGGATATTTTTGGGTAAAGGGAGGAGTTATGAGTTATGAGTTATGAGTTATGAGTTGTTTTCACGTTGCTTTTGGCTACTCTAATAAAAAAGCCATGAGTACAGCATCATAACTCATAACTCATAACTCATAACTCATAACTCATAACTCATAACTCATAACTCATAACTCATAACTCCTCCCTCACGTATTCAACCTTTTTTTCTCCCTCTTCTTCTTTTTTCCCCAAAGCCTCTTATCTTTGCCGCCGCTTTTGAAAAGCGCATGGCCACGTGGCGGAATTGGTAGACGCGCCACTTTGAGGGGGTGGTGTCCTTACGGATGTGCTGGTTCGACTCCAGTCGTGGTCACAGAAACACTTTTGCCCGGATTTTTCCTTGTGAAAAATTCGGGCTTTTTTTTGTCCGAAACGAAGGTTTCAGTCCCTTTCCAATTTATCTCTTTGAAAAAATGGCGAACTCTACGCTTTGTGTCCCTTGTGAAACCTTTGCGAACTTGGTGGTTAAAATTTTTTACCACGAGGGACACCAAGGTTTCACAAGGGACACAAAGCGTAGAGTTCGCCTTTGTTATTGATCGCGTTACCCACTCCGGATTTGCAGTTTTTTACAAAAAAATAAAAAGCCTTTAAAAGATTTTGCAGAAAACAATTCTGACATTTCTACATTTGGCCGTTCTAAATTTCAATCACGAAACACACCTGATACTTGCATGAGCAACATCAACACTTCCAGGCTGTTTACGGCCAGTTGTTTTGCCCTGATTACCACTGCCTTTGCTTTCGCCATTCGGGCGGGCATTTTGGGAGAATTGTCCCGGAAATTCGGCCTCAGCGACACCCAGTTGGGTTATATCAACCAAATGGCCATTCTGGGCTTCCCGATTGCCACCATGGTGGGCGGCTGGCTCTACAATGAATTCGGCCCCAAACGCATGATGTACATTGCCCTGGCATCGCACGTGCTGGGTATTGTAATGACCCTGGGCGCCAATGGCTTCGGACTGCTGTTGTTGTCCAATTTCTTTGTGGGCTTCGGCAACGGAACGGTGGAAGCCGCCTGCAATCCGATGATTTCCAACATGTTCAAGGAAAACCGGACCACCATGCTGAACAAATTTCACGTATGGTTTCCGGGCGGTATTTTCCTGGGCTCACTGATTTCGCAGTTTATGTCGAATGCAGGCATGGGTTGGCAGGCACAGATTGCTATTATGCTGATTCCGACGGCTATTTATGCCTATTTGTTCTGGGGGCAAAGTTTCCCCGACCGCGAATCTTCCGGACAGGCGCCTTTGAGTCAGAACCTGGCGGGTATTTTTTCACCTTTGTACCTGTTTATGATTTTCTGCATGGTACTCACCGCCAATACTGAACTCAGCACCCAGCAATGGGTAGAGCGCCTGCTGGCTAAAGCGGGCGGTGCGCAGCCGATGCTGATTCTGGCCATGGTAACGGGCCTGATGGCCGTAGGCCGCTATTTTGCCGGCCCGATCATCCACCGCCTCAACCCGACGGGTGTACTGTGGGGCGGCTCCATCATTGCCGCCATCGGTATCTACCTGATGAGCACCGCGACAGGCAGTATGGTGTATGTTTCGGCTATTTTGTTTGCCATCGGCGTTTGTTATTTCTGGCCTACGATGTTGGGCTTTACCGGTGAATACATTCCCAAATCAGGCGCCCTGGGCATGTCGCTGATGGGTGGCGCAGGTATGTTTGCTACGGCCATTGCGCAGCCTATTGTAGGTGGCTGGCTCGACAAATCGCGTATGACAGCACAGGCGCAAGGCCTTACCGGCGATGCTGCCGATCTGGTAGCCGGACAGGAAACGCTGCAGCACCTGCTCACCTTCCCGCTCATTCTGATCGTGGCGTTCGGATTGTTGTGGTTTTATATGAGAGGGAAAACGCACGCGACAGCATAAAAACACGGATTGAAACACGGATTGCGCGGATGTAAGACGGATTTTCACAGATTTGGTTTGTTGATAGTGACAGACTGTAATAATGAGAGAGGCGATGACATGATGGTCATCGCCTCTCTCGTTATTGGGAACGCCATCTGTGAATATCCGTCTTAAATCCGTGCAATCCGTGTTTCCCAATCTGTGAAAATCCGTATTTCAATCCGCGCAATCCGTGTTTCCTAGTCGGCATCCATTACCCCTATTCCCCGCCAATCCACATCCGACAGCGGTACATAAGACGGCAGAATGGTTTTGATCACGTTTTTCAGATCGGGCCATTGAATACCTGCGTTGTGCAGGTCCCTGAAATCTTTTTCCAGTGTTTCCCAGTATCCATTCAGCGGGGCATTCTCGGATTCCACAAATTTGCGATAGGTTTCTATTGCTTTTTCCCGGTCGCCAGGCCGATTGCGGAGCAGGTAGGCATGTGCCAGGTTGGTCTGGACGTATTCGGAAAGCGGATAGTCGTAGCCATCGGAAGGCTGCCGGGATTTCTCTTCCGTTTTCTGGGCCATTTCTATGGCTTTGGTGAGCAGAGAAGTATCTTTTAAGGAGTTGAATAACAAGTAAAAAGACTGATTCTGAGCCGTTTCTACCCAGGACTGGCCCCAGGGGAAGGTAGTATTTTTGTTTCGGATCAATTGTTCCACGGATTCCATAGCGCGCATATTCCACTCCAATGCTTGTGCATAGTGCTCTGTAGAAAAGGAATGATGTGCCAGAAGGGTGGCAAAACGGTAATCTACTTCCAGCGCACTTGAACGGGTGTGGTTGGCAAGCCAGGCATTTTTTAGGCGAGGCATAAAGGCAAGAATGGAGTCTTTGCGTGCCGGAAAATGCTCGGATAAACGCTGCAAATCAAACAGTGCATTGCCCAGTTCTTCCGTATTTTGAATACCGCCATAGTTCAGAAATGCATCGATTTCCTTGCCTTCCATCAGATCAACATGCGCGAGCAAATAGGAATTGTAACTATTGCTGCCAATACTGGCCGCTTCTTCAAATGCATTGCGAGCCGTAACGAAATCGCCCAGCATGAGAGAGGCATTGCCAAGCGTAATCAACTGAGGGGTGAGAATAAGGTAAGAATAGGAGCCTAAGTAAATGGTATCGGTGACGGCCGCCCACATTTTCTCGCTGACCTCATACGCTTTTTTGCAGTTTTCGAGACTCGCCTCGTATTGTTCGCGTTCAAAAAGGTTGGATGCCAGGTCGGAATACAGCCGTGCGAGGGTTTCGAGTCTGGTTTGTTCTTTTCGCTGGGTAAATGGCCCTATTTCTTCGAGCACCCTGATTCCCTTTCGGCACAATTCTATTCCTTTGTCGCTGCTTTGCTCGAAACGCGCCCAACTGAGGTACGTTTCAGCGATCATATTAGATAATATTTCGAGTTGTCCCCTTCCGATTGTCGGTTTCATTTTGGCCAGTTGTAGCGCATCCGCCCGGGCATCTTCCTGTAGTTTGAGCATCACGGCAAACGGTTTGTTCTGGTTGCTCAGGTGTATTTTTTTGTAAATATTCCAGCGAAGGCGCGTTTCCTGGTCGAATGGCGCCGCTTGTACGTCCCTGGCTTGTTGGGAGCACAGTACAAAATTATCCCAGGCATCGAACATACCGCACAGGCAATTGATCTGGGTCTCGCCAATGAGTTCAAACTCTGCCAGTTGAACGAAATCTTCAAAAATGTTATTCAGAGAAGGATCTACATATACTTCCGGTACCAGTTCGGTGGTCATTCTGATAATCCAGTCGGCATACAACCTGACAGCGCGGCGCAGGTCGTCAGGCCCACCTTTTACCAATGCGACATGCGCTTCTGACAGGGTTACTTCGAAAGGTTTTCCGAATTGTTTGTTTACAAATTGCAGTACCTGTTCGGCCTTTTCGGGGTGATCGCGCAGCAGCCATTTCCAGATAAAATTGCTATACATAGCCAGCATGGTTGGCCTTAGTTCACTGCGGGTATCCGGTTCGAGCTGTGAATACAGCACAAATGCGCGGTCGCAGTATTCACTCACCTGATCGATATTGCTGCTCAATCGGGCTTGCTGGTAGTAATAACTGAAAAAGGATTTGATGAGCGGAATATCCTTCGAATTAGCCAATCGTTCAAAATTCCCTTCATAGTTGAGCGCCTGATCGAGGCTGTATTTCCGTATCTGATCGGGGGTGAAAGCAATCAGGCTGTAGTTGGGGGGCTGCACGGCCGCCCGAATGGCTGCGGGGTCAAGCGAGCGAATCAAAATGGCCTCACCAGGCGACATCAGGCACAAGAGATTATCTTCAGGCAACATCCGAATCCGCGAAAAAGACATTTCATTGGCTTGGGCCGGTAGTTGCAGTTTGAAATTGGGCAGGCCCGTTTCGGTACTCCACGACACCGTGCTGTGGTCGCTGTAAGTAGTCATCAGCGAACGCCCGTCGGGAGAAAAACGGATGGCCAGCACCGAGGCGCTCGTGCCTTGCACAGAACCTTCCCCAGTTGGAACAATTTGCACCACTTCATCGGTCAGGTCATCGGTATGAAAAATACGGATGTCCTGCCCATCCGATACCGCCAGCAGATCGCCTTGCGAAGACACATCCAGCAGGTAAATATTGTATTCATGCAGGCGCATAGTGCGCTGCTTGTACTCATTTTTGAAGGGATGGATGATGCGCAGCAGGGTTTTGGTAGTGTAGTCGTAGTTGGACTTGCTTTGCTGCAAGAGGATCAATTCATTGGAAACCGGCAAAAATTTCATTTCCACTATTTCACCCGAATACGATCGGGTAGATGCTACCTGCCCGTTCGACAGGTCGTACACACGGATTTGTCCATCGGAATATGCCGCTGCGAGGTATCGTTCGTCGGATGTAAACGCGACGGGGAATTGAGGAAGCAAGGGCAGCGGCAGCCACCATTTTTTGTTTTTCTCCCAGTTCCATACCAACATCGAATCGCCACGCCACGGTGTTGCTATCCAGTGGTTGGCCAGCCGGTCGGAAAAGAAATCGAAGGTAGAAAACGAGTCGTTTACGCGCAATTTATTCGTTGCAGTGCCCGGCTGGCGGCCATCACAAATGCTGATTTGATGCGCCGCATAGGAGGCATAGCAGTGCCCGTCGGGGCTGATGTCGGTAACGAGTTCTGCATCTGAAGAAAATTTGTAAAAAATATTCTGCCCATGGTCTTGCAGTCGCCAGCAATGCAACACACCACTGATGGAAGGCAGTACCAGCCACTGACCGTCAGGGTCGAAGGCGCCGGACAGGAGGTTGTAATATTCAAGATCGGGAACAGATGTCAGAGCAAGCACTTCGCCCAATGCATTGTACACAAGGATGTTACCACTTTCCCCATTGTATTCCGATTGCAAGGTAGCCACTTGTTTACCGGGTTGTGAAGCCAGTAAGTAACCGTTGAGCGCTATCGGTTTGGGCTGTTCATTGCTGTCTTCCGGCAGGTGCAAAACATAAGATGTTTTGCCTTCGCATGCCAACATCATTTCATCCTCAGGATACAATTGCATGACATTGCCGCTTGCTGAAATATTTTGATCCTTAAACGGGAGCGGTATGTTTCTCGCCAATTTCCAGCCCTGCCCACCTGGTATTTTTTGCAATACCACGAGGCTGTCGGCATAACCCAGCCACATATTGCCTTTGTACACAGCCAAATTTAGTACTCCAGGCCCTACTCCCGTCACCCAGGGCCTAAATGTGGGCGGCTGAAGGGTTTCTTCCAGTTTCCGTTGTTTTTGCATTTTAGCGTTGTTCACACTCTGGTACACTTCCTTGAGAGTGAGCACGTCTATTTTCTTTTCAATGGTGTCCAGCAGGAAAAATTCATCACCCCGTTCGCTGAAACAGAAGTTGTGCAGGCGCGCTACGTTCAATCGGTAGGCTTCACGCCCTTTCCGCCAGAAAATCAGCAATTTATCCGAATACAGTAAAAAAGTGTTGCCATCAGGCGCCACTTCAAAACCGGTGATAGAGGGGTCAATCGGAGCGGTAGCACCCTGTTCGAGGGTATTGGCGTCCCAGTGGTACAACTTGTGCTCCTGGGCAGAAAACGCGTAAATTTTTTTCTGTTTCCCCTGTCCTGCAAAATGTACAATGAGTTGGCCGCCCAGGTTGTCGCCCAGTTGGTAACAAAATGGCGCCTGGATACCTGGGGCCTGTGGCGCACCAATGGCGCCCGGCGACGCATACCAGGCGTCGAACATAGCCTGCTGGCAGTCGGGGTTGTCTTCTCCCGGCGGCGCTATGTATGAATTGGCAAAATCCGCCATTCGATAAGCCAGCGAGCGGTCGGCATGTCGTAGCAGTTCGCGCGAGTCGTCGGCCCGGTTGGCAGCGATGGCATGGCGTTCCCGATTGATGATTTCCTGTTCTGCAGCCGCACGGCAGGCTTCAAGGCGGTCGCTCATTTCCTGTCGGCGTTTTTGGTCGGCATCTGCGCAGTTTTTGGCAGCGCGGTACAAGAGGCTTGCATCCTCCCAACAACGCTGCGCGAAAGCACGGTCGGCTTCTTTCCGCGTGGCTTCGTAGCAGTTTTCATCAGAATTTTCCAGAAAACTGCGGCTCGGGCGGTAATGCCTGCGCTCTGTATCGGAGCGTTGCGCGGAAAGCGCCAGAGTGGTTAGTACAAAGATGGATAGTACGAGATAACGCATGTAACTGTGGCGTAAGAACATGATGGGTATATGCTGAGAAACAGACGCTTTGCCTGCATCCGGCATATACGAATACAACTCATTGACTTACAAATGTATTGCAATGTGGGAATACAAAAAAATGTGGGGATGGTATGGTGGGCGAATGCCTTCGCCACAGGGCGTTGCCGACGCGCGTGGTGTTTTATTCACATTTTTTATTCACAGGGCGTTGCCCTGTACTATTGCAGACGCCCTTTCAGGGCTATACTTATGTGTTTTTTATTCACAGGGCGTTGCCCTGTGCTACTGCAGACGCCCTTTCAGGGCTATACCGTGATGGCTCCCTTCTCATATCTCTCACATTTCTCACCGTCTCACACTCTCACATCTCTCACTCTCTCACTCTCTCACTCTCTCACCTCTCACCTCTAAAGAAAGTCTACGTCTATCGCATAAGGGTAGGTCATCAAAAACTCCAGGGCTTTTTCGATGGGGTATTTTTCAAACACCACAGCATAGAGCATGGAGGTGATGGGTACGTGGAGTTTGTGCTGGCGGGCCAGTTGGTGGGCGATGCGCAGGGTGCGCACGCCCTCGGCCAGTTCGGGCATGTGTTCGCGGATGTGTTCGGTGGATTCGCCTTTGGCCAGCCGCATTCCGAAGGAGTAGTTGCGGCTGTTGGTACTCGTGGCGGTGGCGACGAGGTCGCCAATGCCGGCCACCCCTACAAAAGCGTGGCTGGTAGCGCCGAGTGATTTACCGAAATAAACCATTTCAGCGAGGCCGCGCGCGATGAGCAGGCCCTGAATATTGCGGCCCAGCCCCAGGCCACCTATTACGCCGGATCCCAGCGCAATGATGTTTTTGAGCGCACCGGCCAGTTCGGCGCCGAGGATGTCGTACGAGCCAAATACATGAAATTTCGAACTGTTGAGGGCTGTTTGACCTGCCTGAATCACTTCCCGGAATCGGCTGCCTACAAGGGTGGCGGCTGGTTGCCCTGCCATGATTTCGGCAGCGAGGTTGGGGCCCGACAGGCACCCAACCCGCACGACGCTGCTTTCCTCGCGCACTACTTCGCTCATGGTGCGCACGTTGGCGCGCGTGAGCACAAGCCCCGGTTTTTCCAGGTCGTTTTCTTCGATGTCTTTCAGGTCGAAGCCCTTTGTGCCGTGTATGATGATGTGGTGGGGGCGCAAGTGAGGCGCCAACGCCTGCATCATGCTACGAAAACTGTTCGACGGCACAATTGGAAAAATCAGGGTACAACGGGCAGCCAGTTCTGCCAGATCGCTGGTAGCCCGTACCCGTTCGGATATTTCTACGCCGAGGTGGTGTCGGGTTTCATTGATCGCATCGACTACTTCAGGTTTTCGGCTGAAGAGAAATACGTCCGAGTTATATGCCAGCAGGTTGGCTACCGCAGTTCCGAAACTGCCCGAGCCCAGTACGCCTACTGGTTGGTTAGGAGATGCCATTCTTGTTAATTTTGGGCAAATTGGTCGTTTGCCGGATTCCTCTTTGGGCGAATATTCCAGGCGGCCAAAATACCACGATTATTTCAGGTTTCCGTCGGGGCCTATGGTTTTGGTCCAGAGTTCCTTGCCATTGGAATCGTACACATTGATTTGCATCTGGCGTTCCTTGCGCGGGCCGCTGAATCGCAAAACAGAATAACTGTGGTAATCGACCACGGTGCCATCCACCCGAAAGTCATTTTTTATTTTTTTGCCAGCATCCACAAAGGCTCCGGAGGTAAGCGCCGATACGGTCAGGTCGTACACCCAGTTGCCCGCCTTGTTTTTCAAGGCGCTGAGTTCTGTAAAATGTCGGTCACCCGTCAGGAAAACCACCCCTTTTATCCCTTCGCGTTCGATGCGAGCCAGGATGGTGTCGCGTTCGGCTTTGTACAGGTGTTGATAGGTTTCGTCGTGGTCGTCGGTGGTCAGCAGTTGCCCGCCAATAGCCACCAGTTTAAACGGCGCCCGGCTGGTCGTCAGTGCCTCGAGGAACCATTCGAGTTGTTCTTTGCCGAGCGCTGTTTTTTCCGGACAGGTTTTGCAGTAATCTGGCGTACGGTAATAGCGGTTGTCGAGCATGAAAACGTCGACATCATTGTAACTGAACGCAGTAGTGCAACCTTTTTGCCCTGGCAGACCAAAAGTCGGGTTGCCCCAAAAGTCGCGGAACACCTCCCAGGCCATTTCCTTGTGAATGAAGGTGCCGTCGGCGTCGTTGGGGCCAAAGTCGTGGTCGTCCCAGATAGCGTAGTTGTTCGTAGCGGCCAGCAAGGGTTGCATTTCCGGCAGGGAGCGTGTGTGCGTAGCGCGATGCAACATACCTGTTCGGGTAAAATAGTCGGGTTCGCGGTAGTAGAAGTTGTCGCCCAGCCACAACATCACATCCGGTTTTTGGGCCGCAATACTGCCAAAAATCTGGTATTCGGAGCCATAAGGTTTTCCAGGGCGATCGTATTCGGGTTCATTAACGTATGCGCAACTGCCCATCGCCACAGTAAAGGTGGGCGGATCGGTGCGCCACTGCCACAGCACCTGTGTTTTGAAGGTGGTGGGGTATGGCAGTTGCACGGCCCCACCGTTAAGATAAACGGTGTATTGGTAGTTTTTGCCGGGTTGCAGGCGGTTGGCAATACATTTTGCCGTGAACCCATGCTCCGCGACCGTAGTCACAGGCGTGGTGGTGTATTTCATATCCGGTTTTTCCACATCCCAATACGCTACATACACCTGGGCGGCGCTGTTTGTTTGAATCCAAATGAGTACTTCGAACATATCGGCGTAGCCGAGCATAGGGCCACTTTGAAGCGCCGCATTGCCTTTAGGCCCAACCGGCACAGTATTCACCGCCATTCTGGGCGAACAGGCAGTAACCGAAAGGATAACGAATACAAAGAAAAATAATCTGAATTGCTTCATGGATCGAATCGTTTGATGGGGCGAAGGTACGCCAAAGGATTCAACCGCTACTTTACGAAAAAATCAATTCTCGACCCAACCTCCAGGCTATTGTCTTCGTTGTTAAGAATAGAATAAAATTTGCTTTACCACTTGCTTTTACCAAAATTAAAATCTTACTTTGTCACAATAAAAAAAGGAGGTTTGTTATGAGAACCAAAATAAATGCAATTGTTATCCTCCTCGCGATCCCCATGTTATCTCTCGCCCAGTCTTCGGTGGGCAAAACTTTTTCAAAAACTTTTAACACTGAAGACAAAGGCACGATCAAACTGGATCTGCCAGGAAATGTCGACCTAAAGATTTGGAACAATCCGACTGTTCGTGTCGAAATCGGAATCAGCCTTGCCAATGGCAACAACTCGATGGTCAACGAACTGGCGAATGTAGGTCGCTACAACATCTCTTCTCTTGTCGAAGGTGATGTGCTACACATCCTGATGCCCAACATTCAAAAACAAATCAAGGTAAAAGGAGAAGTACTGCGTGAAAACCTGACGTACACCGTTTTTGCCCCCAAAGACCTGAAAATCGTTGTGCCCAACGTTGCTACGTTGGCCGACGTCAAATAAGGTTTCCTGTTTAGAATTATACATTTCCAATCTCCCGGATTTTTCACTCGCTGAAAAATTCGGGATTTTTTATTTTAAGAGCATGTTTGGGATTTTTTTACCAGGCCTGAAAAGCGGCTTTTTTGCGCGTTTTTCACCTTTTTTCACTTACATAGTCACCACTATGCGCATGAAAAAACGCGAAAAACGTACAAAAAATCCATCTTTTCAGAACCAGGCAAAAAATCCCAAACATGCTCTAAGGGCCTCTTCCAGTGCAACCATGTGCAATTCTAACGTATCAATACCGTTATTTTTGCCGGCGTTTTGTGCGCTACGCACATGGGCCAGCATCTTGCATTTCACATTCAACAATCCCGGAGCCACACTCTCTCTACAATATGACTCGTCGATTTCTTCTGCTCGTGATTCTGTGCGGCATTTTTTACAGCAACAGCCAGGCGCAAATGGTACGAACGCTCTATCAGATGTTCCAGGCTGATTCCGTCAAAACCATCCACCTCGAAATATCCGATATCTACGAAATTTATACCTGGGCGGGCAACAGTGTGCTGATCGAAACCACCATCAAACTCGGTAATGGTTCGAAAGAAATTCTGGATTTTCTGATCAAAAACGGCCGCTACGATGTCGCCCTGGACTCCACCTCTCAGGAAGAAATCCGGCTGTACACCAAAATGCCCGATCGCAATAAAAACAAGTTAAAAACCCCGGCGGGTGAAGTGACAGAAATTCCTGAAGCCAAGATTTTTGTGCCCGACAGTTTTATCTGGACAGAAGACAAGAAGACGCTGACGCGGAAGGAGTAAGTGATTTACGATGGACGATTACATGATTTCCGATTTATGATTGGAATGTAAGAATGGCGATTTATGATTGGTTGAGATGCCCAAAATCGAAAATCTTTCATTCTAAATTCCAATCATAAATCGGAAATCATGTAATCATCCATCGTAAATTTTAGACGCTACTACCCCATCTGCCAGCCTGGTTTCAATCATATCGCCCGGCTGGACATCCCGCACACTTGATACCACTTTTCCTTTGTGCATGGTAAGGCTATAGCCACGTTGCAACACCCGTTCAGGTGAAAAGGCTGCGCACAAGGCTTCAGCATGCGCCAGCAGGCCGGCATGATTTTTCAGAATATTGGCAGTCAATAACGGCAAGGATTCTTCCCAGGTATCCACTTGGCGGGCTGACTGATCGAGGCGTCGCCGAACGGCCCAGGCCATTTCCATTTCACGATTGGCGAGGTCAAGTGCTTGCCAGCGCATTTGATGATCGGCCTGCAAACGTATCTGCGCCGCCATTTGCAGCAGATCATTTTCAAAAAACAGGTTGTGTTGTATAAGGAATTCGGCCACCGCCGTGGGGGTTTTAAGCGAGGTGTGCGCTACCAGATCGAGTACCGTTTCATCCACATCATGGCCAATACCGCTGAGCACCGGCAAAGGCATTCGGGCCACTGTACGACACAAATCTATCTGGTCGAAAGCCGCCAGGTCGAGCCGGGCGCCACCACCCCGCACGATCACCACGCAGTCGAAAAATGCGGCTTCCTGCGCCACGCGTTGCAGCGCCAGTTGCATTTCAGCCGCAGCGCTTTTGCCTTGCACCGACGATTCAAATAATTGACAATCAAACGAATACCCAAATTTGTTACTGCGAAGTTGTTCCAGAAAGTCCTGCAAGCCGGCAGCGCCTTCCGAACTTACCACGGCTATGCGCTGCAACACGACGGGCAAGGGCAGCCGACTGTTTTGCTCCAACACACCTTGTTCGCGCAGCAGCGCAATGGTCTGTCGCCGCAAGCGATCTACTTCTCCAAAAGTAAAGGCAGGATCGAGGTCGGTGATGAGTAGTTTCAGCCCGTAACGTTCATGAAAATCGACGCGCACCTGCATGCGCACCTGCAAGCCTGTCTGTAATACGGCATCGAGGTCGGCGCCCAGTTGCAGTCGCAATCGCCGGTATTCCTTGGCCCACAACACCGCAGAGGCCTGGGCCAGCAATTCGTCGCCTTCACCTTTTTGAATGAGTTCGAGGTAATAATGGCCCTTCGACTGGCCAGCCTGCCCTATTTCCGCAGTGATCCATATGGCTTGCTGAAAATTCAGCGCCAGCACCCGGCGGATGTACTCTTGGAGATCGAAAAGGGAATGGGTGGACAAGAGTGATGAGTTTTGGAGTTATGAGTTATGAGTTATATACACGTTGCTTTCGGCTACACGAATAGAAAAGCCGAAAGCAACGTGTATATAACTCATAACTCATAACTAAAAGTCCTATCTCGTAAACGCCGGGCAACGAATATACCCAAAGTAATACTGTACGCCAACGCCGAGTATCACATAGGAATCATTGTTTTTGCCATTGCCGCGCTGACGACCTGCCTGGCCGATCTGGGGTTCGATAGAACGGTCGGCTAGGGCTGCGCCGATTTCGCCGCGCTGGGCACGGATGTCGCGGATATCGGCATAATTGCCGCTCACATCGTCGAGATAGTCGGTAAATACTTTGCGTGCACTCAGTTCGACATTGACGCTCCAGCGGTAGGACAGGTCCATTTTAAAACCTACGCCATAGGCGATAGCGCCCTGGGTAGTGTTGTATTCCTCGCCGCGGAACTGCCCCTCGGTACCGTATTCGCTGAGGGCATACCAGGTACCGTCGAGTTCGGCTTTGGGGTTGAAATAGAAGAACGAAGGTCCGGCAAACATATACGGTGTGTACCAGTATTCGCGGTGGCCATGCACGTAGGGCAGGAAATTGAATTCGAACTGCAACACGGCATCCGCAATCAGGCTGCGAAAGTGCAAGTTGCGGCGCTGTTCAAAAATATTTTTGGAATCGGAATCGTAGGCGCTGATCTGGCCCGCATTGAGGCCAAATCTGAGTGCTAAACGATCGTTCAGGTTAAAACGGGCATTCACGCCGCCTGCCAGGTGCAGCCGGTTGAGGCGCCAGTTGGTGTTCAGGTCGCCGAAATAATTGGAGGCGCCCACCTGCCCACCGGCCTCCCAGCCACGCATTTGACCAAAAATATCATTTTGCCGCAACAAAACCAGCCCGGCAACCAACATGCAGAGTTTGAATAAATTCATGGAAATCAAACATTAAAGGGGCAAAAATAGTCAGTCTTTTTGTGGAAACACCCACTTACCCCGAGTTTCACACCGTTTGCCGCCAAAAACGTGCCGAATGCGTTGTATGGTATAGTTGGGAGCATTCTTAATTTTGGTTATTAGTTATTGGTTATTGGGGGGGGTAAGGGGGGATGGGTTTTTCAGGCTGGGCGGCTCGGAAGGGGTTGAGGAGTTGAGGGGTTGAGGAGTTGAGGAGTTGAGGGGTTGAGGAGTTGAGGAGTTGAGGGGTTGAGGAGTTGAGGGGTTGAGGAGTTGAGGGGTTGAGTAGTTGAGATTCAGCCACTCGTGTGATGAAAAATCTCTCTCCTGCTGCTGAGTGGCTGAATCTCAACCCCTCAACTCCTCAACTACTCAACCCCTCAACTACTCAACTACTCAACCCCTCAACTACTCAACTACTCAACCGCTTCCGAGCCGCCCAGCCTGAAAAACCCATCACCCCTTACCCCCCAATAACCAATAACCAATGACTACCTCGTCAGTGCCGGACGTTGCGACATCTCATGGTAGCAGAAAACGCCTTCGGCAAAATAGTGGCAAACCATACTTTTACGAGTGACGCCGGGGCGCAGGATCGGGTTGCCTCCGTGCAGCAGGTTGGCATGCCAGATGAGGACATCGCCGCGTTTGGCCAGGAAAAGTTGTTTTTTCAGGTCGTTTTGGGCAATGACCTCAGCAATTTTGTCCTCATAATGCCGGTTGCTGTGCTCGCCGATGGTGAAAAAGGTATTGCCCGAATCGTAATCCTGGGTCGTCACATACGGCAGCCGATGGCTACCCGGATAGTAAAACAGGGGGCCGTTTTCTTCCGTGCAGTCTTCCAGCGCAATCCAGGTGGCAATCAGATAACCCTGCGGTTCGGTCATCATGTGGATGGAATCGGAGTGCGCACGCTGTTCGCTTCCCAGGGTAAAATTCATGGACTGAAACGGCAGTGCGGGTTTCCCCAACAAAAACGACAGGTACGACAGCAGTGTCGGGTGGCGGTAAAACCGATTGGCGAGGTCGCTCTGTGCAGGCAGGTTGAATATCTTGCGGCCGGTGTAGTTGTAGGCCGTTTTTCCGCTGTTGAGCAGGCCTTCTACCTCGGCCACCAGTTGGTCTGTTTCCTCCCGGGGGAAAAAGTTTTCAAGCACCAGGTAGCCGTCCGTCACAAATTGCCGGAACTTTGTCTGCAAACGCGGCTCGAATGCCTGAAATGTCAAATCTTCTTCCAGGCGTTGCAAGGCATTGGGCCTATCCAGCCACGGAATGTCCGGATGGTGGCGACCTTCAAAATCCCTGGCACCAATGGGGCTGAACACGCTTTTTTTCAGGCCCATTTGTTTGTAAAATGCCTGGTTTCTGCGCAACTGCGCCGCGTGCATCAGGTTATTGATCACATAGGAGGCTTTCAAATTGCGCAGAAAGCCGGTGTATTTTTGAAAAAGACGTGAGAACATGGGTGGATTGGGTTGATGAGGGTTGATAAAGGTTGATGAGGGTTGATAAAGGTTGATGAGGGTTGATAAAGGTTGATGAGGGTTGATATTCATCGGCTCGATGAAGAGGAAAAGTGCTCCTACCCGAGCCGATGAATATCAACCCTCATCAACCTTTATCAACCCTCATCAACCCTAAAAAAACAAAGGTACGTGATTTTCCCCCCCACATTAAACCTTTCCCCGTTTCTGCCGTCATAACCATACAAATTGAATCCATTGCCACAGATCGCAACCAGTAAACCGGTATCAGACGAACAGATTATGGAATTGCTGCGCTCGGAACATACGTTCGAGCGGGGGTTCCGGCAACTGATGTCGCAATATCGGGAGCGGCTGTACTGGCATATTCGCCGGCTGGTTTTGGTGCATGAAGATGCCGATGATGTGTTGCAAAACACTTTCATCAAGGTATATAAAGGTGTGTTGCAGTTTGAAGGAAAATCCAAATTGTACACCTGGTTGTACCGCATTGCTACCAACGAAGCCATTTCGCACCTGCAAAGCAAGGCCAGGCACGCCTCCGATTCGATCGACGATTCCGCCGGAATGCTGAGCAATCGCCTGCAGGCAGATGAGTGGTTCGATGGCGACGAGATTCAATTAAAACTACAAAAAGCCATTGCAGAACTGCCTGAAAAACAACGCATTGTATTCAATTTGCGGTACTACGAGGAAATGCCTTACGAAGAAATGTCGAGCATACTCGCCACTTCCACCGGCGCCTTGAAGGCTTCGTTTCACCACGCAGTAAAAAAAGTGGAAGCCGTATTCCGCGAATTGTAAAAATCTGGATGATATGAGCAAGAAGGAAACGTTACAAGAAGAACTGAAAAGCCTTTCGCCTTTTTTGCAGCAGCAAAAACAAAGGCCTGAAAGTATGCATGTGCCGGAGGATTATTTTGATCAACTGGAAGATGCCATTTTCAGCAAACTGGAATCGGAAGGCGCCCTCCGCCCTGCTCTGTCGGCCCGCCCCGGCGGCGTATTGCGCGCCCTTTGGAAACCTCGCATGTGGGCCGCCGCCGCCGCCGTAGCAGTGATAGCCGTGGCATCGTGGTGGGTGCTCCGCCCGCAACCGCTGGCGCCGGTTCCTGAAGAAATTTATACCGAAACGCTGACAGAAGACGAGATCGAGGAATATGTGATGGACAATATCACCGAATTCGACTCCGAACAACTGGCAGCCATAACGCCCGAACAAGAAATATCCGAACCGGCGAATACCACGCTTCATGAAGAATCCGATTCCAAAACACTTGACGATATCTCGCCTGCTGAAATGGAAAACCTGCTCCAGCAAATGAGTGAGGAAGAACTGGAATCACTGCTTTAAGTTATTGATACAAAACAAGTTCACATGCATACGCTTATCAGTAAAGCCCTGGTTGTAGCACTCTTTTTTTGCACACTCTGCACAACCGCATCGGCTCAACGCAACCCTGAAATGCGCGATAAAAAAGTGCAGGCTTATCGCGTAGCCGTTTTTACCGAAGTGCTCAACCTGACGCCCTCGGAAGCCGAATCGTTCTGGCCTATTTTCAATGAATACCTCGATAAAAAGGAAGAAGTGCAGGCACAACTCAAGCCCAGCACCCAACTCGACGGCATGAACGACAGCGAAGTGGAAGATTACGTCAAAAAATACTTCGAACTGCGCCAGCGCGAACTCGATCTGGAAAAGGATCTGGGCCAAAAACTCCGCAAGGTGCTGCCTGTCCGGAAAATTGCCAAAATCCCGGTGGCCGAACGCGAATTCCGCGAGTCGCTACTGAAAAAACTCCAGGAAAATCGGCAAAAACGCCTCGACCGATTGAATCGCCCCAACGGCCGCAATTGACCGGCAGCCGGGCGCACCAACAAAAACGTCTCCGGCAACGAGTATGCCGGAGACGTTTTTTCATTTTTTCCGCCGCTTCCTCTGAATTTCCCGCCGCTTCGTAAAAAGATATTGTCAATAGGCGGGGTGTGAAGTTATCTTCGTCCCAGTTTTCTCATAGTATGTTTTGATTTTCCTACTGCTGTCCTTCTGGCAGTAGGATTTTTTTTAGAAAATCAACGGCCCCCGCCTGTATATCATCCTCGGTTATGGCACTTGGCGCGACGATTGTTTAGTCGTCGCGCCGGGTGCGGGAGTCTCCCCTCGATTTTTTTCATTTTTTTCATAGCGCGTTGCGCTATGCTATTGGATACGCCCTTTCAGGGCTTCAATTTTACGTTCTCACCTCTCGCTTCTCACCTCTCGCTTCTCACCTCTCACCTCTTATACTGAGCCTCGTAGTACGCCTGGTACGCGCCGCTAATCACATGGCGTAGCCATTCTTCATTGTCGAGATACCATTGCACGGTTTGTCTGAAACCTTCTTCAAAACGGATGGAAGGTTCCCAGCCCAGTTCGTCGCGCAGTTTGGAGGCATCGATGGCGTATCGCCGATCGTGGCCGGGGCGGTCGGGCACAAATGTGATGAGTTGGCGGGCCGAGCCTGGCGGGCGCCCGAGCAATTCATCCACGATATCGCAGAGTTTTTCCACCAGGTCGATGTTTTTCCATTCGTTGTTGCCGCCGATATTGTAGGTTTCACCATTGCGCCCGCCATGAAAAATGGTATCGATGGCAGAAGCATGGTCTTTTACCCAAAGCCAGTCGCGCGTGTATTTTCCATCGCCGTAAATGGGCAGCGGTTTTTCTTCGCGGATGTTGTTGATTACCAGCGGGATCAGTTTTTCCGGAAAATGGTTCGGGCCATAGTTGTTGCTGCAATTCGACAGCACGACCGGCAGGTGGTAAGTATGCCAGTAGGCGCGCACGAAATGGTCGCTCGATGCCTTGGAGGCTGAATACGGCGAACGCGGGTCGTAGCGGGTTTCTTCGGTGAAAAAACCCTCGTCGCCCAGCGAACCATATACTTCATCGGTGGAAACGTGGTAGAAACGTTTGCCGTGAAAATTGTCTTTCCAGGCGTTGCGCGCAGCATTCAACAGTTGCACCGTGCCCAGCACATTGGTTTCCACAAAAGCCACCGGGTTGGAAATGGAGCGATCCACATGGCTTTCGGCAGCCAGATGAATGACGCCGTCGAATTGGTATTTTTCAAACAGCGTACGCAACAATTCCGCATCGAGGATACTGCCGTGTTCGAATACATAATTCGGCGCCTGCTCCACATCGCGCAGGTTTTCGAGGTTGCCGGCATAGGTCAGCGCATCGAGGTTGACAATGCGGTAATGCGGGTATTTTTCAACGAACAGGCGAACGACATGCGAGCCGATAAAGCCTGCGCCTCCGGTAATCAATATGTTCATGACAGGAAATCGAGGTTAAACGGTCACTACTTTTTTGAAGTATTCGTATGTCAGGCGCATACCTGTGGCGCGGTCGAATTTAGGTTCCCAACCCAGGATCGTACGCGCTTTGGTAATGTCCGGCTGGCGTTGTTTCGGGTCGTCTACCGGCAGCGGGCGGTAGTCGATGTACGCTTTCGGGTTTTGTACCAGATCCATCACTTCGTGCGCAAATTGCATCACGGTGATTTCCGATGGGTTACCTACGTTGACTGGCAGGTGGTAATCGCTCAACAACAGGCGGTAAATGCCCTCCACCAAGTCGTCTACGTAGCAGAACGAGCGCGTCTGGGAGCCGTCTCCAAACACCGTAAGTCCTTCACCGCGAATGGCTTGTGAGAAAAATGCGGGCAAAACGCGGCCGTCATTGACACGCATACGCGGGCCGTAGGTATTGAAAATACGAATAATGCGTGTTTCCACCTGGTGGTAATTGTGGTAGGCCATAGTGATGGCTTCCAGGAAGCGTTTGGCTTCGTCGTACACGCCGCGCGGACCCACGGGATTCACATTTCCCCAGTATTCTTCCACTTGCGGGTGTACCAGCGGGTCGCCATACACTTCGGACGTAGAGGCCACCAGAATACGCGCTTTCTTTTCCTTGGCAAGCCCCAGCAGGTTGTGCGTACCGTGCGCGCCCACTTTCAGGGTCTGAATGGGCATTTGCAGGTAATCGATGGGGCTGGCAGGCGACGCAAAATTCAGGATGTAGTCGAGTTTTCCCGGAACATGGATGAATTTCGTGACGTCGTGGTGGTAGTATTCAAAATCTTTTTCCTTGAACAGGTGTTCAATATTGGCCAGGTCGCCGGTCAGCAAATTGTCCATGGCTATTACCTGATAGCCTTCTGCCATAAAGCGGTCGCAAAGGTGCGAACCGATAAATCCGGCAGCGCCGGCGATGAGCACTCGTTTTTTTGTCATTGAATCATATGTTACTTTGAACAGGGGCAATAAAATTGCCGCGCAAAGATAACGCCACAAGCCATTGAACAGAAGGAATTGTTTCGGCGACTTGGGTATCTTTGCATTCTCAAAACAGATTTCATGTCGCAAGTATCCGCGGCGGGAGTAAAATCCGGTCCCATTACCTTTCACTCCCGGCCACAACCCTCTTTCAACAAAAATTTTGACCTCCTGATCCGTACGCTTCACGAGTGGAAAACGGCGGGGTACGAGATTTATATTTGCTCTGAAAATACCAAACAGTTCGACCGCCTGGCTTCCATTTTCAAGGAACTGAAAGCGGATATTGCTTTCCTGCCGGTTGATACGCCTATCCATGAAGGATTTGTGGATGAAGACCTGAAAATTGCCGTCCTCACCGACCACCAGATTTTCCAGCGCTACCATCAGTACAAGATTCGGCAGGGTTTTACCAGAGAACAGGCGCTGAACACCCGTATCCTGCGCGAACTGGCGCCGGGCGACTTCGTGACGCACATCGACCACGGAATCGGGAAATTCGCAGGACTGCAAAAAATCGAAATCGGCGGACAGATGCAGGAAGCCGTGCGCCTCAATTACAAAAACAACGACATCCTGTACGTCAGCATTCACTCGCTGCACAAAATTTCCAAGTACATCGGGCAGGAAGGCACGCCGCCGCAACTCTCCAAAATCGGCTCCGATTCGTGGAAACAACTCAAGGCGCGCACCAAAAAACGCATCAAGGATATTGCGGCCGAACTGATCAAACTGTACGCCGGCCGCCGCAATGCCAAAGGCCACGCTTTTCCGCCCGATGGCTACCTGCAAACCGAACTGGAAGCCTCGTTTTTGTACGAAGACACGCCTGATCAGTTCAAGGCCACCAACGACGTCAAGGCCGACATGGAAAAGGAATACCCCATGGATCGGCTTATTTGCGGCGACGTAGGTTTTGGAAAAACAGAAGTAGCCATTCGCGCCGCGTTCAAGGCCTGCACGGATGGCAAACAGGTGGCGGTGCTCGTGCCAACCACGATTTTGGCGCTCCAGCACTGGAAAACTTTCAACGAACGCCTCAAGGAATTTCCCGTTACGGTCGACTATATCAACCGCTTCCGCACGGCCAAAGAGAAAAAACATATCCTGGAAAAACTCCAGGCCGGCCAGATCGACATCATCATCGGCACCCATGCGTTGCTCGGCAAAGAGATAGGTTTTAAAGACCTGGGCCTGCTGATTGTGGACGAGGAACAGAAATTTGGCGTATCGTCGAAAGAAAAATTGCGCGCCCTGAAAATCAACGTAGATACGCTGACCCTCACAGCGACGCCGATTCCGCGCACCCTGCAGTTTTCGCTCATGGCCGCCCGCGACCTCTCGGTGATCCGCACGCCGCCGCCCAACCGGCAACCTATTCATACCGAAATACGGGTGTTTGATGAAGACCTGATTCGGGAAACGATTTACGCCGAAATCAACCGTGGCGGGCAGGTGTATTTTGTGCACAACCGCGTGAACGACCTGCCTAAAATTGTTGAACTGCTCCAGCGTCTCTGCCCCGACATCGATGTAGCCATGGCCCACGGCCAACTGGACGCCGACCATCTGGAAAAAGTGCTTGTCGATTTTATCGACCGAAAATTCGATGTACTGGCTTGTACCAATATCATCGAAACCGGGCTTGATATCCCCAATGCCAACACCATTATTATCAACCGTGCCGATATGTTCGGCCTCAGCGACCTGCACCAGTTGCGCGGCCGCGTGGGCCGTTCCAATGCCAAAGCCTACTGCTACCTTTTTGCGCCGCCTATGAGCGTACTCACCCAGGAAGCGCGCAAACGCCTGAAAACCATCGAGGAATTCAGCGACCTCGGCTCGGGTTTTCAGGTGGCCATGCGCGACCTCGACATACGCGGCGCGGGCAACCTGCTCGGTGGCGAGCAATCAGGCTTTATTGCCGACATTGGTTTTGAAACCTACCAGAAAATCCTCGATGAGGCCATTCAGGAACTGAAAGAGACCGATTTCAAGGATATTTTCAAGGAAGAAATTGCCCAGCGCGGCTCGTATGTGCGCGACGTGACCATCGAAACGGACGTGGAAATGCTTATTCCAGACGAGTATGTGAGCAATGCGCAGGAGCGCCTCAATTTGTACACCGAACTGAACAATGTAGAAAACGAGGAAGGTATCGCGGCATTTGCCCAGCGCCTGAAAGACCGTTTTGGAGAAAAATTGCCCAAACCCGTTGAAGCCCTGTTCGAGGCCCTGCGCCTGCAATGGGTATGCAAAAAAATCGGCTTCGAGCGGCTTATTCTGAAAGGGGGTAAATTGCGCTGTTATTTTATCAGCGACCCGCAGTCGTCGTTTTATGAAACGGAACATTTCCAGAAAATTGCCCAACTTGTGGCCAGTAAAGGCCGTATCATGGGCATTTCACTGAAACAAACCAATAAGGATCTTATTCTGGTACAAGACGAAGTATGGAGTTTGAAAGCCGTAAAAAGTCTGCTGGAACAAATTGAGAGGGTGAGAGAAGTGAGAGAGTGAGAGATGTGAGAGTGTGAGAGCGTGAGAGATGTGAGAGCGTGAGAGTCCGTAGAGTGTACCGCTTGTTTCATTGAGTTTTTTTGAGCGGAGCGGCACACTCTACGGACTCTCACATCTCTCACCCTCTCACTTCTCTCACCCTCTCACTTCTCTCACGCTCTCACATCTCTCACTCTCTCACTTCTCTCACCCTCTCACTTCTCTCACTCTCTCACTTCTCACTTCTCACCTCTGATCATGGCCAAACCACGCACCATATTCTTCTGCTCCAGCTGCGGCGCTTCCTCCCCGAAATGGCTGGGAAAATGCCCGCATTGCGGCGAATGGAACACGTATCAGGAAGAATTGATACAAAAAGAGACCGTAGCGGAAGAAAAACGCAAATCATGGGCGCCGGCAGGTGCGGGCGGCAAATCGGAAGCACCCAAAGCCGTGTTGCTGCAGCAGGTACAAACAGGCCGCACCGTGCGACTGGCCACACCCGACCAGGAACTCAACCGCGTGCTGGGCGGCGGCATCGTGCCCGGTTCGTTGGTGCTCATCGGCGGACAGCCGGGTATCGGCAAAAGTACGCTGCTGCTCCAGGTGGCTATGAAAACCCCTGCGCGTATCCTGTATGTGAGCGGTGAGGAAAGTGAAGAACAGATCAAGATGCGCGCCGACAGGGTGGCCGATTTCAAGTCCGAGTGTTTTATCCTGACCGAAACCAACACCACCAAAATCCTGCAACAGGCCCATGACCTTCAGCCGCAACTCATGATTGTCGATTCGATCCAGACCATGAGTACGCCGCACCTCGATTCGGCGCCGGGCGGTATAGCACAGGTACGCGAATGTGCTGGCGAACTGCTGCGTTTTGCCAAGGAAACCAATATTCCCATTTTTCTGATCGGCCATATCAACAAGGAAGGCGACATAGCGGGTCCGAAACTGCTGGAGCACATCGTGGATTGTGTGTTGCAATTTGAAGGCGACCGGCACAATACCTACCGCATTTTGCGCACGTTGAAAAACCGCTTCGGCAGCACCGACGAAATGGGTATTTACGAAATGCAAAGCGCGGGGCTACGTGAAGTAAGCAACCCTTCCGAACTGCTGCTCAGCCAGAAAGACGAGGAACTCAGTGGCTGTGCCGTGGCTGCCACCATGGAAGGTATGCGCCCCATGCTCATTGAAACGCAGGCACTGGTGTCGAAAGCCGTTTTTGGTACGCCACAGCGCTCCGCTACGGGTTTTGATATGCGCCGACTGTCGATGTTGTTGGCGGTGCTGGAAAAACGTTGTGGCTATTTTTTCAGCATGAACGACGTTTTCCTGAACCTCGCAGGCGGTATCCGTGTCGAAGACCCTGCCATCGACCTGGCTATTGTCGTGTCGCTTATTTCCAGTCTGATGGATGTGAGTGTGCCTTCCAACGTGTGTTTTGCCGGTGAGGTGGGCCTCAGTGGAGAAATCAGGGCCGTTCAGCGCGTCGAACAACGCATCACCGAGGCCGACCGACTGGGCTTCAAGGAAATTTATGTGTCCAAATACGGCATGAAAGGCATCGACCCCAAACGCTTCGGAATCCGCATTCAGACGCTGGGCAAGGTAGAGGAACTGAAGAGCGCACTCTTCGTGTAGTTATCAGTTATTGGTTATTGGTTATCAGGGTGGTAAGGGTACCTTTGTACTTGTGTTTGGCCACTCTAATATGAAAACGCCGATTGAAAGACTTATTTCTTCGTCGCCTATCCCGGAAACCAAACATATATACGAATGCTCCATTACCACCCTGATAACCAATAACTGATAACAGATAACTAAACAATGGATATTTCTACCCTCATACACAAGCGCCGGGCTATTTTCCCGAAAACATACATCCAAGGCAAAGCCATCGGCCGATCGGTGATCGAGCAGATTCTGGAAAATGCCAACCAGGCGCCTACGCACCGCCTTACCGAACCCTGGCGTTTTCAGGTATTTCATTCTGAAAACAGTCGTAAGGAACTAAGTGCTTACATGTCCGATTTTTTTCGCAAAAACACGGCGCCTGAACTGTTTACAGAAGAAAAAATGCAGAAAGCCGGCGAAAACCCCTTGCTGGCAGGCGCCGTCATTGCGATCATCATGCGCCGCGACCCGGAGGCCCGCATCCCTGAATGGGAAGAAATTGCGTCGGTCGCCATGGCTGTGCAAAACATGTGGCTGAGTTGTACCGCCATCAACCTCGGTTGCTACTGGAGCAGCCCGAAAGCCGCCCTGGAAGCCAATGAATTTCTGGGCCTCGGCGAAGGCGAGCGCTGCCTGGGCCTGTTTTATATGGGCTGGCATGAAATGCCGGAAATTCCAGGGAAGAGAGGGGCTGTGGAGGAGAAGGTGGTGTGGAGATGATTAGAGGTGAGAGAGAGTGAGAGCGTGAGAGGGTGAGAGAGTGAGAGGGTGAGAGATGTGAGAGGGTGAGAGATGTGAGAGCCCGTAGAGTGTGCCGCTCCGCTCAAAAAAACTCAATGAAACAAGCGGTACACTCTACGGACTCTCACATCTCTCACCCTCTCACTCTCTCACGCTCTCACTCTCTCACCCTCTAATCAGTTTTCCCAGCCGCCACACATCTTCAAAACTGCTATAAAGGGGTACGGGCGCAAAGCGGATCACATTGGGTTCGCGCCAGTCGGCTACGACGCCATTTTCAGACAAATATTCGAACAGGGCTTTTCCGCGATGGTCGGTCAGCAAGGACAACTGGCAGCCGCGTGCCGCGGGGTCGGCAGGGGTGATAATGCGGTACAGTGCGCGGTTGCCCTGTGCTGCGGTGAGTACTTGCTCCAGATAGGCTGTTAGTTGCAGGCTTTTGGTGCGCAAGGCATCCATTCCCGCCTGGTCGAAGATGTCGAGGCTGGCTTTGTGGGCTGCAAAGGAAAAAATCTGGGCATTACTGAGTTGCCAGCCCGCGGCGCCGCGCATCGGTTTGAAGCCCTTTTTCATTTGAAAACGCTCGTTTTCATCGTGGCCCCACCAGCCGGCAAAACGGGGAATAGCAGGATTGTCGGCGTGGCGCTGGTGTACGAATGCACCGGAAGGGCCACCCGGGCCCGAATTCAGGTATTTGTAACTGCACCACACGGCAAAGTCGGCGCCCCAATCGTGCAATTGCAGCGGCACATTACCGGCAGCATGCGCCAGATCGAAGCCCACAAAAGCGCCTGCTTTTCGGGCTGCGGCGGCTATTTTTTCCAGTTCGTAAAATTGCCCGGTATAGTAATTCACGCCGCCAAACATGACGAGTGCCAATGTATCGGCCTCTTTTTCAATGGTTTGCAGAATATCTTCTGTGCGCAAGGTGTCTTCGCCCGGGCGGGGCGCAATTTCGACAATAGCGTCGTCGGGGGCGAACCCGTGCCAGCGCACCTGGCTTTCCATGGCGTACTGGTCGCTGGGGAAGGCGCCGGCCTCCATGATAATTTTGTAGCGCTGCGCAGTGGGGCGGTAAAACGACACCATCATCAGGTGCAGGTTGACCGTGAGGGTGTTCATTACTACCACTTCTTCGGGCAGGGCGCCTACGAGGCGGGCGGCGGCTTCGGTGAGGAAGCGATGGTAATGCATCCAGGGCATGTCGCCCCGAAAGTGACCTTCTACACCGTGTTCAGCCCAGTGGTCGAGTTCGTGCAGGAGCGCCGGGCGGATGCTTTTGGGTTGCAAGCCCAGGGAGTTGCCACAGAAGTACAGGCAATCCTGGCTGTTGTGTTGGGGAAAAATAAATTGGTCGCGGTAGGCGTGGAGTGGGTCTTGCTGGTCGGCAAGGCGAGCGGCCTCCAGGGTATTTTGAATGTGCATGGTGGTTAGTGGCATAAAAAAACCCCGACTAATTACAGCCGGGGCAACAACTAAAAAATTAAGCTATGAAAACAAAAACTTCTTATGTCGAATTGTTTTGAGCTGCAATTATAAAAAGAAAATGCCGCTTTCGCAAGCAGCATTTTCAAAGTCATTTATTCTTTCACGTCGCGACCGCCCATCAGCACTTCCTGGTATTCTTTCAGTTCGTCAAATTTGCCTTCTGCGGCAAACTTGGCCTGAGCGGGCCAGGTGCTGGGGTCGTGGATTTGGTAGCGGGGGCCGGCAGCGTCCAGAATTTCTTTCAGGCGATCTACCGGAGCCTCGGCCAGTTCAGCCCAGGTATTGATGCCGCCTTCTTTCAGCAGCGTTTCAATTTTCGGGCCTACACCTTCCACGATTTTCAGGTCGTCGAGTTTCGGGCCTTTTTCTTTTTTTGCAGCAGCGGGTTTTTCTGCTTTAGGAGCAGCCACTTCTTCTGCTACCGGTGCTTCAGCCACTTCAGCGGCTTTTTCCTTTTTAGGAGCAGCAGGTTTTTCTGCTTTTGGAGCAGCAGGCGCTACGGTTTCTTTTACCTGTGTGGCTACCACTGCAGCGGCAGGGATAACGCTCACAAAGTTGCGGTCGTGTTTGCCGCGTTTAAAAACTACTACGCCATCAATTGCAGCGTGCAGCGTATGGTCGCGTCCGATATACACGTTTTCACCTGCATGGAAGCGGGTGCCGCGTTGGCGAACGAGGATATTACCAGCCAGGGCGGTTTGGCCGCCGAAGAGTTTTACACCGAGGCGCTTACTTTTACTGTCGCGGCCGTTGTCGGTACTACCTACACCTTTTTTATGTGCCATTTTTCAAAGAGTAAATTGTCGTTGAGAAAAAACGGTTTCGTTTGGAGCGGTCCGGCAGGCTGTATTACAGCGCGATGGACTCGATTTTGATTTTGGTAAACGCTTGGCGGTGGCCGTTTTTCTTGCGGTAGCCTTTACGGCGTTTCTTGTGGAAAACGATCACTTTATCGCCTTTTACGTGGCCCAAAACGCTGGCTTTCACGCTGGCGCCGCGCAGAACGGGCGTACCCAGGGAAACTTTACCCTCATTCTCTACGAGGTGTACGGCATCGAAGGAAACCGAATCTCCTTCATTCGCTGCCAGCCGGTGGACGAAGATCTGCTGACCTTCCTCAACTTTGAATTGTTGACCGGCGATGGAAACAATTGCGAACATATTGATAATGAAAATTTAGTGAATTAAACCCTTTTGTCTAAAAGAGCGCGCAAAGGTACGCCGACAGGTGTAAAAAACCAAGGGTTGCTGCAAAAAAATGCTGATAATGGCCCGTTCCAGTACTGCCATTTTATTTATTCGTTGAGGTGATGCCATTCTCACTTCTCACCTTTCGCTTCTCACCTCTGTAGATGGTTCCAGGCAAAAAAAGCAAAATACACCAGCGCTGTCGTGAGTTGGCAATAGATGAAGACGCGATAGGCCATGGTCAGGAGCCTGTATTTACGCGACAGCGACAGGCCCATCCAGTACAAATCGCGGCTCATGGCCTCGTGTACGGCATGCTGGTCATGTTGCAAATCAAAAATAGCCTGGTGAAACTCCTCTACCGTATGATGTTTGAAACTGTCGAAAAAGAACCAGTTGGTTTGCTCCTGCGCCATCTTTCGACTTGATAAAATCGGGCGTGCCACCAGCAGACACAGCACAATACTTGCCAGGCAGGAGGTGATGAGCAGTATATTGGGGATGATGTACCCATCTACCCTTGCGAGGACTCCGAGGTGTTTTTTGGTGACAAAAAAAGACAAGAGAAACAAATTGAGGCCAATCAGGATATGCGCTTTGTGGTCGGCCATTTTGCTCAGGCTGAGGTTGGTGGCGTAGTTGACGTAGTACATCGTCCAGGCCGAGCGATGCGGCTTGATACTTGCTGAGTCTTTGTGTGTGTGCTGGATTCCCACCACCTGTGCTGTTTTGAAGATTGTATGATGACCTGGTTGGATTATTTCTGAGACAAAAAACGAGCCAATGGGAAATTGATTGCAACAAAAAATGTAGCCGGTAAGCGTTATCGAGACGACCAATATCTGCTTATTCAGCCCCACACATAGCGTTCGTCATAGTCAACCTTGTATTTTTTCAGAAACATCCGGTACTCGGTCTTGAAATCCCTGTTGCGATGGTGTTCCGACTGATTTCGAATATATCGGGCTACAATTTCTACTTGGGAGGAATGGACGGAGAAAGCGCCATAACCATCTTGCCAATAAAAATCCCCATAGCAGTTATGCTGTTTTTTCATCCAGATGGATGAGCGCTTTTTCACTTCTTCCAGCAGTTTCATCAGGCTTATTTTCGGTGAAAGCAGACACAGAATGTGCACATGGTCGTCATGGCCGCCTACTTCGATGGGATGGCATTCCAGGGCTTGGCAAATACTACCCAGACAAGCAAACAAAGCGGGTTTGATGGCGTCATCGATGAACGGTTGCCGATGTTTGGTACTAAAAATCAGGTGCACATACACCTGTGTGAGGGATTGTGGCATAATGAAACGTGTTTGTTAACGAATAAGGATTATTTTGCAAATGTAGGGGATTAATCGGTGTAATCGGATGGATTTGTTGATATTATCGTTACATCGTTACGTTTCATCGTTTCATAGGGCGTTGCCCTATGCTATTGGATACGCCCTTTCAGGGCTTTGTGTAACGCATAGCCCTGAAAGGGCGTATCCAATAGCACAGGGCAACGCCCTGTGTATTCGTATGTGTATTCGTATGTGTATTCGTATGTGTATTCGAATATGTTATTCGTATGTATATTCATACGTTGTTCATTCATGTATCCGCCCCCATCCCCCTGCCGACATTATTTCAGCATCTGCTATACTCTCCCCATCCTATCATACCGAAAATACAAACAAAGCCTTACTTTTGCCACCCACAACCCGAATACTCCGATTGGCATGGCAGCAAAAAAGCGCGGACAACTCAGTATGAACTTCGACGGTGAAAGGGTCTCGAAACTGGTCGGGATTTTTTCGCTGTTTCTGTCGTTCTACCTGTTCATAGCGTTCACCTCTTATTTCTTTACCTGGAAAAACGACCACGATATCGTGTTTCGGTTTTCCTGGGATGTTTTCTGGGACGACCTGCCGGTAGACAACTGGCTGGGTCGGCTGGGCGCATTTGTTTCGGATACCATTATTTATTGGGGATTCGGGGTGGCATCGTACGGATTTGTGTACCTGTTATACAAGTACGGCCTGGCGCTTGTGCGCCGTTCCGGAATTGGCTACCTGACCATCACCTTCCAGCGTACGGTGATTCTGATGGTGATTTCCTCCGTTGTCAGTTCCTTCTTCCTGCAAAAATTCGAATTCCCCTGGGGGGGCGTTTTCGGACAAGCGATCAGCGAATATATCCAGAATTTCCTGGGTGTCATTGGCACCATCGCCCTGATGATTTTTGCATTGGTAGCCACCTTTGTATGGTCCAACAATCCCGACCTGGAAGAATTTACCTGGCTGAAACTCTGGGATGAAACCAAACTCGCCTGGCGCGACCTGCTCACTGGCAATTTCGGCAAACGGCAAAAAGCCGCGGCTGCCGCCCGCGCTACAGCCCGCCAGCGCCCGGAGCCCGCAGCCAATGAACTCGGCAGTGATCCACTCACCGGACTCGAATCGGCCCCGCCGGCTACATCTACAGTGGCTGTGCCACCTCCAACAGCCCAACTGTCACTCGATTTGAGTCAGCGCTCTGCCCTGTTCGCCGATGAACCCATTCAACAGGAACTCCCGCCGCGCCCGGAACCACTGCGCCCCGGCGACGACAGTGATATGGAAATTGTAGTGCCCGTAGCGCCAGTGGTCACACCCGATGAAGCCGATGCCTACAAACCACCGGTTGTGGCCGTACAGGAAGAGTCGGCCAACCTGACCGAGCCCTACGACCCCACCCTCGAACTGTCGGGCTACGAATACCCGCACCTGCAATTGCTGGTAGAACACGACAATTCCGTGCTGGAAATTGACCGCGAAGAACTGGAAACCAACAAAAACCAGATTCTTCAAACCTTGATGTATTTCAAAATTGAAATTGAAAAAATCAAGGCGACCATCGGTCCAACCGTGACCCTGTATGAAATTATCCCGGCCAAAGGCATTCGTATTTCGAAAATCAAAAACCTGGAAGACGACATTGCCCTGAACCTCTCGGCGCTGGGCATTCGTATCATTGCGCCCATTCCCGGAAAAGGCACCATCGGTATCGAGGTGCCCAATAAAAAGCGCCAGACCGTCGGTATCCGCGAGGTGCTGAAGGACGAAAAATTCAAACGCGCCAAAATGGAACTGCCGATTGCACTCGGCAAAACCATTCAGAATGAAGTGTTTGTGGCCGACCTTACCAAAATGCCACACTTGCTGGTAGCAGGCGCCACGGGTCAGGGTAAATCGGTGGGTATCAACGTGGTGCTCATGTCGCTGCTCTACAAAAAACACCCGTCGCAGGTAAAACTCATCCTCATCGACCCGAAAAAGGTAGAGTTGTTCCCATACGCACACCTGGAAAACCACTTCCTCGGTTTCCTGCCCGACCAGACGGAACCCATCGTGACCGACACCACCAAAGTGGTGCATACCCTCAATTCGCTGATTATTGAAATGGAAACGCGCTACGACCTGCTCAAAAAGGCCGAAGTGCGCAACATTTCCGAATACAATGAAAAATTTGTGGCAAGGCGCCTCAACCCCAACAAAGGGCACCGCTTCCTGCCGTATATCGTGCTGATCATCGACGAATTTGCCGACCTGATTATGACCGCCGGTAAAGAGGTCGAACTCCCGATCGGCCGTCTTGCCCAGTTGGCGCGTGCCGTGGGTATTCACCTGATTATCGCTACCCAGCGCCCTTCGGTGAATATTATCACGGGTGTTATCAAAGCCAACTTCCCGGCGCGTATTGCCTTCAAAGTGGCTTCGAAAGTCGACTCCCGCACCATCCTCGACACCGGCGGCGCCGAGCAACTGACCGGCCGCGGCGACATGCTGCTCAGCGTGGGGGGCGATGTGATTCGCCTGCAAAGCGCGTTCGTCGACACACCGGAGGTAGAAAGAGTGATCGAATTTATTGCCAACCAACAAGGTTTTGCCGAGCCGTTCTTTTTGCCCGAATTCCATCCGGACGGCGAACCGGGCGGCGGCGGCAACAAGGAATTCCGACTGGCCGATATGGACGACATGCTCGAAGAAGCCGCCAAACTGGTGGTGGAAACCCAGCATGGATCGACGAGCATGATCCAGCGCCGTATGAAACTCGGCTACAACCGCGCCGGCCGCATCATGGACCAACTCGAGGGACTGGGCATTGTAGGGCCTGCCGAAGGCTCCAAACCACGGGAAGTGCTGTTTTATTCTATGGACGAACTTTTGCGGTTCTTTTCGGAGTTGAACAAGAGGAAATAAGTTGTCAGTCAACGGTCGGCAGTAAAAAGGTAATAGTAGCATTTTAATCAAACATATGGATCAAAACGAACAACTCATGCGGGAGGCCATCCGCCAGTCGAAAGCGGGTATGGACAAAGGAGAAGGCGGGCCATTCGGCGCCATCGTGGTGAAAAACGGCCAGATTGTAGGGCGTGGCAACAACCGTGTGCTGGCCACCAACGACCCGACCGCACATGCGGAAGTAGTAGCCATTCGGGATGCCTGCCAAAACCTCGGCAGTTTTCAACTCGACGACTGCGAAATTTATACCTCTTGCGAGCCTTGCCCGATGTGCCTCGGCGCTATTTACTGGGCGCGCCCGAAACGCGTTTATTTTGGCTGCACCCGTACCGATGCTGCTGATATTCAGTTCGACGACGATTTTATTTATGAAGAAATTGGTACGCCGCTCGAACAAAGACAAATTCCCATGATCCCCCTCTTGCGCGAAGAGGCGCTGGTGGTGTTCAGGGAATGGCAGGAAAAAAGCGATAAGACGTTGTATTGAGGGGTTGATAAGTGTTGATGAGGGTTGATGAGGGTTGATATTAAGCCACTCAATGATGGAAAATCCAACCCTTACCCTGAGCCGTTTTTCATCAACACTTATCAACCCTCATCAACATTTATCAACCCTCATCAACCCATTACCAACTTCACCCCCCACCCACCGCCACCATGTCGGATATTTTTGAAAAAGCAGAACAGACAATTGCGGCCATCGCGGCCGAAACACCCGCCAATGCAGAAGCGTTGGAGGCATTCCGTATACGCTATCTGGGCACCAAAGGCCTGGTAAAGAGCCTGATGGAAGAAATGCGGCAGGTGCCCAATGAACAGAAACGCGCTTATGGGCAGTTGATGAATACCCTCAAGCAACAGGCAGAGGAAAAATACCAGTCGCTCAAAGCCGATTTTGAGGCGCAGGCAGAAAGTGCTGCCGGTCAGGCGTTCGACCTCACGGCGCCCGGCGAGCCGCTGCCCCTGGGTTCGCGCCACCCCGTGGCTGTGACGCTCAACCGAATTGTTGATATTTTTACCCGAATGGGTTTCAGTGTGGCCGATGGCCCGGAAATTGAGGACGACTGGCACAACTTCACGGCCATGAACACGCCGGAAGACCACCCTGCCCGCGATATGCAGGACACTTTTTATGTGGTGGATGCGCCGGGTATGTTGCTGCGCACGCACACTTCGCCTGTGCAGGCCCGCGTGATGGAGCAGCGCAAACCGCCGATTCGCATCATTGCACCTGGCCGGGTGTATCGCAATGAAACCATTTCCACCCGTTCGCACTGCCAGTTTCACCAGGTAGAAGGCCTGTACATCGATGAAGGTGTATCATTTGCCGACCTGAAACAAACGCTGCTGTACTTTGCACAGGAGATGTTTGGTGCCACCAAAATCCGCCTGCGCCCTTCGTTTTTCCCGTTCACCGAACCATCTGCCGAAATGGACATTTGGCTGGGAACGGATACGGAAAAAAACTACCGCCTCACCAAGGGCACCGGCTGGCTTGAAATTCTGGGCTGCGGCATGGTCGACCCGCAAGTACTGGAAAACTGCGGTATCGACTCGCGTAAATACAGCGGCTTCGCTTTCGGCATGGGCATAGAAAGACAGGCGCTGCGTTTGTACGAAATCGGCGATATCCGGCTCTTGTTTGAAAACGACGTGCGCTTCCTGCGGCAGTTTTCTTCCGCCATGTAGGCTTTATTCAAACTTGAATTATCCCGAATTTTGGTCAAGGCCAGGGTTCGGGATTTTGTTTTTTATCGGGTGTGTGCAGATGAATATTTTCGTAGCGTATTTCCCGCAGATTGTGCAGAACGTAGGGTAGTTTCCCGCAGATCTTGCAGATTTACACGCAGATCTCGCAGAATGTAGAGTACACTTAGAGTACACATTTTGATCGCTTTGAAAAAATAGGCGCACTCTACGTTCTGCGAGTTCTGCGGGTAAATCTGCGTGATCTGCGGGAAACTACTCTACGTTCTGCGTACTCAGCGGGAAATACGCTACGGGAAATGTCCCAAAATTGAAGTATCCACCCAGAATGAACAGAAAGAACCATGGCCCGAGAAATTCCCGATGATCCATATCGTTTATTAATTGTTTTTCGACGACTTCTGCCGGACGCTGCTCGAAAATTCCGAATATTGCTGTCGATGCAGGGCACACATTTGGCCCGTTCAAACAACCAACTTTCTCCATCCTTCAACTTCAAATATCATGTTCTTTATTATTCTCGGCATTTTAGCCTTTGTGCTGGGTAATTTCTTCTCCAAAATCAACCCCAATTTTGCTAACGCTGGAAAACTCAGCCGGTACGCCGGATTCGGACTTGTTCTGCTCGGACTGCTCAGCGCCTGTTTCGTACAAATCGACCCAGGCCAGGTGGGCGTAAAAACACTTTTCGGTAAGGTACAGCCGGATGTGTTGCGGGAGGGCCTGAACGTTGTCAACCCCTTGGTGGATATTGTCGACTTCGACGTGCGTACACAAAATTATACCATGTCGGCCATACACGATGAAGGCGACCAGGAAGGCGACGACGCTATCCGGGTACTCACAGCCGACGGCCTGGAAGTCGTGATCGATCTTTCTGTCCTGTATCACATTGTACCGGAAAAAGCGCCCGACATCCTGCGCACCATTGGGAAAGACATCAAAGACGTCATCGTACGCCCTGTTTCACGTACTAAAATTCGCGACAATGCGGTGTTTTACGACGCTGTTGCTTTGTATTCCAGCAAGCGCGACGAATTTCAGCAGAAAATTTTCCAAAGCATTGAAAAAGATTTTGCCGATCGCGGCATCGTGCTCGAAAATCTGTTGATCCGCAATATTCAATTGCCCGAATCGGTGAAACAAACCATCGAGTCGAAAATCAATGCCGAACAAGAGGCGCAAAAAATGAAATTCGTACTGGAAAAGGAAAAACAGGAAGCCGACCGTAAGCGCGTGGAAGCCCAGGGTATTTCCGATTATCAGCGTATCCTGACCTCCACATTGACGGATAAACTCATTCAGTACGAACAAATCAAGGCCCAGCGCGAAATCGCCACCTCCAACAACGCCAAAGTCATCTTTATGAATGGCAAAAGCGCGCCGGTATTGCTGGGGCAATAGGGTTATTGGTTATCAGTTATTGGTTATTAGGGCAGGGGAAGGGGGGATAGGTTGAGTAGTTGAGTAGTTGAGGGGTTGAGGGGTTGAGGGGTTGAGATTCAACCAATCGTGTAATGTAAAACCTCTTTCCTCCGCTGAGTGGTTGAATCTCAACTACTCAACTACTCAACCTATCCCCCCTTCCCCTGCCCTAATAACCAATAACTAATAACCGATAACCAAATAAAGGGTACATTTGCCCCGCCATGGATAAAGTAAACTTCCAAATCGACCACGAAAGACTGCGGCAAAGGCGGGCCACCCTTGAATTGTTACGGGTGCGGCTCAAAGAAGATTTTGTTGGCATAGACGACATTATCGACAACCTGCTGGACTACATACAGGTGTGGTACCTTATGCCGGAAATCCTGACCCGCCCTATCATCGTTTGCCTCTGGGGTATGACCGGCGTCGGCAAAACCGACCTGGTCAGGAAAATGGTGCAATACCTTGATTTTCAGGAGAAATTTGCAGAAGTAGAACTCGGCAATTCCGACAATACCACTTTTTTCAACAGCGTGAGCGCAATCCTGAAAGCCAACAGCATCACCGACAGCAGTCCGTCCATTGTGCTGTTCGACGAGATACAGCGCTTCTACACCATCGAAACAGATGGCTCGCCCGTTCCCGCCACCAAATTCAACGACTTCTGGGAACTGCTCAGCGACGGGCGACTGGCCAAGCGCGAAAAAGACGATTTCGACTACTACATTTCCGATTTCATGTTCAATCAGCGGCAACGCAACCGCCGACCGGCTGAAATGGACAATGAAGACCCCATGCTCGACACGGTAGGGATATGGGAAGCGCGCAACCTGAAAAAAATGCTTGAACTCGAGGACGATGTGGTCGACATCGCCGAAATGAGCAAAAAACAGATGCTCGACCTCATTTTGCAGGCCAAAAGCCGCAAACGCGTGTTCGAGCCGGTCGACTATTCCCAAACGCTAATCCTCATCAGTGGCAATCTCGACGAAGCGTTTCAGATGGCTACCCACACCTCCGACAGCGAGGTGGATGCGGATATTTACCATGCATTTACCAAAAAAATTACCGCGGTCGACATCAAAAATGCCCTTACGCGCCGCTTCCGCCCCGAACAAGTGGCCCGTTTTGGAAATATTCACCTGATTTACCCCAGTCTGCGAAAAAACGACTTCGAAGCGCTCATTCGCAAGGAAGTAGCCCGCATCGTAGCCCGGGCAGAGGCGAGTTTCGGGGTAAAAATCGACATCACCGATTCTATTTTCCAACTCATTTATCGCAATGGTGTGTTTCCGGTACAAGGTGTACGGCCGGTGTTCAGCAGCGTGACCGATATTCTGGAAACCAATCTCAGCAAATTTCTTTTTGAAGCCCTCAGTGATGGAAGCAGCCATTTGAGGATCGACTACGATAGTCAGCGGCAAAAAATAGTGGCCAGGGTGGGCGAACGATCAGTGGAAATCCCGTTTGTCGGCCGCATCGACAAAATCCGCCAGGGCAATATCGCCGATGTGGTGGCCAATGTGAGCGTACACGAGGCGGGGCACGCCGTGGCATATGTCGTGCTGTTTGGACTGGCGCCTTTGCAGTTGAAATCGAAAGTGGCCAGCAGTTACGCTTCCGGGTTCACGTTCCCGCATGAGATATACGAAACACGGGAAAATATCCTGAAGAAAATCAATGTTTTCCTGGCCGGCGGTATTGCCGAAGAACTCGTTTTTGGAGAAAACAACGCCACCGTAGGTCGCCTCAACGACCGTGAGCAAGTGACCATGCTCGCCATGGATTACCTGCGCCGCTACGGGTTCGATGCGCGTTATCAGGCCAATTACAGCCTGGAATACGGGTTTGCGATGGACAAGTTTCAAACAGACAAGGATGTAGAGCAAATGATCGCCAATCTTGTCTTGGAAACCCGTACGCTGCTTTCCCGGCACCGCGATTTTTTACTTGCCCTGTCGCAACAACTGGCCGAAAAAGGCAGCCTCGAAGCGAAGGACGTGGCGGCGATTGCAAAAGATTTTGGCCTGAATGCCACCATTCGGGAAGAAGGTTATTTGCATTTGCCGGGTTATGGCGGCATGATGGCCTGATGCTTATCTCCTTTTTATTTTAAGCACCTTGTCATTTGCCTTCGGCGGGCTTTTCAACAAATACGTATTTCCCGTGACAGCAATTTTTTCTGTGGAAAGGGTGTTGCCGGTTTGCACGTCCGTCCAGGTGGCGGTGTAATTTCCTTTGGGCAGTTTCAGGTGCAGCGTTGCCGGCGACGACAACAGGGGTTCCAGATAAACGACGTATTGCAAGGCATCGCGCATGGGATAGGAAAAAGCGCCTTCCGTGTGTTTTATCCAGGATTCATCGGGATGCAAGGTGGCCAGTTGCAGGCTTTCCAGGTAGTTTTTCAGCACCTTTAGGTTTGTACGAAACGCGGGGCTGCCGCCACCGGGCGCGTTGTTTTCGGTATTGGTACCATTTTCAAATCCGGTGGTAAAGGAATAATCGAGGTGACCGAACAGCCCACCGCCGCTCATCATAAAACGCCAGGCCTGGCGGCGATAGGTATCGTCGTTTTTACCGGCAAAACCTGTTTCATTAAACCCAATCACTTTGTCGAGCCCGTAATTGAGGTGAACGGCCTGCGGCGAGGCGTAGTGAAAAGTATAGATAGAAACAGAAGGATCGGAAACCGTCACTGGCAACTGAAAATTGGCGATATTGTGGGAAATCAGGTGTTTTTTGGGCAGGTTTTTCTCCGTTTCGCCAATCCATGAGGAAACCGTTTTGTGCCAGGCGCGCGATTTTTCGGAAGCCACCTCCAGTGTATTTTTCCATTGCAGCCAGGCCTGTTTGAGGTCGTCGGGGCCCAAGTAGTCGTTCCATACCAGCACTGTGTCTTTGCCTTCAGCCCAGGGTTCGTTTTGTATTTCGAAGTAAAAATTGTCGAATCCGTTGAGTTCGCGCACCAGTTTTTTGGTGTAGGCTTCCTGAAATTTCAGAATCGAACCGTTCTCCAGTGTATTCACCTGATGTGCGGGCAAATCGGCAGGGGTGCCGTTGATGTTGTTGGCGCCATTGAACGGATGGTAGGCCCAACCGGCGCCGTAGTACGCTGAAAAAAGTGTGATTTCCACGATAACTCCATGCTGCGCGGCTTTTTGCATAAAATCGTGCAGGCGGCTGAAATACGCTGCATTCCATGCATCGAGGTCGTATTTTCCGTCTTTTTTCTGCCAGGGAAGCAGCAGTTTGTCTTCTGCGGGCGCCAACGTATTGAACTGGATACCAAAAGCGCCGGGACGTTCGTAATAGGCGCCCATGAACAAACGGGTAACATTGAGCCCGTCTTTTTGCAAGGTTTCGAGGTATTGGTCGTAGTTGAAGTCGAGGTTCATCACTGCGCCATAGTGCTCACCCGAGCCGACGATGACCATGGGTTTGCCCAAGTATTGAAAATAATGAAGATTTTGAGGCAACAAGCGCAGTGTCTGTGTGCGGGCAGACCATCCTGACAAGCAAAGGAGGCAACAGACAATCAATTGTTTCATATCAAAGTTTGCTCAAGGATTGTAGAAAATCGCGGGTGGCTTTGGCCCAGACGGCATAACCTTTTTCGTTCAGGTGCAACAGATCAGTTGCAAGGTATGCTCCGTTGGGTACGCCGTTTTCAGTGAGCAATGTATTATACAAATCGATATAGAATGCCTTTTGAGGGTGCTCATCGCAATATTTTTTATACCCTGCATTGACGATGCGCTGCTCTGGCATCAGTTTTTCCCGGGCCAGGCTCGGGCGAAGCGCGTACACGGCCACCCGGGTTTGGGGTAGTTTTTCTGATACCAGCGACATGAAGGCATGAAAATCGCGAATCACCTGTTCGGGCGTTTTTTTGCTGTTATTGAGGTCGTTGTCGCCTTCGTACAGCAAGATCAGCGAGGGTTTGAGGGGCAAAACCACCCGATCGAAAAAGTAAATAGCATCCGACATTTCGGAGCCGCCGAAACCGCGGTTGACGACTTTGTAGCCATCGAGGTCCTGGCTGAATGTTTTCCACAAACGCATGGTAGAACTGCCATACAATAAAATCTGACCTGTATCGGGACGGCTGATGGAGTCGAGGATTTCAAACTTCCGGATTTCGGGTTCGAAACGTTGCTGGGCGTGTGCCGGGAACAGAAAAAGGAAAAAAACAATGGAGATAAGCAGGTATTTCATGCAAAAAAGGAGGTGCTGGCGCTTTTTTAATAATCGGAGGCACTAACATACAAAATCCTTTTTTCTGAATCCTTTGGTTGGTTGTATCCTGTTCCATAAAAAAGCAATTACCCACGAAAAGCCGTCGGGGTGGTTGTTTTTGTAAAAACAACGCCACCCCTTAAGGGCTTTTACGTGGGTAACCAGAAAGGATTCAACTTTGCGGGCGATTATTCATGATTAGTGAGCCGAGCATTGCATCCCGGCCGCACCTGGAAATCTCCGGCAACACCCCAACTGAAGGGGCCGGGCCCCGTTCCGTCTTCACCATACACCCAGTAGGAAATAATATCCAGGTCGTTGCCCAGATTAGTGGCTTTGGAACTATACAGGCTGGCTCCGAGTGGCTCTATCGGATACACATACACACTCTGGTCTATTTTTTCGTATACAAAGTGGTCTTTGATCACGCGAGGGTCCCACTGATATATGTATGGCAGAGCAGGGCCATGGAAAAAGGTCAGGCGGGTGGTTGTCCAGGGCGTCGGCCATGGATCTGTAGTAGTGAAAGACATAGGTGCCGTCCAGGTACACCAGGGTGCGCAGAGGTATTCCTCGTAAAATTCAGAATATGTAGTGGGGTCTTTTGGTGCGAAACGGCCCATAACAACTGGCAGCCAATAGTCGTATGGCACATTCCACCATTCCAGAACCGGGCGGTTCCAGCCAAATTCACCAAATACAACTTTAAAGGTACAAGGGCCTTCCAATCCTGAAGGTGGCTCCTGATGCATCACCTGCACGATCTGGAACTGGATATATGCACTTTGAGGTATGGTAAACACAATCCAGCCATTGATCACAGGTTTCGACTGCGTAAAAAGAAGCGTTCCCTGGCCATTGGGCTGCGAATACCCTCTGATGATGACATCACCGCTACAGGGTGCGCCGCCGCCGCCGTGAATGACGTTGGGATCAAATTTGAACAGGCGCATGATGAGGCGACAATTACCATCGTAATAGGGGTATTTCGGCAGTTTTTGCATCCCCCAGTTGTTGTCGCGCTCGTCCAGGGCGCCAGGAACGGCGGCTTCTTCCGGCTGGTGCATCACCAGTTTGGCACCATTGGGTTGTGCATATGCCTGAAGTCGTTCTTCGAGACTGGTGGCAGCAGGGTTGATTTTTTCTTTCTGGCATCCCGAGAGAAACACAAACAGAAAAAGGGTCGCTAACGACAATCTCTTTAAAAAAGGAAGCATGATTTTGTTGGCCATAAGATGAATTGTTTGAATGAAGTATGTCATTGCCGGTCGAATCGCAATGGATACTGCAAATGTTCATCTTGTGGGGTATGGAGACAACTACACTTTTTCCCGTTTTTCCCAGAGAAGGGGGCGTGTGTTTGGAATTCGAAATTAAAAAAATCGAATTTCGAACACCGAATATCAAAGTATGGTTGGGAGGAGGGAAAATCTTACCTGCTCACCACAATCGCTTTCGCTCCAGCGGCCCCTTTTTCTCCAGCCATTTTCAGCCAGTATAATCCGCCCGGCAGGTCGGCCGGCAGCACGATCGGTATTTGTTGTGCGGTGCCCGTGCTGTCGCCGGCATACAGTGCATTCAGTTCCCGGCCAGCCACGTCGAGCAAGGAAACGGTCATGGGCATTTTCTCGGCACTCCACACATCCAGCAGTACGGTGGAGCCAGGTGTGGCCGGGTTGGGCGATACCTGAAAACGCAAAGCAGTGGGCGCTTCCACCACATCCACCTGCTGGTCTTCTACTATGAATGCCAGATCCCACTGCACATCCGGCAGATTAACACTTAAAAGGCCATTTACAACATCGAGCGGCGCGCTTCCCACCTGCGCTCCGGTAATGCAGTCGAAATATTTGATGGCATAGGAACCATTGGCCATATCTGGCACTGCCAGAACACCGCCGGAGGCAAGCGGAGGGATGCCGCCAGCTTGTACAGACTGATGGTTGTAGCGGTTGTTGAATACCCAACCTGCTGCGCGGGTCTGATTTTCCGATTTCAACACATAGGCATCTATGCCGGAGCCCAGGCCACTGAAGGTGTAAGAGGAAATGGTAATCCAGTCGGTTCCGCTGTTGTCGACCTTGATGGTGTGCGAGCCGGCGCTGATATTTACGGTATAGGTCTGGTTGACTGCGGCGTTTTGTTCCAGCACTTTTGTGCCATCGACCCAGATGACGATTTTGGGCGACTGGCCGGTGTCGCCGCCCGTGCGCACCTTGAATTGTCCGCTGGAAGGATAATGAACATAAAAAACCGGCGGGCGGCGAAACTGTGTGTTCCACTGCGAACCGTACAAAAACTGTCCCAGGCCCACACCTGCAGACGTGACCGAACCATCGCTGTTGATGGTGAGAGACGTGTCCGACAATGCGCCCCACCCTTGCGAGGGCGTCAGCAACAAATCGGCCGGCACACCTGTGACGGTGGCTGCGGCGGGCGCCATGTTCGTTGCATGAAACGGCACCTGTCGGCTTACCTCGCCAATGGCCAGAAAATGGTAGTACAGGTTTTTCGGGTCGATATAGTTGTCCCACCACCAACTCATGCCGGTACCCATGCCGCCGCCGAAGAGCGAACCCCACATACTGTTGTGGATATGGATGCCGTTGGGGTCGAGCGCTCCAAGCCCTGAGCCACTGCCGGAAAGGCCGAATTCGCCGTTGATGGTAGGTTTGCCGTAATCGTTGAGGTAACTGCGGATGCCGCCTACCAGGGTGCGTTCCAGAAAAGGTGTTTCTACGTAAAAATGCGTTTGTGTGAAGTCGATATCGGGCAGGTTCCAGGCATTCGGGTCGTTGTATTCGTTGATGTAACTGGTGGTGACGAGGTGCGTATTGGCGTCGCCGGCTTTCAGGTAGGCTGCCATTTCCGAATGCCAGTCGGCAATATCGTCTTTGTGTTGCTCAAACTGATCGGTCCAGCCCACCTCATTGAACAGTTCCCATGCCAGGATATTGCGCGAATACCCCCAGCGGGCCAGCACATACCGGTAGCGGTTTTTTGTGTGGTTTTTAGCGGCGGTGTTGGTGAAAAAATCCCAGGTATTGGCGCAAGGGCCACCATTGGCCGCATTGTAGGGGTTTTCGTTCCAGTTGGGATTTACATTGGTGGACACCTGCCCGTGGTATTGCAGGCAGTACATGATGTATATGCCGCGTTCAGCGCAGAAATCGAGCAGCCAATCGGTGTAGTAGGCGTTGCTTTGCTGGTATTTGCGCAGGCCCTGATAGCCCGACGCGCCGTTTTTCCACTCCAGCCCCAGCCCCCAGGCGCACTGCCAGAGGCGGAAGTAATTGCCGTTATTGTCAGACACTTTGGTCAGCCAGTTCTTGTAGTCGACATACGCGTTGGTGGACTGCCAAGCGATGTTTTCTCCCACAGGAATGTATTGCCTGCCGTCGTCGAAATGCAGATAATTGGTCTGATCGGCACGAACAAAGCCTCCATTGTGTTCGCCTTCAGGGGCCGTGGCTTCAAAGGTTTGAGCAGCAAAAGTGCCCGTACCTGCTGCGTTGGTAATGGAAAGGCTGTATGTCCAGATGCCCTGCTGATCGGGCGAAAAGCGCACCCGGAAGCGGCCGTTGCCCGAAGGAATGAGCCCGCCTTGTTCATTGACGATGGAATAATCCTGCATAAAAAAGCCGTCCACGTTTTTCGCTTGTCCGTCGGGGCCGACAAACGTGGCTGCGACACGGATTTCATCGTAGTCGTATGGATTGGTCCAGGTGGCATTTACATCGAGTTCGACTTCAAATTTGCCCCATTGTTCCACATTTGTGGTAGTAGGCGTAGCGGCGGTAATAGAGGGCGCCTGAGCGGTTATCATGGAGGTAGAGACGATAAAAAGTAAAAATGGTAAACCGGTCGGGAAGATTTTTTTCATAGAGGGTATTGTTTGAACGATGGAGGTACAAATTTATGGATGGCAAAGTAAATCTGTAACCAGTATCCATCAGCGGGGTAATTGTTTCAAATGCAGGGGAGAAACGGGCATAAAAAAACATCCCGGACTTTTCACAGAGGAAAATCCGGGATGCTGGTATGGGCGAGATGCAAAGTGGCTTACCACGTTACATCATCGTCGTCATCTTTTCTTTTGCTGCTTTTTTTGTCTTCTACATCGCCTTCGTCATCGTGCATATCTTCGATTTCATCCTGTTCGGCTTCCATGGAATGCTCTTCGTCAAAATCCTTGTTTTGGGCTTCCCATTCGGCCTGGCGGCGGTCAAATTCTTCATAGTCGAAGTCGGGCATCAGTTCAGTTTTCACGTGGTTCACCACTTCATTGAGCGATGCTACAAATCTGTTGAAATCCTCTTTGTACAGGAAAATTTTATGGCGTTTGTAGCCATAGCCGTCTTCCCGACGTGTGCTTTCAGTGATGGTGATAAAGAAGTCGTCACCTTTGGTTTTTTTGACATCGAGGAAGTAGGTGCGGCGTTTTCCGGCTCTTACGCGTTTGGAAAATACGCTTTCTTCCTGCTCGCGGTCACGCGAGTCGTCATTTCTGTCGCGAAATCCACCACGGAAGCCACCGCGATCATTGCCGCCGCGAAAGCCGCCACGATCCCGGAAACCCTCGTTACGGTCGCGAAAACCGCCCCGGTCGCCTCCTCTGTCGCGATAATCGCCGCCACGGTCGCGGTCACGATCACGATAGTTGCTGTCTCTCCGTTTAAAATTCCCGAATTCCACCTGTCAGTTTGTTTTATGAAAGAATGTGTAAAAGATTTGAAGCAAAGGTATATTTTAGAACGAAACATCCACTACGTTTTGGTATAAATTATCAAAACGCAAAAAAATGGCCGTTTTGAGGGTTGCCGACAACGCTTCTATCGTTTGTATTGCTCCTTGCCTCCTACGATCGTGCGCAACACCTGCGTTTGCAAAATTTCTTCCGGCGGGCAAGTGAGCAGATTGTTGGAAAGCACCACGATATCGGCCAGTTTGCCGGCCTGCAGTGTGCCTTTTTCATTTTCTTCAAAAGCAGCATAGGCATTCCACACGGTGTACGAACGCAGCGCTTCTTCGCGTGTCATTTTCTGTTCGGTAAAAAATTCGAGGCCCGTATCGGCCCGGCGGCGCGTCACGGCGGCGTACAGGCAAGGCAGCGGATCTACGTCTTCCACGGGGGTATCCGTGCCATTTGCCAGATGCGCGCCCTGATCGAGCAGGCTGCGCCAGGCATAGGCGCCGGTTCGGGCGCGCTCGGTTCCGAGGCGTTTTACGACGAAAGGCGCATCGCTGGTGCAGTGAATAGCCTGCATGGAGGCGATGACGCCCAGTTGGCGGAAGCGCGGTTGGTCGGCCGGATCGACATGCTGGGAATGTTCGATGCGCCAGCGAAGGTCGGGGCCGCCGGTTTGTTCAAAAATATTCAGCACCTCGCGGTTACCCCGGTCGCCGATGGCATGCACGCAACATTGAAGCCCGTACTGTTTGCAAGCAGCCGCTACGGCCCTCACGGTGTCGATTGGCATGGTATTTTGCCCTGTAAAACCGGGTTTGTCGTTGTAGGGCGCCAGCAGCCAGGCGCCGTAGGAACCCAGTGCGCCATCCAGGTAGCATTTGACGGCCCGGCAGGTGAAGTGCTGGTTGCCCAGTCCAATTTGCGGATAATCGGCCATTTTGGGAAAATCCTGAGCGACTGGTTGCGACATCATGGCCCACAGGCGAAGTGGCAGCCGCCCTGCTTCGGCCAGTCGGCGGTATTGCGCCAATTGCCAGAAACTGCTGCCCGCATCCTGAAACGAGGTAATGCCTTTGCGGAGGCACTCCTGCGAAGCCAGATCGATTGTTTTTTCAAAAAAGGCCTGTTTTTCTGCTTCGGTTTTTTTGTTTTCCCAGACAGCCAATGCATTGTCGATCAGCGACATGGCATTTTCCTCAAATACGCCGATGGGATTTCCGCGTGCATCGCGCACGATGCGGCCGCCTACGGGGTCGGGCGTCTCGCGCGACACGCCTGCCAGTTCCATGGCACGCGCATTGGCTATGAGGCCGTGGCCGCTGGCATGGTACAGCACCACGGGGTGGTTGGGGGCTGCTGCGTTGAGCAGTTCGTTGTAGGGGTAGCCGTTGATGGTGGGGCCGGGCGATGTGCGCCATTTTTCCTGGTGCCAGCCGCGGCCTTCAATCCAGTCGCCCGGCGGCGTGGCCTTGGCTTTTTCGGCCACCATATTCACTATTTCCTGCCAGGTAGCCGTCTGCATCAGGTTGAGGTGTACCAGGCTGGAGCCGAGCGCAGCAAAGTGTCCGTGGCCTTCGATAAAGCCGGGCATGGCAAATGCGCCTTGTAAATCAATGATTTGGGTATTGGCATCGGCCAAGGCGCGCACCTCTGCGTCGGTGCCCACCGCCAGTATCCGATCGCCGGCAATGGCTACTGCTGTGGCGGCAGGGTGCAGGCTGTCGGCAGTAAAAAAGACGCCGTTCAGGAGTATGAGCGTGGCTTTGGTTTCGGGTTTGGTGGTGTTGGTTCGGGTGCAGGCCAGCAAAAAAACGAAAGCGGCCAGCAGGAGGAATGGTTTGGACATGATGGTGTGTTTTTGTGTTTTGGTGTTTTGGTGTTTTAGGGGTGCTTCGCGCTGGGCGTTGGGGATGAAGTTTACTTTTAACGTATCATCTACGTCTAGATGGCACTTCACTCAGCATTTGTGCATCATAACATTTCTTTTTGGCAGAAATGAAAAATAAGCGTTGGGAGTTATGAGTTATGAGAGATGAGTTATGAGTTATGAGTTATGAGTGTTACTCACATTGCTTTTGGCCACTCTAATGAAGAAGCCAAAAGTAATGTGAGTAACACTCATAACTCATAACTCATAACTCATCTCTCATAACTCCCAAACCCTTACCTTCGTACCTCTCATTCAAACAGGGCCTATCCCGCCGCCAAATAAATTTCATGGATAAAATTAAAATACTCTGGGCCGACGATGAAATCGATCTGCTGAAGCCCCACCTGATGTTTTTGCAAACCAAAGGATATGAGGTTGTTACAGCCTCCAACGGACACGATGCCTTTGAAATATACGAAGAGCAGGCGCCGGAAATCGACGTGGTTTTTCTGGACGAAAGTATGCCCGGCCTGACCGGACTGGAAGTTTTGCCACGCATCAAGGAACTCAATCCGGCCGTACCGGTGGTGATGATTACCAAAAACGAAGCGGAGCACGTGATGGAAGAAGCCATCGGCTCGCAAATTTCCGATTATCTCATCAAACCCGTGCACCCCAACCAGATTTTGCTGACGCTCAAAAAAATTCTGGACAACAAGCGCCTCGTCAGCGAAAAAACGGCCATGGACTACCAGCAGGAGTTCCGCCAGATTTTTATGCAGATCACTGGCGGCCTCGACCATGTAGAATGGGTAGATGCTTACCGAAAAATTGTCAACTGGGAACTGAAAGTAGACGCCAACCAGGCCAGCGGCGTGACGGATATTCTGGCCCAACAAAAAGAACAGGCCAATACCGAATTTTCCAAATACGTGGTCAAAAACTACTTCGACTGGGTAGATAAAAACAAGGAAGTAGGCCCGGTGATGTCGCATTCCATGATGCGCAAACATATTTTCCCGCATGTCGGCAACGGTACACCCACCATTGTTGTATTGCTCGATAACCTGCGCTACGACCAGTGGAAAACCATTGAACCCATCCTGAACGAGCAGTTCCGCACCGAAAACGAGGGCTATTTCTTCAGTATCCTGCCCACTGCAACACAGTACAGCCGCAATTCCATTTTTGCCGGTATGATGCCCATCGACATCGAAACGGCATTTCCCGATAAATGGAAAAACGACACAGATGAAGGCGGGAAAAACCTGTTTGAAGACTTTTTCCTCGGCAAACAAGTCGATCGTATTTTCAGAAAAGGCATCAAATGGGACTACACGAAGGTGACCAACGTGAGCCACGGCAAAGACTTGAACGACAATATTCTGCACTACCTGAACAATGACCTGACGGTGATTGTGTACAACTTCATCGACATGCTCTCGCACGCCCGCACGGAAATGGAAGTGCTGAAAGAACTGGCCGGCGACGAACGCGCATACCGCTCGCTCACCCGCTCCTGGTTCCTGCACAGCCCTCTGTGGACTGCCCTGCAAAAACTCGAAGGCCGCGACGTGCAGTTGTTCGTCACCACCGACCACGGCACCATCCGCGTGCAATCGCCTTCCAAAGTAGTGGGCGACCGCGAAACCACCACCAACCTGCGTTACAAAGTAGGCCGCAACCTGCAATACGAAGCCCGCGACGTGCTGGCAATCAAAGACCCCAAACAGGCAGGTCTGCCTCGCCCAAATATCAGCAGTACGTTTATCTTTGCCAAAGAGGATTACTTCTTCCTTTACCCCAACAACTACAATCATTTCAATAACTATTACCGCAATACTTTCCAACACGGAGGGATTAGTCTGGAAGAGATGATCTGCCCGGTGGTGAGAATGCGGAGTAAATAAATTAAGAGTCCTGAGTCGTAAGTCCTGAGTCCTGAGTCCGTAGAGTAGACCTGGATGCTTCCGGCATTTGCTTATACAGGTGCTATGAGCAAATCGGTGTACTCTACGAACTCAGGACTCAGGACTTACGACTCAGGACTTTATATCATGAAATATCAACTTTCCGACATTCCGCCATTCGAAATCTCGCGCGGCTTTACGGCGCGTTTTATCCACACCGAATCGATGACGCTGGCTTTTGTCGACATCGAAGCGGGCGCCGACCTGGCCCAGCATGCGCATGTGCACGAGCAGGTGGTCAATTTGCTGGAAGGCGAATTTGAACTGGTGGTGGATGGTACGCCTGTACGCCTCGTACCAGGACAGAGTTATGCCATCCCGTCCAATATGCCGCATTCGGGGCGCGCCATTACGGCCTGCCGGATACTGGATGTGTTCAATCCGGTAAGAGAGGATTTTCGGAAAGGAGAAGTAGCGTATAAGAAATGAGAGCGTGAGAGCGTGAGAGCGTGAGAGCGTGAGAGAGTGAGAGCGTGAGAGTTCGTAGAGTAGACCGCTTCGCTCTTGGACTTATAAAGTTTTTTTTTGAGTGGAGCGGTACACTCTACGCACTCTCACCCTCTCACTCTCTCACTCTCTCACCACTCTCACCCTCTCACACTCTCACTCTCTCACCCTCTCACATCTCTCACTTCTGAACGACCACCAGCCTCGCCACCATCGGCCTTCGGCTTTCGGCTGTTGAAAATGTCACCACGTACACGCCGTTTGGGAAGTCGGAGCAATCCAGTGTGTAGAGCCGTTCGTGCGCCACTTTGTATTCCGCCAGAAACCTGCCCGCCGCATCGAATACCCGCAACACCCCGCCGTCGCCTGGAGGAATAGTGACCGTTACCGTGCCCGAGCCGACCGGGTTGGGCAGCAGTCGGATGCCGTCGGACGGCGACCATAGTACCCGGTACTCCTCCGGTGCATCGATGCCTAATGAGTCGCAGGGACTGGCAGGCAAGTCGTAGAGCCGGAAATGAGGAAAATTGGGCACGCAAAAGCCGTGATAGGTGGCCAAGCGGAGGCCGCGCTGTTCAAACGCACAGGACAGTCCGGCGGAATCCGGATAATGGATCACATGCAGATACCGGGTGCCGTTTGTTGATGTCATGTATATTTTTCCGTTCGGCGCCAGCATTTGCTGGTAAAAGGTGGTAGGAAACGGATCGACAAAACCGTCGTATTGTCCCAGTAGCACTTTGCTGTGTTCTATGTCTTCCGCCCATAAATCGTACTGGAACATTTTGGTGAGTGCTGAAATATACAAATACCGCGATGAAGGCGAAATAGCCGCCCCACAAACGCCATCGCTTGCGACACTGGGGAAAGGCAATCTTTGCCCCCGCACAAACTTGCCCCGGCAGCGGTCGAAATCGAAAATATCGATGCCATCGCGTCCGTTACCACGGATGTATTTCGTGCCATCGGGCGAGAAGACCACCTGACCGGCGGTAAGCCCGCTCACCGTAGAACGCAGCCCTGTTTTTTCGATAAAAGGCCCTTTGATGCCATAGGGACTGAGCAAAAACAGGTAAAAAGAATCCGTGAGTCCGCGCGGCTCCACTATCCACCAGTCTCGCCCGTTGCCATGCCGAACAGCCGTCATATTGTCTACCAAAGTACTGTCCTGCCATAGTACGGTATTTTTTTCCAAAACCTTCCCCAGGCCGTTATTGGCATTCATATCAATATGCGTGACGTAAATATCCCGGATGTACTGGCGTGGCGGCCAGCCGGTCGTTCGATACCAGCCAAGGTGGAACATGGCGTATTCGCCGTCACGGCCCGGCCAGGGAAGGGCAATCAAACCTTGATGTGTACGATAAACATCGCCTTCATTACATTGATTATCGTGTACAGTGCCTGGATTAATCTGATCGCCCTCGACCATCTGTTGATGATTGGAGTTGATAACCCTGCATCCGTTGCTGTAAAAAAGTAAATTCCCTTCAAATGAACTTATTTCTGCGCTATTTTCAAGAAAAGCCTCTGCATTAAAAAAACGGACTATAGGGTCTGGGCCACCAAATTCTAAAATCGTACCACCATAACTGTTGGCAGAATCGTTAGGTGGATACCCGAGTACCCAGATATTATCTTCTTTACTTTGTGAAAAAAGGTCAATATATCCTAACAAGGCTATCAGTACTAATATAAGTTTTTTCATACATAAAGGATAAAGCAGGCTTCTTTGCATGCAAAGAAGCCTGTTGGAGTAAGAAGGTTCAAAGTACCATTATTTTTTCGCAGATCGCGCACCCGAAGCAGACGTGGTTTGGAGCATATAAATACCACTGCTATAAGCGGATACGTCGAGGTAAAACAAGGGTTCGTCAGCGAAGGTATCCACAACAGACATCCTGACCGCGTATGAATTTTGGGTTTAACTTCACAAAAACTTAATATTCGGTGCGAAATTTGCGTTTCCAAATGCAAAACCGAACCGATATGAGCAATCCCTCTGGTTACCAGCCTGTTTTCCTGGGAAAACAACTCAAAGTAGCCCTGCCGCAGCCCGGCCCTTTATTCAAAAACGACCTGGCGCGCCTCGATGGCAGCCGCTCCTACATCCTGAAATACCCGCACCACAGTGTGGTATTGAGCAAAACGCGCAAGTTTCCGCTATTTACGGCGGTGAACATCGACGGCGCCAATTTTCAGCCGCTTACACGCAAATCATTGTTCAATGGCGGTTCCGACAAATGGGAAGTAGACCCGCGTGTGCAGCCTTTCCAGTGGGGCGACGACCTGTATTCCGTACCCAAAAGCGATTTCGACCGCGGCCACCTCGTCAAGCGAGAAGATCCGCAATGGGGCCCGAATAAGGAAACCGCCATTGAAGCCGCACGTGCCACTTTTTTCTATGCCAATTGTGTGCCACAGGTAGCCGACCTCAATCAGCGGGTGTGGCGCAACCTGGAAGATTATATTCTGAAAAAGGAATCGGCCACCAATAAGTTGAAAGTCAACGTATTAACCGGCCCTGTACTGGCAGCCGACGACCCGGTGTTTGTCAACCAGATCAAAGGCCAGGACGTTCAGATTCCCGGCCTGTTCTGGAAAGTGGTCTATTTCACCAACGATGGCAAAACCCTCAGCCGGGTGGCTTTCCTCATGGGACAGAAAAAACTGCTGCTCGAACGCGAAATCGCCCGGCCCAAACCCACTGAAGGGCTGGAAGGCTTGCTGCCGCAGCCCCGTTTTTTCATGAATTTTGAAGATGCTGCCACCTATCAGGTAAATGTAGATATGGTGGAACACCTCAGTGGACTTAAATTTGCACCCGCACTTGATCCTTATACCGATACCCGACCTTCCAAAATCGTGCTCAAGGAAGTAGAACTGGAAAGTACCGAACGCCTGCCCGGAAGACCGTCGCTGGGGTTTGAATTGGAAGGGATCGTATTAAAGAATTGAGATGTGAGAGGGTGAGAGATGTGAGAGCGTGAGAGCGTGAGAGATGTGAGAGTCCGTAGAGTATGCCGCTCCGCTCAAAAAACGCTATGAGACAAGCGGTATACTCTACGCACTCTCACATCTCTCACCCTCTCACATCTCTCACGCTCTCACATCTCTCACCCTCTCACATCTCTCACATCTCTCACATCTCTCACCCTCTATCATGCCCATCGCCCAACCATTCAATCTTACAAAGTGGATCGACGACAACCGCCATCTGCTTCAGCCGCCCGTCGGCAACAAACAAATCTATGTAGAAAATGCCGACTTCATCGTCATGGTGGTAGGTGGCCCCAACGGCCGTAAAGACTACCACTGGGAAGAAGGAGAAGAATTGTTCTATCAACTGGAAGGCGACATCCAGGTAAAAATTATCAACGAAGAAGGACAGCCGCAAACCATCGACATCCGCGAAGGCGAAATGTTTTTGCTGCCGCCGCGCGTGCCACACTCGCCCCAGCGGCCTGCCGGTACGGTCGGGCTCGTGCTCGAACGGCATCGCCGCCCCGGTGAAATTGATAAATTGCTGTGGTTCTGCGACAATTGCCATGCGCCGCTGCACGAAGCAGGTTTTCCACTGAAGGATATTGGCACCCAAATCCGGGATGCGATTGCCGCCTTCAAGGAAAATACGGAAGCGCGGACGTGTAAGAAGTGTGGACGGTATTTAGAGATGTGAGAGAGTGAGAGAGTGAGAGATGTGAGAGATGTGAGAGAGTAAGAGAGTGAGAGAGTGAGAGAGTGAGAGATGTGAGAGTCCGTAGAGTGTACCGCTTGTCTCATAGCGTTTTTTGAGCGGAGCGGCATACTCTACGGACTCTCACATCTCTCACTCTCTCACTCTCTCACTCTCTCACCTCTTACTCTCTCACATCTCTCACGCTCTCACATCTCTCACCTCTAAAAACGGAATACATCATGCACAATCACGCCCGCAATAATCCCGGCGGGTACAAAAAATATCTTGGTCTGCAAGGCAGGAAAGACGGCGACGCTGAACATAGCGCCCGTTAAAAAACTGCACATGACGATGACGCGCAACAAAGCCTCCCGCTGAATCAGGCGGCGCTTCTCCCCTTCCGAATGAAAAATTTCGGCAATATCCACGCCCAGTTCATTGACCACGCCGGTCATCTGGCTGGCTTTGATCAGCGACGAAGTAGTGAGACTCACCATGGCATTCTGAATACCAATGGAAAAAAGAATCAGCGCCGGGAAGGATACGAGATGAAATCCTTTGGTATCGGACGACAAGGCTACCATGATGAAAATCGTCATCACGACCAGCAATGGAAACAGGTGCAGGTAGCGCCATTTGCGCACTTTTTCCCATTCCACACACCAGCCAGCGAGAAAGCCGCCTAGAAAAAAAGCGAATAGCCAGGAAAAAATGGAAGCCGCCGTGTTCAATTGCCCTTCGTAGAGGTCGCGGGCAATCTGCGGCAACAAGCCCGTTACGTTCGTCACCACCACGGAAAAAGTCATCAATCCCGCATAAATGACGATACCCGAACTGAACGGATATATGAACGCATACAACATCTTGATCGAAAAGGCCTTGCGCGATACTTTCTTGGTCCAGCGATCGGTATAGATTTTAAAAAACGACATCGACATAGTGGGATATTTTGCGGATGTTGCAAAACTGCAAAAACCTGTGCCAATGTGCAAGGATGTTCGGGCGTTTTGCGATTTTTGCCGGCGCTTTCAAACAGCAGCAGCCTATGTTCTCCAGTATTGCCAATGATATTTCCCGTGCCTTCAGTCCGGAATTGCCCCAGGAACTGGGCAATCTCGATCAGCACCTGCAGTTTATTCTGCCCAAAGTGGTGGCCTATGGCGAAGACCTGGCAGAAGAGCGTTTCTGGCTCGGAAAACGCTGGAAAGAAGTGCGCGACGACGAAGGTTTTCACGAAGCCATTCTCCATATTTTCAACCCCGGCGGCGAATACCTGCTTTCACTCGATGGCAATATCGTGAAAGGTGCCTGGCGCCAACTCGGGCGATACAACACCCTCATCATAGAAATGAGCGGCCGCAGCGAACTCTTCGACCTGCGTTTTCTCAACAACGATTTTCTCATCCTCACCAAACACGGCGACCAGAAACGCAAAGGACAACGCGTGTTTTTCTGCCTCGTACACGAACCCGCCCTGCGCAACCTCGACTGGCGCAATGCCATGGAAAAAATGTACAACATCTGGCGCGAAAACAGCCTGAGCATCTGGGCCTGGATTTTCTTTATCCTGCTGGTAGGGCTCATTATTTATGGGTCGGTAGGTTAGCAACCTTTTGGCAGTTTGTTTGTCTACTTGCTTCTTGTGGGCCTCACCCCCCGGCCCCCTCTCCAACGGGTGAGGTTAACCCATAAGTCAGGGGGATTTGAAAAAAGTTATAGTTCTTTGACAGACTGAAACCATCTAAAGTTGTTAAGCAATGATTTTAGAACCAATCATACGCGAACAGATGTCGCATTATCG
>JAIUPL010000021.1 GCA_020160935.1 Bacteroidota bacterium | reverse complement strand
CGACGATCTTATTGGACAATGCGACTTCCCATTCCCTGGTGTGCAACTAAAGTTGCCGCTCTTTGAATCCTAAAAAGTACTACGACTTTTTGAAACTCATGATACTATGACTTAATGAAACTCGGCAGTTATAAGTTATGAGTTATGAGTTATACTCACGTTGCTTTCGGCCACACTATTGAAAAAATCGAAAGCAAAGTGAGTATAACTCATCACTCATCACTCATAACTCATAACTCATCCCTCAAACCCCCGTTTTCCCGTAATTGAAATTCGGATTCAGCGCCGCTTCACGCATTCCAATCTTGAAAATACCATACGTGCAATTTTTAAAAGGATCCTGGTAGTTACCTGTCACCAGTTGTTCCTCTGTTACCGAAGAGGGCACTAATTTGCCGTAGGCGGTGTAAAAAAACGCATCTGCATTGGCAATGACCGGATAATCGCGGCCGCGGGCGATGACACAGAAGCCCGGGCTCAGGCAGCCTACTTTGATACGCGGATTGCCGCCGGAGAAGTCAGTTTTAGCCTGCTTGGACAGGGCGAGCGTGAGCGCGCGGCTTTTGAACAATACGCCAGTTGTATCGGCATCCAGTTTGTTCAGCACTTCATCGATCATGCCGATGGCTGTATGGCCGATCGCTGGAAATCCGATCACCGAGGTGAGGGCACGCCCGGTATCCGACTGTATGAAACCAAAAACACGCTGCCACCACTGCGGCTCCTTGTGTTTCACTACTTCAAAAGTCATACGCGCCAGTCCACCCGGAATTTCTATCGGACGTTTGCCGAATGCTTTGGTGAAATCGGCCTTGAGTTCCTTGCTTTCAGCCGGTTTGCCTTTGGCGTCGTTGTACAACTGAAGTCCGGCGGCAACAGTCCAGAAAGCGGCATCGAAGTACTTATCGCGCGAATTTTCATCCTTGCCGATCACCAGGCGCATCGTGGCACGGGTATTTTCAGGAATACCTTCGTTTTCGCCGACGTGAAAAGCGATCATTTCCACAGTCATCTGAATATCCGGGGCTTCTTCGCTGCCGTTGAGGGCAGGGTCGACCAGAGAAGTCTCCAGCACCGTTCCACCCGTATCGGTATTATTGAGTTGAAACACCAGAAATTGATTGGCCAGGTCTTCCTCCGAAGTTGACTCCAGTCCCAACGCCTGCGCTTCCAGTGCGTTGAGCATATCTTCGTAAGACATACTGGGTTCCAGCATGTTGTTTTGAAAAGGGGCATTTTGTTGCATAGGTATTCTAATTTTTAGGCCTTAAATGTAGGCTGAACTTCATAGGTTTGCATCGTTAAAAGCCCTAAAGTTTTACCTTTTCTACATTCATTGGACATGAGCAGACATCTTAACATTTCTCTTGTAGCGTTTATTCTGTTTGCCGGAACATTTGTGCTTCCTGCGCAGAAATACATCCCTTTCCCATACGTACATGAAAAAGTTGCCACCGGCGATAGTGCGATGGTGGTAACGGCTCATCCACTTGCCACGAAAATTGGTGTTGAAATCCTGCAAAAAGGCGGCAATGCAGTAGATGCAGCCGTGGCCATTCAATTTGCCCTGGCAGTGGTGTATCCACAGGCAGGCAATATCGGTGGCGGCGGTTTTGCTATTTATCGCGACAAGGAAGGAAAGGTATACGCGCTCGACTATCGCGAAAAGGCCCCCGCAGCAGCCTATGAAAAAATGTATCTCGATTCCACAGGCGAAGTTATCAAAGACAAAAGCCGACTTGGTGTGCTGGCTGCCGGCGTGCCGGGTACTGTTGATGGAATGTGGGAACTGCATCAGCGGTATGGCAAACTTCCCTGGAAAGATTTGTTTCCGGCCACAATTGAATTTGCAGAAAAAGGGTTTCAATTGACACAAAAAGAAGCCGAAGCGCTCAATGCCGAGCGTTTCAATTTTCTGCACAACAGTCCTCTCATTCCTGCATTTGTTTCGCAGCAATCCTGGGAATTTCGCGACTGGCTTATACAAAAAGACCTCGCCCAAACGCTGAAGAAAATTGCTGAAGAAGGTCGCGATGGGTTTTACAAGGGTGGAATCCCTGCGCTTGTGGTCAATACCATGAAAAAGAAAAATGGCATGATTACGGAGCAGGATATGGCCGATTACCACAGCGTGTGGCGCACGCCGCTTGAGTTTGATTACAAAAAAATGCACATTATTACCATGCCGCCGCCTAGTAGCGGTGGTATTATCCTGAAACAACTGCTGGGTATGACAGGGCAGTATGACCTGAAATCAAAGGGATTTCATACCGTTGAAGCAGTACACCTTATGGTAGAAGCCGAACGCCGCGCTTATGCCGACCGGGCAGAACATATGGGCGACCCTGACTTCTGGAAAGTACCTGTAAATGAGATTACTTCACAGAATTACCTCAAGGGCCGCATGAAAGATTTTAATGCAAACAAGGCCACTCCGAGCAGTGCCATTTCTGCCGGACAAGTGAAGGAAAGCGAGGAAACCACCCATTATTGCGTTGTAGATGCAGAAGGCAACGCGATTTCCATCACTACTACGCTGAACGACAGTTATGGTAGCAGGGCAGTAGTGGCAGGCGCTGGTTTTATTTTGAACAATGAAATGGACGACTTCAGTGTGAAGCCCGGCGCACCCAATATTTACGGGGCGGTGGGCGGCAAGGCCAATGCTATTGTTCCAAACAAGCGCCCGCTCAGCAGTATGACACCTACTATCATTACCAAAAAGAACAAGGTATGGATGGTGCTGGGTTCGCCCGGCGGGACGACCATACCAACCAGCGTTTTTCAAACAATCGTCAATGTCGCTGAATTTGGGCTTTCCCTGCCTGATGCGCTGAAAGCCGGCCGATTCCACCACCAGTGGCTCCCCGATCAGATTTCGATAGAGGAAAATGCCTTGCCCGAAGAGGTGTTAAATTCCCTGAAATCAATGGGGCATGAAATTCATCCGCGCAGTCCTATCGGCAGGGTAGAGGCTATTATCCGCCTGCCCGATGGCAACTGGCAGGGTGCAGCCGATACCCGGGGTAATGATGCCGCCAAAGGGTATTAAAATACGCACACCTCTCACCTCTCACCTCTCACCTCTCGCTTCTATCCTCTATCCATGTACGCAATAGATCCGGATATTCGAAAAGCCGCCACCTTACCTGGCACTTTTTACAACAGCCCTGATGTATTCGATGCCTGTCGGGAGGCGGTTTTCGCACGCTCCTGGCAAATGATCACCGGTGCAGAGGAAACTGTGAAATTGCCATTGGACGCCATGCCTTTTCCATTTATGGAGGGTTTTATCGAGGAGCCGCTTTTAGTGTTGCAAGATGCCGAACAACGCTTGCGCTGCATGTCGAATGTATGCACACACCGGGGAAAAATCCTGGTAGAGCACCCGGGTAAACTCGATCGCGGCATCATTTGCAGTTATCATGGCCGGCGTTTTGGCCTCGACGGCGCGTTTGTATCCATGCCTGAAACGCAGGGGATGGAAAACTTTCCCTGTGCCGATGATAACTTGACTCCACTACAGGTACATCGCTGGAGACAGTTCGTATTTACCTCGCTCGACCCTGCGATTCCGTTCGACAACTGGGTGGGCGATATGGAAAGGAAAATCGGCTTTTTGCCGGTAGAACAGTTCCGTTTCCAGCCTGCCCGTTCGCGCGATTACCTGGTGCGGGCCAACTGGGCTTTGTATTGCGACAACTACCTGGAAGGATTTCATATTCCGTTTGTACACAAATCGCTTGCTGCCGGGCTCGACTGGGGCGCTTACCGCACCGAAGTGTCGCGCTGGAGCAATGTGCAGGTTGGAATTGCCAAAGGGGGTGAAGAAGTATTCGATCTGCCGCTCGGCCATGAAGATTACGGACAGTCCATTGCAGGCTATTACTTTTGGCTGTATCCAAATATCATGTTCAATTTCTATCCCTGGGGCCTGTCGTTGAACATTGTGCGGCCGCTGCAACAGCACCTTACGAAAGTGAGTTTTCGGGCCTATGTCTGGAAAGAAGAGAAACTTGGTATAGGCGCCGGCGCCGATGTCGACCTGGTAGAACGCGAAGACGAAGCCGTGGTGGAACAGGTGCAGGTAGGTACCCGCTCCCGTTTTTACAAACACGGTCGTTTTTCGCCGCGACAGGAGCAGGGTGTACACCATTTCCACAGCCTGCTTGCAGCATCTTTGAAAACGTAATCAATTACCGGGTGCTTTTTTTTGCCAAACGCCTAGTAGCAAATTTGAAACGACATACCTTTGCCGTCATGCAAACCGGAAAAACGCTCCTGCCCCGTGAACGATTCGCTCTGACGATCGAGCGTCTTTGCCACCAGTTGCTGGAAGATTGGGGCGACTTTTCCAATGCCTGCATTATCGGCATTCAGCCGCGCGGTATTTTACTGGCCGACCGCATATCCAGCCGCCTTCAGGAACTCATTGGAAACCGGCATATCGACTATGGAAAACTCGATATCACGTTTTACCGCGACGATTTTCGAATGTCGGACGGCCCTTTGTCGCCACATCCCAACGATATTAACTTCATTGTTGCAAACAAGCGGGTGCTGCTGATCGACGATGTACTCTACACAGGTCGCACTATTTCTGCTGCCCTGTCGGCCCTTCAGCATTATGGTCGACCGGGCTCAGTCGAGTTGCTGGTGCTGGTCGACCGGCGTTTTAACCGGCATTTGCCCATTCAACCCGATTATTTTGGCATCGCCGTCGATGCACTCGATGAAGCATACGTAAAGGTTCGCTGGCAGGAAACGCATGGCGAGGATGAAATTTTATTATTCGATAAAAAACCCTGATGGCAAAAGGACTCAGTACACGGCACCTGATCGGTATCAAAAACATCACAGAAGAAGATATCCGCCTGATCTTTGAAACAGCCGACAATTTCAAGGAAGTCATCAACCGTCCCATCAAAAAAGTCCCCAGTCTGCGGGATATTACTGTTGCCAACCTCTTTTTTGAAAGCAGCACGCGTACACGTGTGTCATTTGAACTCGCTGAACGCCGCCTGAGCGCCGATATCGTCAATTTTACGGCTTCTTCTTCCAGCGTCAGCAAGGGCGAAACCCTGCTCGATACCGTCAACAATATCCTGTCGATGAAAGTCGATATGGTGGTTATGCGACATCCGGCGCCCGGCGCCTGTGTGTACCTGGCTTCCCGTATTCCTGCCAATATCATAAATGCCGGCGATGGCACGCATGAACACCCTACGCAAGCCCTGCTGGACGCCTTTTCCATTCGGGAAAAACTGGGCGATGTAACGGGCAAAAAAATTGCCATCATCGGCGATATTTTGCACAGCCGCGTGGCTTTGAGCAATGTTTTTTGCCTGCAAAAATTAGGCGCCAAAGTGCGTGTTTGTGGCCCGCCAACCCTGATTCCCAAACATTACGCAGAACTGGGCGTGGAAATTTCGCACAATGTGATGGATACCCTGCGCTGGTGCGATGTGGCGAATGTGCTGCGTATTCAGTTGGAACGCCAGGACATCAAATATTTCCCCAGCCTGCGCGAATACCATCAGTATTTCGGTATCAACAGGCAAATGCTGGATTCGCTTGACCGCGAAATTGTCATCATGCACCCGGGCCCCATCAACAGGGGTGTTGAAATTACATCGGATGTGGCCGACAGCCCGCACAGCATCATTTTGCAGCAGGTAGAAAACGGGGTAGCGGTGCGCATGGCAGTGCTGTACCTGCTGGCGGCTCAATATTGAGTCTTCCGTTACGCGAGACGTGGCCAAATAAATGCCCGGAACACCTCAGACGGTTTCTCACCATAAAAATAGCCGCTATGGAAAAATCTGTTCCCGGCCTGTTGTTTTGCCTGCTATTTTCTATCCATTCGTCATTCGGACAAACAGGGCCACTGGATACCGTTGTATTTCAGCAGGTGCTGGATCTACCTTTTGCCGGTATCGGTCTGCCGCAAAAAGTAGTTGAGGATCAACTGGGAAGGCCTTTTTTTTATGTGGCTTCCAAGGAAGGTGGCCTCCGGATTTACAATATTTCCAGTCAGAACGCACCTGAACTGATACAGGAAATAACCGTTTCTGAACTACAGGGTCAGGAAGTGATGAATCTCTGTCAAAGCGGTTCGTTTTTGTACCTCGCGCTGGGAAATTTCTTTGGTGGCTCCAACCCGCTGGGCATGGCAGTGGTGGATATTTCAGACCCGGAAAATGCTGTTGTTCGGGATGTGTGGGTGAGCGAAATGACTGGCCGCGGCTGTGCTTTTGTCACTGTTTCCGATAACTATGCCTATCTCGGCGCCATGTCGCGCGGACTTGTTATCCTGAATATCGAAAACAAGGATGATATTTTTCAGGTGTCCGAACTAGTGCCGGATATTCATTTTCCGGTAGAAAATCCGAGTTCGGTGCAATTGCCCAATGCAAGAGGAATGTCGGTTCGGGGCGATACCGTCTGGCTGTGCTACGATGCAGGCGGCTTGCGCCTGATCGACGTGTCGGACAAACAACATCCAATAGAAACAGGCAGATACATCAATCAGGCCGCCCTGGGCAAACAACAGGCTTACAACAATATCATTCTTGAAAACGGAAAAGCCTACATCGCCATTGATTATTGTGGGCTGGAAGTACTCGATATTTCCAACCCGGCACAAATCCAGCAAAAAGCATGGTGGAACCCCTGGGATTGTCAATCGCCCAACAATGCCTGGATAAACAGTCCCGGCCACAGCAACCAGATTGAAATGGACCCGGCCCGACACCTGTTGTTCCTGTCCACCGGCCGAAGCGAACTGAATGTAGTGGATGTTTCGGACCCGGAGCACCCGTTTCAGGCTGGCAGTTTTGGGAATCCTGATGATTTGTATTTTACCTGGGGACTGGGTCTTTACGGCGATCGGGTGTACCTCACATACATTGCTTCGGTATTTCCTTTTTTCAGCATCTGGTCGGGCGTTCGAATACTTGAATGGGATGCGCTGACCTCTACCAAACAAGTCAATGCTTTTTCATCGATTCGGGTATTCCCTCAACCTTTTCAGGATGGATTCCGGATAGAATGTACAGATAACAATGTGAAAATATTGGGCTTTCAAATTGTTGATTTACAAGGAAATGTACTTCTTGACAATAAACCCGCCGACACGCTTGTGTCACAGCACTCGAGGTATATTCCGTTTCAGGCCCCTGCGGGTATTTATTTTCTGAAATGTAGCACTTCTTCCGGTTATTTTACCCAAAAACTGATCCACCTCACACGCTAAATCAATCCAGCCTCACATCAATTTTCCTTTCATATGCAGTGCGCAACCAACCTGTATGCAATTTTGTAAAGGAACGCTGCAAATAGGGTAGTGGGGTAATCAGGTTCAAGCCCCAGTCGTACATTTTCCAGGGTTTAAAACGCATCAGGGATCGGTAAACAAGGATTTCATCTTCCAGTCGTCTATACACTTCACGGTCATAAGCCTGGAATTGTTCGGCATCGAATCGCCTGCTTGTCAGCGCTTTTTGGGCAAAATGTGCAGCAATATAACCGGAAATCATACCGGTGCCAATCCCTTCTCCGCTCGTTGGGCATACCAGAGAGGCGGCATCTCCCGTAAGCAAATATCCATCGCCATAATTGCGACGGCGACGAGAGGCCAGCGGAATACCCCAGCCAATCGGCTCTTCCAGGGGCTCGGCATTCCGAAACCGTGGCGCCATATAAGGGTCATCCGCAATGATTTTTTTAAACAAATCGCGCAGGTTGTGTTTGTGGCGGGCTATGAGTTCGCTCACCATGCCGTAGCCGACATTGGCTTCCCCATTTGGCAAAGGAAAAATATAGAAGTAGGAAAGCGGTAATCCTTTAGGCAAATACACTTCTATCAGATTTTGGGGATGCATCCCGTCGATATTCTTCCAGTACTGCCGCAAGGTGCCGGCATAGTGTCTGCGGTCGATGCTGCGTCCACCCACATGACGCAAAACAGTGGAATGGTCGCCATCAGCACCAATGACGAGGGGCGTGTCAAACTCTAGAAGTTGTCCGTCTTTTTTTTTCGCGATCACGCGCCACCGACCTTCGATGCGTTCCATACTTTCTACTTTCGTTTCCGGCAAAAAACGAGCATAACGAGGGTCTATTTTCCCAACAAGAAATTGGTCAAAATGAAGGCGTTTGGAAGTCCATAATACCGATTGCAAGGGTGCACCCGGCGGCGGCGCTGGCTGAATAAATTCCGTAACGCGGCCATTGGGAGTAATAATTCTGGCTCCCCAGGATTGCAAAAAGTCTTGATTTTCAAATACTTCAGCGGCGCTTATTCCAGGATCAAGATGTTGCAACACCCTGAACACTTTCAAATCCAGGCCGTCGCCACACACCTTGTCGCGTGGAAATGCCGCAGCATCCACAATGGTATGCGGAATACCCATTTTTGACAGAAACAGCGAGGTGGTGGCGCCAGCCGGACCCGCCCCTACGATTAGCAACTCGGTTTGTATGTGCTCGAAATTCATGGCCGCGAAAGTACGGCGTCAGGGCGCATTTGATACCGATTTGATCAAATCCGGATAATCGGTAATGATACCATCTACGCCCAGCAAAATCAGCCCGCGCATGGATTTTACATCGTTGACCGTCCAGGGGATCAATTGAATGCCGTTTTTATGGCATTTGCGCACCAGTTTTTTGGAAACCAGTTGAAAATACGGGCTGTAAGCGGCAGGTTTAAATCCCAGTTCTTTTATGTTTGAATCAAATCCAAGGATATTTTCAATGAGAAGGGCAAGCGCAATGTCGGGCGCCTGGCGATGCATGGCCTGCAGGGCGCGTTTGTCGAACGATTGAACGGTACAATGATGATCGATGCTTAGCGCCCGCAATTCGGCAATTACCAGACTGGCAAATTCTTCCACCGGCGGGTGCCGAATGCCGTCCCAATCAGCCTGCGATTTGATTTCGATATTCCAGCGAATGCCGGCGCCTCGTCCGGATGGATGTCTCCGAACAGCCTCCACTACTTCGCGCAGCGTCGGCTTCCAGGTTTTCATTCGCTCCTGTTGCGGAAAGCGGGAATTGCCATAACTCCCACAATCAAATTCCTTTATTTCAGCCGCGCTGAGGTTGTACAAAAGGAATTTTTCGGCCTCTTTTACCGGGATAGAATCACCATTCGATTTTCTGCAAATCGCAGGATTAAACCAGGGTTCATGGCTGACAATCAATTGTTTGTCTTTCGAAACGGCGAGGTCAAGTTCTAGCGTGGTTACTTCCGGAAAATCCAGCGCATGCAAAAAAGCAGGTATGCTGTTTTCCGGTAGCAAACCGCGACAGCCACGGTGACCCTGCCAGTCAAAACCGGCAGGTACTTCAACGGCCTGTGCGGCGCCACGTTGATAGGTCAGGAAAAAAGGAAGGCTGAACATGAGCCAAAGGAAAGGACTTGTACGCATTTTTTGTAGCAGCAAATGATGAACAGGAGCCTGGCAAGGTCGGTGATGAAATAATCTATGCAGCGAATTTTCTCAAACCCCTTACCTTTGGGCAAAACTACCCAAACCCGCATTAACCCAGCGTTAATTATACCATTACCGCCCTCACTCACCACTCACCACTCACCACTCACCACTCACTCGATGGACGTCAAAGAATTTCTGTTTTCCCTCCCTGCCAAAATAAAGCCTGAAGTAGTTGAAGGCGTTTCTACCTTGTTTCATTTCGATATTTCCGAAGCAGGTCAGTTTACCGCTCAAATTGAAAATGGACAGATGACCGTAACCGAAGGCCTCAGCGGTGAACCCAACTGCAAGGTGACTACCAGCGCCGAATCATTTAAAAAACTCCTTAGCGGCGATCTCAATCCAATGATGGCCATGATGACCGGTAAACTGAAAATCAGCAACCCCGGCGAAATGCTGAAATATGCGAAGATGTTTGGGCTGATGTGAAATAAGTCCTGAGTCGTAAGTCCTGAGTCCTAAGTCTGTAGAGTACACCTTAATACCCTTGGTTTCTATTATTTGTAAAACCATGATAATGATGGTGTACTCTACGGACTTAGGACTCAGGACTTACGACTCAGGACTTCATTTTATCTATTTCCCTTCGCTCCTTTTTCGTCGGCCTGCCGCTCCCGCGCTCCCGTTTTTCACTGGTAGGTGTGGCATTGGTAAACCATGCTTCGTATTTGTTTTTTTCGGCAGCGGGTGTCACATCTTCATAACAAGTAATGGCTATCGGTGCGCCCACGCGTTTTTCAATCAATTGAATAGCGCGGTATTCAAACGTAAATCCTTCCTTTTTTACGGCCACCACGTCGCCTTCTGCGATCATATGAGACGCTTTAACGGCTACGCCTGCGATTTTTACTTTGCCTCCTTTGCAGGCATCTGTGGCGATGGTGCGGCTTTTGAAAATGCGCACACTCCACAGCCATTTGTCAATTCTGACTTTATTTTCCATTCCAAGTAGATATTACGTGTAGGCATAAAAACGCCCGACAAACGCAAAGTTCGCCGGGCGCCGGTTTTTTTTATGTACCTGCTGAAAAAACTTTCCAGGACGGGGTTAGTGAAGGGGGGGCTGGAGTTGTCATTCTTGAGTCCTGAGTCCTTAGTCCTGAGTCGGTAGAGTACACCTTCATAATTGTGGCTTTTCTAATTGTGGATACCAAGGGTATTAAGGTGTACTCTACAGACTTAGGACTCAGGGCTCAGGACTCAGGACTATTGTACTCTCTCAAAGGTCACCTCATAACGGGTGCCTTCATATACTGTTTCGGCTTTCATGACATTGCCGCTCAGTTCTACAATTTCATATGTGCTGCTGGTGTTGTTGAATGTCAGGATCAAATCCTGTTTGGCTTCGTCCTCTTTCCAGTCGCCATTGTACGATTGGGTGCTGGAGCCTGTGAAGGGCAGGGTAGTGATAACGTCGAGATCAAATTCCTGGCTGGATTGTAAATCGAGATTAAATACAACGATGGCGGAGTAGTCAGTCCCTCCAGATTTCACCTGGCTCGAGTGCCAGTTGCCGACCAGGCGGTCTTGCAAAGAATCGTCTTTCTTGCAGGAAACGAATGAAACAGCGGAAATGAGCAGGAGGGCCAAAAGGCTGGGAACAGCGTTTTTCATGATTGAAATGATTGAAAAGTGATAGATCAGGTTTTGGATTGAATGTTCAGGTTTTGGTCGGGTTTGTGTCATAAATGCTTGGATTTTTGCTTTATTGCCGACGAACCTTCGATTTCACTTACATTTAAATGTTCTATAACAAATCCTTATTTGTAACTTCGCGTCATTAATCCGTCCAAAGTCAACTTCCGTTGGCCAGTGATTACATTCCTGCCCGTGGTTAATCTCATATGTTTTCACACTTTAACCATTCATATGCGCAGATTATTTACTGTTTGGACGCTCTTCATTTGTTCCATTTCCATTCTTTCGGCTCAACTTCCTGCCCGGCTGAACATCAAACTCGGCCTTAACGTGGGCGCTTCCCGGCTGTACCACGACACTGATTTTCAAAGCACCGTGCTCAACGCCGATTTTAAACGTGTGGAAGAATACGTGGAAGAAGCATTTCGCGACGAAGGCATCGATTACGATTATACCTGGGAAAAATATGCCGACGACAATAAATTGCGCTCTAGTTACCTGCAACCGCGCTTTGGCTTTTCCATGCATATTTCCTACGATAAATGGCCCGCATTCCTGATTCTGGATGCCATGAGTTCGCCGTCCGGCTATGAGAGAATGGCTTACAGTGGTACGCTGGGTCTGGGCAAGGACTTTGAAATCGGAGATAACATTGGCATGTTCCTTACCTTCGTAGGGGGCTACAAATACGTGTTCGACAAGGGTTTTGGCGATAAAACCATCGTCAACAGCATCGGCGACAAATCGCAGCGATACCACTTGCAGCAGTATTTCGGCGCCCGCGAGCCGCTTGGCTCACAAAAAGGAAATCTGTTTACCCTGCGCGCTGGCGTTGGCAAGGAACTTGGCGAAGGTGGCAACATGACTACTGGCCTGGAAGTGTACGGCGAACTCGATCTGACCGACCGCATCCAGCGCCAGTCCAGAATGACCAATGCAGGCATTCAAGCCTATTTCCGTTTCAGATTGTTTGGAAGGGCACGCGAAGAAGCGCACTTTTACCCTAACCCGGGCGGAGGGAATAAGAAGTAAGAGGCAAAGGGCAAAAGGCAAGGGGCAAGAGGCAAAGGGCAAGGGGCAAGAGGCAAAGGGCAAGGGGCAAAAGGCAAGGGGCAAAAGGCAAAGGGCAAGAGGCAAAGGGCAAAAGACAAAAGGCAAGAGAAAAATTGTAATTTTTTGCCTTTTGCCTTTTGTCTCTTGCCTTTTGCCTTTTGTCTCTTGTCTCTTGCCTCTTGCCCTTTGCCTTTTGCCCCTTGCCCTTCGCTTACTTCCCTGGCTGCGGCATATTCATGTTCAATTTCTCCAGCCCGTCAACTAGTATTTTCAGGATAAAATAGTCGCGGTACCAACGGTTATCTACCGGGCAAATATGCCAGGGAACGCTGCTTTCATTGATGGCGTATTCATAGGCCTCCATGTATTGGTCCCAAAGTTTGCGTTCTTCCCAGTCGCCCGGATTGTGCTTCCAGTATTTGTTTGGATCGTCGAGGCGCTCCTGCAACTGAACGGCCTGTTCTTCCTTTGAAACGTGCATGTAGAATTTGAAAATCAAGGTGTTGTTATCAAACTCCAGCAGTTCTTCAAAGGCATTGATGGCAGCCATGCGTTTTTTTACACGGGTCATGTCGATCCATTTGTGTACGCGCTGGATCAGAATATCTTCATAATGGCTGCGGTTGAAAATGGTCAGCATACCTTTCTCGGGCGCCCAGCGGTGTACCCGCCACAGGAAATCGTGCGCCATTTCAATTTCGGTAGGTTTTTTGTACGACACCAGGTCGAGACCTGCTATGGTACAGTCGCGAAATACCCGTCTTACAGCGCCGTCCTTGCCACTCGCGTCCATGCCCTGAAAAATGACCAACACGGAGTGTTTGCCTTCCGCATACAACAAGTGGTGTAATTCGCCGAAACGTTTTACGAGGCGCTCCGTTTCTTCTGCTACATCTTTTTTCTTGAGTCCTTTGGGTGCTTCAGTAGAAATTTCCGACAGTTTTATGAGTTGTCTGGTAGCCATTGGTCGTTTGTTTTGTATGCTAACAAATTGATTAAGAAGGAATAATAAATGTTTATCCCATTCTGGCGCGTTTTACCATCCAGGTTTGCAGGATTTGATTAAAACCCTTGTTGATATCGGCTTCCACGAAATCAATTTTGAATTGCAGGCATTTCATGCGCAGTTGCGCCGTGAATTCTGCTACCTGCTTGATGTAAAAATCCTTGACCATATTGGGCTGGAGTTTCACCTGTTCGCCGCTTTCCATATCAACAAAAACATAGGGGCGGTTTTCGAACTCAAAATCCAGTTCCTTGCTTTTATCGGTCACGTGAAACAGGATTACCTCGTGCTTGGCATAGCGCAGGTGCTGGAGCGCAGCAAACAAATCTTCTGCCTTACCTGGCTGCTCCATCACGTCGGTGAAAATGACCACGAGCGAACGGCGGTGTATGCTTTCTGCAATCTGGTGCAGGCTGGCTGCGAGGTCGGTCGTTTTGTTCAGTTGCTGTTGCTCTATGAGTTCAGATAGTTTGGTCAGCAATAGCCGATAATGTACCGTACTGGATTTGGCTGAAGAACTGAAACGAACCTCATTGTCGAACAAGGTCAGCCCGAATGCATCGCGCTGGCGTTTGAGGGCATTCATCAATACCGCTGCCGATTGCGCAGCAAAACTGAATTTATTGAAGTATTTGTATTTCTGGGGTTGTTTTTCGTCCCAGGGGTAATACATCGTAGAGGAAGCATCCACCACAATGTGACAACGCAAATTGGTTTCTTCTTCAAATTTTTTGGTAAACAGTTTATCCGTCCGACCGAATACTTTCCAGTCGATGTTTCGTGTCGACTCGCCTGAATTGTACAAACGGTGTTCTGCAAATTCAACCGAAAAACCATGGAACGGACTGCGGTGCAAGCCCACGATAAAACCTTCCACCACCTGTTGTGCCAGCAATTCCAGGTTGCTGCCCAGTGAACGAATGTCCTGACTCTCTAATACCTGTGTCATTCTTTGTGATTTAATGCGCGACAAATGTAGATAACCTCATTGAAACGCAGAAAGTTGTACGAGTATGTTGGGGATTTTTTTGCCAGGCCAGAAAAGTGTCTTTTGGGGCGCGCACGCTCACGATTTCACAAATCGTTGAATTGACCTTTTACCATCGCCAAACAACACTTCTACCCAGTACACACCGGCGGGCAGGTTGTCGAGCGATAATGGTGTGGAAAGCAGTCCGTGTTCGAATAAAAATTCCCGACGGCGGATACCCACAGCATCGTACAGGTAAACCTGCCTGAACATCTCTGTGGAGGAAACCGTCATCATCCGACCCGCAGGATTGGGAAATATTTGAAACCTTTTGATGGCATTTTCGGTGTCCAGCGGCAAAGAATCCATCACAAAGCGCGCCGTGAGTTCCAGGTCTTCGTTGAGTACCAGCAAAATGCTGTCGGACAGCCCGATGCCAGGAATAGACCAGCCGGCAAAAGACCAGCCGGGCTTGGCCACAGCCTTCACGGGCACCGGAACACCCTTGAAATAACGACCTGCCCAGGGCAATTGCAGCGAATCAAAATGAAGTGTACTGAAATGAATCATTCCGGATCCGGGTGGCTCTGTTTTTAATTCTACACTCGCCACACCTTCCGCTTCCGGAAAGGTTTGAACGACGTGCTGGAAACATAAATTGGCTCTAGAATAGGCAAAATTGCGCATTTTCTGTACATTATCCTGCCAGTAGGACACCCAGCCGGGTGAGGCAAACCAGCGCTCGAAATGCTGGCTTATTTCCGGAACATACCGGTTTTCAAAATCGTCGAGGCGGACGAGCAGGCGGTATTTTTCAAAAACAGTATTGAGCAAATCGGCCGTCCGGTTGAGGAAATAATGGCGGTACTGCTCGTTTTCGAGGGCTCTGCGAAGAATTATTGTTTGCCAATCGGCAGTAGCCCAAAAACTGTTCATACTGTCGAGTGCACGTGCAAAGGCATTTTGCCCGGCAAAACCGGTATTCCAACTAAAATCGGTAGTCATCAGACCAAAACTCAGGTCAAAATCGAAAGGCAACCATTGCCATTGCGCGTCGGGCTGCCGCTCTTTGAATCGCCTCCAGTTTTTGCCCGGCCAATCCACATTGTCCGACACGATCTGGAAAATGCAGTAATCGGTGAAATTGGCCATATCGTTCTGCTGGGCCATTTCCCGAAAAGTATCGTCGTTTTCAAAATTCTGGTTATTCAGCCATTGCCAGAAAGTTTGCCATTCCAGGCTATCGCCCTCAAGTGCATTTCCATAAAATTCTATGAAATCGATGTTGTCTTCATCGACGTCGAAATGGCGTTTTATGAAGTACTTGTTGTGCTGCTCGCGCACGTTGTGAATACCCCAGTATGCGCCGTTCAGGTACACCACGGATGGCTGTGATGCCTGAAATGCCAGTGAAACGGTATCGAGAACGGGCTGGAGATCGCTCAGGTCTGTTGCCAACGAACCTACATAGGCATCGCGGAACATGGTCACACACCAGTCCTGGCCGCTGTTGCGCAATACAAGGCTTTTGAACTTCTCCTGCGGCAGGTCGGGAAAAACTGGGTATTCAATTTCCTGGGCCCCAAAAGCGGGTTGGGTTTTGAGCAAAAGGCTTTTTTGCGGAAGCGCCAGACTGCCGCTCCCAAAAGGCTCTACTGCCACGTCGGCTGAAAACCCGAGTTGTCCGTCCGTCTGTATCCAGGTGGCATTTGCCGGCACTTCTACATTGGATAATTCGATAGCATGTGTGTAAATGCCGCTGGTGGAATCGAAAAAATCATCGGGATCGAATACCAGTGAAACAATGGGAAAGGTATGCGGCGCTACAAACAGGTAACTGCAGGAGGCCGTGCGACCGGCAGCATAATCGGGTGCGAAAGCACGCGCCCGAACGATGGTAGTTTGCTGGATGTCAAGCGGTTGGGTGTATAGTGAGTCGTTTTGATCCGGGATTTTCCCATCAAAGCGGAGTCGAATTTCCGCACCGGGTGTTGCACAGGAAAAGATTACTTGCAAGGGTTCTGCGTAACGCCCCGAAGGAATGGACGCAATCGGCATTGCTGTAAGAGGAGTGCCGGTAGTGCTTGCATTGGAAGCCGCGGGCGTAGGTGCAGGACAAAATACCCACTCGCCAGTGCCATCGGGCTGCCGGGCCAGTGAAACATCGGTCGTTTGCTGGCCAAAACCCGATTCATCCAGCAATAGGCTATCCGGGTTGGAAAGCAAAAAAGACTCTCCCGCAGCATCGAGTTTAAATGGTGCATGCAGGACGCCCTGTTCCGGCTCGTCGTCGAGCCAAAGCAATAAAAAACCGCCTGCTTCAACAATCGTTTCACCAGATCCCGAGGGGATTTTCCATTTGAATGGCTGTGTGGTTTTATCCGATATGAAAAAACCGGCAAGGTCGACTGCCTCGTCGCCCGCGTTGTAAATTTCCACCCAGTCGTCATAATCACCGGAAGTGTCGGCGAGAATGGACTGATTGGAGGCCAGAATTTCGTTGATTTTCAGCGACTGTGCCCCTGAAAAGTACGAAAACAATAGAAAAACGGGAATGAAAAAAAAACGCGAGTAAAGAAGATGCATGAGGCAGGATTTATGTGCAGGACAAATATAACATTTCGCTATAAAATCCTGTGCCTGCCGGATACGATCCTAGTTCATTTGTTGGAATGCCCAGTAGAGCAGGACAATGTGAAACAACAAAGTGACAACGGTGACGATGGATTTACTTTTAGATTTCATAATCAAAAAGTCGCGAATCGGTTTGGGTGCGACATGGGTATCCATCCAAAACCTGTGCCAGTTTTGCCTAATAAATCTAAATAATTGAAAGTCAATGCCTAAGCCGCGTTTCTCGCTGCGTTGATGATGCCGAACATGCACCTCAAAACGAGGTGTTGGTAAGTTTCTACCTCAATAGGCGACAGGTTTTTCGATTGCAATTTTTGCATCGCGAACTGCTGAATGGCAATCAGCGGCAGTACGATATTTTCCCGGATAGCAATACTGGCGCGGGTCATGGCATTGCCAGACAGGAGTTCCTGTCCCGATAATTCGCGCAGCATTTTGCCGGTCAGTTCGTACTCGCTGTTGAGGATTTTCCAGAAACCACCAAATTTGGGGTGGTCGGCGAGGTAATGCGTCACCTCGAAATTTGATTTGGCAAGCGATTGCATGGAATTTTCCAGCAGGGTTCGGAAAAACAGCGAACGCTGGTACAGTTGCCGGAGCGCTTCTCCTTTTTCCTTTTTAAAACTGGCAATAGCGCTGCCCAGGCCGTGGTAGCCGGGTACGTTTTGCTTCATTTGTGCCCAGGCGCCTACAAATGGTATGGCGCGCAAATCTTCAAAGCGCATGCCCCCGGTTCCGCTTCGTTTGGTAGGGCGACTGGCAATATTGGTATCGCCATACCATTTCAGCGGCGTCATTTTTTCAAGATAGGGCACAAAATCTTCGTGGGTTTTGAGGCTCAGGTAACTTTTATACGCTGCTTCGGCCAGTTCTTCCAGCAATCGGTGGTCTTCATCCGTCAGTTCGCTGGCATGGCTTCCAAACAGGTGTCCTTCCAGTCCGGCAGCAAAAAGTCGTTCAGTATTAAAGATAGCCGCTGCCCGGGTGCCGTAGGTGCTGCTTACTGTTTGGCCCTGAATAGTTACCTGAATGCCTTGATTTTCAATGGTATTGCCATGCGCGGCGTAATAACTGGCATTGTTGCCACCGCCCCGTCCCGGAGGGCCTCCACGACCGTCGAAGAACAGCACCGTAATGCCATGTTTCCGGCTCACACGTGTGAGGGTTTCTTTGGCAAGGTAAATACTCCAGTTGGCACGCAGGTAGCCGCCGTCTTTGGTACCGTCGGAAAAACCGAGCATGATGTGCTGCACATGGCCACGCGCTTCCAGGTGTTTGGCATAATAGCGGTTGGTGTACAGTTTTTCCATGATGTCGCCGCAGGCTGCCAGGTCGTCGATGGTTTCAAACAGCGGAACGATGTCGAGCGGCACTGTTTCAGTAGCGGTTTCCGCTTTGTTTTTGTGTCGGCTCTGTTGCAAGGGCAGCAGGGTGAGGTGGGCCAGTGCCAGTACCTCGGCCACATTGAGCGCGCTCTGGCAGTTGCTGATAATGTAGCGATGGCAGCCCAGTTCGCCGTTGCTCTCCTGAATATGGGCGATGGCGCTGAATGAGCGAATGGTTTCCTTGACAAACGGATCGGAAAAATCGTTTTCATCCAGGTGGTAATTGGTGCTCAGCAGGCGATCCATCTGCGTATTTTCGTCTGCTTTTCGGAATGCCTCGAGTTCGAACCAGGGAAATTTTTCGCTCCAGTTGTTGAAAATGGCTTCCCACACTTCGCCGTGCTTGCGGCTGTCTTGCCGAATGTCGAGGCTGGCAAAATAAAAGCCGAATACCCTGATTTTGAGGATAAAACGATCCAGTTCATCCAGAAACAATTCCTGGTGGTCGCTCATGAGAATTTTGCGCGCTTCCAGCAGGTCTTCCAGCAATTCCTTGCAACTGCCATATGTTTCGCGGTCGGGATAGTACAGCGTGTTGTTGATTTTCATTTCCGCTTTTGCCAGCCAGTCTTCCGTGCCACGGAAGGTCAGGCGCCGCCTGAGTTGTCGGATGTCGCGGTAATAGCCGCGCAACACCACTTCGCGCAGGCGTTTGGCAACCTGTTCGGTCGTTTCAGCATTCACGAACGGGTTGCCGTCGCGGTCGCCGCCCGGCCAGAATCCAAGTGCCAACAATTGCGGATTTTCAAAAGTGGTCACATCCTGCCCGAGCGAGCGAAGCAGGCGGAAAAGAATATCGGGCAAGGCATAAAAGAAAATATGTTCCAGATACCAACTCAGGCTCAATGCCTCATCGAATGGCGTAGGGCGCTGCCGGTTGAAAAAGGTGGTTTTACCCAACTGCATGAGCAACATGCGGATGTCTTCAAGGTCGTTCTGGCGGATTTCCTTGCCCAGGTCGTTGATGATACCCAGCACTTTTCCCGGATAAAACTGCGTCGGGTGGGCCGTGAGTACCAGGCGTACGCTGTATGATTTGATTTTTTCCAGCAGTCGTTGTTGCAGTTCTTCCGAGTCGAGGCGGCCGAGCAGGTGTTTGAGCGAGCCCGGACCATTCATTTCATGCGTTTGCTCAAACAGGGAGTCTTCTACGGAGTCGAACAATACGACCTGCCGCTCTATGTACCGGATGAAATAGAACAACAGGGTGATGCGTTCTTCCGCATCGGCTTTTTCAAAATATTCATTCCAGAAGGACTCTACGATGTCGACCGGACTTTTTCCCTCCTTGAATTCGGTTTTGCAATGCTGGCCAAACAAAGCCAGGTGGGTGCCTGTTTCTTCAATTCCTTTGAACGGCAAACTCAAAAAAAGGCTGTTGTAGGTATGGTAGAGCAGGGCGATGGACGATTCAAAATTCATATCGGGAAGAGTTGTCAGGTTCCAGTCGTATCAGTGTACCGTTGCGGTATGACTCATGCTGCAAAGAACGGGTATGCTGTACTTCTATTTATTATTTTGGCTAAAAAAACATAAAATTGCAGCTCCATATGCGACCTTCCCATGAGACAGCCCGTATTTTTTGAAGACGTGATCGATGAGCGTGTTGTAATGCAGCCCCTCGATCCGGCGGTGTTCGACCAGTATATGGCTGCCGGTTGGCGCTTGTTGGGGTATTCCATTATTCGCCACAATATTGCGGTGTGCCGCAGCCAGATGTGTGGCACCATTCCGCTGCGTATCCGGCTACGCGATTTCACTTTTTCCAAAAGCCAGCGGCAATTGCTGCGCCGCAATGCCGGCCTTTGGGTGGAATACGGCCCTATCGTGCTTACTCCTGAACACGATGCGTTGTTTCACACACATTCCGAACAGCGGTTTACCGAACGACGGCCAGATCTACTGGCAACGTTTATTGGGGCGCAGGCACACCTGGAGCCCGTTACCGGTACTTCCTTTACAGTGAGAAATGCAGAAGGGAAAATGATCGCTTTCAGTTGCATGCACTCCGGTAAAACGGCGGTATCGGGCACCTACTGTTTTTTCCATCCCGACTACGCCCGGTTTAGTCTGGGCTCCTATACTTTTCTGCTGGAACTGCAAAAATCGCTGGATATGGGCATGGACTACTATTACCCCGGCTACACCTACGATGTTCCTTCCCAGTTTGATTACAAACTGAATTTCAATGCGTTAGAGTCCTATGACTGGAAATCCGGTGACTGGAAACACCAGGAACGCCTGGCTGTCAGGCAATGGATTGATCTGGTGTGAGTAATTGCCCGGCACATAAAAAATCCTCCCCCACAGTTGCTGCGGAAGAGGACATCCCAAAAACCGATTACATCTTTATATCTGCCGGGCATACCTATGGCATGCGCCGGAGAACATTTTGCAAGGGAAATAAATAAATTCAGCAAACAGGAAAACAGCCGCGCAGAATAGCCGGCGAAGTGCAGGAATGCTGAAGGTCGGGTTCATGGATTAAACAACCGACCTCCAAATTGCGATTTTCATGCCATAAATGAAAATACGCTTCATGTGAGGGAAAAATACCATGAATTGGTTATCTGTTTGGTTATCAGTTATTGGTTATTAGTTATTAGGGGTGGTAGGGGACCATCTGAAGATATGATTGGCATTCCTTTTTGTGTAGCCAATGATATGTACAGATGGTCCCCTACCACCCCTAATAACTAATAGTCAATAACTGATAACACTACCGGCGCAGGCGCACGGTAAAGGTATTTCCGTTGTTCAGGGTAATTTCCCCAAACCGGTCGCAACTACCATCGCCGAAATCGAGCGAGTGATGGCGATCACCCACGGTAACATCCAGCACGCCGGCAGAAATCCAGCGGCAGGAAGCGCTTTTTATCAGTGGTTCGGTAATGGTAGCGGTAAAGGGATTGCCATTGCGGTTAAAGCCGGTGGCTGTACCAGTACTGCTCCATACATTATCCAGGTGCGTGGCAGTGTCGCCACCTTCAATGAGTACGCTGGTACGGGTTTTATTCCAGGTGGCACTGCTGCCGTCTTCGAAGGTAAGTTTCATGTCGGTCGCAGTTTTGGTGTACGACCATAGTCCGGCATCGTTTTGGCCGTTGTTGGTCCAGGTGCGCGTACCTTCTACATGAATACCGTCTATGTAAAAATTGTCGTGGGTGATCGTGCGAACGGCGCCGGCATTTCTGATTTCATCGGTTTGGTTGACAATCAGTTTGCCACTCAGCACACGGCCGTCGGGGCGGGTGCAAGCGGTACCGAAATCGATGGTGATCGTATTGGGCCAGGTACCTTCCGGCTGTGCAAACGTGATAGTGGGGCAGGAGCCACTACCGCCACGTTCTTCCACCGCTAAGTCGATGTCCATGTCGGTTTGCTCGGAATAGTCTTCCTGGGCGGAAATGTCTTCAGAAGTGATAATGGCAACGTCCTGGGTTTCGGATTTTTTGCAGGACTGAAAAGTGGAAAATGCTGCGAATATGATGCTGAAAAGCAAAGCGGTCTTCTTCATGTCGGAATGTATTTGATCTTGATTGCTCAAGGGATGATTGAATATGTGTTTGGGTGAATGATCCTGTTTCCGGCCGGGAAACGAAAGCATAGACCGCTGGTAGTGCCGGGCGTTTAAAAGGCAGGGGTTTAAAATTTTGTTAAAATTAGTGTTTTTGTGTTTTAGTGTTTTGGTGTTTTTGTTGGCTTCGCTCTAGGCTTTTCGGAAAAATTATTCTGAAATTTCAAGAGCGAAGCCCACCAAAACACTAAAACACTAAAACACAAAAACACCCATAAAAAAAGGGGCCATTTGTACAAAATCCCGGCTGCAAAAGCGAAATGCCGAAATTTTATACAAATGGCCCCTCAAAAACACTAAAACACAAAAACACTAAAACACAAAAACACAAAAAACTCACTTCTTCGGCCGTTTCTTGATCGGCTTTTTGTACTTCATATCTCGCCTGTGCTTGGTAGCATTTCCCAGATTGACCTTTTTGTTTTTTTCCTTTTTCTCATGAAATGCCCCTTGAGAATGCCGAAGGGTAGGAGAGGGCATATAGTTTTTCCCGGAATAACCTGCTTCGCGTTCTTCTTCCGTCAGTTGGGTAGAAATCAGCGAATCATCGGGCAGCGGCAGTTCGGGAATTTCCTTGCCCATCAGGGTTTCAATCTGTGTGCGGAATTCCACTTCACGATCCGAAACAAACGTGATAGAAGCGCCATCCGAATCGGCCCGCCCCGTACGCCCGATGCGGTGAATATAGTTTTCCGGTTCATCCGGCGTATCTACGTTGATGACGTGCGTAATGTCAGACACATCGAGGCCGCGTGCCAGCAAATCTGTTGAAACCAGGCCGCGCAATGTCCCATCCTCGAATTTTTGCACTGCCTGCATCCTGAAATTCTGCGATTTATTGGAGTGTGTGACGCTGAACTGATCTGGAAATTTCCCGTCCAGAAACTCGAAAATCCGGTCGGCCATACGTTTGCTCGCGCCAAAAATCAGCACCTTTTCCATCGATTCATCTGTTTTCAGCAGATGTTCCAGCAGGTTGAGTTTGGTGAAATAATTGGGCACCCTATAGGCCGTCTGCCGGATGCGCTCGAGCGGCGTACCCATTCGTGTTACCTCAATTACTTCCGGGCCGTTGAAAAAGATATGGATCATTTCATCCACATCTTCGGTCATGGTAGCGGAAAACAGCAGGTTTTGGCGCTTTTTGGGTATCAGGTCGAACAGGGAGTTTAATTGAGAACGAAAACCCAGGTTGAGCATTTCGTCGACCTCATCGATGACCAATTGTTTGACAGAACGCAGCAGCAAGGCCCGGTTCAGCACCAGATCGAGCAGGCGCCCCGGCGTGGCTACCAGAATGTCGACACCCTGTGCCACCGTTTTGGCTTGTGTGTTGATATTCGTGCCACCATACACTCCTTCCACACGCACCGTCATGTACTTGGTGAGTTTTTCGATTTCACCCACCAATTGAATCACCAGTTCACGAGTAGGCACAACGATCAGTACCCGAGGGTCTTTTTCCTTGCTGAACTTCAGGTTGCGCAAAATCGGTAACAGATAGGCAAACGTTTTACCCGTACCCGTTTGGGCAATACCCACCACATCGCGGCCCGACAGAATGACGGAAAACGCCTTCTGCTGTATGGGCGTAGGTTGCGTGTAGCCCAGATCAAACAAGGCATCCCGCAGGGGCTGGGTAAGGGCGAGGGTATCGAAAGTCATTGTTTAGTTTATTTGAGTCCTGAGTCGTAAGTCCTGAGTCCTGAGTCCGTAGAGTACACCTACTTACTCTTGGCATTCATCTATTAAAATACCAAGAGCAAGTAGGTGTACTCTACGGACTCAGGACTCAGGACTTACGACTCAGGACTATTTCAGTCTCCCCAGTACATCTTTCATTCTCCGTACAGCCTCGCGCAATTGCGCTTCCGAGGCGGCATAACTCAGGCGGAAACAGTTCGGATCGCCAAAAGCAGCGCCGGAAACCAGTCCTACATAGGCATTGCTCATCACGTAGTCGCAAAAATCATCGGCATTTTTGATGGTTACCTGGCCATCCGATTTGCCGAAATAAGCGCTTACATCCGGGAATACATAAAAAGCGCCTTCAGGGTGGTTGGTGCGGATGCCTGGAATTTCTTCCAGCAATGACAGCACGATGTCGCGGCGTTCGCGGAAAGCCTCGCGCATGTGGTCGGTCGGGGCCATATCGCTCATGAGCGCTACGGCGCCGGCTTTCTGGCCAAAAGAAGAAGCGCCGCTGGTCACCTGACCCTGGATTTTTGAGCAGGCATCAGCCACGTATTTTGGGCCGGCCATATAGCCGAGGCGCCAGCCGGTCATGGAAAAACCTTTAGCAAAGCCGTTGATGGTAATGGTGCGGTCTTTCACGTTGGGGAAAGAGCCGATGCTCACGTGTTCGTGCGTGAAATTGATGTATTCGTAAATTTCATCGCTGACGATCAGCACGTGCTCATGCGGTGCAATCGCATCGGCGTACGCTTTCAGTTCCTCGCGGGAGAATACCGTACCTGTCGGGTTGCAAGGTGAAGAGAACAGTACAAACTTGGTACGTTCGGTAATAGCGTCGGCCACTTGTTGTGGCGTGGGTTTGAAGTCGGTTTCCACACCGGCATATACCGGTACGGGCACGCCTTCCGCCATTTTTACAATTTCCCAGTAAGAAACCCAGTACGGAGCAAAAATCACTACCTCGTCGCCCGGATCGAGCAGGGCCTGGCAAAGGTTGTACACAGTTTGCTTGGCGCCATTGCTCACCACAATCTGTTCGGGGCGGAAATCGAGATTGTTGTCGCGTTTGAGTTTTTCGCAAATGGCCTTGGTCAGTTCTGGCAAGCCTGCAACGGGTGTATATTTGGTATAACCATCTTTCAGAGCCTGATAAGCGGCCTCTTTAATGTGGTCGGGCGTATCAAAATCAGGTTCGCCAAGGCTCAGGCTGATCACGTCGTGGCCAAGGGCGCGCAATTCGCGGGCCATACGGGCCATTTTGAGGGTTTCAGACTCTGCAAGTTTCTGTACGCGCTCGGAGAGCTGGGTGTGCGTGGCAGTCATGTAATTCAGTGGAAAATACAGGTGAATAAAAAAGGTGCATGGCCTTTTTTGATTGGACTGCGCAAAAGTACAGATTTTTAGTTATCGGTTGTCAGTTAGGTTATTGGTTATTAGTTATTGGTTATTAGGGGTTGGTAAGGGTTTATTTTCAGATTTTTTTGGCTTCACTGGTTGTGCTGCCATGAACTTGTGAAAATAAACCCTTGTCAACCCCTAATAACCAATAACTAAGTAGGTGTTCAAGATTGTTGTAACACATAAAAGTTCTTTGAAAAATTGATCTGAAAGAGATTGCCGAAGTTTTTGAAGATGTTGCAAAGCGCGTCGTGGAAGGTATGCTCATTGAGATAATCCTTTGGCTTCAACCATCGGTATTTGATGTTTCGCCACAGGATTTCAATGGCATTCAGATGGGGACTGTATTTTGGCAAAAAGAAGAGGAACAGATTTTGGTTTTGCCATTCTTGTATTCGGTTTTGAATATTGGCTGCGGTATGCCAGGTTGCTTGGTCCAGCACGACCACAGTGGGCAGGTCGATAGTCTTGGAAAAATCATCCAAAGCCTGACAAATAAATGCAGAATTGATGGTGCCTTTAATGGGGTAGGTGTATAGTTTCTGACTCAGGCTCATCAAGCCGAAAACATTCATGACTCGTTTACTATCCGATAAAATTCCTGTTTGCTTGCCTTTAGGTAACCAGCCGTAAGGTATTTGAGGTAACAAGGAAAAACCGCTTTCATCTGCAAAATACAGGTCAATGTGTTGGAGTGTAGATAAAGTCATTAAAGTCTTCAAATGCTTCACTCCTTGCTTGTAATCAGATTCATCCGGCTTTCCAGCAGTCACTCCTCTGAAGCGTTTCCAGACGTAACCAATTTTTTTAAAAACCTGTGAAGCGTTCGTTTAGACAAAGGCTGTTTCAATTGCTCTTCCAGCGCTGCTAAAACTGGATTGAGGTCTTGAGCATGTTGATCTACCAAATTTTTCACAGTTTGCACGTGTTCTGCATTATCTAACCGAAGAATAGGTTTTTCTCCTCGCCCTTTGGCGGTATGTAATCCAGCCATACCTTGTTGCTTGTAACGCTCAAACCAACGACCTACCAATTGACGAGTTACTCGATATAACTCAGCAATTTGCGGAATCTCATAGCCTCGATCACTCAGCAGAATGTAGTGGCAACGTTGGCGAAAAATGGGTTTGTTCCCTGATTTGAAACCTCGTTCCAGTTCCTTACGCTGCTCTTCAGACAATTTGATAAATACTTTTTGTGCACTCATAGCACAAAATTAATAAATGTTACAACAATCCTGTCAAAGAACTTAATAACCAATAATCTAACGGGTTTTGCCCGCGAACCTGCCCGCCGTAGCCACAGCGAAGTTCGCTACCGCACCTGCTACTACTGCTGTGCCGACATTGAATTCGCCTGCGGCAGCGGCATAACCGACGCCAGTGGCGACCAGGGCGCCGAGAATACGCCAGGCGATCCAGTAAAAATAGGTGTTGTCGTCGTCGCCCAGGCCACCTTTTACGAAAAGCGAAGCCATGTAACCTATTGCTAAGTAATACATCATTTGGAGGTTTTGAAGTGAAGTGATAAAGGTGAATATGCAAACAACCAGATTGAAACAAGTCTGAATTGCTTGTGATGACCTTAATGCCGGGAATAGTGCACTCGTGAACAACGGATTGGTAGAGACAAGGCATGCCTTGTCTCTATTCAGGCGCCTTATTTCAAAATAGTTGCAGGTACCTTTTAAATAAAACTTGCAGAGTGAGTGGGCGCTTGGCTATAACGAGGAAAATTCATTTGTTTATAAACCCCAAAAGTAAAAAACATCAGTAAGAGGAAGCGTTTCCTGTCTGTCATGTTCCGTTTGGGTCTTTTCACGAAGTGTTTCACTCGTTTTGTCAAACCTTTGACTGCACGACCCAAACATTTGATCACTTCGATCAAACGATCAGGTCTTTTTGTGAAAAATTTGATGGCTGGAGTCAACCGGTTCGTTCCAGCGATCAATCACTTCTCAACATGAATGAAATGCATCGTGCCGGGACCCAAATGATGGGCAAGGTTTGTCAAACGTTTGATCCAGGCAATCAAACGTTTAGCGGCGAGGTTGAAATTTTTGGCAAGGAGGGCCGAACGTTTGCCCCCTGGCGTCAAAATTTTCGTTGCCGAACCGGGGTTGTTCCACGTAGAGACAAGGCATGCCTTGTCTCTACATAAATTTTGTGTGTTCATCTGTGTGCTGAGACAAGGCATGCCTTGTCTCTACGTCATCGTGCCGTCCTCATTTTATTCACCACAATACGCCTTTCCCTTGCACCGTTTACGCACGCAACCTACTTTTGCGGAGGCATGTTTGTCAATAATTCCTTATTGATGCAGAAACACGGCCACCCAAATACTCACCACTCAATACTCACCACTCACTATGGCAAGACTAACCACTTTTTCCCGTCTCCTGATCACCTTGCTGATCGTGGCGGCCCTGTTTTTTGTAGCACGCAAATTCATACCCGGGCTCGGCGGCTCCAAAGACACCACCCCAACTACCGAACAACCTACTAGTGGAACATCCACAGAGAGTTCCTCCTCTGCAACGGCGCCTTCCAATAGTTCCACCTGGGGAAAAACGGGCGCTTCTTTCACACCAACTGCATTTACCTACAGCGCTCCCATGCCCAATGGTGGCAAACTAAAAGGTGTGGTAGAACTCGGCGCTACGGGTTTCAACTCCTTTATTATTCGCCTCGACGCCCAGAAAAACTGGAAACTCGAAAAGGCTGAATTTGGCGTAAGTCTCGTGAAAGAAGGCCTGGCTACCGACGATGATGTGAAAAACGGCCTGAAGCGCTATATTGCTGATATGCTGTCGTTTGGCGTAGGGCCCAAAGACATCCACTTCGTGGTGAGTTCGGGCGCACAAAAAGAGCCCATTATGCCAAAAATCAATGCCGCCCTCAAAGGAATGGGCTATTACGTCAATGTCGTAACGCCCGAACAAGAGGCCCGCTATGCCCTGAAGGCTGCTCTGCCATCGGCGTACAGCAATCGCGGCTTCGTCGTCGACATCGGTTCCGGCAACACCAAAATGTCCTGGCTGCCTGGCGGCGCGCTGGAAGCACCCGGCGCGAAATACTACCAGAACAACCTGAACGCAAGCGATGTGTACCAGGAGGTAAAAGGCAAAGCGGCGCAAATTCCGTCGAACCTGCGTGGTACCTGCTTCATCATCGGTGGTGTGCCGTACGAACTGGCCAAGCAGGTGCGCAACGGCAAGGAGCGCTACACGGTCCTCAAAGCCCCGGCCGATTACAAGGCCGATGGAGCCAAGCAGGAAGCAGGGCTGAATATCTACTCGGCAATTGCTGACGCTACAGGCTGCAAACAATTCGTGTTCGACTGGGATGCCAACTTTACGATTGGATTCTTGTTGCAACTTTGAGAGAGAGGGGGGATCGGCTTACGCCGACCCGGGGTTGGGGATTTTGCGGATTATTTTTGATTTTTATGGCCTAAAGGCCATTTTTGATCATTTATTTCTTATTATAGAAGATCAACAGTAATCCGCAAAATCCGCAAAATCCCCAACCCCGGGTCGGCGCAAGCCGATCCCCCCCAAAATCCACGATCCCTCCCATGTCTATCCTCCTGCGCAATGCCCGCATCGTCAACCGTGGCCGAATTTTTGAATCCGACCTGCTGATACGCCACGATCGTATTGAAAAAATTGCACCGTCCATCAGTGCTTCGGCCGATAGGGAAATCGACGTACAGGGGAAATATGTGTTGCCCGGCATCATCGACGACCAGGTGCATTTTCGCGAGCCTGGCCTTACCCACAAAGCAAATATCGCATCCGAGAGTCGGGCAGCCGTGGCCGGTGGCGTCACTTCCTTTATGGAAATGCCGAATGTGAATCCGCCCACTGTGACGCAAACTTTGCTGGAAGAAAAATATGCCATTGCAGCACGTACGTCAGCGGCCAATTATTCCTTTTTCATGGGCGCCACCAACGACAATCTGGAAGAGGTGCTGCGAACAGACGGGCGGCGTGTGTGCGGCATCAAGATTTTTATGGGTAGCAGCACAGGTAATATGCTGGTGGATTCTCCTCTGACGCTGGAACGTATTTTTGCAGAGTCTCCCTTGCTCATTGCTACCCACTGCGAAGATGAAGCCACTGTTCGCCACAACCTCGAATTGTATAAGTCCCGATATGGCGACCAACTCACTGCAGCGCATCATCCCTTGATTCGCGACGTGGAAGCCTGTTTGCGGTCTTCGTCTATGGCCGTCGATCTGGCAAAACGCCATGGCACTCGCCTCCACATCCTGCATATCAGCACCCAAGACGAACTGGCGTTGTTCGACAATACCATTCCACTGGAGCAGAAACGTATTACATCTGAAGTGTGCGTACATCACATGCATTTCAGCGCTGATGACTATGCTCGCCTCGGCAATGACATTAAATGCAACCCGGCCATCAAAAGCCGCGAACACCGCGACGCACTGTTGCCGGCCCTGCTCGATAACCGCCTAGATGTAATAGCCACCGACCATGCGCCACACACCCGCGCAGAAAAAGACCAGCCTTACCTGCAGGCCCCTTCCGGACTACCACTGGTGCAGCACAGCCTGAATGTTATGCTGGGCATGTACCACGAAGGCCGAATCAGCCTCGAACGCATTGTAGAAAAAATGTGTCATGCTCCGGCTGTATTGTTTCGAATTCAGGAGCGCGGCTTTCTGGATGAAGGTTATTTTGCCGACCTTTCTATTGTCGATCTGGATAAAAAATGGACGGTTTCAAAAGAAAATATCCTGTATCACTGCGGCTGGTCACCTTTTGAAGGAACAACTTTCCGGGGGCAGGTGTTAAGCACCGTGGTGAGCGGCCAACTCGTATGGCATGAGGGCCGAATTCAGGAGGGTGTCGCAGGACAACGACTGGAATTTGAATTTCGCTGAAACACCTAACATCTGTGTAAATCTGTACTGTTTGTACAATCCGTGTTCCTATGAACTCTTTTCAACAAAAACTCGAAGCATTTGGCCGCCTGCTCACGACCATGGACGAATTGCGCGAACAGTGCCCCTGGGACCGCAAGCAAACCATTGGCACGCTACGCAACCTGACCATCGAAGAAACCTACGAACTGGCTGATGCTATTCTCAGCAATGACCTGCCTGGCGTAAAGGAGGAAGTGGGCGATATTATGCTGCACATGGTTTTCTATGCGCGCATCGCATCCGAACAGGGCGCTTTTGATATTGCGGATGTACTGCATGCTATCTGCGACAAACTCGTGGCACGTCACCCGCATATTTACGGCGATGTCAAGGTGAAAGATGAAGAAGAGGTGAAACGCAACTGGGAACAACTCAAACTCAAGGAAGGAAAAAAATCGCTGCTGCAAGGCGTGCCCGCCGGATTGCCGGCCATGGTGAAAGCATATCGCATGCAGGAAAAAACCAAACAGGTCGGGTTTGAGTGGGAAACTGCCGAACAAGTATGGGACAAGGTGGAAGAGGAAATTGGAGAATTGCGCGAAAATATTGAAAACCAGGCCCCGCAAGCCGACATCGAGGAGGAATTCGGAGATGTGTTGTTTGCACTGATAAACTACGCCCGCTTTATCGGCGTCGACCCTGAAACCGCGCTTGAAAAAGTGAACCGAAAGTTCAAATCCCGGTTTGAATATATTGAAAATCAGGCGACTAAACCCTTGCAGGAAATGTCATTGACAGAAATGGATGTTCTGTGGAATGAAGCGAAAGTAAAAGAGAAAGTTGGTTGATTTTCCACAGATTCCACAGGAAAAAACACACCACCATGCCCAGCATAGCCCGCGCCACTGTAAATACCGTTACCCCAACCGATATCACCCCGAAAGAAGACTTCCTGGCCATTGAAGAGCCACTGGAAATACGCCTTGAGTATGGCCCGGAGCAACCGCGTAGCACGCGACCCTTATCAGTCACGATGCGCACGCCTGGAGAGGATGAAGACCTGGTGCGCGGATTTTTGTTGACAGAAGGTATTGTACAATCGCCCGCAGATATTCTTTCCGTTTCCACGCTTTCAGAAAACGTAGTACTGGCCCGACTTTCGCCTGCCGCTCAATTTGATATGCAGCGCCTCGACCGGCATTTTTACACCACTTCGAGTTGTGGCGTATGCGGTAAAACTTCTATCGAGGCCGTATTAGCCGGCGGGCATTGCAAGTCGCGCGCTCCCCGAAAAATCAACATTGACAAAGAAGTCATCTATTCGCTCCCCGAAACTCTACGCCGACAACAATCGGCCTTCGATCAAACCGGCGGAATCCATGCTTCGGCGCTGTTCGACATAAATGGAAACCTCCTGGCGCTTCGGGAAGACGTCGGCCGCCACAACGCGCTCGACAAATTGATTGGCCACATTTCTTCAGAAAATGCGACATTGTTCGAAGAATCTGTTCTTCTCTTAAGTGGCCGTGCCAGTTTCGAATTGCTGCAAAAAGCCGCAGTAGCGGGCATACCATTGGTGTGTGCGGTAGGCGCCCCTTCCAGCCTGGCTGTCGAAACTGCCCGTGCATTTGGTATCACCCTGATCGGCTTTTTAAGAGGAGAGCGATTTAATATGTACACGGACTGAAACACTGAAACGCGGATTACACGGATTGAAACACGGATTACACGGATTGGATAGAGGTGAAGTAAAGATTGTTCCTTTTTCAACATCCAATCCGTGTAATCCGTGTTTCAATCCGTGTAATCCGCGTTTCAGTGTTTCAATCCGTGTAATCCGTGTTCCAATCTATGTTTACTTATGAAAATTCGCATCAAAGGCAATTCCCTCCGCTACCGCCTCACCCAAACCGAGGTGCGCGCCCTGGCCGATCATGGCACCATTAGTGAAACCACCACTTTCGCTGAAGGGCAGGTGCTTACCTATGCCATAGAAACCCGCGCCGATCTGGACAACCTTGACGCTGAATACCAGGCACATCGGATCGTGTTGTTGCTGCCCGAAGCGTGGGCAAAAAACTGGCCTGAAGAGGATCGTGTAGGTTTCAATTATTCCAAGCCCCTGACGGCCGATACTTCTCTATTTTTGTTACTGGAAAAAGATTTTGTTTGCCTCGATGAGGTAGATGAAGACCAGTCTGACAATTATCCTAACCCGCGTTATGAAAAAAGAGACGGAACCACCACAACCGCTTGCTGAAAATCCGGAAACGTTGACCGGTATGCGGCGCAGCAAACCTGCTAAAAAAGCGGGCGGGTTGCCTGCCGTTGTAAGCGCCCTGGAGCATGTTTTTGAGGCTATGGATGTGCCACGGGGATTGAAAGCCCTCGCAGAACTGAACCAGATGAAGGGATATGATTGTCCCGGTTGTGCCTGGCCCGATCCCGACGACGAACGCTCGGGCATAGCAGAATACTGCGAAAACGGCGCAAAAGCAATCGCCGAAGAAGCCACCACGCGCAAACTGGATGCTGCATTTTTTGCTGCAAATTCGGTTTTCGATCTTTCTGCGCTGACTGATTTTGAAATCGGCAAAAAGGGCAGGGTAGCGGAGCCCGTGTACCTTCCGGCAGGAGCCACCCATTACCAGCCTATTTCCTGGGAAACCGCCTTTGCCAAAATTGCAGAACACCTGAACGGTTTGAAATCGCCCGACGAGGCCGCATTTTACACCTCTGGGCGTACCAGCAATGAAGCTGCGTTTTTGTATCAATTGTTTGTCAGAAAATTCGGCACCAACAACCTGCCGGATTGCAGCAATATGTGCCACGAATCGAGTGGAGTAGCGCTGAATGAATCGCTGGGCATCGGCAAGGGTTCTGTTACGCTGGAAGACTTCTACGAAGCAGAAGTGATCGTCATCCTGGGGCAAAATCCGGGTACGAATCACCCGCGTATGCTCACTGCCCTGCAAAAAGCAAAGGAAAAAGGCGCGAAAATTATTTCGGTAAACCCTTTGCGCGAAACGGGTCTTTTGGGCTTCAGCCACCCGCAACAGGTAAAAGGACTGTTGGGCATTGCTACAGAACTCACCGATGTATTCCTTCAGGTAAAGATAAACGGCGATATGGCCCTGCTCAAGGCACTGGGCCTTCTGATGCTGGAAGCCGAAGAACGGAACCCCGGCGCCGTGTTCGATCATACATTTATGAGCGAACACACAACTGGCATGGAAGAATACCTGCAAAATCTTCGCCAGTACAACCTGGAAGACCTGGCGGTAGAATGTGGCGTACCCTTACCGCAAATCAGAGCGGCAGCCGAACTGTTGATTGGACACAAAAAGATCATTGCCTGCTGGGCCATGGGCCTTACACAGCACAAAAATGCGGTAGATACGATCAAGGAAATTGTTAACCTGCTCTTGCTCAAAGGCAGCATCGGCAAGCCCGGCGCAGGCACCTGCCCGGTGCGTGGACATAGCAATGTACAGGGCGACCGTACGATGGGTATTTATGAACGACCGCCGCAGGCATTTCTGGATCGACTGGAAAGTACCTTCGGCTTCCGTCCGCCCCAAGAACCCGGTTATGACGTTGTAGAATGTATACAGGCTATGCATGAAGGAAAAGTAAGGGTGTTTTTTGCCATGGGCGGCAATTTCCTCTCGGCCACGCCAGATACAGAATATACGGCGAAAGCCCTGCGTCGTTGCGACCTGACGGTGCATGTATCAACCAAACTCAATCGCAGCCACCTCGTACATGGCAAGGAGGCTATCATCCTGCCCTGTCTGGGCCGTACAGACCGCGATATGACCGGTGGAACGCAGCAATTTGTTTCAGTGGAAAATTCGATGGGCGTCGTGCACAGTTCGAAAGGCAACCTGAGGCCTGTTTCCAGTCAATTGCTTTCCGAACCAGCCATTGTGTGCCAATTGGCTAAAGCCGTACTGGGAGCCGATTCCGGTATCAATTGGGATCAATACGAACAACATTACGATCATATCCGTGCAGATATTGAACGCGCTATTCCAGGCTTTGATGATTACAACGGCAGGGTGCGCGAACCGGGCGGTTTTTACCTGCCCAATGGCGCGCGGGTAGGGAAATTCAATACCCTTTCCGGAAAAGCGCATTTCAACCTGGCGGAGGTGCCCAAATTACAACTTGCCGACGGCGAGTATATTATGATGACCATTCGTAGCCACGACCAGTTCAATACCACGATTTATGGGTTGGATGATCGTTATCGCGGCATTTTTCACGAACGACGCGTGATTTTGATGAATCCATATGACATAGGAAAAGCCGGTTTGAAAGATGGGGATGTGGTAGATTTATTCAATTACAGCGGCGGCGTGGAACGTGTTGCCCGTAAATTTATCGTCGTTGCCTATGATATCCCCGAGCGCTGTACGGCTACTTATTTCCCTGAAACCAATGTGCTGGTGCCCATCGATAGCATTGCCGATAAAAGCAATACGCCGACATCGAAGATGGTAATTATCAAAATCTTAAAAAGTTATGAGTTATGAGTTATGAGTTTTACTCACGTTGCTATTGGCACACTTTTGAAGAAGCCAATAGCAACGTGAGTAAAACTCATAACTCATCACTCATAACTCATAACTCCCTAAAGAGGCTCCATTTCAAAAACACCGGCATCGCCTCTCCCCAGGTGAATGGTTCATGCCGCCCGCCTTCCATTTCATGGTAATACACATCGCGTTCAGGGCAGCCTTTCATGCGTAGTTCCCGTATCAGATCGAGCGTGTCGTCGATAGAGTCGATGACGCCGTTGCCATTGCGGTCGTCTTCCTCGTCGAGGGTGCCGCATTGAAACCAGAATCGTTGTCCCTGATGCCAGTGCGTGCTCTGGCGAATAATATCGTGCATGATGCGATCGGCGTCCGGGTTTTCAGGATGCACCGGCGACCAACGCCACCACAATGCACCGGAAAACACACCTGCTGTACCAAACAGGTGGGGGTGCGCCCAGGCAATGTCGATGGCAGAAAGACCGCCCAGTGAAAAACCGGCGATCGCTCGATGTTCCGCGCCTTCCAACAGCCGGAAACGACGCTCTATGGCAGGGAGTAATTCGTTGATAATGAAGGAAGTATATTGAGGCGCTTTTTCACCGCGTTGTTTGTAGTCTACCTGCCGGGCGGTACCGTATTCGTGGATTCGTTCGCTGGAAGCATATACGCCAACAGCAATAAAATGGGGTATTTCCTGTTGGTAATAAAGTCGCTCGAGGATGCTGGAAAAATGCATAACAGGCAGATCCTGGCCGTCGTTGAATACGACCAGCGGATACCTTCGCTCCGGAAAACGGTGGTAATCGGGCGGCAGATACACGTCGAAATCCACTTCCCGATGCAGGTGTTGCGACGGGAAATGCCGCACCTGGCGTAGATGCGGGGCTTTTCGCTGCAACAATTCGAGCAGCGTTTCGACGGGTTTTTGCCAGAAATTCATGTTCAGTTGGGCATTCGCTCGCGGGCCAGTTTCAGGGATTGTTCGAGTTGCTGTTCTTCCGACAAAAGGGTGTTGTCAATGACGATCGCATCATCGGCTTTGGTGAGCGGACTATCGGCACGAGTGGAATCGATGCGGTCGCGTTCCTCCAAATTGCGTTGCACCTCATGCCAGTCGGCGTCGATGCCCTTGGCGGCCAGTTCGAGGTGTCGGCGGCTGGTGCGCACGTCGAGGTCGGCTGTGAGGAATATTTTCAATTCTGCATCCGGAAATACAACTGTGCCGATATCGCGGCCGTCGGCGACAATGCCCCTGCGCTTCCCCATCATTTTTTGTTGCTGCACCATCGCACGGCGGACAGCCGAAATCGTCGACACCGGGCTTACGTGTTCGCTGACGCGCATTTCCCGAATGTCGTGTTCAATGTCCTTCCCGTTCATAAATGTACGGTTCTGGCCATCAATGCGTTCAAAATGAATCTGAATGTTGGGCAGCGCGGCTTCCACCACCGCCGGGTCATTGTAATCGAGGTGATGGTCGAGGAAATACAGCGTGACGGCTCTATACATTGCCCCGGAATCGAGGTAAGCGTAATGGAGTGCTTTCGCCATGGCTTTGGCAAGCGTGCTCTTGCCACAGGAAGAATAGCCGTCGATGGCCACAATAATGCGTTTCATAATTTACCGCACAAAAGTCTGGCAATTCGGATATTTTTACCGCCTTGCCTTGTCTACTTTTTCATGCAGACTGACTTCTTTTTATTCTTGTTACTGGTGTGTTACGCAGGCGCCACGCTTTGGCAAATGTTGGTTTGCTGCGGAATATACGCTCGTTTTGCCTTGTACAGAGGTGAAAAAAATCGGCTGCAAGAACGAGAAAAAAACACGTTGCTACTGCCTTTTTCCGTGATTATTTGTGCCCGAAATGAAGCGGAAAATTTGCGCAGCCATCTACCTTCCATTTTACAGCAGGAATATGACGGTGTGTGGGAGTTGCTGGTTGTGGATGACGACTCATCTGACGACTCTATTGCTGTGCTGGAGGATTTGCAATCTGTTTATCCGCGATTGAGGTATTTGCCGCTGAAAAACAAATCCTCCCGTGGCAAAAAACATGCGCTGGAACAGGGTATTCTCGCTTCGCAGTATGAATACCTGCTGCTTACGGATGCCGATTGTATGCCTGTTGGGAATAAATGGCTGGCTGATATGGCTGAATCATTTGCTGTGCAGCCCAAAACTGAAATAGTACTGGGCTATGGCCCTATGAAGGAAATACCCGGTATGCTCAATCGCTGGATTCGCTTTGAAACGGCACATACGGCTTTGCAATATTTTTCTTTTGCACTGGCTCGCATGCCATACATGGGCGTTGGCCGCAATCTTGCTTTTTCAAAGCAAATTTTTGAACGCACAGGCGGCTTTGAGGCACATCGCCATATTCCTTCAGGCGATGACGATTTGCTGGTGAATGCCGCTGCCAATTCGAACAATACTGCTGTTTGTGTATCCCGGAATTCTTTTATGTATTCTGCCGGAAAATCCAATTGGCCGGCATGGCTGGCACAAAAAAAACGTCACCTGGGGGCTTCCACTTCTTATCGTCCCCTGCACCAGTGGTTATTGGCTTCGATAGGGTTATCGTTGGTTTTTCACTATTTTTTCCTGTTTCTGTTATTGATCACGCTGAAACATGCCGTTTTTGCCTTGCTGCTGTATGCTGTACGACAGATAGTGCTTTACATTTTATATAAAAGAGTGTTCAGGGTGTTGCAATGCCGGGATTTGATTCCCTGGATTCCTTTACTGGATGTCGGAATGGCTGTTTACACCGGAATGGTGGTACCGTGGTTTTTGTGGGTGAAACGCTCGGATGTGCGGTGGAAATGAATGCCTATTCATGTGCCCACACCCCCACAGGGCGTTGCCCTGTGCTATTGGATACGCCCTTTCAGGGCTATATGTGCCACTCACTACTCACCACTCACCACTCACCACTCACCACTCACCACTCACCACTCACTTCCGAATAAAATACACCGCAAGCACCAGCAGCCCGAATCCGACGAAATGATTCCATTTGAACGATTCGTTTTTGAAAAATATCAAGGTAAATGCGGTAAAGACAAGCAGGGTGATTACTTCCTGAATCACTTTGAGTTGGATAAGGGTAAAAGGGCCGCCGTTTTCCTTGTATCCCATTCGGTTGGCAGGCACCATCAGGCTGTACTCCAGAAATGCAATAAGCCAACTGGCTATGATAAGTCCGAAAATGCCGGCTTTTTGAAAAAATTTGAATTCCTGGAATTTGAGATGACCATACCAGGCGAAGGTCATGAAGATGTTGGAAAGAATCAGTAACAGGATGGTGAAAATGCCTCTCATGGATTTTTTTACGAATTGACGGGTATGCCTGCAAATATACTTCCCTTGAATTTCGTTTGCGGGACATTCTATTTTTACCGCTCTTTTGCCATTTCAAATTTGACAAGTGTTATGAAATTTTTCCCGGTTTTTCTTTGCGCCTCTTTTCTGATCGTTGCCTGTAAACGCAACAATACGCCAGCCCAGGCCGATTCGGTAACAACATCCGATGCTGCATTGCCGGCCGATTTTAATACTTTTTATGAAAAATTCCATACCGACAGTTTGTATCAGTTGGAACACATTTCCTGGCCGCTTCAGGGAGATACCAGCGAACAAACCGACAGCACACATTATGCGAAAAAAGATATTTTCTGGCAAAAAGAAACCTGGCTGATGCACCACCCGGTGAATTATGCTTCCGGTGATTACAAACGCCAGATTCAAAAATTGAGTGATGACCTGATTATTGAATTTATCACCATCACTGCTGGCGGGTTTGGCATTGAACGCCGTTTTGCAAAACAGTCAGATGGTGAATGGAATTTAATTTTTTACTCGGATATGCAGGAAAGAGGCAAATAAGGAATCTCTGTTGCTCGCGAAAAATGCCTGCGAAACATAAAAAAGGGCGGCTACTCATATCGAGTAGCCGCCCTGATTATTTTAACTGGTTGTCAGCGTGTTGATTAGCGCTGAACCACGAGTTTGCGGGTGCTTTTCGAATCGCCATTCCGTACTTCTACGAAGTAGATACCGTTAGCGAGGCGGCTAATATCGAAGTTCATGCGATTGTCGCCTTTACCCATTACACGGTTTTGCTGGATGGCTGCTTTGCCGGATGGATCAACGATCGTTACCTGAACGTCAGCATCGGCTTCCATCGGAACTTCCACGGTAACCTGTTCGCCAGCCGGGTTCGGGAACATACCGAATGCTGCATTTTCAAAGATAACAGGGATCTCCAGTTCCTGTACTTCACCGTCGGTGCTGCCGTCGGTACGGAAGTTGCTGCTGCTCAGGCTGATACGGATGGTGTAGCACTGGGTGTTGCTGAATGCACCATTGTAGCCATACACATACGCGTAGTAACTGGTCGATACAGTCGTCGTGTTGTAAATCAACACTTCATCAGTTGTACCTGCATTTTCAGAAACAGCCAGGATAGTATTGCTGGTACCGCGATACAGGCGTACATCGTAGTCGGCTGGCAGGGTAGTCAGGTCGACTTTGATGCGGCTTGTAGCAGATGTATTGGCAAACTTGTACCAGTCTACATCAGAAGCAGAAGCAATCTGAGCGGTGAAGGTGGTGTTGACTGGAGGCGATTTGGCTGTATTGCGGGTGTTGTTCGACTCGTAGGTATCTGTGCAAGTACCACCGCCGGAAGCCAGCGTAGTGAACGAAGCAGCAGTAGAGTAAACAGCAGAAGAACCGCTGCAAACCGTTTGAACCTGGTAGTTGTAGGTGCTGTTAGCGGTCAGGCCTGTCAGGCTGCGCGAAGTAGTAGTGATACCTGTGATGGTAGTCCAGGTAGCAGACGACGACAGTTTGTACTGCAGGTTGTAGGAAACAGCGCCACTGGCAGCCGACCAACTCAGGGTTGCGCCCGTTTGTGTAATGCTGGTAGCGCTCAGGCCGGAAGCCACTGCGCAGGTACCACCACCGGAAGGTGGTTGGCAACCCGGCGAAGTCAGCAGCGAAACGCGGCTGCCGCCGGTAGCGAACAGCGCCTGTGCACGTGCTTTCTGACCTGCAGTAAACATGTACATGCAAGCATCGTCGGTGTAGTCCATGTAGTTCATGGTCATTTCAACCGGCGTGCCAGAGCAGGTAGACAAATGCGGGTAAGTTGGGCAACCAGCATTAGAGGTGTTGTGCGTAGGCGTATCGCTCACGAGGTCGCTGCCGCAGTTGGCATCGCCCCAGATGTGGCGCAGGTTCAGCCAGTGGCCAATTTCGTGCGTAGCAGTACGGCCTTTGTTGAAAGGTGCTGTAGCAACACCTACTGTACCAAAGTACAGGTAGTCGCACACCACGCCATCCGTAGCAGCAGCGCCGCCAGGGAATTGAGCGTAGCCCAGCAGGCCGCCGCTCAGGTCGCATACCCACAGGTTGAGGTATTTGTTGCGATCCCATGCGTCCAGACCACCCTGCGCCGTGAACTTCACAGCGTCGTTGCTCGAGAAAGCAGTAGTGGACGTTTGCTGGCGACGGATACCGGTAGTTGCGTTGCCGCTTGGGTCTTGAGTAGCCAGGCAGAAGTTGATTTCAAAGTCGGCAATCAGGCTGGAGAAGATAGCAGGCGTATTCGTACGGTCGGCATTGGTTGCGCGAAAGTCCTGGTTCAGAACATCGATTTGTGACTGAATCTGGGCGTCGCTGATGTTCTCAGAAGCCGTGTTCCAAACTACGTTCACCACCACCGGAATAGTAACCTGTACGCGTTCGCGCACGCCGGGCGGTGTGTTGATGAAATCTTCGGTGTGACGTTCGATTTCCTCCATTTTTTCACGGAGGATCGGGTTGTTCATGAGTTGTTCTTCCAGTACATCATGTGAAGCGCAAACACGTTGGGCGGAGGCATTGAAAGCCACGAGCAGGAATGCGCCCATAGCAAGCAGTAGGTTTCGAATCATGATTAAGACAGTAAAGGTTTGAAAATGAACAGTTTATGTTGATGTTATTCAGAAAGGCAGGTTAAATGAAGCCAAATTTTCATTTTCGTTTTTAAGATCGGAGAGAATTTTCGCAGGGCAAATATAGAAAGTTTAAATTTTGCCATGGAAATTTTTTAGTCCGATAAACGCTAAAAAAACGATTTGATAACCTCATTTTTTCTTCTGAATCACTATAACACGAACAAATTCACGCCCAGGTTGCTTCTTGAGGTTAAAAATTTTTATTTCGCAAATTATTCGATCATATGCCCCACGAATTGAGCCCCATTGTCGATAATACGTTGTTGGCTACGTCGGAATCCAAGGCCGCAGGCTTCGAAAGCAAAAAATATTCCCGCCTGGTAATAGTAGCCTGACTCATCGCGTGCAAGTTGTGCCAATGCCTGATAAACGCTTTTTTGTTGCTCATACTCACCCTGTCGCACTTCTACAGGCAGCCCTATTTCATCGTGTATGCTAACATTGGCGCCTTCCCGGCCAAAAAAGACTTTTTGTACAAAGGGGAAATTGCTTTTACCCACAGGCTCCACCAAAGTGGCTTCCAGCAGCGCCGGATCGTCCGGAAACAGATCCCACAAGTATTTCAAAATGGCTTTCGATTGAAAAAGCATGGTATAGGCAGGGTTTAATACTACCGCCAGGTCGCGCTGCACTATTCGTGTGAGGATATTACACAATTCCGGCTCATCCTGTGCAATGTACTCCCAGGGCACCAATTTGAACCAGAAATCAAATCGGGTGAAAGTATCCCGGCCCTTGTCGGGCGCAAAAATCCCTTCCATTTCTGAAAAATGCACCTCGTCTACATAACAAAAACGTGTTTCAAAACCGGCTTCAGCCGCTGCGGCTGCCAATAATGAAACATTGTCGTCATCTTCCTGGGCATTTCTCAAAGTGCTAAAGAGAATAGCGGGCTCCCGATCGGGATTGAGCGATTTCAGGCGCTCAAAATTGTCGATCAGCGCATCGTACACATGATTGAATTGAGCATCATCCGGCAGGTTATTGGCCTTGAGTTGTCCCCATTGGATAATGGCAGTTTCGGGCAGGGATGTCGGTGTATCCGCATTAAACTCCAGCAATTTAATGGGTAACCCATCCACGCCTCCTGCAAAATCGAAACGCCCGAAGAGGTGCAGGTGTCGGTCGTCGTCCCAACTCAGGCGGATCAACTCGTGCAGATTGCGTGGAATACCGAGTTCATCGAGCAAATGGTGCTGCAAGACATAAGTGCCCGCCTGTACAAACAGGTCGTAAAGCCTGTTTCCGGTTTCGTAAAATGCATCCCGTTCTTTATCCTGCACCAATACCAGTTCGGTAGTCAGATAATCGGCGGCTTCGTCTGATATAAAGTAGTCCCAACCCAGATCGCGAAAAACCTGATTGGGCAATTGAGAAATCGATTTTTTCCTGATCATGATCTTGAACTTCTTCCAAACCCTTTAAAAAATCCGCTGCGGCTTTTTGCGGGCACTTTTACAGTTCTGCTCACCGAGGTACGGCGCAATTCGGAGGCTGTATTACCCATCGCCGAGCCGTTGCGATACACATAGGCTGGTGCTGGCGATCCAAAACTGCGGCCCATCATATGGCCCATGGCGCTCCACCAGAGAATATGCCCCAGTCCGAATCCGCCATGGTGTTGATGAACAACCGTTGTCTGACGTACAGTATCCTGCGAGCCTACCAGTCCGCGTGCCTGCGCCAGGCTGAGCGTGTCGATTTTTCCATCGAGGTGTTTTACAATCACCCTCGACTGATCGCGCGTGTCCACGATTTGTTCGCCAGCCACGGTGAACTGACCTGGCTCGGTTTCTTCTACTGTTGTAACAACGCCTTTGGTAGGTTCTTCTACAGTAACTTCCTCCCAATCGGAACCATTATCGCTGCCACAAGCAGCGGGAACGGCCAGCAGAGCGGAAACGGCTACGTACAATGCGCCTTTTCGTACCCTACTGCTCCAGGACTGGCTTTGGCTAAAATTTTTATATGGTGTCATGCTGTTTGTTTGAAAAATGGAAATGCAAAGTTGTATCCTAAAATGGCTGATAACAAGTTGAAGGCGTAGATAATTCGATCAACAGCGTCTTAAAACGGATGGCCCCGGATGAAGTAGCGACACATGGAATTTACAGCAGCAAATCGATGTTCTTCCATTCATATCTTTGCCGGCCATTGTTTCCTGGACTGCTTTTGCTTTCCCGACATCCATTTACTTGCACATACTCATATCATGTTGAATCGTTTTTGCTCTACAGGCCTTCTCTTGCTGTTGACAGCCTTGTCAATATTTGGCCAAACAACCCTCTTTGTACCCCGAAATATCCAGAAATCTTACGAAAAAGGTACCCGAAGTTGGGATGGCAAGCCAGGCAGTCGCTACTGGCAAAATAAAGCCCGGTATATAATTACGGCCTCCCTCGACCCTAAAACGCATTTGCTGACAGGTGAAGAAACGGTGACGTATTCTAATAACAGTCCCGACTCGCTTCCATTGATTCGTATCAAATTACAACACGACTTGTACAGAAAAGGTGTTCCGCGCTCTTTTGAAGTAGATGCTTCAGATGTAGACGACGGTGTACGTATTGAGTCGATCCGCTGGAATGGACAGGAAATTGCGCCGGATAAATACAGGCGTTTTCAGACATTTTTGGATATTCCCTTGAAAGACAAACCTTTACCCGGAGGTTCCAAGGGTACACTTTCGGTAAAATGGTCTTATCGACTGCCCGAGGCAGAAAGTGCAGCGCGGGAGTGTATCTGCGATTCATCCTCTTTTTTCGTGGCGTACTGGTACCCGCAAATTGCCGTTTACGACGATATGAATGGCTGGGCCTCACACTCCTACACAGGATTGCAAGAGTTTTACAACGATTTCAACGATTACGATGTGACGATTACCATGCCTGCCGGTTTTCAGGTGTGGGCAACAGGAGAATGGCAAAATGCAGGGGATATTCTGTCTCCCACCTACTATGAGCGCTGGAACAAGGCGCACACAGCGAGTGAAGTATCTTCTATTTTTACCGAAAAAGAACTGATCACAGGGGGCGTTTTCAAAAGCAAAAATGCCCAGTCTTTCCGCTTTACAGCAACCGATGTGCCGGACTTTGCCTTTGGTACGAGCAATCACTTTAATTGGGATGCCACCTCGACCGTAGTAGACGACAAAACCGGTCGCCGAACATTTGTCAGTGCAGTGTATAATACCTCATCGCTGGATTATCCAAAAGTAGCACGCATTGCTGCCGATGGCATTCGCCTGATGAGTACCTGGCTGCCGGGTTATCCGTTTCCCTATCCGGTTATGACGGTTTTTAACGGCAATGACGGGATGGAATTCCCCATGATGTGCAATGATGCAAGCGTAGCCCCGGAGTCGCCGATGACTCTCACGATACACGAAGTGAGCCACACCTATTTCCCTTTCATGATGGGCATCAACGAACAGGATTATGCCTGGATGGATGAAGGCTGGGCTGCTTTTTTCGATTTTAAATTGTCCGATTCGCTTTCGGGGCATACGCTGGGAAGGGTAAGGCCCTACTCACCCATCGCCGGCACGGAAGATGATGTACCTCCGATGGTTAAATCACGCAATTTGAGCGTGGCCTATCGCAATGCCTCCTACCAACGCCCCCAAAATGCGTATTTCACCTTGCTCGATCTGCTGGGGTATGATAAATTTCACACCTGCATGACCACGTATATGGATCGCTGGAAAGGGAAACACCCTGCGCCATTCGATTTTTTTCAAACCTGGAATGAAGCATCCGGAGAGAACCTTGATTGGTTCTGGCGTGCCTGGTTTTTTGAATGGGGATATCCTGATCTGGCTGTTCAGGGTGTGATCAGCGACGAGGCTGCTCATGCGCAGGTGGTAATCGTTGAACAAAAAGGGAATATTCCTGTGCCGGTTCACCTGGAAATATCTTTTTCAGATGGTACCAAAACAACTGTACACAAAACCGCTGTTGTTTGGAAAGATGGGCAACACAACCTTCGGATTCCATGTCCTGCGGGAAAAAAAGTTGTGAAAGTAGAACTGGGTAATCGAACTATCCCGGATGTAAATCCAGCCGACAACAAATGGGGCGCCTGAAAGGGTTGCGTGTACATAAAACAAAGATTTTCAATCAAATTTAATACAGCAATCGTTCGGGTCCACTACCTTTCGGCGGCTGAAACCTGAATCTTAACCTTTATTAAACATTCTCGTCATATGAAGACCAATAATCTGCTTACATACCTGCTCTACGCGTTGCTTGCCCTGTTGATCATTGCCGCCGGATACAAAGCCTGCCAAATGCAGGAATCCAAAAAACGCCTTGCAGAAGAAGAGGCTGAACTGCAAAAAACACTTCGCGATATGGGCTATGTGCGGGATGATACCACATCTACAGGAAGTGCATACACAGGTGATGCTACTTCAACGACGACGACTTCAAACGGAATAGAAAAAGAATCTCCGACAACGAGTTCTTCGGTTTCTACTACATCCAAAACTACGCCTGCTACCCAGACGCCTGCGACTACCTCCAAGCCGACAACAACGGCTACTACAACGGGTAAGTCGACCACTACAACCGCAAAACCTGCCACTACTACATCCAAACCTGCTACGACCACCACAACGCCTACTGCGTCCAAAGGTGTCGCTGCTGTAAAAGGCCCGGGCGCAGGCCGCTGGGCTGTTAGAGCAGGAACGTTTAGCCAAATGGAAGGCGCTCGCCGCCGCCTGGAGGAAGTGATTCGTTTGGGCTACCCGAATGCTGAAATTTCAAAAACCTCCGACGGCAAGGCCGCTGTGGTGGTGTTCCGTTCCAATGATAAAAATGCTGCCATCCGGGTCGTAGACAAACTAGAGGAAAAAGGCGTGGATGCGGCGGTTTTTGACCGGAGCAAGCAGTGATGGTTTGTGTTTTGGTGTTTTAGTGTTTATGTGTTTTTGTGGGCTTCGCTCTTGGTTTTTCGAAAGAACTATTCTCAAATATCAAGAGCGAAGCCCACCAAAACACAAAAACACCAAAACACATAAACACCAAAACACTAAATCCCTCCCCCCAACCGATACCCGTTCAAAAACTCTTTCACACCCATTCGGCGTTTTCCCTCCATTTGGAGTTCCAGAATATCGAGAAAGCCGTCGGAAGTGCTGACGCGCAAGTGGTTTTTTCCATCGGAAATAAAAGTGCCGGGTGGTACAGAAGGGGCGCCATTTGTTTTTTGGGCGCGCAATATTTTCAGGGTTTTGCCATCGAGTTCGGTCCATGCACCGGGGTAGGGGCTTAGTCCACGAACAAAGTTGTGTACCGTCTGGAGTGGCTTTTGGAAGTCGATTTTACACGTTTCCGTAAAGATTTTCGGCGCATGTGTTGCTTCTGTTTCTTCCTGAGGAAACGGTACAACTGTTTTATTCTCAAGGGCTTGCACGGATTTCAATACAAGACCAGCGCCGGCTTCCATCATGCGATCGTGTAATTCGCCAGCGGTTTCATTTTCCCCTATTGCTATGCGTTCCTGGAAAAGCAGGTCGCCGGTATCGATTTCATGTTTTAGCAAGAAGGTAGTTAAACCCGTTTCCTGTTCACCATTGATGACGGCCCAGTTTATGGGCGCTGCCCCGCGGTACTTGGGCAAAAGGGAGCCATGCAGGTTCATGGTACCCATAGGTGGCATATTCCATACAATTTCCGGAAGCATCCGAAAGGCGACAACTATCTGAAGGTCAGCCTTCCAGGCGCGTAATTGTTCCAAAAAATCAGGATTTTTAAGTTTTTCAGGTTGAAGAACAGGGAGCCCGTGGTCGAGGGCAAATTTTTTCACTGCCGATACCTGCAAACCCATTCTTCCGCCGGGTTTGTCGGGCGCGGTTACAACACCCACTACCTGATATCCGTTTTCCAGTAACACACGAAGTGGCGCAACCGCAAATTCGGGTGTGCCGAGATACACAATTCTCATAAGTCGAACAGAAACTCTTTTTAATTTTGCGGGTTCATTTCATTCCCAACTGCGGATTCATGCAATACCATAAACACTCCTTCTTCTTTCTGCCTTTTTTCCTCGTTTTTGTATCATTTTCTGCCTTTTCACAAGTTGTAGTGGAAGGTTATGTGTACGAAAACAACAACGCCGGGTTTATTGAAAACGCAATAGTTACACTCTATTCAATACCGGACAACAAGGAGATTGGTACATTCAATTCAGGTCCGTTTGGACATTTTAGTACCAGTCTGCCTGCCGGACAGTACCGCATGGTGACCCGCAAAGATATATTTGAAGATCGAGAGGACATCTTCAAGGTGGAAAACACCAAAATATTTCTCAAGGTTGTTTTGAATCGTCAGCCCGGGTATTTGCTGAATGCACAATTAGTAGAAATCGCCCCGGGTAATACAAATCAAATCGAGGTACAAGACGTAACGGTGGAAGTGTATAACAGAACCAGAGATTTGGCAGAAACAGTGCAGCACCTGAAAACAACTTCGGTTTTTCAACAGCGTTTTGATCAGGGAAATCGCTACCTCGTCATGCTTAGAAAACCTGGTTATCTTGGCCGACGTATTGAAGTGTATATCAATAACAATGGCTGCGCGCTGTGCCTGGAAGGTCTGCCAGATTACACAAAAGGTGATAAAATCCAGCAAATCGGCACCAATAAAGTGATTCCTTTATCTGCCCCGGTGATATTGGAACGATCCGTTGTAGGAAAACACATACCAGTGCTCTATTATCCGGAAAGTAATCCAGGAGATAAGTGGACTCAATCTGATGGTCATATAAAAGGACTGGATCAGGTTATCATGCTTTTACGAGACAACCCGGATGTGTCATTTGAAATCGGATTTCACACGGATTCCTGGGGAAACGATGCTTATAACCTGGAACTTTCACAAAAACAGGCTGATGCTGCGCGCAATTATATTATTAACGGCGGGGTGGAGCCTGAACGCATCACAGCAAAAGGATATGGTGAAACTCAGTTGCTAAATAAATGTGCCAATGACGTTTCCTGTACGGAAGAAGAACATCTTCAGAATCGTCGTGTGGAACTTACCATCACCAGCGTTTCACAAGAGCCCTATGCCTGGTTGAGCATTGAACAGGTAATTGAAGAGGAGAAAATTGCAGCCCGCGCGCAATCGGAGCAAAATTTGGTCAAAAACGTTCCCAAACCACCCCGAATCAAAAACAAACCACTTCCGGAAGCAAATAACTCGGTACCATTGCCGGAATTTCAGGGAAACAACAAAGTGGATGGCTCCAATCAGTCGGGCAGTCCGGCACGATCTATGGATAAAAGCCAGTCCAGACAGGTAAATATTGTCCCCCTCGACGGCGCTTATGCAGGTTATGCTGTTCAAATTTATACGACCCCGAATGAATTGAATGCCCTGCCTAAAAACCTGCGCAGTTTTTCGGAAATTTTCTGGCGGCAGGAAGGTGAAGGCGCATGGTATTATTACGTTATCCCAACAGGAACCGATAGTGATATAAAAAAATACTACAAAAAGACCATAAAACCTGAACACCCCGATGCTATTTTGGTCCGGTTCGGGCCAAAAGGCAAGGAAATTATCAAATGATGGCACCTGTATCAACCAATCAATTCAGACAGATATGAACGCATTAAACTGGAAAAATAGTCAGGGAATCGAGTTGTATGCTGCGCACTGGCCTGTGGCGAACCCGATTGCCGTTATCGCTTTAGCCCACGGACAGGGCGAACACATAGGCCGCTATCAGCATGTAGCGGAATGGTACAATGCACATGGGGTGGCTGTGGTTGGTTTTGATCACCAGGGCTACGGCCGTAGTGGCGGCCCCAGAGGCCATGTGAAAGATCTGGATGCTTTTCTGGACGATATTGGACTGCTGCTGGAAAAAACAGCGGAATTATACCCTGATACGCCCTTGTTCCTGTACGGGCATTCCATGGGCGGCAACCTGGTGTTGAATTATGCGCTGCGCCGCAAACCGGAACTAAAAGGCTTGATTGCTACCAGTCCCTGGATACAATTGGCGTTTGAAGCGCCCGCTATCAAAGTGCTTGTAGGTAAACTGATGCGGAAATTTATGCCCACACTCACGTTGCCAACCAACCTGGCAGCACATTTTATTTCTCAAGACAAAGCAGTCGTGGAGGCTTACAAAAACGATCCCCTGGTTCATGATAAAATCAGTGCAGCCGCAGGCATCGCGCTGATGGATGCCGCTGACTGGCTGGATTCGTACAAAGGGGAAGTGCCGATGCCATTGCTGTTGTTGCATGGCACGGGCGACAAAATCATTTCACCTGTTGCCACAAAGGCATTCGCCGAAAGGGTAAAAGGTGATGTGACACACCAGGAATGGGATGGGCTTTACCATGAGTTGCACAATGAAAATGAAAAGGCTGAAGTGTTTGAATACACCTTTAACTGGATGAAACAACACCTCCCGGCCAACTGACGACTGACACCTTTCGTCTGACGACTGTTGACTGTCGTCTGTCGACTATCTCCTCCCCAGCGTCACCGCGCCCAGCAACAGCACAGCCTGGAAAGAAATCAAGGCCAACACCACCGCGCCTGCTCCGGCGAGCCATCGGTTTTGCAATTCACCCATCTGGTATGCCCAGTACAATACGCGGGCGCCCAGGGCTGCTGCCAGAAGCAGTATAACCCGGGCAACCACCGGATGGGCATTCCACAAGGAAAAACGGCCGAAAAGGCTGCTTCCAACGTAATAAACGCCCAGGATGGCCACAAAACCGAATAATACATAGAACAATACCTTGCTCATAAACCGTATTGTTTGATGACATCTTCCGGCGGCCCGTCCCACTGATTGGGTGTATTGCCCTGGTATCCAATATCTTCGATGCCTATTTTGCTCGACCAGAAGCCGGAAGCGGTCAGGTTGCGCATGAGACTGAAAAAAGCAATACCCTGACTCATACCGCTTTTCTTACGCTCCGGATAGGCGATATCTTCTACCATGGCAATGCGCTGAACATCTGTGCTGCTGATAAAATCCTGCTCGTGGCGTTTTTTCATCTGGCTGTCGAGCCAGGCGATGCCCCCGCGTAAGGGTGTTTGTAATTCCGGTTTGTCTTTTGCCATGAATTCGATGAATTCGGGAACACCCGCATCCGTGGCGCTACCCGAACGGCTGTCGCGCGGAATAATAATATCGGCCAGTACAGAAATGGTTTTCATTTCGTGTTTGGTGAAAAACTGTTCGGCAAAGAGTTTGGCATCCCGGGCCGTTTCATAGTCTGTTCGCCCGAATTGTTCGAATGCCGGGTCTTTTTTCTTTTCCTCCAGCCCTTCCAGCGGATTCAATATTTCGGAGGCTTTTACCTGAGGGCTCAGGCCAACCATGCCCAGTGAACCCAAACCGATGCCTTTCAATAGATTGCGACGTTTCATGATGTAGTGCTTTTGAGTTCAAAGATTAGAGGTTGCCTGCTTTTCGTTCTTCAACAATATGCCTGGAAGCGCGCATAGACAGGGCAAGAATGGTCCAGGTACAGTTTTTATCGCCTTGTGAAACAAAGGGCGCCGCATCTACGACAAAAAGATTTTTTACGTCGTGCGCCTGTTGCCATTTGTTAAGGGCCGATTTTTTCGGGTCATTGCCCATGCGAATGGTACCTACTTCGTGGATAATTTCTCCAGGCTCGGCAAGGCCGTAATCTGCGTCGGCGCCCGGTTTTTTACCCAACGCAATACCGCCCATCTCCTGAATGATCTGTTCAAATGTATCGTGCATGTGTTTGGCTTGCAGGCGCTCGTAGTCCGACCATTTATAATGGAACCGCAATACGGGTATGCCAAACTTGTCCACTTTTTCCGGATCAATTTCGCAATAGTTGTCTTCGCGGGCTACGGCTTCCCCGCGGCCGGCCATACCGATGTAAGCACCATAAAAACGGCGGTAGTCGTCCTTGAGCGATGCGCCATAACCACCTGCTTCGTGCTTGTTGCCATTTCGGTCTGGGAACATCCCGTTGATGCCTTCAATACCCCAGCCAAAACCGTAGGCTGGCATGCCCATACCGCCCCAGTATTCGATGTGATAACCACGCGGAAAGTCCAGTTTTTTATTGTCGAGCCACCAGGGTGAGTACACGTGCATGCCTCCAACACCATCTTCGTTGTATCGTTTCCGGTCAAACAAGGTCGGAACAATAGCGCCTCTGGAAGCACCGGTGGAGTCGTGCAAGTATTTTCCTACCACACCCGATGAATTGGCCAGCCCTTCTGGGAAACGCGCTGATTTGGAATTCAGCAACAGCCGCGCCGATTCGCAGGCGCTGGCAGCCAGCACGACGACTTTTCCGCGCACCGTTTTTTCTTCCATGCTCAACGTATCAACGTACGACACGCCATTGGCCAGCCCTGTTTGTGGGTCAGTCAGCACTTCGCGCGCCATGGCGTAGTAAACGATGTCCAGATTGCTGGTTTTTTGGGCGGGTTTGCACAGACAGGACGAAGAGGAAAAATCAGCATATGCAACGCAGGCGCGGCCGCACTGGCTGCAATAGAAACAGGAGCCGCGCTCTTCGTTGATCTGTTTGGTAAGAATACTGAGCCTGGAAGGAATAGTGGTAATGCCAAGCCTTTTGTTGTGTTTCAACAACATCATTTCATGCAGGCGCGGCTTGGGTGCGGGCAGAAAAATCGAATCCGGGTCGTTTGGAAGGTTTTCATTGCTGCCAAAAACGCCGATCAGGCGGTCAATTTCATCATAAAAAGGTGCTACGTCTTCGTATCCGATAGGCCAGTCTTCTCCCAGGCCATCAATGCTTTTGCGTTTGAAATCCTGTGGTCCGAAACGCAGGCTGATACGCCCCCAATGGTTGGTACGCCCGCCCAGCATACGCGAACGAAACCAGCGGAATTTTGTGTTATCTTTGGTCGTGTATGGTTCTCCGTCGATGTCCCAGCCGCCATATGCAGCATCAAAATCACCAAATGGGCGGTATTTGGTGCTGGCGCCACGGCGTGGCGACTGATAGGGCCATTTCAGTTGGGTAATGTACTTCGGATCTGCCGGGTCGAAATGTTGGCCTGCTTCGAGCATGCACACTTTGGCGCCGGCTTTGGTGAGTTCGTAGGCGGCCATGCCGCCGCCTGCTCCGGAGCCAATAATGATTACATCATAGGTGGTCGGGGCTGCTTTAATCTGAAAATCGGACATGTGTCAAGAGAGAAGTTTGAGCCGCTAATGTAACACGGATTGCGCGGAGTTTTGGCGGATTTACACGGATTTGATGGGTGGTGATGAAGAAATTTTGTTCTGCGGATATATTCAGATTTTATGGTGGTTTCCAGGATTTGCTCGATTTGATAGATGGTATTGATTTATCTGGTATGCTTCATTACTACCCATCAAATCCGTGTAAATCCGTCAAAAACTCCGCGCAATCCGTGTCTCAGTGTTCCAAAAAATCCAAATCTTTTCCATACGTTTCTTCCATCGTCCAGGCCGCAGCAATCGCAATGGCAAACAAAATGACGCCAGTGACCCAGGCCCCGGTCACATAATCCTGAAAAAGATTTCGGGTGTATTTAAATAGCAAAATGATGAGCGGCAGGGCGCCCCGCACCATGTTAGGTATGCTGATGGCTGCCGAAGCACGCAAGTTGGTGCCGAATTGCTCGACACCCATGGTCATGTACACCACATTGAAACCTGCGCCAAAACCCAGGCCCATACACAAGAGATAGAAAGTGAAAGCACTGCCCCCACGTTGCAGGAAAAACAAAACGCAGAAGAATATGGTAATGGCCATGAAAAGAAACAGTGTTTTTTTCCGGCTTTTTAGGCGCTCGCTGAGCCAGCCCACAGAAAAATCGCCGAGCCCGACAAACAAATACAAATACATGATAGCCATGCCAGGATCGACATCCGGAATACCAAATGCCTTTCCAAACTGATCCGAAAAAGTCACTAGCACGCCAATGACATACCACACAGGTACACCGATCAGAATACATCGGATGTAGCGCCCGAATCGCTCGCGGCTGGTAAAGAATTGAAGGAAATTGCCGCGTTCGACCGATGTTTGTTGCACCTGTTTGAAAAGGCCGCTTTCGTGTACGCTCACGCGCATCAGCAACAAAACAAAACCCAGCGCGCCACCGATATAGTAGCAGGTGCGCCAATCGAAAACTTTACTAATAAGAAAGGCAGCCACAGCGCCCAATACGCCGAAACCGGCGATAAAACCCGCTGCGATGCTTCGTTTTTCCTTTGGAAGCATTTCGCTTACGAGCGTCAGACCGGCGCCCAGTTCGCCAGCCAGGCCTATGCCCGCAATAAAACGCAGGATGAGGTATTGCGGCATGCTTGTCACCATGCCATTCAGGATATTGGCAATGGAATACAGTAGAATGGAGCCGAACAATACACTCAATCGGCCTTTTTTGTCGCCAATGATGCCAAACAAAATACCGCCCAGCAACAGACCAATCATCTGTACACTGATCAGCAATTCACCTTCTGTCAGTATTTGATCCGGTGAAAGTCCGAGTCCTGCCAGACTGGCTTTTCGGATGATGGCAAAAAGCAGCAGATCATAAACGTCTACAAAGAAACCCAGTGCGCTTACTATCACGGCCAGTTGGAAAATGCCGCGTCCATTGTTCATCATTTGCAAAGTGATTTGAGGCAAATGTATAGAAATCATCCACACCCATGACTATGGTCACCCCGGTGCATGTCCGCTAGCAGGTACTTTTGACAAAAATTCATCTCAACCATACTGCATATGGCTTCCAGCGTACTCTTGCAACCTAAAAATCCTGCCATAACATCGCATACCTGTTTCCACTGCCACGATGTGTGCCCCGATGAGCACCTGCACATCGACGACAAGTTTTTTTGTTGCGACGGTTGCAAGATGGTGTACGAGATATTGAATACGCACAACCTGTGCGAATACTATGCGCTGGACGATAAGCCCGGAAAAAGCCTGAAAGATCAGCGCAATGCCAAGGCCTATGCATACCTCGACGACCCGGAAGTGCAGGAAAAACTGCTTGAATTCAACAACGGAGAAACCGCGCAAGTGACTTTCTACCTGCCCAATATGCACTGCGTGAGTTGTATCTGGCTGCTGGAAAACCTGTACAAACTTGATGCGGGCGTGCTGCATTCCCGCGTTGTTTTTCTGAAAAAAACGGCTACAATCCAGTATAATCCCGAACAGACTTCGCTTCGCAAACTGGCGGCCCTGCTGTCATCCATAGGCTATGCACCCGAAATCAACCTCGGCGATGTAGACAACGCAAAACCCAAGGTAATCAGCAAAAAACTGGCGTATCAAATCGGTATTGCCGGTTTTGCTTTTGGCAACATCATGCTGTTCAGTTTCCCCGAGTATGTTGGAATGGACGGTGAAACATATCGATGGTTTGCTGATGTTTTTGGCTACTTGAGCCTCTTGCTGGCCCTGCCTGTTTTGCTGGTGAGCGCCCGCGACTATCTGGTTTCTGCCTGGAACGGCTTGCGAAACGGACACTTGAACATCGATATTCCTTTGTGCCTGGCCTTGTTGTCGCTTTTTGGCCGAAGTGTATGGGAAATTCTGACGCACACCGGGCCGGGCTACCTCGATTCCTTTGCCGGACTTACCTTTTTGCTGCTGATCGGGAAATGGTTCCAGCAGCGCACCTGGCACCAATTGTCTTTCGAGCGCGATTATAAATCCTATTTTCCCGTTGCCGCTTCTTTGAAAAATGGCGACGAAGAAACGTCCGTACCCGTAAATCGGCTAGTCCCGGGCGATATCATCGTGGTACGTAGCCAGGAAATTATCCCTGCCGATGGTATTTTGCTGAAAGGTACGGCGCAGGTGGATTACAGTTTTGTAACGGGTGAAGCCGAGCCCCAGATCGTCAAAAGCGGAGAGCGTATTTTTGCCGGCGGCAAGCAGGTAGGGGAGAGCATTGAAATTTCGCTTACCCGTCGTGTATCGCAGAGTTACCTCACACGGCTGTGGAATGACCAGGCGTTCAAAGAAGATGAGCAAGGGCAGGTGACCAAACTGGCAGATCAGGCGGGCCGTTTTTTCTCCTGGATGATCCTGATTTTCGGATTGGGCGCTTTCCTGTACTGGATGCCCACCGATATGGGCCGCGCGATCAATGCCTTTACAGCAGTGATGATTGTGGCTTGCCCCTGTACAGTAGCCTTGTCTATTCCTTTTACCCTGGGAAATATCATGCGCATTCTGGGCCGTCACCGTTTTTACATGAAAAACATCAAAACGGTGGAATCTTTTAGCGCGATCGATTCGGTGGTATTCGACAAAACAGGTACAATTACCAATGTATCGCAACAAACGTATGAATTTAAAGGCCAGGCGCTTTCGGCTGCTGATAAAGTGGCCATTCGTTCGCTAACCAAGCATTCTTCGCACCCTTTGAGCCGGCGTTTGTATGAATCCATGCCGGATGTACCGCTTGTGACGCCGCAACAGTTTCAGGAATTACCAGGACTAGGCATTCAGGGCAACATTGATGGAAGGAATGTAAAAGTTGGTTCGGCTGCATTTGTAGGTGCAGAGGGTCAGGGACTTTTTGTAGCGATCGATGAAAATATCCTCGGCTACTACGAAGTGAAAAGCCGGTATCGCTATGGCCTGAAACAAGTGCTGGATTATTTCCGTCAAACCAGACCGGCTACCTGGTGGCGTAAACAACAGAACGATTTTAATCGCGTGTGGCTGGTGTCTGGCGACCAGGACCGCGAAGCAAATGCGCTGTCTCCATTTTTCCCCGATCGCGAAACCATGTTGTTCCAGCGTACGCCACAGGACAAACTTGAATTTGTAAAAAAACTCCAGCGTCACGGTCGTCAGGTTATGATGCTGGGCGATGGCCTAAACGATGCAGGCGCCTTGCGCCAAAGCAACCTCGGCGTGGTGGTGGCAGAGGATACCAACAACTTTACGCCGGCCTGCGATGCGATTTTACATGCAGACGAGTTTGAAAACCTGCCCAAGTACGTACAACTTGCCCGTGCCGGTGTTCGTACGGTAAACAAATCCTATGCAGTTGCACTGGTTTACAACATCATCGGACTTGGTTACAGTGTAACGGGTCACTTGTCGCCGCTGGTGGCAGCGATTCTTATGCCAACGAGTTCGATTTCTATTGTGTTGTTCGGCGTATTGATGAGCAACTGGGAAGCGAAGCGCATCCTGAAATAAAATCAGCGGTTTTGCTGCGCTTTCAAACGACTGATTTTCAGGGCAATAAGATTTCTGTCGGCACTGGTTTTCGCCAGCGACACAGCCTTTTCGAAGTGTTCGATAGCAGTTTTTGGATTGCTTTCAGCATACAGTGTTCCAAGCAGGCTGAAGTAGTAAGGGTTATCCGACAGTAGCAGGTTTTCGGCCTCTGAGATGGCTGCTTCAATGCCTTTCACTTTGGAAAGTGCGTACGTTCGGTTAAGTGCTGCAATGGGGGAGTATTCCAGCATGAGCAGGCGATTGTACAGTTGGAGTATCTGCTGCCACTTTTCAGGCGAATCAGTTTTGATGGTGTGCCAGTATGCGATACCCGCTTCGAGATGGTAGCGCGAAGCATGCTCACCTCTGGATGCCTCATGTAGAAAATAGGCGCCCTGTGCTATCAGTTCACGATTCCAAAGGGTTTCATCCTGATCTTCGTACAAAACCAGTTCACCCCGGTCGTTTTTTCGCGCTTCAAACCTGGAAGCATGAAAACACATCATGGCCAGCAAAGCAAATACTTGCGGATGGGCGGTAGCAGGATGTACCGTCAACATTTGAGTCAGGCGCATGGCTTCCAGGCACAAATCGTTGCGCAACACAGCATCATGACTTTCGGAATAATAGCCTTCGTTAAAAAGCAGGTACAGGGTGGTTAATACATTTCCTAACCGTTGTGGTATGGCCTCGTCGGGGGGCATTTCAATCGGGATATTTTCGAGGCGCAGTTTCTCTTTTGCCCGCAGCAGGCGTTTGTTGATAGTTGCCTTGTTGCTCAGGAATGCGCTTGCAATTTCCTCGATACCAAAACCGCAGAGAATCCGGAGCGCCAGCGCGATTTGTGCTTCTGCTGGAATGGCCGGGTGGCAGATGGCAAACAACATTTGCAACTGGCTGTCGTAAATATTGGATTCGGAAAGGTCGATATCTGGGGATTCGAATGCAGCACGGGGCGATTGAAGTTTGGGTTTAATCTTATCGTTGTACAACTTGTTGCGAGTCAGGTAGTTGTGCAGTTTGTTTTTGGCAACTACATACAACCAGGCTACCGGGTTTTCTGGAACACCTTTGTAAGGCCAGGTTTCGGAAGCAAGCAAAAAAGTTTCGGATGCAATATCCTCGGCTACATGGATAAAATGCGGCCCCAGCCGCTTGCACAAAACGGCTGTGATCTTGCTGAATTCGTTTCGAAAAAGATGTGGAAGTAGAGACAGTGGTGAGAAGTGAGAGGTGAGAAGCGAGAGAAGGGTGTGGAAAGCCTTCTCTCTGATTGTTATTGATGTGCTATTTTTCTGACTTCTACGGTATTCCCTTCGCCAAGCAAAACAGGGCTTCCCTTGGCAAATTCGACTGCTTCCTCTACGGACTCGGCTTTTACAATAATGTATCCGCCAATAGTTTCCTTGATGTCTCCAAAGGCGCCGTTGGTCACCATTTTGTTGGAGTGCACCACTTTGGCGTCGTCAAAAGGAAGTCCGACGCCCGCTACAAACTTGTTTTGGGCCGCAATACCCCCGATCCAGTCCATCGTCATTTGCATCCACTGCTGGATTTGTTCGGGAGAGGCTACTTCTTTGCCATCCATGTGCCTGAAAATCAATACAAATTCGTCCATGTTGTTGCTTGTTTGGTTACAGAATGTTCAAGTACACTTCTATAACCATCGACAATTCTGAAATGAGACAGTACCGGGTATTTTTTTACAAATTTTATTGTTTGCAAATCAAAACGATCGGGCTGGTTCTTATTTCATTGCTCATATGCCCCGCTCTGTCGCGAATGGTGATGACGTACCGAAGGGTATCTGTATTGATTGGGACCAGTTCGCAGGCCGTTTTTGTGCCTTCTACCGGGTCGACATGGATACAACAGGTGGTGGGTAAAACGACGGAAATTTCTCCGGAAATGCCATTACCTGCACCTTGTGGGTCTACAAACGGCAATTTGCGTTCGCTGGCAAACTGATCACGCTCGTCGCGAAAAAAAACGCTGGTAGTCGGGTCATCATCCGGATAGCCCAAATCTCCATCGCCATCTGTATAGGAAAATGTTACCGTAACACTGTCGGGGTCAGTCGTTGGAATGGCTTTTTGCCGCATCACAGTGGTAGAGACGCTTTTGAACTCAATGACCGGCTCCAGGGGGTAATCAGGCGGTTTTACACAAAATTGAGCCGTCAGACCCGCCAAAACAGCCAGGCAAAGTATTGTGAGGACACTGTTCTTCATAGCGAAAAGATTTATGCCGTAATTTGTGCCAAAAATTGGCTTTTTTTGTGAGAATGCAAACACCCGAACGATCAGAATTATTGCCACTACTGGCAGATTTGTCGCCAGCGCAGTTCGAAACGACCGCATTGTCTGTTTTTCGGTATCAGGCGAAAGCCAATCCTTTTTATGCAAAATACCTGAAATTGCTTGGCCGCAACCCTGAAACGATTGATCGGCTGTCTGATATTCCTTTTTTGCCTATCCAGTTTTTCAAAAAACAGGAAATACAAAGCGGCGATTGGACGCCTGAAACGATTTTTCTGAGCAGTAGTACGACGGGTCAAACGCCATCGCAGCACCTGGTACGCTCCGTCGACTGGTACCTGCAAAATACGAGGCGAGGGTTTGGGCAGTTTTATGGCGATCCATCAGAGTGGTGTGTTTTGGCGCTGCTTCCGTCCTATTTGGAACGTACAGGGTCTTCGCTGGTAGCGATGGCCGACTATTTTATCCACTTGTCGAAATATTCAGAAAGCGGCTTTTTCCTGAACGATCTGCAGCAACTCAGTCATACACTCGTAAGATGCCGTCTGCATGGGTATAAAACGTTGCTGTTGGGCGTAAGTTTTGGTTTGCTGGATTTTGCCGAGCAGTTTCCCATGGATTTATCCGGTGTTACAATTATGGAAACAGGCGGTATGAAAGGGCGTCGAAAAGAACTCACCAGAAGCGAACTGCATCAGGAATTGCGACAGGCTTTCCATGTGCAACACATTCATTCTGAATATGGTATGACGGAATTGCTTTCGCAGGCATATGCCATGGAGGGAGAGGTTTTTGCGCCGATGGCTACCATGCGTATTCAGACAACAGAGATCAACGACCCATTTTGTATCACAAGACCCGGGAAAACCGGTGTGCTGAATGTTATTGACCTTGCCAATCTCGATACCTGTAGTTTTATACAAACAGAAGATGTTGGCAGGGTGTATGAAGACGGTCGTTTTGAAGTGCTGGGCCGCCTGGATGTGGCGGAAATGCGCGGATGCAACCTTATGGTGGAATAAATGCCCTTTCACCTCTGAACCCTGTAAACCTTTACAGCAAAGCGTCCGTTTTCAATACTGCCCATTGGGCCGGCGCCGCTCAACAGCAAGCCGGAAAAATGCCCGAAAATAGTGTCGTTTCGGTAGTCCTCGATTTCAATTTGCAGGTCATCGCTTACATCGTTGGAAATACCGGTGTAGTTGAGTGTATCGCGCTTGCTGAACTCCACGCCGCCCCAGCCAAAGTCTTTTAATTGTAGTACTGCATAGGAGGGCGTGTATGGATATTCGCCGTTTTGTTCATCGAATTCAAACCCTATGGCAATACCGAGTGTGGGCTGTGTTGGGTGATCCTGACGCACAATTTCCACATAATTTTTTACGGAATCGTACCAGTTGCTAAGCGTATCCATTTTCAGCGTCGCCTGCCTGCCACGCAAGCGGTATGCCTCTGCAGTGGGCTGCATGGGATAGGCGAGAATTAAATCGCGATTTTTGAACGTGCAGGAAATACTGTTTTCCCAATCCCGGGAAACCATCGAGGTGAGGCAACAGACAAAAGCGGCACAAAGGATTAGAGCAACGGAATCGGTGACCATAGCGCACAAAAGTAGGGGCATCTGCGATGAAATTCCCGATTTCAAATTCAATTTATATCGGAAATTTCACCGCGCAAAATATCATCAATGCTGGCCGATGCGCGCTTTCATCAATTCTGCATAAGTCCGGTAACCCGGGTGTTTGGGAGACGAAATCAGAAACAAAGATGCAGATGTATCGGCTTGTATTTCAAGAACTTGTTCGTCATTGACGAGTGCAAAATCTGATGTTTGGGCCGGTGTTCCATTCAGGATTGCCTCCCCTTCCAGCACGTAAATAGAATATGTTTTTGTCGGGCTCGCTGGAATCGAATGGTGGGCATTGTTCAAGTCAATCCGTTCAATTTCTATGCCTGGAGTATCCATTTTAAATGGACTGCCAGCCCCTGCCAGCCGGGTAATTTTGCTGCCTTCCATAGATTCTACCGGGAAATCGACTGCACGATAATCATCGTAAGAGGCCGGCTGGCTCATGGTTTTGGTCAGATCCGGGTCAAACCAAATCTGGAATATCTCTGCGTCCTTATTCATTGCTTCCGAGTGGCTGATTCCATTGCCAGCGCGAATAATTTGAACATCTCCAGATTCCAAAGGACGCCACTCGTTCAGTTTGGTGTCGAAATGTCTGATTTTGCCTTTCAGTACAAACGAGCAAATCTCAAATCCCTGATGCGGATGCAGGCCAATGGTGCTGTCTACAACAGCACGTGCATGAGCCCAATAAAACAGGTTGGAGTAGGGGCGAAGGGTAGAGTGGTCGCTGGGAAAACCAATAGGTTTGTTTTCAACTATTTCGCCGCCATTGAACGCACCATATCCCTGTTTTTCTTTTGGTAAGATTGTGATCGCCATTGTTTGAGTGTTTTGACACTAAACAGGGAGAAAGGGAAAAAGTTATCAGGTGTGAGTTATGAGTTGTGGAGTTATGAGTTGTGGAGTTATGAGTTATGAGTTATACTCACACTACTCATTGCTTTTACGATAGAGTGGCCGAAAGCAATGTGAGTATACTCATAACTCATAACTCCACAACTCATAACTCTTTACGGCCTTAGTTTCCCCAGGCTTTCCTCCAAAATGGCTATCCTCGTTTGTGCGTCGGATAATTTTTTCCGTTCATTTTCAATGACTTGTGCGGGTGCGCCATTTACAAAACGTTCATTGGAGAGTTTGTTTTGAACGGATTGTGCGAAGCCTTGCTGGTAGGTGAGTTCGGCGCTGAGTTTTTGAATTTCAGCCTCTACATCGATTTCCTGATTCAGTACAACGTAGTATTTATCGGTACCTGAAATAAACGATTTAGCATTGGCCGGTTCGGTATCCGACACGTTCAATTCGCTCAAAGTGGCGAGTTTTACGATCATTTCCCGCAGGCCGCTTACACCGAACAATTCGACTACAGCCGGGCTGTTTTGAACCGTTACAGTCAAAGGTTCACGAGGCTTGATCTGGTTTTGATTGCGCAGGTCTCTGATTTTGGCGATTACATCCTTGGCTGTTTCTACTTGGCTGATCAATGTAGCATTGGCGCTGGAAATAGCAGGGTAGGGCTGTGTACAGCAATCATTCCCTTCAGCACGCTCGCGCAATTGATGCCAGATTTCCTCCGTGATGAAGGGCATAAATGGATGCAGGGCCACCATTAAGTCGGAGAAAAGATCGAGGGTTGCTTCATAAGTTGCCCGATCGATCGGCTGTTCGTACCCCGGTTTAATCATTTCAAGGTACCAGGAACAGAAATCATCCCAGATAAAACTGTACAGTCCGAGCAGTGCTTCGCTCAGACGGAATTGTTTGAAATCATTGGTGCCTTCGGCAAGCACCTGGTTGAGTTTTTCACGCAACCAGAGAATGGCCAGTTCGTTTTTGCGTTTAACCTCTTCATTTTCAGGCACTTCAGTAACTTGCCATCCTTTCACGAGGCGCAGGGCATTCCAGAGTTTATTGCAGAAATTACGGCCGTTTTCACACAGTTTTTCATCAAAAAGTATGTCGCCACCGGCAGCAGCGCTCGACATCAGGCCATAACGAACGCCGTCGGCGCCGAAATCATCCAGCAATTTCAGGGCATCCGGAGAATTGCCCAGCGACTTGGACATTTTTCGGCGCTGTTTATCGCGCACCATACCGGTGAAATAAACCGATTCGAAAGGCCGGGCGCCTTTGTATTCATAGCCGGCCATAATCATACGTGCCACCCAGAAAAAGATAATGTCCCAGCCGGTCACCAGTACACTGGTAGGGTAGTAGTAGTTGATTTCGCCTTCCGGTTGGCTAAATCCATTAAATACGCTGATAGGCCACAGCCAGGATGATGCCCAGGTGTCCAGCACGTCTTCATCCTGGCGGAGGTCATCCATACCGAGTTGTGCGTTTCCGGTTTTTTCACGTGCTATTTGCAGGGCCTCTTCTACGGATTTTGCTACAAATACATGTGTTTCCTGACTCAATCCCTCCGATTTCAGGTACCAGGCCGGAATGCGCTGGCCCCACCACAACTGCCGTGAAATGCACCAGTCGCGCAGGTTTTCCATCCAGTTGCGGTAGAGGTTTTGGAAGTTGGGTGGGTAAAATTTGATCTCTTCTTCCAAGACAGCCCGCAACGCTGGAGCGCCGAGGTCCTCCATTTTTACAAACCACTGGAGGGAAAGTTTAGGTTCTACAACGGCGTTGGTGCGTTCAGAACGTCCGATTTTGGTTTGATAATCTTCAATTTTTACCAGATTTTCGCTTTCTTCCAGCAAGGCTTTCATGCGCTTGCGGGCCTCGAAGCGATCGAGGCCTACGAGCGGTGTAAACGTGCATTGATCGCTGATTCGGCCATCATCGGTAATGATGTCGATGATATCGAGTTGGTGGCGCTGTCCAATTTCGTAGTCGTTCGGGTCATGTGCAGGGGTAATTTTCAGTGCGCCCGTACCCAGTTCGATGTCTACATATTCGTCTGCAATGACAGGAACAGCGCGGCCGATGAGTGGCACCATTACTTTTTGTCCGACAAGGTGTGCATAACGTGCATCTTTAGGATGTACGGCCACTGCGACATCGGCAAAAATGGTTTCCGGGCGTTGGGTGGCAATGACAACGCCATCCGAGCCGTCTTCCTTCTTATAATGTATATGGTAGAACTGCGATTGTTCTTCGAAATACAGTACTTCTTCGTTCGACAGAACGGTTTTGGCTTCCGGGTCCCAGTTGACCATCCGTTGTCCGCGATACAGTTTCCCTTTTTGGTACAGATCGACAAATACCTGAATGCAGTCCGCATAGTATTGCGGGTCCATAGTGAAAGCGGTGCGCTCCCAGTCGCAGGAAGCACCGAGTCTGCGCAACTGATTCAGAATAATGCCACCATACTTATCTTTCCACTGGTAGGCGTATTCCATAAACTGCTCACGGGTAATGTCCGCCTTGCGCAGTTTTTTTTCTTCACGCAGCCAGCGCACTACCTTGGCTTCTGTAGCAATACTGGCATGGTCGGTACCAGGTACCCAACAGGCATTTTTGCCATCCATGCGTGCTTTGCGTATCAGAATATCCTGAATCGTGTTGTTTAGCATGTGCCCCATATGAAGCACACCTGTTACGTTCGGAGGGGGAATTACGATGGTAAATGGCTCCCGGTCGTCGGGAGTAGAGCGGAAATAGCCACGGCGTTCCCAGTGGGCATACCAGCGGTCTTCAGTATCGGCAGGCGAGTATCGGGTCGAAAGTTCCATGTGCGTCAGCAGCGGTCGATGTGTTGTTTGATTGAGAATCCTGAATGGGCGGCAAAGGTAACACGGACACGGCTGAAAAAGAAAAAACCGGAGCGCGGGGGAGCGCTCCGGTGCACATAAATGGGATTAGACCTGGGAATAGTCCCACTAAAATGAGGCGTGTTGTGGGCAAAAGAAAGATTGCTATATTTGACAGGATTATCAAAATGCCGTGTTTGATGCGGATTAAAGGGTGGCCAACCTTCCTTCTTTACTCATAAAGAAGGAAGGTGGCCCGTAATTTGCTTGGCCTTCACTGTTGAAGGCCCCAAGGGAAGATAAACGAAGCAAAATATCTTATTAATCTTGAACAGATTATATTCGAGTTTCGGGGCGGGGGCCCGGAAAAGTTCTTTGAAACAGAATATTGGGTAATTATGGATTGATGTCATTCCCAATAATAAAATCTTCGCTACCAGTTGGTTCTCCTGTATTCTTAACTGTTTTTTGGATAGTAGTACCATTCCCTTTTGGGGAAATTGTGATTGCGTTTTGGTTTGCGAGGAACAGGCTGATGATGAAGAATATGATAGGCATGACCGGGAATGATTTTGTGTTAGATTGAAATCCTGGCACAAAAGTCCGGCGAGCCTACCCTTCAAAAAAGGACAAAACTCCCCTTTTCAATCCGGTCAGATTGATCATAAACGCGACGTATTTTGATTTTTATTGCGTTTAAATGCTTGATTAAGATTGTTTTACATTTGCATAGTGTTCATTTTAGCTGTTCCGTCAACCCGTGTTGTTTTTTTACTAACTTTGTGCTGTCGGAACCGAAGGCGTGGTGATTGTTGGTGAATTGTTGACAGTGCAAATATGATAACAGCGGGATGAACCTGACAAGGACACTTTACATCGTTTTGACCCGGGCAGATTGACTGTTTTTGCACTTAATTATTTGATTGTCAATTTTTTATACTATGGATTTTGATGTACTGAAAGACCTGGTACAGACCATTACCCGGAATAAAATAAAAAGCATTGAGGTGCTGGGAAACCCGGGGGAGGAGAAAAGCCGAACAGAATTGATGTACGATGGCATCAGTTCAGGGAAGTTCAAGTCAGAGGATGATGTGGCAAAGTTTTTTTTCAAAAGTGACTCAAAAGACCCAAACTACAGGAAACTCAAGAATAAGTTGATCAGGCAACTAATCAATACCGCGTTTTTTGTCGATGTGAATCAACCTGCCTTTAACGAAAGAGCAAAAGCTTACTTTACAGCATACCGTGATTTTGCTGCAGGTGTCGTTTTCATGACAAGAAATGCAGATAAGTCAGGCATCTATATTTTTCAATTAGTACTCGAACAAGCAATAAAGTACGAGTTTATTGATTTGGCAGCAGATGTATCTAGGATTTTGCGGCGCCAATATGCACGTGGTGGTGGAGACCATGAAAAAAATCAGTATTACACAAACTTACATAGGAAATATGAAGAAAAGAGAAGGTATGAATCAATGGCAATTGATTACTATGAAGAATTAGTAAGTTATTATCTTACTAAACGTTCACCCAACGAATTAATTCACAAGAAAGCCGCTGAGTATTTTGAAGAATTGTTACCACTAATTAGTATCGTAGATACATCAGCATTTCATAGTTATACTTATTATATTGGTCTAATTAAATATTCGTCAATAAATGACATTGAAAAAGCATTGAATTTAACTAATCATGCTTTAGAAATACTTGTTCCAAGAAAAAATACAAATCGTAGCACATTGGTAAATTTTACAATGCAAAAAATGGCATTTTATAATCAATTGAGAATGAATGATGTAGACGAGTTTGAAAGTTTGTTTAATTATTGTTTGAATAATCTTGAAGATCAAGATTTCAACTGGTTTAAAGTTCATGAAGTTTATTTTTATCATTGTACCTATTCGAAAAAATATATGAACGCTTTAAATGTATATCAAAAAGTAACTAAATCAACTAACTTTGGCTTGTTAGATGGCAGTCATCATGATAATTGGCTCCTTCTTGGAGGCTACTTACACCTTCTTTCAAAACTAGGAGCATTAAAGCCCGAAGAAGTAGAACCAGTAGTAGGCAGCATCCGATTGGGCAAGTTCTTCAACGAAATTGAGGTACTCGACAAAGATAAAGAAGGTATGAACATACCACTCGTCTTGCTTCCTATCCTTTTCCATTTGGCACAAAAATCTTTCGATGATCAAAAAGATATTTCTATCGACGCCCTTGAAAAGTATCGCCAACGCTGGCTGGCCAATGATATGAATCGTCGTAGTGACAGTTTTTTAAAAATGCTGATTGCCTTTGCCAAAAAGGACTATTCTTCAGCTGCAGCAGAGAAAAAAATCAACAAAGAACTGGAAATTTTAAAGAATGAAACACCAGAAGTAGCAGGGCAAAATTTCGCAGTAGAGATAATTCCCTATGAAACACTTTGGGAACTTTTGAATAACAAAAAATAATATTTATTACTGGTGTTTGTATTATTGAGGAGTGTTTTTAACTTTACATGTCAAAAAACAACAACTCTTCACCAATAATCTTACACGCTATGGATTTTGATAACCTTAAGGAACTTGCCAGGTTTTTAAATAAAAACCTTTCAAAAGAAATTCAACTTATTAATACTAACAAAAATAAAAAAAATAAAACTGAGCAATTTTTACAAATATTACTTGATGATAAAGTTTACACAGAGAAAGAGGCTGTAAGGAAATTATTTAAATCATATGATGTTAAGTACCCTGCTTACCTGAAACTTAAAAATAGATTAATACAACAACTAAAAACGCTTACATTCTTTGTTGATATTAACCATCTTATGCCTACTGATAGGGTTAAAGCATACTATTCAACTAGAAAAGATTATGCTACTGCCATCATTTTATATGCTAGAAAGTGTACGAGACCAGCAATCATAATATTGGAGGATGTACTAGAACAGGCAATGAAATATGAATTCGTTGACATTGCAGTAGATGTATCTAAATTACTCAGAAATGAATTCAAAAGGCGGTCTTCTAATTTGGCTAAATGTCAACATTACACAGATTTAAATCGAGATCTTGAGAAAATAAAAAATTATGAAAGCATGGCATCTGATTATTACGAAACACTAATAGAAGATTTTTTTGTGAAAAGATCGCCTGATCATGAAACTTCATACAAAGCCATCAATTATTTTGAAAAACTTCATCCTTTTGTTAAATTAATAAACACTTCTGCCTTTTACTTTTATACATATTCTATTCGATTAATTCACTTATTTTCTGTAAATAGAATTTGTGAAGCGCTTGAACAATGTAGCATAATGCTTGATTATTTAGTGAAAAAGAAGAATACCAATCGTACAATGATTTTGAATATAGCCATACAAAAAATGTCTTGCTTTACTCACCTTAGGGTGAACGATACTAATGAAATAAATAAGTTGCTTTTGTATTTTCACGAGTATCGTGATGCTGATAATTTCAATTGGGTTCGTTTTAATGAAGTATACTTCTACTATTGTTGCTATACTCTGCAATATCATAAAAGTCTAAAAATATATAATGAAACTTTTGTAGATTGTCGATTGTTTCCTGTTGAAGGAATCTACCACGACAACTGGCTTCTCCTCGGCGGCTACCTCCACCTCCTTGCCCAACTCAACCAACTCGACCCTCAAGAAGTAGAATCTGTAGCCGGAAAGTTCCGCTACAGCAAACTCTTCAACGAAATCGAGGTACTCAAAAAAGACAAAGAAGGTATGAATATCCCGCTCATCCTTCTACCGGTGTTGTACGAACTCACGCAAGGCGCTGGCAAGCCTGCCAAAGAAATTCCAGTGGAAGCATTGGAAAAATACCGCCAACGTTGGCTGGCCAATGACCTGAATAGCCGCAGCAACAGTTTTTTCAGAATCGTGATGACACTGGCACAATACCCCCACCTAACTGTTAACCACAAGAAAAAGATAAACCGGGAATTTGCCAGTATCAAAAGCCAAACGCCCGAAATTGCACGCCAGTATTTTGCCATTGAAGTAATACCGTATGAAACACTGACAGAATTGTTGCTGGAAAAAATGGGTTTGTCTTCCATCCTTGATCAGCCCCAACCTTTAGCCGCAAATTGATGCATGCTCCACTGGAAGATTTTTTATTTAACCATGAATACCTGTTTCGGCAACAAACCGCGCGGTTTTACCCACTTTCTTTTCGTTTGATCGAGCAGCATACCAATACAAGGGATTGGTAAAAGATAAAGTTCTCTGGATTGCCCGCCCAACGGACGTTGAACAAACAATCCAAAGAAACACAGAAATAAAAACCTTATGCCTCCTTTTCAACTGCCGGATGCATCACTGTCTGCTGGTGTGCAATACTTTCGTTGTGTACCGCAGAAAGGAATTTTTCAATAAACTCGTCGTTCAAACCACGCTGCCGGCCTTGTGCAAAACCTCTTTCCAGGATTTCGTTCCAGCGCACCGACTGCAGGATGGAGATGTTGTTGCGGAGTTTGTAGCGACCGATGTCTTCCGCTACGCGCATACGACGGGAAAGCAGGTTGAGCAATTCCAGGTCGATTTCGTCAATTTTGTGGCGCAGGTTTTCAATGTTTTCCAGAAACTCGGCATTATCGGTAGTTTCCCGACGTACAATCAGGCTGGCCACCAGTTCGGCATAAGTAAACGGCGTAATTTGCTGCTTGGCATCGCTCCAGGCGGCATCCGGTGTCGGGTGTACTTCCGTCATGAGGCCGTCGTAGTTGAGGTCAAGCGCTTGCTGGGCTACTTCGAGCAGGTCTTCGCGGTTGCCACAGATGTGCGAATTGTCGCAAATCAGGGGCAATTCCGGCATTCTGCGACGCAATTCGATCGGAATTTCCCAGTACGGCGCATTGCGAAATTTTGATTTGGCATAAGCAGAAAAACCGCGGTGAATGGCGCCAATATTTGTAACGCCAGCATTTCTAATGCGTTCGATGGCACCTACCCAAAGGTCAAGGTCGGGGTTAACAGGGTTTTTCACCAGTACAGGCACATCCACGCCTTTCAGGGCATCTGCAATTTCCTGTACGGAAAAAGGATTCACAGTGCTGCGAGCGCCTACCCAGAGTACGTCTACGCCGTGCTTGAGTGCTTCGTACACCTGATTACCGGTAGCCACCTCGATGGTGGTTTTCATTCCGGTTTCCTGTTTTACCAGTCGCAGCCAGGGGAGTGCCTGAGCGCCATTGCCTTCAAATGCGCCTGGACGCGTACGGGGCTTCCACACTCCTGAGCGAAACAGGTCGATACCCAGGTCTTTCAATCCCCGGGCGGTTGTAATTACTTGTTCTTCCGTCTCTGCCGAGCAGGGGCCGGCAATCAGGAAGGGGCGGTTATTTTTTTTCGTGAACATGGCAAACAATTATGAGATAGTGAGAAATGAGCAATTCGTCAGGTTTTGGGGTCTATTATTCGTCGGATATCATTGGCTTGCTGAATCAGGTTACCAAACGTATCGAAGTCTTTTTTTATCAGAAGCGTCCGAAAACGACTAATGGTATTGATAAATTCGTCCAGTACGTCCAGCACATTGTCGCGGTTCTGCCTGAAAATAGGCACCCAGGTGGCCGGGCTGCTTTTTGCCAGACGAACGGTACTGTTAAAACCACCACTTGCAAGTTCAAAAATGCGGTCTTCGTTTTTCTCTTTTTCCAGAACGGTCAATGCCAGCGCAAAAGATGCAATGTGAGAAATATGGCTCACATATGCCACGTGCAGGTCGTGTGCAGCGCCTTCCAGAAAATTTATGTGCATCCCCAGGGATTCATACATGCTTCGGCAGAGGTAAACGGCCTCCGCGTCGCTTTTTTCTACATCACTGAAAACGCAACATTTTCCGTCGAACAGTCCTCTAATAGCAGCACCCGGGCCAGAATATTCCGTACCTGCCATAGGGTGGGTAGCCACAAAACGCGCCCTGTTGGGGTGGTGCTCGACGGCTTCCAGCACCGGTATTTTGGTAGAGCCAACATCCAGCACAACTTTTTGAGCATCCACCAGATCAAGTACCTGAGGAATCAATGCGGTCAGGCTGTCCACCGGCGTTGCAACGACAATCATGCGACTGGCAGCAACGGCTTCCTGAAGTGGAAGAACTTCATCCACCAGTCCCAATTCCAGCGCCTTTTGTGCATTTTCTGGTTTGTTGTCGACGCCGATCAGTCGGCTGGCAAAACCATTTTCCCGTAGGCCCATTGCGAGCGAACCGCCGATCAAACCGGGCCCGATTATCGTGATGGTCATACAGAGAGGGCGTTTTGAATTTGATGGAGAGCAGTTTGAAGGGTAGCAACATCACTGCACAAGGATATGCGTACAAAACGGTTGCCATTGGAACCAAAAATTCCGCCTGGCGTCAGAAATACATGTCGTTCATACAGCAATTCATCGCTTAAAGCGTACCCATCGGCATAATGATCCGGAATTTTTGCCCAAACGAACATGCCCTGCTGTTGAGGATTGAACACGCAATCCAGGCTTTCCAAAATCCGGAAGGCCACTTTTTGCCGCTCGCGATACATATCGTTCAGCGACTGATACCATGCTGCCGGTAAATGTAGTGCCTGTACTGCCGCCAGTTGAACCGGTTGAAACTGCCCGGAATCCATATTGCTTTTGAATCGAAGCACCGATTTCAGGTATTCGGGGTGGCCGGCCACCATGCCTACGCGCCAGCCGGCCATATTGTGCGATTTGGAAAGGGAATTGAGTTCCAGCGCAATATCTTCCGCTCCATGGGCTGCCAGAATGCTACGAGGATGTTCATTCAGGATAAAACTGTAGGGATTATCATTGACAATCAGGATGTTGTGTTTTTTTCCAAAATCCACCAGCATTTGAAATATATCCGCTGAACCCGGCTCGCCCGTAGGCATGTGGGGGTAGTTGACCCACATGAGTTTCACCTGGCTGAGGTCTGTGCTTTCCAGTTGTTTCAAATCCGGCAACCGGCCCGACGACTCACTCAGGTCATATAACTGCACAGACGCACCTGCCAGTTGGGTAGCCGCAGAGTAGGCCGGATAACCGGGATTCGGAACCAGTGCTACATCGCCGGGCTCCAGAAATGCCATCGCCACATGCACGATGCCTTCTTTGGAGCCAATCAACGGAAGTATTTGATTGTCAGGATTTAAGGCAACACCATAGAACTGCGAATACCAGGCTGCCCAGGCCTCTCTCAATGCCGGAATACCGGTGTAAGATTGGTAGCCGTGTGCTTTGGGTTGGGCAGCGCCGTTTTGCAGTGCTTCCAGCACGGCAGGGTGGGGCGGCTGGTCAGGGCTTCCGATGCCGAGGTTGAGCACCGGTTTGCCTTCCTTTTGCATTTGAGCAATTTCGCGCAGTTTGCCTGCGAAGTAGTATTCGTTGACGGTATCGAGGCGTTTGGCAGGTTGTATCATGACTTATTCATCATTTGCAGGGTGTCAGAAATCAGGGTTTCTACTAGTATTGTTCTCCTTCCCGGTAGACACCTAATACCTGTAAATCGGTGGTACTTTGTTCGAGTAGTTGAAGTACTTCCGGAATTCTGTCGGGAATTGCCGTGAAATCGACAAAAAATCGATACTCCCAGGGGCGTCCCAGGAGTGGTGCCGACTGTATTTTGGTCAGGTTGGCGCCTTCGGTGGCCAGCAAGGTGAGCACGAGGGCCAGGCTTCCGGGCTGGTGGCCTGCACTGAAACAAACGGAGGCCTTGTCGGCATGCTGCACAGGCTCGGCATCATGTTTGCGCCGTACAGCGAGGAAGCGGGTAAAATTTTCCGGTACCGTTTCAATAGCAGGGGCAAGCACATTCAAACCGTAAATATTGGCTGCCAATGTGCTGGCTATTGCGCCGATATGAATGGCGCGATGCCGAACGATACGGGCTGCACTTTCGGCGGTATCTTCCGATTCGACGAGGCGAATACGCGGGTATTGTTTAAAAAATTCGGCACATTGTGCCAGGGCCATCGGATGAGAGTGCACTTCGCGGATTTGATCGATGGATACACCTGGAAGCGCCAGCAAATTCTGTTGTATGCGCAAATACACTTCACCCACGACAACCAGGTTGCTGTTTTCAAGCAATTTGTAGTTGCCCAGGATGCTTCCTGCAATGCTGTTTTCTATAGCCAGAATCGCCGCATCGGTTTGCGCCGCATCGGCAGTTTTATCAAATAAAATTGGAAACGACAAAGCGGGGATTACTTCTATCTGCTCACCGAAAAAATGACGGGCTGCAATTTCGTGAAAAGCACCACGCACGCCCTGAATGGCAATTCGCTGGCCCGGTATGGCGGGCTCGGGTGTCAGTTTTTGTGTTGTGGCCGTCGTTGACGGCATGGCTGAGTCGGACATTGTTGCAGTTTGTAGGCCAAAAAAAAGGGAGTTCCTGTCGTTCAGGAACTCCCTTGTCTGTTGATATTCAGTTTGTTATTTATACTGACACGCACAGGTAGTTCCTTTTCCTTTTTCCAAAAAAGAAATAGTAAAAAAAGAAACCAAAATAAAATGCGCGGCTGTTGCTCATGCGGTGTACTGTTGTACTGTTACGCTGCAAACGTAAGAGGTAGAATTGAATGCTGCAAGTCCGAAGCCCAAAAAAATGAAAAAAAAATTTTCAATGGTTTTGCAGTTGCACGATTTGTGCCTGAATTTGATGGATGTGTCGTTGGATGTGCAATACCTGCCATTCGAGTGTATTCCCTAGGGAAAGGCTGAAAAATCCTGATTTGCCGCGACCCACTTTTGCCTTGTTGAGGTTCACTTCTTTAGCCGCCTGAATCACCCGGAGCAGTCGTTCCGTATTGATGGTAAAGCCTTTCAATGCGGCAATACCAACGTCTTTTTGCCAGAAATTGTAATATTTGGGTGATTTGTACGCCTTCCGGTTTTCAGGATCTGCGTGTTTGATAAACCTCTTGCCAGCGCCGCTGTAATTCACATCGTCTACCGTCTTCCATTCCCGCGCCTTGGCTTTGTGGATGGAAAGTTCCATACGTGGAATGTAACGCTCCAGGTAAGCGTTCAGGTGCGCAAAACATTCCAGCGCATTCCAGTGTTCGGGGCTTGTGCGTGCCTGCAAAACGGCCGTATTCTGGGTGGCAATTTGGTTGCGAACGATATCAAGGCAGTACCGGAGTTCCTTTTCCAGGTGTTCTAGTAGCGTGGTTTGTGTCATAGGGCGCAAAGGTAGTGTCGTTATTCAGGGTACCAAAAGCGTGCCTGGAAAAATTTACCAAAATGAGCGACCTTTGCATTTTTCAGCAAAGACATGATGGCCCTTTCCTTAACCGGGGCCTTTCAAGAGAATATGAAGACGAAGTCTATACGAAAAGACAAAGTGAATGTCATCACGCTCGGTTGTTCCAAAAATCTGGTGGACAGCGAAAACCTGATTACCCAGTTGCGGGGTAATGATTTTGATGTGGCGCACGACAGCGACCGGGAGGATGCCAATATTGTAGTGATCAATACCTGCGGTTTTATCGATCTAGCCAAGCAGGAAAGCATCGATACCATTGTACAATATGCCAACATCAAACAGGCTGGCGGTATCGACAAACTGTATGTAACCGGTTGTTTGTCACAGCGTTACAAAGACAATCTGGAAGCGGAAATTCCCGAAGTAGACGCTTTTTTCGGAACGCTGGAAATGCCAGCGCTGCTGGAAAAAATGAATGCCGACTACAAATACGAACTGCTCGGAGAAAGGCAAATTACCACGCTGCCACACTATGCCTATCTGAAAATTTCGGAAGGCTGCAACCGTACCTGCTCGTTTTGCGCTATTCCGCTCATGCGTGGCAAACACGTGAGTCGACCCATAGAAGAACTTGTCATGGAGGCCAAAAATCTGGCGCGGCGTGGAGTAAAAGAATTGCTGCTCATTGCCCAGGAACTTACCTATTACGGCCTGGATATCTACAAAACCAGAGAACTTCCCCGGCTGCTGCATGCACTCGCCGATGTAGAAGGCATCGAATGGATTCGTTTGCATTACGCTTACCCGAGTAAATTCCCCCTGGAAGTGCTGGATGTGATGGCCGAGCGCAAAGAAATCTGCAATTATCTCGATATTCCGCTCCAGCATGCCAGCGATACAGTGCTTGATACCATGCGCCGACATATTACACGTGCCGAAACGGAAGAATTGATTGCAAAAATCAGAGAAAAGGTACCCGGCATCGCACTTCGCACTACCTTTCTCGTCGGCCATCCGGGCGAAACGGAAGAGGCTTTTGAAGAACTGCTCGATTTTGTACAGCAGCAGCAATTCGAACGCGTGGGTGTTTTCCAATACTCTCATGAAGAAAGTACACGAGCCTACGAACTTCCCGACGATATTCCAGCAGAAGTCAAGGCCGAGCGCGCCCAGCGACTGATGGACCTCCAACAGGAAATTTCCTATCAGAAAAATGAGGCTAAAATCGGTCAGGTTTTCCGCACCCTGTTTGATCGGAAAGAAGGCAAATACTACATTGGCCGCACCGAAGCCGACTCGCCTGATGTAGACAATGAGGTGCTGGTGCCTGCCAAGGGAAATTATATCCGACTCGGCGATTTTGCCAATATCAGGATCACTGGCGCCGAAGAATTCGACCTGTACGGTGAGGTTGTGAAGGAATAAATTTTATGGCCTTACGGCCTGTCATTTCATAAGATTACAAGCAACCATGCGTATTGCTCTTGCCCAATTAGACTACCACATTGGCAATTTTGAAGGAAACCTGGCCAAAATGCTGGCTGCTGTAACATCGGCCAAAGAACAAGGGGCCGACCTGATCTGCTTCGGTGAATTGGCCGTTTGCGGCTATCCACCACGTGATTTTTTGGAATTCGACGATTTTATCCGACGCTCGCAGGCCTCGGTGGACGCACTCCGGGAAGTGAGCCATGGCATTGGTATCGTGGTAGGCGCCCCTTCCCGCAATCCGGTTCGGGCCGGCAAAGACTTGTACAATTCCGCTTATTTCCTATCGGAAGGCGCCATCATCGGGGTGCAGCACAAAGCCCTGCTTCCTACTTACGACATTTTTGATGAATACCGCTACTTTGAACCTGCTACGGAATTTAAACCCATAACATTCAAGGGGAAAAAAATCGCCTTGTCAATTTGTGAAGATATCTGGAATGTAGGCAATGAAAACCCGCTGTATGTGGTATGTCCGCTGGATGAAATGATGCCCTACCAACCCGATTTTGTGCTGAATTTGAGTGCATCACCTTTTGATTATGCACATGCGGCCATGCGCATTCAGGTAGTACGCGCCAATGTGGAGCGTTATGGCATTCCGATGTTTTATACCAACCACACGGGCGCACAAACAGATATTGTTTTCGACGGTGGAAGCATTGTCATGTCGCCCGATGGTAAGGTATTTGATGAGATGCCGTATTTCGAAGAATGCCTTCGGGTGTATGATCTGGATGACGTGCTGAAAGGTGGGAAAACGGCGGAACAACCCAAACATAAAGTGCAACTGATACACGATGCGCTGGTGGTTGGAATCCGCGATTATTTCCGAAAACTGGGCTTTCAGAAGGCCATTCTTGGTCTTTCCGGCGGTATCGATTCGGCGGTGACGGCTGTGCTGGCAGCCAAAGCACTGGGGGCTGAAAATGTTCGGGTGCTGCTGATGCCCAGTCAGTTTAGCAGCGACCATTCGGTAAATGACGCCCGCCAACTGGCTGAAAATCTGGGTATTCAATACGATATTGTCGCTATCCGCCCGATGTACGAGGCATTTGAAACGGCCCTGAAATCGCAATTCGAGGGGCTGGCATTCAACGTTACGGAAGAAAACATTCAGGCACGTGTGCGTGGAACCTTGCTTATGGCGATGAGCAATAAATTTGGCAATATCCTGCTCAATACGACGAACAAAAGCGAAATGTCGGTGGGATACGGTACGCTTTATGGCGATATGTGCGGTGGTATTTCCGTGCTGGGAGATGTGTACAAAACGGAGGTGTACGAATTGGCCGCCTACCTCAACAAAGACGCCGAAGTCATTCCCTCAAACAGCATTGTCAAGCCGCCTAGCGCCGAACTGCGACCCGGTCAGAAAGATACCGACAGCCTGCCTCCCTATGAAGTGCTCGATCCCTTGCTGTATCAGTATATCGAGTGTCGGCAAGGCCCGCTCGAACTGATTGCGATGGGATTCGACGAAGCACTGGTGCGGCGCGTGCTGCGAATGGTCAATATCAATGAATTCAAACGAGAACAGGCCGCCCCTGTTCTCCGCGTGAGCAGCAAAGGATTTGGTATGGGCCGACGTATGCCGATCGTGGGGAAATACCTCTCATGAGTTGGTTATTGGTTATCAGTTATTGGTTATCGGGGTGGTAAAGGACCATCCATGCCAACACCTGGTATCTGTCTTGTGAAGCCAAACTTTTGTTCAAATGTCTCCTTACCACCCTGATAACCAATAACCAATAACTGATAACTAACAAGTGTTTCTCGCACAACTCAAACTTTCCCAGTTCAAGAACTACGAATATCTGTCGATGTCGTTGTCGCCCCGGTTGAATTGCCTCACCGGACTGAATGGTATGGGAAAAACCAATGTGCTGGACGCGATTCATTTCCTTTGCCTGTGTAAAAATCATACCGGCTTGAATGACAGGCAGTTGGTGCGCCATGACGAGCATTTTTTCCGCATCGAAGGACACTTTAGGTCGGAAGAGCAGACGCAAAAAATTGTAGCCAAATTTCAGGCAGGGCAGCGCAAGGAAATCGAGCGTAATGGCTCGCTGTATGAACGATTGACAGACTACATCGGGCAGTTTCCTGTGGTCATGATTGCACCTGATGACGTGTCGTTGGTACAGGAAGGCAGTGAAGATCGGCGCCGTTTTCTGGACTCCACGCTGTCGCAAATTTCACCGGACTATCTTCAAAACTTGCTGGTTTACAATGCGTTGCTAAAACAAAGGAACGCATTGTTGAAGCGATTCGCCGAGCACAGAAATTTCGATCAGGTATTGCTGGAGAGTATCGACCACCAGATGTTTCGGCCTGCGCAAATTTTGTTTGAACAGCGGGCTGCATTTGTAACCACTTTCCGTCCACTTTTCAGGGAAATTTATGCAGCCATTTCCGACAGCCGGGAAGAAGTGGATGTTCAATACGATTCTGATCTGAAAGAAGGTACACTGGAGCAACTGTTACCTGCTGCACTCGAAAAAGACCGCATTCTACAGCGTTCGACGCTGGGCCCACACCGCGACGACCTGGATTTGTACATGGATGGAAAACTGGTCAAGAAATTTGCCTCACAAGGCCAGTTAAAGTCTTTTTTGCTGGCTATGCGCCTTGCACAGTATGAGGTGTTGCGGCAGGCGAAAGGTGTTGCGCCAATTTTGTTGCTCGATGATATCTTCGACAAACTGGATGTCCGGCGGGTACGTCACCTCGTAGGTTTGTTGCTTGGCCGCGACTTTGGACAAATATTTATCACTGATACCCAGCGCAATCGAATTGAAGAGATTATCTCCTCATTTTCAGAGGATTACAAACTATTCGAAGTTGAAGACGGAAACGTGACCGAGGGCTAAAACTACTTCACGTTACCACGTATGCGCAGGATTTCCGGCTTGCGCTGGGCGTCGAAAAATACGCGTATTTTTTTATCAAAATCGCCCCCCTGGTACGCGTCATATTCCACCCTTACCTGGCCTTCCTGCCCCGGTGCAATAGGAGTTTCTGTCCAGTTGGCAGCCGTGCATCCACAGGTGGTGCGTACGGTTTGTAACAAAATGGTATCAGAATACACGTTTTTGAACCGGAACGTGAACGTTTCGGGCCATCCTTGCTTTAGATTTCCAAAATCGTGTTCCTGTTCTGTCGTCCATTTTACTACCGGAGCGGCATCCGGAATGGAAGCCGGGGAAAGAAATAAAAAGCCAAGTTGAAGCAGCGGCCAGAGCATCTCGGGAGAAATTTGAAATATTAGTGTAACCTGCAGAACGAAAGAAGTGTCAAATCGACATCTTTGTGCAGAATTGAGCACAAAGTTCCTGAAATTCAGGCAATAATTTTCAAAACAAAACAACCCAATCCAATGCGGTATTTGATTATTTTCATGCTGCTGGTCGGCATATTTATGTTTGGCAAACGCAGTTTTCATTGTTCATTCATGGGAACTGGTACGGAAGGCACCGGGGCGGTACAAACGGAAACACGTAATGTGGACGGTTTTCACGGGGTGCAGTCTGATATCCCGGGTGATGTGGAAATTCGTGTAGCCACTTCCTATTCGGTAGAAGCACGTGCACAGGGCAATTTGTTGCCCCTGCTCAAAACCGAGGTAGAAGATGGTGTTCTTCATGTTTACTTTGATGAAAACGTGTCTTCTTCCAAAGAAATAACGCTCCTTGTCAGCGGGCCTTCGTTCGACAAACTGTCTGTTTCGGGGAGTGGAAAAATTCGAGTAGAAACGCCACTTCAATCCGAAAAAATGGATATTAGTGTTTCCGGCTCCGGCGATTTCTCCATGTTGCAGGCTACCATTGGCACACTGGAATGCAGCGTGAGTGGAAGTGGCAATGTGGAAATCGGTGGTACTGCCAATTCCACGGAAGCACATATCAGCGGTAGCGGAGAAATAAATGCTAAAAAAATGGCTATCAATGAATTGAAAGCACATGTTGCCGGCTCCGGCTCCATTTATGCCCATGTCAATCAGACCATTGAAGCACATGTTTCCGGTTCGGGCAATGTATACTATACCGGCGATCCAAGGGTGGATTCCGATGTGAGCGGTTCGGGCAATGTGAGCCGGGAAAATGAACAGTAATCACTTTTTCAAAAAAATCCGGATGCTGTCGGCGCCCACCTGATATTTTTCCAGTATCGTCAAACCTTCAGGTAACTGTGGCGCCTGCACGCCTCCGCCCAGGCTTGCAGAACTTTCAATTATCCTGATTTCATTCCACAGGCCGCTTTCCAGGAATGCTGCCAATACTTGCGCGCCACCTTCTACCAGGATGGTGGCGCGATTGTTTTCATACAACCTGTTCAGTAATTTTTCCAGCGCAACAGGCCTGTCACACGGAATGAATTCCGTCTGCCGGAATGCCACATCACGTGTAGGGCCAAAAATCCAGGTGGGTGTTGAGTCATCTAAAATATTATACTCAGCCGGAATTTTCTTTTCAATATCAAATGTAATGCGCAAAGGATTTCTTCCTCCATGCAAGCGGGCATCGAGTTTTGGGTTGTCGGTCAAAACTGTTTGGGTACCTGCCAGGATTGCGTCCAGTTCACTTCTCCATCGATGTACGAGGCGTTGCGTCCAGGGGCCGGAAATCGCGGTTCTTTCTCCGGTGCGACCCAAAAAACCATCTGCGCTTTGTGCCCATTTGAGCACTACGTAAGGTTGTTTATGGCTGATAGAATGGAAAAAAGTTCTATTGAGCAAAGCGGCTTCCGAGGCCAGGACGCCTGTTTCGACCACAATGCCGGCTTCACGCATTTTTTGTACGCTTTGACCTGCTACTTTCGGATTGGGGTCTTCATTGGCAATGACAACCCTTGAAATCTTTTCCCCCAAAATCAGATCGACACAAGGAGGTGTTTTCCCAAAGTGAAAGCAGGGCTCCAGCGTGCAATACAGCGTAGAAAGCGGGATCAGATGCCTATCTTCCTGTTTGACAGAACGGACACAATTTACCTCCGCATGGGGGCCTCCCCAGCGTTGGTGCCAGCCTTCACCAATAATTCGGTCTTCATACACCAATACGGCGCCGACCATCGGATTGGGAGAAACCTGGCCCGCACCCAGCAGCGCCAGGTCGAGACACCGGCGCATATAGACTTCATGCATGCTTATGTTTCTTAGAAACCAAGTAAAATACTGCCCAAAGGACGGCCATTTAATTTAATCGCATGCAACCCGGAGGCATTGTTTTTTACCTGAAGCGCCCACTGGTTTTCGCCTTTTTCAAGGGAAACTGTTTGTTCCAGTACAATTTTTCCCTGGCAATCGACTACCTGAATGAGACCGTTCTCTTTTTCTTCACTGGCATAATTCAGGTAAAAAGATGAGCGCGCCGGGTTCGGAAAAACCTGCCAGGCATGCGTTGTTTCTATTCCCTGATCGCGCCACTGCAAATCGAGCGATACGGGTCGTGCATCGGTATCAAATATTTCAGATGCTAATACAGATGGATCGAGGTGAATCATATCGGAGAGCAAACCATTTTGCAGGGCAGTGGCTTGTATAGTCAACACAGGAACATTCCGGTCAATTTCGGCTACCGTGCCATCGATCCACAAAACTGGCAAACGACCCATTGTTACAGCATTTAAATTGGCGCAAGTGGCAGCATCAAAGCCGGGCAATTGCAGCGAACCTAATTGGTTGATTTGCAAGGCATTTTGATCGATGTTCATGCCCATTTGCAGGCTGCGGGCCGATACGTTTTCCGATGCATACAATGGAATGAATACTGTTTCGCCGGCTTTAACTTCCCGATCAATTGACTCCAACACAAGCGGGGCTCTTTCGCTGGCAGGCGGTGCAAAATACGGACCTGTGATGTCGCCCAGCCTCACCCCGACCAAATCGATGCACCCGCCATTGCTCGCCTGATTGGAGCCGTTGGAAATGAACCTCCAGGTACTACAAGGAAAGTCGTTATCGATGCCGAGAATAAGTTTTCGACCGATCACAATGTCAAATGTGGTGATGGTGCCATTGCAATTCATATCGGCTGCTGCGAGTTGCCAGGGTTCGTTCAAAATTTCCAGCCCGAGTATGTGCTTGCTTATTTTTACAAGGTCGAACGTAGTGACCCCGGAAAGCGGATTGTCGTCGGTTTTTGTGGCCGAAATGGTGTAAGATGTATTTTGTAATTGCGAAATACTCGACAGGCTGTACGTTGAGGATGCTGCGATATTGGCAGTCATGTTGCTCGAAGTGGCGCTAATCTGTACATCTGCCAGCGGAGTACCGAAAGGTGTCTGAATCGAACAAAACTGGGCAAGGTCAGTCGTGATTTGCTGTGCAATCAGATCCATGGTATTTTGCGGACTGGTACCACGAATATCAAATGTTACATGCCCGTCGGTATCGATCACAATGAAAGTAGGGGTGCCCTGAAATTCCCCGAACTGACCGTTCATGTAAGGCAGGATAGCCGCAAGCCCCCCGCCGTCGTTCCCTACACCCGGCATTGTTAGCCCCTTGTTGTTCCTGTAAATACCCACCTTCGTATTGTTGTCAGACTGCAGGGTGCTGAGCATGATAAATTCAACCTTGTTGGGGTGGGCTATCAACTGGCTTTGGTACAATGCTTGCCAGTAGGGCGCATGTGTATTACAAGGCGGACAAGTGGTAAAAAACGCTTCAATGACCACTACTTTTCCCTGATTCAGGTAGTCATTGTACAGGTTTCTAACATCACCGTCGGAAGTGGTTACAGTAAAATTGGGCGCTGTTTGAGCAAAAATACAAGTGCCCGAAAGCAGGATGATCAGTGTAAAAAAATACTTCATGTGATTCGGATTTGGATATTAAAAGAAACAGAGGGTGTGTATACTTTCCCGAAAATTACTTTTTTTCACATTAACAGTCTATTTATACACTTGTTTTTGGATTGTTAGATAGAAAATTGTCGGTTACCTTACTTTTGCGACATGAAGCGAAATACCATATTTGCGATCTCGTTCCTGCTTTTGGGCGCTTTATCAGCCTTTGACAAATCTTTATTTCAATCACCGGAGGAACTGGGCGAACGCCTTTTTTTTGACCCCATTCTCTCGCTCGACAGTACGGTAAGTTGTTCGAGTTGCCATATTCCGAAGTACGGTTTTGCCGACACCTCGATGGTCAGCCGAGGGGTAGGAGGGAGGCTCGGGCGCCGCAATTCGCCTGGCATCACCAATATGTCATCGCGCGAGCATTTTTTTTACGACGGGCGGGCCGCCACCCTCGAACAACAGGTGCTGATGCCTATTCAGGATACGGTAGAAATGCGCTCCAATGCCGATCTGGTTACGCGTCGTCTCAGAATGCACCAGGTTTATGGCCCTGCTTTTGTACAATTATTTGGTAAAGAGGCAGATATGGAGGCGCTTTCACAATCCCTGGCTGCGTATGTTCGTACACTCGAAACTTCCGATACGCCGTTTGACCGCACGGCGCGTGGCAAAGAGGGCGGCATGAACCAATCGGCAGTGCGCGGCCGTCAGATATTTATGAAGAAAGGGAAATGTTTCGACTGTCATTTTTCTCCGGATTTTACAGGCGACGAGTTTCGGAATATCGGTTTGTACACCGGCAAAGGCAACCTCAATGACCGGGGCCGGTTTGATATCACAAAAGACAGTGCCGACCTGGGCAAATTCAAGGTACCCGGGCTCCGTAATGTAGCAGTAACGCCTCCATACATGCACAACGGCATGTTTAAAACACTGGATGAAGTAATCGATTTTTATGATACCCCCAACAGGTTGGTGGCCAATCCGCTCAATCGGGACAGCCTGCTGCGTGAACCACTTCGACTTACTGTGGAAGAAAAAGCCGACTTGAAAGCATTTCTGGAAGCACTCACGGACGATCGTTTTATCAGGTAACTTTTTGCAGCGAAGGTTGTTTATACAGCAAATTCAAAAACTATTGCATGGAAAACAACGATCAAAACTGGAATGCACTTACTCCTGAAGAAGAATACGTGATCGTGCAAAAAGGCACCGAACGGGCATTTACCGGCGAATACAACCACCACAAAGGCGTTGGCATGTTCATTTGCCGCCGCTGCAATGCGCCCTTATATCGTTCTTCTGATAAATTTGATAGCGGTTGCGGATGGCCATCGTTTGATGACGAAATCCCGGGCGCTATCGAACGCCATGTAGATAATTCTTTCGGGATGAAAAGAACCGAAATTGTGTGTGCCAATTGCGGCGGCCATTTGGGACACGTTTTTGATGGAGAACGCATGACAGCCAAAAATACACGCCACTGTGTAAATTCACTCTCCATTCGATTTGTGTCGGCCGAAAAGCAGGACTAGCATTTCATACTAAATACGCGCCGAATTTTATTTCATCAGGCTGTTAAACCTATAAGGTTTTTAAAACCTTATAGGTTTTTTGTTAAATAAGCCGAATAAAAACACATCAGAATGCCACATTTGATACTTCTTACCCTTGCGGTATAATTTTATATTATTCTTCTTCATTTTTACTCTACTTTAGCCCTCCCTAACCGATTCCCGAAATATCAAATCCTTCTTGTGTGCCTGAAAATCAATCAGATACACCTGTAATTGAATTGATCTGAAAGCAAATAAAACCTATGTCGGTGAAAAATTACGCCCAGGCATCACTTGACCTCCACAAAAAGTACAAGGGAAAAATCGCCACACGCCTGAAAATGTCTGTCAACACCAAAGACGACTTGTCTACGGTATATTCCCCCGGTGTAGCGGCGCCCTGCGAAGCGATCCGCGACAACCCGGAAGACGTCTACAAATACACCATTAAATCGAATACCGTTGCAGTAGTGACCGATGGGTCCGCGGTGCTGGGCATTGGAAATATTGGTGCGGCGGCAGCCATCCCGGTGATGGAAGGGAAAGCGATGTTGTTCAAAAAATTCGCCGATGTAGACGCGTTCCCTATTTGCCTGGACACCCAAAACGCGGATGAAATTATTCGTACCGTTCGGCTGATTGCCCCGGTATTCGGAGGTATCAACCTGGAGGATATTTCAGCGCCTCGTTGTTTTGAAATCGAGGAAGCCCTGCAAGACCTGGGTATTCCTGTGTTTCACGACGACCAGCACGGAACGGCCGTAGTGGCACTGGCGGCCCTCATCAATGCTACCAAAGTATTAAACAAAGACCTGAATGCGGCCAAAATTGTGATCAATGGCGCCGGGGCAGCAGGCATAGCCATTGCCAAACTGCTTTCCGGCTATGGCATCAAACGTGCAAAAATCAAAGTGCGCAACATTATTCTTTGCGACCGAAACGGCGCTATACACAAGGGCCGCAAAGACCTGAACGGTTTTAAAAAAGATGCGTTGCACTTTACGAATCGCCAGCACCTTAGCGGATCTCTGTTTGAAGTGCTCCAGGATGCAGATATTTTTATTGGCGTGAGTCAGGCTGGTTTGCTTCAGGCTAGTCATATCCGAAGCATGGCGAAAGACCCCATTGTACTGGCTATGGCCAATCCAATGCCCGAAATCATGCCTGAAGAAGCGTATGCGGGCGGTGCTGCCATATACGGCACAGGCCGTAGCGACCTGCCTAATCAGGTGAACAATGTGCTGGGATTCCCCGGTATTTTCCGTGGAGCACTCGACGCACGCGCCACTCGAATCAGCAATGAAATGAAAATAGCGGCTGCTTTTGCAATCGCCCGTTTACTTAAAAACCCTGATCGCGATCATATTATCCCGTCATCGCTGGATAAAAAAGTGACCAAGGCCGTGGCGAGAGCGGTATTTCGGCAGGCTATAAAAGAGAAAAAAGGAGGATGATGTGTTTTAGTGTTTTTGTGTTTTTGTTTGCTTCGCGCTTGGCATTCGAAAATATGAGTCAAGGTGTTGAGGGTTGAGGTGTTGAGGGTTGAGTGGGCGTATTCAAAACCTGAATGCTAAGCACGAAGCAAACAAAAACACCAAAACACCAAAACACCAAAACCCACTATTGCCTCTTCATAGGCGGCGGCGCTATCAATGGTTCGGGAAATTTAATCTCCACGATTCGTAGCCGGTGTTTTTGGCCCAGTTTAAGTTTTCGCTTGGACAGCATAAACATGCCTGCTCCAAAGGAAACGACAGAAGCGCTGTATAATTTGGGCAAATCGAGTTTCTTGTCGTTGTACAGCACTCTGCCTACAGTAGTGGCCAGCGCCAATGTACCACCCAGACTTACCAGCGATGCGCCGGTAATGCGCCAGGCACTACGTCTATATACTTTGATATCAGAAATGCTGTCCAGTTTTACCGGAAAATTATCCAGCAAAAGAACATTGGACTCCGGCAGGATGTCGGTGATGGTTCGTTCGTACCAGTAATTTTCCGGACCGTTGAGCCTGAACTGGAGCGTTTCTCCAATATACATTTTGACGGTTTTTGCCCGGTTGGCTTTTTCCAGCAGCAACATTTTTTGCCCTGTAACAGAACAAGCACACAGCAACAATAAGAAAGAGTAAAGGATTCGCATGCGCCAAAATTAGGGTAAAAAGTTGTACCCAAAACGTTTCAACTTCACATGACGCGGCTCGCGTGTGTCATATTTCCATGAGGCGCTTCACCTGATCGCCGTAAGAACTGCCGGTTTTCAGGCGCGTCGACTTATTATCTTTCATGATTACTGCGAACCGTCCGTTGAATTCGCGTTGTATTTCCTTGATAATCATTGAATTAACAATGGTCGAGCGACTGATTCTAACAAAATAATCGGGCAGTTTTTCTTCCAGCACCGTGATGGTGTAATTGGTCAGATGTTGTTTGCCTTCCAGCGTGCGCAGAAACACGTATTTATCTTCGGCCTCAAAGTGGCTGATGTCTGCCAGTGGAATAAAAATGAAGCGCTCTCCCGATTTTACCGAAATGGAATGAATGTCTTTTTTGGGTTTCAGTCGCTCGAGCACCTGTAGCAGATTGGCATTGAAAAGGCCATCTGCGGGCCTGCTATTGAATTTGCGGATTTTATCCACCGTTTTTTCCAGCCTTTCTGCCTCCACAGGTTTAAGCAAATAGTCGATCGAGTTTTCTTCAAATGCGCGGATGGCATATTGATCAAAAGCCGTCACGAACACCACCAAGGGCATTTGTTCCAGTTGGGCGAGCAATTCGAAACCCGATAGCATGGGCATTTCAATATCCAGAAAAATCAGGTCGGGTTGCAGGTTTTTGATCAACTCCAGCCCGTCGAGGCCATTACCTGCTTCTGCAATGACTTCAAAATCGTCCTGGTAAGGCTGCAACAAACGTTTCAACCTGCTTACAGCCAGTGGCTCATCGTCGACAAGGATGGTTTTTAGCATGGCAATTCTATGATAACTTGTTTGAAATCATTGTTTTGAATGTCAAAACTGGCCCGATGATCGTACAACAATTTCAGTTTGTCCTGAATACTTTGCAGGCCATAGCCGGTAAAGAAGTTTTCCGAAAACAGCGGTCCGTTGTCGTGGATACGCAAAACCAGCCGATCGTCGTGTCGGGCAATATGCACCTCGATTCGACCCTCCCCTGAAATTTTGGAGATGCCGTGTTTAATCGCATTTTCCACAATGGGCTGCAACAAAAAAACCGGAATTTTTACCTGTGAAAGCCCCTCTTCTACCTGCAACAGATAGGTGAGCCGTGGCCCGAAACGCACCTGCTCGATATCGAGGTAAGTGCGTACAATATCCAGTTCGTGCTCCAGGGTATTGAAATGCTGGTCTTTGACTCCAATGGTAAAACGAAACAATTTTGAAAGGAGTAAGGTCATTCGCTCTGCCTTGTTGGCGTCTTCATGTACCAGTCCTGCAATGCTGTTGAGTGCATTGTACAAAAAATGCGGGTTGATGCGGGCTTGCAGGGCATCCAGTTCGGCGCGGGTTTTCAGTTTTTCGAGGCTGACCAACTGATACTCCTGTTCTGAAATTTTACGGGTAATTTGCTGGGAGCGTTGCCAGAAAAAGAAGTAAATGGATGCAACGATACAGGGAATGAACAGGTACAGATACGCCATGTTCAGCGAGTCTTCTGTATCTTCCGGAATGTCTGCGTATCGCCAGTAAATCAGAATGAGGATAATTTGTGCAAAAAAGGAACCCAACAACGATAATGCATTTAGCAGCATATACTTGACCCAGTTTCGTTTGATTCTGGGTACGAAGTATTTAGTAAACCATGCTACCATCAATAGTACCATCAACGAATTCACAAGATTGCCCAATACGATGCCGATATAAATGCCGCTCAAAGCGTTTCCATTGGAGAGTTCGATGCTGAAATAAAAAATCGAATTTACCCCATATGTAAGAGTCACGCAGATAACGAGAGAAAGCAGAAAACCCTTGGTGTTCCACTGGAATAAGTTTTGTGGCAGGGTAAACTGGTTTTCCTTGATCCGCTTGTTGAGCGAAGAAAATGCATTCAATCTACCCTGGCCAATTTTTACATTGCCGGCATGTGCCCTGATCTGAACCGGAATGCCGCCGTTGAACACAGCGCCTTCCATTCGGTCGCGCTCCCGAATGCCCTCGAAATGTTCGATTTGGGGAGCACGTACCGTATAACCAGATATCGACAAGTCGGCGCCTTTATTGAAAGGCATCTTCACGTCGATGTTTCCAGCCTGCGTTTCCAGGTGCAGAAAATCGCCCAGTGCCAGTATTTCTGCTTCGATGGTTCCAATATTGGTGCTGGCGCCCAGGCTGCCGTTCATGCCGCTTACTTCAATGGTGCCGGCAGAGGTATGTACTTTGAGCACGCCGTCGATATCTTCGGCTTCTACTGTGCCTGCGGCAGAAGTGGCATACACATTGCCTACCAGGCGTTCCATTTCGATAGTACCCGCCGAGGTGGAAAACGACATGGTGCCTTCGCAGTCGCTGACTTCAATGGTGCCTGCCGAGGTCTGTGCCGAAATATTGCCTTTACAACGGCTGATTTCAACTGTTCCTGCAGCAGTCCTGCCCTCCACATCCCCATTTACCCGTTCAAAACGTAACACGCCGGCGCCCGTGCTGACATGGAATTTTCCATCGCAATCGTCGAGGCGAATATTGCCCGCTTCCAGGCGAAGAGAGGTTTGAATGGCCTTGTGCTTGGGGAGTGATATTTTGAATCGAAGACCTGTAAAACGCAGCCAGTTGACCATGTTGCCTTTCAGCCCGGATTTGATGTGCAGTACATCCTCTTTTTGTTCCAGGTGGAGTTCGAAGTCCTTCAGAATCGTCTGGGTATTTCGGGATGTGAAAATGAGGGGCCAACCGAGACTCCTGACCGAAATTTCCACCCTGATCTTGCTGCTTTCATGCCCGACAACGTATACATTTCCAAACAATGCTTCCGTTTCGATACGCGAAATGCCTTCAACCGGCCATGATTTTATGATTTCGGGTTCCAACATCTTGTATTGCCTGAAAATGTGAAAAAATGGATTGCAGAACTGCATTAAGTATTTGATAATCAAATCTGTATAACGCAGTCCTGCAATTTCTATGCTTATTTTTGTGCTTCGCCCAGCATATATTCGGCCGCATCTTGTCCCCAATTGGGCATCATGGGCGAGGTCGGTTTGAAGGCCTTGAACAATTCAATGGTGCCTTTTATCATGGGCAGTGCTTTGGCCTTGCCACCACCGTACGCTTCCGGGGTATAAAATACGCCCTGTGCTTCATGCAGCGCAATGCGCGGGTTGAGCGGATTAATCGCCTTCGCTTTGGCAATGGCTGCACCTGCAATAGGGACGTATTTTTGCCAGCGGTTCATCGGATCGACGGCCATACGCGCAGATGCAATGTTGGCTTTAAGTACCTCTACCTCGTCGTTGTTCGGGTTGAGTTCGTCAGCAGTTGTCACCAATTTTTCAGCCTTTTCAAGGTACTGGTCTTTTTTTTCTACGACAGGTTCTGTAAATGATTTCATCATATAGCAGAAAGCGCCCCAGTAAGATGGCAGCCATTCTTTGGGTTCTGCCGCTGCGATGCGTTCCAGTGTATTGGCAAAGGGTTGTAAATCTTCGCCAAACTGCGCTCCCTGGATATCGGCTACCACACCGGTCATGGCTTCTACAAATTCCGGATTCTGCGTGCTTGCAGGCGCCTGACTGTCAGCGCTTTGTGCAGAAATGATACCATAGTTGAGCGCTCCAAAGAGGAAATACATGAGCAAACGTTTCATAATTGAGTGGAGTGGTTGAGTGGTTGAGAAGTTGAGTGGTTGAGAAGTTGAGATGGTTGAGAAGTTGAGATGGTTGAGAAGTTGAGATGGTTGAGAAGTTGAGATGGTTGAGAAGTTGAGTGGTTGAGAAGTTGAGATGGTTGAGTGGGGAGATTAAAGGTCGAGTTTGGATTCTTTGGGCACATCGGCATGTCTTGAAATATTCATACTGACACCAAAGAAAAGGGTGCGGTAGGTTACCGGAATAACTGGGAAACGTGATTGTCCGTCGGATGAATACCTGAATCCGAATTCATTCTTGCGCCCGAGTACATTGTCCAATGTCATGAAAAACACCAGCCAACTGCCTTTTATGCTGCGGATATGGCTGGCTGCGATGCTGACGTTTTGAAATGATTTGGTTCGGTCGCCCAGAAAAACCGGACTGGCAGCGTCATAGTAGGGGCGGCCGGAAGTGTAGGTGTACGTGATACCTACATTGGATGAAATTTTCGGGATAAATTGTTTGTACACCACGCTGAAATTATGCGTTGTCGAGAAAATCGGCGCGGCTTCTACAGGATAGTTCTGAAACAATCGGCTCGTATTCAGGTAAGAATAAGTCACCCAGAAATCGCCGAGCCGTACCGTTTTTTTGTCTCTGAAAAACACGTCGAAACCATAAGCGTTGCCAAATCCGGAGTTGTCCGTGGCGCCTGTTGGAAACCGGTAAGGATTGGGGTCAAAAGTGGTCTGGTATTCTCGAACGAGGTTTTTGTACTCTTTATCGAAGGCTTCTACCCGAAAAGTGCGGTCACTTTTCGACCATTGGTAATTCAGGATAAAATGATTGGCCAGTTCATAACCCAGGCTGCGGTTGGTGTACAGATAGTTTTTTTCAGGCGTCTGGTAAAACTGACCCATGGCAAAAGACACCTGGCTGTACTGGCTGGTTTTATACGCTGCCGAAAACCGCGGCGATGCATTGTAACGATCCAGGATACTTGTGTACTCGCCGCGCAGACCTACGCGCAAAGCCAGTTTGGTCAGCAGGTAGAATTCCGTTTCGGCAAACGCTGCCGAATAATTCTCTTCAAGACTGGCTTTATAGGTGTCGAAGAGGTTGGAATTGCGGATATTGTGGTATTCCAAGCCAGCCAGCACTGAATTTTCCTGATTTTTTCCCCAGAGACGTTTCAGAACACTGCGCACTTGAGAACGCTCGTCTCGGCGATCACCGGGTGTTGTTCCAATAGTTATATCGTCGATGTTATTGCTGTAAGAAAACCCGGATTGCCAGATCCATTTGCCTTCATCAAAAAACACTTTATAGGTGTTGTTGGTAAAAAGATTGCGATTCCGGAGTTTAAACTGGTAAATTTTGCCACCATCATCGTAATTCGGCAGCCCAAGCGTGTTGCCACCGTCGCTATAGGTGACATACATTTTGAGTACGGAGTTTTTACTCAGATTTTCATTCAAGGTCAGTGAGCCGCCCATGCCTTGAGGTGGTTTTACAAAGTCGATATTGGTTTTTACCAGTTTCAGAAACGGCGCAAGATTGGAGTAGTACAATTGCCCGCTGATGGCGCCCTTGTGCGTGTACCCTATGCCAACACCCGCCAGGTGGGCTACAATGTTGGTACTGCTTTGGTCAGAAACCTTGTCCTGTGTATCAAGCAGCAAGACCGACGAAAGCGCCTGGCCATACTGTGCAGAGTAACCGCCGGTGCTGAATGCCATTCCCTTGAACATGAAAGGTGTGAACCTGCCGCGTTGTGGCACGTCCGGCGTACTGCTGAAAAATGGATTCTGCACGATCATCCCGTCTATCACGGTTTTGGTTTCATAGGCGGCGCCTCCGCGTACAAACAGCCCTTCCTGTTCGCCAACGCGATTGGACCCCGGAAGCAATTGCATAACAGCCGTGATGTCGGCGCCCGCACCGGCAGTCGTCACGATGTCCATCGGGCGAAGCATGACCATACGTTTGCTGTCCGACGCTTCGAAAATACCCGCTGTGATGGTCACGGCATTGAGTTCGTTGAAAGCGTCTTTTAGTTTGAAGTGGAGGTCCAGGTTGCCACCTTTTAGCACAAGTGTTTGAAATTCAGGCTCATAGCCCAGATAGGAGGCAGAAATGGTAACGGAATCTTTTTTACGGGTACGAAATGAAAAATGGCCCAGCGAATCGGAAGTTGCTCCATCATAACTTCCTTTAATGGCGATACTGGCTCCGAACAAAGGCTCTCCTTTTCGGTCGGTCACTTTTCCACTGATGACAGTTTGACCCAGGGAATGTTGCAAAAAAACAAGAACAAGAGGGAGTACTAAAAGCAGGTGCTTCATGTTGGCTACGATTGATTGATGCAGCAAACATAGGGGCCCCTGGGCCTGATGGCGAAAGCAATTCCGATAAACCGGGGATTTTCAGGGATGAAATACGTCAGGGAGGGATAGATATAGAGGTATCCCTGATTTATTTCCCGTAGAATAATTTCCGTAGAGTAGTTTTCCGCTGCGGGAAACTACTCTACGGGAAACAAATTAACCCGCACCATTTCCGGAAGAATACTTTTCAGTTTTTCAACCACATAATCCACCTCTTCCCGTGTGTTGTAATGCGAAAAAGAGAAACGGATGCTTTTACGGCCCGGGTCGGCGCCGATGGCTTCAAGTACGTGACTACCTTTTTCCGAACCGCTGGAGCAGGCGCTGCCACCCGAACAACTTACTCCTGCAATATCCAGACTCAACAGCAGGATTTCATTTTTGGGTGATGGCGGAAATGAAACATTCAATACCGTGTAAAGACTGGAACCATCCCAGTCGCCATTGAAATGTACATCTTCAAACTCTTCCAGCAGTCTGTCTTTCAAGTAGTTGCGAACATCCAGAATGTGTTCAGTACGGGCATTCATTTCGTTGCATGCCAGTTCGAGCGCTTTGGCCATACCGATGATACCATACACATTTTCGGTGCCACCACGCATATTGCGTTCCTGCGCGCCCCCATCAATAAAAGGTTTTATAGGCGTTTGCGGGTTGATGTAAATAAAACCAACGCCTTTCGGGCCGTGGAATTTGTGAGCAGCGCCGGAAAGAAAATTGACGGGTATTTCCTGCACATTAACAGGAAAATGGCCTACGGTTTGTACAGTATCCGAGTGAAACAGGGCGTCGTACTGACGACAAAGTTCCGATACCCGGGCGATATCGGTCATGGTACCTACTTCATTGTTGGCATGCATCAGCGACACCAGCGTTTTTTTACCCTCCGAATGGGCCAGCGCTGTTTCCAGGGCATGATAGTCGATCCGACCACGCTCGTCCACAGGAAGCCATACCACCTCAACACCTTTTACTTTTTGTACCGTTTCAATAGCATGCGTACCGCAGTGGTGCTCGGTCGGGCTGCTGATAATGCGCTGGACGCCCAGGTCGCGTACGGCGCATTTGATCGCCATATTATTGCTTTCTGTACCTCCGGAGGTAAAGAAAATCTCGCCGGTACCCGCGCCGATGCACTGGGCTACCGTTTTGCGGGCGCTTTCCAGGGCAGCACGTGCAGCACGACCCTCTGCATGAATGGAGGATGGATTGCCATACAATTGCCGCAAAGCGGGCAACATGGCGTCTATGACTTCTTCCGAAATGGCTGTGGTGGCGGCGTTGTCGAAATAGACTCTCATTTTATTTGGTTGATGTCCTGAATAATCTTTTTGGCCAGGTTTTCTGCGACGACAATGGAACTGCTTTCAGAATAAACACGAATAATCGGCTCTGTGTTGGAAGGGCGCAGGTGAACCCAGCCCTGTTCAAAGTCTATTTTCAAGCCGTCTACTGTATTGATCTGCTCGTTGCGGTATTTTTCACGAAGCGCGATAAAGATTTTGTCAAGGTCGATGTCGGGTGTGCGGTCGATTTTGGTTTTCGACATCTGGTATTCCGGGTAAGTTTTCCGGAGGGTGGAAATTTGTTTGCCAGCCTGTGATAAATGGGTCAGAAACAATGCAATACCTACCAGCGCATCGCGCCCGTAGTGCAATTCGGGCAAAATTACACCGCCGTTTCCTTCTCCACCAATGACGGCGCTCACTTCCTTCATTTTTTCCACCACATTTACCTCACCAACAGCGGCTGCATAATATTCGCCACCATACTTTTGGGTCACGTCGCGCAGGGCGCGGGTGCTGCTGAGGTTGCTCACAGTATTCCCTTTTTTTCTGGACAGCACGTAGTCGGCTACTGCTACCAGTGTGTACTCCTCGCCAAACAATTCGCCATCTTCACACATAAACACCAGCCGATCTACGTCCGGGTCGACAGCAATACCCAGATGCGCCTTTTGCAATCTAACTTCTGTCGACAATTGGCCCAGGTATTCTTTCAGCGGCTCGGGGTTGTGGGCAAAATGGCCATTTACTTCGCCATTGATAAGGATGACCTGACAGCCCAATGCTTCCAGCAACGGAGGTACGCACAATGCGCCAGTGGAGTTGACTGCATCCACTACCACGCGGAAGTTTTTGGCTCGCACCGATTCGATATCCACCAGGTCGAGACCGAGAATCTGGTCGATATGCTTGCGAATATAAGTGTCATCCTGTCGGTAATCGCCCAGTTTATCCACCGTAGCGTATTCAATTGCACCGTTTGCAGCCAGTTCGAGCACTTCAGCGCCATCGGCTGCACTGATAAATTCGCCTTTGTGGTTGAGCAATTTCAGGGCATTCCATTCCTTGGGGTTGTGGCTGGCGGTAAGGATGATACCTCCACCGGCATTTTCCAGCGGAACGGCAATCTCCACGGTAGGCGTAGTACTCAGTCCCAGGTCTACAACAGAAATGCCGAGGGATTGCAAGGTGTTCACAACCAACGCGCTGGCGATGGGGCCTGAAATTCGTCCGTCGCGGCCAACCACGACTTTTCTGATGCCGGTTTTTTGGATGATCCATTGCCCAAAGGCGGCAGTACTCGTAACGATGTCTTCCGGGGTGAGGTTATCGCCGGCGCGGCCCCCAATTGTTCCACGAAAACCGGAAATCGATTTAATTAACGGCAAGATGCAGGAGTTTAATGATCAAAAAATGTGCGCTCAAATCCAGGTGCAGCAAAGGTAAGTATAACCTGCGGGTTCCAGTTGGTCGCCTGCGCGGCATATCCTATTGTTCGGAACCGATAAGCCCGAGTGCTTCGTAAATTTTGTAGTAAATCCCGGTATTCTCGTAGGTTCCGCTGAATAAATTTTGCATCGGGCCATACGCATACACTGGTACATTGACAGCAGTATGCAGGTGCGTGGAGAAACTGGGCAAAAACTGTTTTTTACTCGATGCTTTCACGAGTGCCAGCCCGCCACATTCGTGGTCGCCAGTTACAATTACAAGCGTTTCTCCATTTGAAGCAGCAAATTCGAGTGCTTTTGATATGGTTTTATCAAAATCTTTCATTTCCGCACGCAGCCAGTTGCGATCGTTGGCATGACCAGCCCAATCGATCTGACTGCCTTCTACCATCAGAAAAAAACCTTTGGGCGATCGTTTTTGCAGGTATTGGCACACCATTTCCGTTGCATAGGGCATGTATTTACGCCCGCCGGAAGCAGTGGGTGGTTCTCTTTCGTGGGTAAATTGTATAAAAGGCGCCGAACCGTCGAGCGGCAGCCGGTTAAAATTGGTGCCACTGCGTACGACATAACCTTTCCTTCGCAGCGAGTCGGTCAGGTCGAGTTTGTCGGGCCGTTCGTTGAACAATGCTTCCCCGCCTCCAATAAAACAGTCGATGTCTGTTTTGAGGTAATCCAGCGCGATTTCTTCTGTAAAAGCACGCAGTTCGCGGTGCGCAATAAAGCAGGCAGGCGTCGCATGTGTGGCAGTACAGGCTACAACCATACCGGTAGCAAAACCCTTCCGATCGAGGTCTTCCAGTACCGTAATACAAGGTTCATTGTCGGGAGGCAACACACCGATGGCGCCATTGGTGGTTTTTTGTCCGCAGGCAAATGCCGTGGCGCCTGCAGCCGAATCCGTTACAAGTTCATCGTGGGAATAACTTTTGTGGAAACCAATAATGGGGAATTTTTCAAAAATGCTGTTGCCAATGCCCTGCCAGTATTGGTGGGCAGAAACCTGTGGAAGCGCCATGCCGTCGCCAATCAGCAAGATGATATTTTTTGGGCGACTGGAAAATTTGACTGCCTGAAGATCGATGCTGCTTTTTTTATTGGCAGCACAACCCAATAACATCAGGAGTAGAGGCAGCATAAACGCCACGCCAGTCGTTATGCGTCTTGTTGGACGCATAACGCGCAACGGGGGCACCGATCGAATTTCTCTTGTCATAATCCTCAAATTAAAACGCCGTCGCGCATTTCCAGACATCGATCCGACAAATCTGCAAGTTCTTTATTATGTGTTACAATGACGAAAGCCTGGCCGTAATCCGTGCGGAGTTGACGAATTAGCCGGTGCATATCCTGGGAAGCCTCCGAATCGAGGTTGCCGGTGGGTTCATCGGCAAAAATCAGATCCGGCTGGTTGATCAGGGCGCGCGCAACCGCAACTCGTTGTTGCTCGCCTCCGGATAATTCCGTTGGTTTGTGTGTCATACGATGGGCCAGTCCGAGATACTCCAGCAGTTCTTCGGCTCTTTTACGGACTTCTTCGTCCGGTCTTTTTTGAATAAAACCGGGCATGCAGACGTTTTCCAGGGCTGTGAACTCCGGGAGGAGGTGGTGAAACTGAAAAACGAAGCCAATATGACGATTTCGAAAAGCGGCCAATTGCCTGGCATTCAGCGACTTTATGAGGGTGTCACTGATGGTGAGTTGTCCCTGATCGGCTGAATCCAGCGTGCCGAGTATGTGGAGCAGGGTGCTTTTGCCGGCGCCGGATTTTCCGACAATGCTGACAATTTCGCCCCGTTCAACCGAAATGTCCACCCCTTTGAGTATTTCCAGGGCGCCGTATGATTTGTGTATGTGCTGGGCTGATAATACCATGGGGCAAATGTCCGAAAAAGTTGTGGTGTTGTGTTCTGCACACCTGCAACTTCTTGAAAAACCTTGACAATCAACGAGTATTCACCTGCACAGAATTAAAAAAATACGGGTGTTGCTTTATACGAACCGACTATGAGAATCCTGCAAATCAGTAATAAATTTCCGTATCCGCTCAAGGACGGGGCGGCTATTGCCATTACCTATCTGGCCAAGGCGTTCGATGAATTGGGGCATGAAGTATCTCTATTGTCTATGAATACCAGTAAACACTGGTTTGATACAGCCACCTTGCCGCCGGATTTTAATCACTATCAGGCGGTTTATACCACCTACATCGACAATCGGATACGGCCGTTTCCGGCACTGCTCAATTTGTTTACCGACAAATCATACCACATCGAACGATTCAAGGATGCCGGTTTTGCTTCCAAATTACGCGAAATCCTCCAGGCACAGGACTTTGATGTAGTACAACTGGAGTCAGTTTACCTGGCTCCATATATTTCTGTTATCCGAAAATATTCGAAAGCGGCGGTTGTATTGCGGGCGCACAATGTGGAATACGAAATATGGGAGCGCGTCGCTGCCAATTCAAATCCGCTCAAACGCTGGTACCTCGAAAAAATAACGCCCCGCCTGAAACAGTATGAAATTGATCGCCTCAACCAGTACGACCTGGTAGTGGGCATCACAGCCCGCGATATTGAACATTTTCGCAGACTGGGATTGCAAAAACCTGCTGTGGTGTGCCCGATCGGCGTCGACAGCCGCGATTACGTGCCTGATATGAAGTGCTTTGAGCAACCTTTGAGCCTGTCGTTTATCGGTTCACTAGACTGGATGCCCAATCAGGACGGGCTGAAATGGTTTTTGGAGGAAGTATGGGAACCTTTGCTTGTGCCTCAATTTCCCCAACTTACTTTTCATATCGCAGGCCGCACTGCACCGCTTTGGCTCCGCAACCTGAACAAGGAACGGGTCATTTTTCACGGAGAAGTGCCCAGTGCTGCCGATTTTCTGAACCAACATGCAGTAATGGTGGTGCCATTGTTGTCCGGAGGAGGCATGCGCGCCAAAATTCTGGAAGGCATGGCACTGGGAAAAGTTGTCCTTTCTACGCGTATAGGCATGGAAGGAATAGATGCCCGGAACAACGAAGAATGCCTGCTGGCAGATTCGCCCGAAGAATTTGCTGCGGCCATTCGTTCCTGCTACCAGCAAGGTTCTTCTTTAAGTGCAATTGGCCGGAACGCCTGCGACTTTTGTGTGGAACACTTTGACAATGTGGAAGTTGCGAAGAAACTTCTGCTGACATACCGCAGCGTGGCAGGCATTCAGCAGCAGCCTAGTTTTTCCGGACCCGTTTAAGTGAAAGCAGGTTGATGGCATTGCGCGGCAAACCTTCCACATGGCTGCTTGCGAATTGAGCCGTTTCATCATAAAAAAGGAATATCACAGGGGCTTCCTCGATCAGGATTTTCTCCATGCCATGATACAGGGCATATCTTTCCTCCGGATCTGTGGCAAGCAGGCTTTTTTCATACAAACGATCAAATGCAGGATTACAGAAATGCGTGTAGTTGGGCGGCGCTGCATTTTTTGAATAAAAACAGGTTAAGAAACTCTCCCCGTCCGGATAGTCGGCAATCCAGGATGCCCTGAAAAAAGGCGCTTTACCATTGCGCATGCGTTCACGCAAGAGGGCAGTTTCTATGGATTCGATGTTGACTTTTATCCCCAGATCGTCCCATTGACGTGCTAAAAAAGTACACAAATCCAGGTAGTCCGCATTACAAAGCAATGTAATCGGTGGCAGTCCTCGCCCCTGCGGAAACCCGGCGTCTGCAAGCAGGCGACCTGCCTGTGCGGGGTCATATTTATACCCCGGAACCTTTTCGTCATTGAAAGAAGGCAGCCCATAGGGCGTAAAACCGGAAGTGGCCGGCCTGCCTACTCCGTTGCGAAGCAAACGCAGCATTTGCCTCCGGTCGATCCCGAAATTAAGCGCCTGTCGAACCTTTTTCTGCTGCAAACCACTCATGGCGCTGTCCATTCGGATGCCCAGGTATTCCGAGTTGAGGTATGGATTTTTAAAAAAAACGAATTGTCCGGTCAGATTGGGTTGCAATTCACCTTCAGGGGTGAGCAATTCGTTGATGTAGGAACTTTCGAGACCGAAAAAGTAATCGAGTTTATGTTGTTTAAATTCCAGAAAGGCCGTTTTCCGGTCGGTAATAAAACTGGTTTTTACGGCATCCAGATAGGGTAGGAGCTGTCCGTTTTCGTCTCGCTCGAAATATTTTTCATTGCGTACTACTACCAACGCCTGATTTTCAGCCCATATTTTGAAGCGAAACGGCCCTGTTCCGACTGGATGCCGCCTGAAATCGCGGCCATACACCTCGCATGCTTCCTTTGGAACAATACTCGCGTATTGCATGGTCAGGATTTGCAGCATAGGCTGGAACGGCGTTTTTAACCGCAGTTGGAAGGTCGTGTCGTCGGGAGCGGTAAAAGCCGAATCGGCAGCAATACGATCTTTAAAAATCCAGGAACCCGGTTTGGGCCAGGCCGCATCCAGCAAACGCTGAAAACTATACACCACGTCGCTGGCTACCATTCGTCGGCCAATTCCTCCCGGAAACGCCGGGTCGTCGTGAAAAAAAACGTCGTTGCGAAGGTGGAATGTATAAAGAAGGCCATCGGGAGAAATATTCCAACTTCTTGACAAGCAGGGTTTTACGTGCAAACTATCGTCCAGTTGAACCAAGCCGTTGAAAAGGCAGTCCACAGCCCAGATATTGTTCTGTGTACGTGCAAAGGCAGGGTCCAGGGAAGTAATCGGATTGTGTTGGTTGTACCGAAAGGAGGTTCTGGGGCGGGTTTCAGGGGTGCTCTGCCGGCAACTTTGCAAGCAAAAAACGGTTGTAATACAACACCAGAAAGCATATTTGAAAACGGTCGGCAAAAGCGGGTCAGGCATTCTATCTTTGGCTGAAAATTGTGCCCAATGTAGGGCATTTACACTTTTTGACACAGCAATAATCGTTTTGGAGTGGCAAGTTCTCCAAAATCGTTTCAATCATTTTCCAACCATAATTACAATACAATCATGGAAAAACGCACATTTCTAAAAACCGGCTTTTTTCTGGGCATAGCCGCTGCCGTATCGCCGCTGATCGAGGCCTGCAAAACCAAAGCCGAATCACCGGCCATGCCGGTAATCCCGCCACCCAAATTGCGCCGTACCACGCCTTTTACTTTGCCTGCGTTGGGTTACGAACCCTCTGCGCTCGAACCGAATATCGATAAGCAGACGATGGAAATTCACCACGGTAAACACCATGCTGCTTACGTCAATAACCTGAACGACGCCGTTAAAAACACTGTTTTTGCGGAATACGAACTCGAAGATATTGTAGCGCGGGTAAGCACGGCAGATGCCGATAAAAAAATCCGCAATAACGCCGGCGGGCACTGGAACCACACTTTCTTCTGGCAAATTATGTCGCCCAAAGGAGGCGGCATGCCGCAAGGCGCGCTGGCAACTGCCATCAATGACACATTCGGGTCATTCGATAAATTCAAAGAGCAGTTTTCTGATGCTTCCAAGTCTGTGTTCGGCTCCGGTTGGGCATGGCTGAGCGTGGGCAAAGACAAAAAACTGTTTATCAGCAGTACGCCCAATCAGGACAACCCGCTGATGATGCAGATCGTGAAACAAACCGGTACTCCGATTCTGGGTATCGATGTATGGGAACATGCCTATTACCTGAAAAACCAGAACCGCCGTGCTGATTACATCGCTTCGTTTTACAATGTGATCAACTGGGTTGAAGTGGCAGCGCGCTACGAAAAAGTAATGAGCTGACTTGAAGGCCATAGATGAGTCAGCGTAATTGCTCGTAGGGTGATTTCCTGTAGAGTATTTCTCGTAGAGTATTTCCCGCAGATTTGCGCAGATTTTTCCGCAGATTTCCGCAGATCGTAGAGTACACTAATACATTGACTGTTAATAAATTGTGTACTCTACGATCAGCGAAAATCTGCGGAAAAATCTGCGCAAATCTGCGGGAAATACTCTACGGGAAATACTCTACGGGAAATCACTCAACAGGAAACTACCCTAAAAAACACGATCCCGAATTCCGGCTTCCACCAAAATTCGGGATATATCATGTTTAGAATAGTTCGGTTGTTTTTTTGATGTTGGCAAAAGCGCCAAAATATCATCAGCCGGTTTCTTACACCATGTTTTCCGGCACGAACTTGTCCAGATTGTCCGGATACTCCTTTCCATATTCGTATTTCAGCAGGTCGTACGTGGTAACAATACCGATCAGTTCGTGCTGATCATTTACGATGGGAACTGCATGGAAAAGATGTGTCATCAGCACTTCGGCTGCAGCGCCGAGGTGGCTGTCGGCCTCCAGTGTGGCGAGTTTGCGCGTCATTACCTGGTGAATCGGAGTATCGTTGTATTCCTCTGCCGATTTGCCTAGTTTGAATATATCCCAGGCTGTAATCATTCCAACCAGGATTTTTCCTTCGACGATTGGAAGGTGATGGATACGCTTTTCAAGAAATATTGCCCGTGCCTGGCCCAGTGTATCTTCCGGGGTAAGGGTTACGACTCCAGGGGTCATTACCGTATGCACGCGTTCGTTCATCATAGGCTATGAATGTTTACTTGTTGTCTGTTAGGTACTTTGTTTGTCCCGAAAGTAAGGCGCTTCCTGCTTCATGGCAAAACGAAAAGCACATTTATTGAAAATTAAAATTTCGAAGTGTCAGATACTCAGTGTTTTTCGTGTTTTTTTTCTTTCCGAAAGTTTTTCTCACCTGCTGGCACCTCCATATTCAAATGATTTTGCAGCGGGGGAATCGGGCAGTTGTATCCATCGCTGTAAGCGCAGTAGGGATTATAGTTTTTATTGAAATCGATCATCAGTTTCCCATTTTGGATGTCTTTTAACCTGAAATCAAGATAACGCCCGCCGCCATAGGTTGCCTCACCATTGGTCAGATCCTTGAACGGAAGAAAAAGGTAATCCTTGTAGGATGAGTCTTTTTCGATCAGGGTCAGGTTCTGATAAAGCCTTAATGTTTGCGCCTGTCCTGCCGCTTCGAATGATAATACAGCATATTGTCTGTATTTGCGGGTGACACCGCTGTATGTCATCATATCAAACACCGGTGCTTCCGGTGTCAGTTCCACCCGTGCTGCTATGTTCCAGGCAGGGTTGGGCGCATAAAAATCAAAAAATGCAGTATCGGAAACACTCAGCGGCGAACGCGGTTCTGTTAGAAATTCCATCTTGTAGTGTTGCCGATGCGCATCGATACTTTGGCTGTAATGGGCATCCGTAGATGGCTGTGCCCGGACCGACACATGATAAATTAAAAACAGCAAAACTGAAAAGTGTCGGAGGCGCATTGCAAGGTGAAGATGTGACGGCAAATTTAGCGGTATTACCCCAATTGCAGAAACCTGTGACCAAAATCAATCGCTGGCCTGACCAGGTTTATTGCTTTTGCTGAAAAAAGGGCGAACATTTCGCTGTAAAACTTTATGTAATGAGAAAATTGATTCCCTTTCTTATCCTGTTTTTCTCAACGGGAAATTTTTCCACCCTTTCCGCTACGGTACCTGTTACACCTGGCGCATGGATGCAACTCGACTCCCTTTTGCCTTCGCGCGACACTGGACAGGTAGCGCAAATTGATCCGGCCGAAAAACCTTCAAGAGTGGCTCAAATTTGTACATTGATAGCCCTGGGTGCTGCCTTGTCTTTTCTTGTGATCGGTTTTCAGGTGCGGCTTGCTTTTGCCCTGATATTCCTCGTTGCCAGTGCGGCAGGTCTCATCAGCGGTTTGATCACATTGAGTCTGGCAAAACGTAAATCCAAACAGCGGCGCAGAGGCCTGTTTGCTGTGTTGTTGGTGCCTATCCTGTTAGGCGTTGCGGCATTAATTGCCTTGTCCATTGGATTTGCCTGAAAAATGGCTCCTCAAAACTCCACCTGAAACCTGGCACGCACTGAAAATGGTCTTACTTCCGGCAAATCCAGATAGGTAAGCCGGTACACAAAATCCACGCGCAGCACTTTCAGGATATTCATAATCCCAAAACTGGCTTCCATATATGGTTTCTTGCCCAGCATATGGGTGAGCGGTTGCCCCTGTTCATTCTCCGGAAACAACAGCAATGCGTTTTCGGAGGTAGGCTGATTTCGAGCGTCGAGGCCACCCCAGAGGGCTTTGCAGGTGACTACTTCGCGTAGTTTCAGCCAGCGCAGTCCCGGAATGCGGTTAAAAATAAATCCACCGAAGTAATGACTCAACTGGAAGGAAGCATATTTGTCGCTGACAAACTCAAAGTTGTTCAACAGGTTGTAGGATTCGTCGCTGAAAGCAAGGGTCTGATTAGCAGGATGTACTACCAGCAGTGTAAATGGCAATTGGCCAAATGTTCGCCCTGCTTCCACAGTGGCAGTCGACCAGCCGATCGGAGAAAAATAAAAGCCCTTGCTGATTCGTGTGCGCAGGGTATGGTAACTGTATTCGCCACCCATCACCCCTTTTAGCCCGGCTGTGTACCAGGCTTGAATGGTGGGGTACTTATTGAATGCATACAAACGCACATCGCCCGACTGGTAAAATTTTTCATTCGGCGCGTAGCGAAACATGAAGCCCAACTCATTGGTAGTCAACGATTTTCTTTGTGCAATGCCATCCGGACTTAGGTAATCGAAACGCAAACTTCCCGCTGGCTGCTGCATACCCAGGCGGTAAGTGACGGAGTAGGAAAATCCGTTTTTCCACTCTTCCAGACATTGAACGTAAGCAGATTGTGCATACAGCATTTTGTCATTGTTGCCCCGTTGCAATGACGTCCACAAATTGTTCTGAACATCCTGGCCCGGCAATTGCAGGTCGTTCAAATAGGCTACACGAATTTGATGAAGCGGATATTTGGTTACTTCATCCGGGCCGAAAGAATAACGTATCCCGGCCATTCCCTTGAAACGATTGTCGCGAAGCCCATAGGCTGCGTATGCTTCCGGCATCAGTCGTTTGCTGAATTTAAGGTTGGTCCGCCCGCCGAATCGGAGTCGCAGGCCTTCTACCGGATTGAAGCCGATAAATGCACCCGTGGGGCCAATATCCAGTTTATTGTAAGGGAAATACCCGTCGATGAAAATTCGCATGGCGCCCATAAACCGTTTAAAGGCGACATTGCCTTGCAAACTGTCGATCATGTGGTAAACACCTGTTTCATGCCTGTTCAGGGTATCATGTCGGTGCGCCTGCCAGAATGCTTCATCGCGGTACATGGCTCCGGAGTCGCGCTGTACTTTGACACCTGATTTCAGCAAAGATTCGGCTACGGGCTGGTTGATGCTGTATTTTGAGCAGGAACTGCTTTTTTGAGCCAGTATGGTCTGGAAATGATCACCTTTGGCAAACCCGAATTCCATTTTCACCATATCTGACTGGGGCAGCAACGCGCGTCCATCGGGGTATGCAACCCATTCGAAGGATTGTTGTACCTGCAAGTCATTTACCCAGTTCAAATTGATGCCATCGGGCACTGCTACCTCGATTTTTCGAAGGGCAAAAGTGGAGTCGAATGCGATCCACATATCGCCATTGAATGCCAGGTCATTTTTCTGACGAGGAACAAATTGAACGTGTACGCACATCGTATTGTCCAGCAGAGAGGTATCACGGAGGTAGTACTCGTAAATATTGGGTGCAAAATCTGCCAGCGGGCTCACAAAATCTACCGTCACAAGATTGACGGCATTTTTGTAAAAATCGATCTCCCGGTACAGGTTTTCTACCATATTGGAAATGCCATCATCGTCGATGTAACCCGGTAAACGGGTACTTTTTTCACCCCGAATATATTCTCGCCAGGTAGAAGGCGATTTCCGATAATAAACGTCCGAAAGGGTTTCGCGGAGGTAAAATGGCAGGTTCACCTGTCCGGTTACCTGATTGGTGTCCAGGTTGTCGAAAATAAACTGTGTTTTCCTGAAAAGGGGATTGCTGCGAAACCTGCTACCAATATTATTGAGCGCAAACTGTATTTTATCGTATCGCTCCAGGCTGTAATACTCCAGATTTTCTTTTTTGTTTTGGGATTTGTGCGACAATACTTCCCGAATGAATTCGACGGCCGGATTGTCTTTGTTGCGGTATTTTTTGGCCTTTGCTACGATTTCTATTTCCTTGATGGCCACACCGCTTTCTGTTAATTTCACTTCCAGGGTATTGATTTGTCCTGGTATGATTTTCAGTTGTATCGATTCGTAACCCAGACAGGAAATGGAAACACTTGCACCTTTTTCACGGGTACTGAACCTGAAACTGCCGGTACTATCGGAAATGGCGCCAGCATTCACACCGTCCATACGCACGGTGGCGGCAGCAACAGCTTCGCCGCTGCGTGCATCGATTACCTTACCTTGTACAACTGTTTGCTGAGCGGATAAACAGACGTACAGGGAAAACCAGATTATCCAGAACGCAAATCCTGTTTTGGGAAAATTACACATCATATATGCCTCTCAAAGACACAAAGATAATACGAAGAAAAACGACCCCGGGTTTCGCGAGGATGCCCGAAAAGTTATTTTTTAGTGAATATTGCACAAATGGAATGGAGCAGACAATCTGTCCATTTATCGAATCAATAGTATATCTCCTTTCAGGATCGCTTTTTTTCCCGGCAGCACTTCCACCGTGGCTACGAAAACATATACGCCGGGCAATGCCTCGCGGTTTCTGAATAATCCATCCCAGCCATCTTCAGGGGCATTGGTGCTGAAATGACGGCGCTGGAACACCCGCTCGCCCCATCGGTCGTAAATAGACAGGTCTTCTATTGGTAAAGGGTATCTGCTGGACAGGAAGAAATGCGCATTCCCGGATACAGAAGCAGGCGCAAACACATTTGGCACGTATACATTCGGTTCTACCCACAATCGGATGCTGTCTACGGCAGGGCAACCTTCCGCATCATACACCGTTACCGATACCCACATGTTTTCTTCCGGATAATATACTTGTTGCAGGCAGTCTGAGCATTCTACACCCCCGGAAGGTGTCCATTCACTGCCTATGACGGGCAAGGCAGGCCTGGCTTCCAGTTCGACTCGTTCGCCGGGTTTCAATGGGTTGGGCAACAAAAGAGGCACAATTTCAACCGAAAAACTGTCGGGTTCTTTCAATTCAATCTCCAACGGCCGATTGTAACAGCCAGTGGAATCGCGAACCACTACCTGATAGGTGTCTGCTCCGATCATGGTAAAATTCGGATTGTTGCCAAAATGCAACCCGTTGTCAATGGAATACTGATAAGGTGGAAACCCGCCCGTAGGGGTGCCGATCTGTATGGAGCCATTGGGTTGCCCGTAACAATTGGGATCGGCGAAACTGTACGGGAATTCGGGTGAAGTAAAACTGGCTGTCAATGAATCGGATGCAAAATCGGTTTTCCGGCAAACGCCCAGATAACCAAGCGCGGTGTACTGACCTGGTACAAAGGCAATCAACGTCGTATCGGCCCCATACTGAATCGTAGAACCGTCCAGCGACCACTGTACACCATCAAAACGCCCCGATGCCACAAGTGTATCCGGACAAATGCCATCTCCCCGCATCACGAGATGTATGCTGGGCGCAGGATTTTTACTAAAACCAGAATAAAATGCGGCAAAACTAGCCGGTTCATTGCGTCCAAACATGGCCACCTGCACTGCGCCTTCCGCTACCACACTGATCGTGTTGACCGTACTGAATTGAGAAAAAAGATTGAGTTTGCGGTACGTAACAAAATCCGGATTTCCCGCGACAGACGCAGGAGGCCCCATGGAATACTCCGTTCCATCCAGCAATACTTTCACACTGGAATCGCGCATGGCGGTGATCATCAGCCCACCCTCAAAACGCATGTTGCCGATCTGGTTGGGCTGGTAAATATTGTCGACGCTGTTTGGGACATTGCAACTGATGGGTGGAACAAAAATGAGCCCTGCCGTGCGTGGCGCATCGGCTCCGGTAGGGGTCCCGCCGATCATCTGGTACATAAACGCGGGCTCTGAAGTCGTGATGTACAAATTCCCTTCGAGTGAATAAGCGCTCGTGGGGATGATCGTAAAATCACCCGGGCCAAGTACTGCAAATGGATTGCTGTTGCCATTCAGAAATACCCGGGTGTTAGAATGATGCGCTACCACGATCGGATGTTCGAGTATTTCCGAACCGTTTCCCTTACAAAGTATGTATTCCTTGCCAACCATTTCCAGCGGAGCAATCTGGTCGATTCCAATATCGTGGGCCATGGCCACCACTGGCGCACCGACCCATGAGCCGCAGTTGACGGCTACAGGTTTGCTTGATTCCAGCGATGCGCCCATAAGGCCATTGGGAGGCTGAATACTGTTGTTTTCGGCAATGTAATTGGAAAAAACCACCGACTCTCCAGCATTGAGCCAAACAGTTTGCGGGGCGCCATTGGAAGGTTCATCATTCCCATTGATGCGAAATTTTGTCTGGTTAGAAAAGTCAGACAAAGTGACCCGGGTAGAATCTTGGGTAGCCATCACCCCGACAAAATTGCATCGCCGATCCTGGTCGTCCGATTCCTGACTGAGATGTCCAATTCGAAAAACAGTACCCAGTGCAGCCCTGCCTTTGCAGGTCAGGTCGCCTGCATGATTGAGCGAACTGGCGTGAACCCGGTAATATGCGTAGAATTTTTTGGGGCCGGAAAGCACCAGCCCTTTGCCGCTGACGGCTTTGTGCAAGAGGGGTTCGGATACCAGGGTGAGCGAACTGGTATTGGCGCCGAGGCTGTATCGATAGGGTTGGCTATTGCTGATGGAAACCGTGATCACGAGATTTCCTGCACCATCTTTTACTGTTACGTCGAAAGGTTGTGCTTCAGGCGTTGAAAGATACAGGTATTGCGGGCCTACTTCATTGCGGGCATGCATGGGCGGCAACCAGTGGATGGTATCCAGTTGGCCCCAAAGCGAATTGCAGCAACAGCAAAGAGCAAGCAGGAATATCAGGTGTTTCGCTTTCATTAGCCAGTATTTGTGGCTTAAATATAATGAACCTGACACATTTTCCTAGCCAATGAAAGCGAAAATATGCTGTTTAGACGTGCAATGTCCAATCAGTACGCACCATCAATGTTTCATTTCCGAACCATCCATTCCCATCAGCCCCATCATCCAGGCATACTCCAGCGCGCGTTCTTTAAGGCGTTCAAATCGGCCGGAAGAACCGCCGTGAGAACCAGTCATATTGGTTTTGAAAAGCAATACGTGGTCATCGGTTTTAAGGTCGCGCAGGCGCGCTACGTATTTGGCAGGTTCAAAATACTGCACTTGCGAGTCGCTAAAAGAGGTCAATACCAACATATTCGGGTAGTTCCCTTTTTTCAGGTTGTCGTAGGGCGAGTATTGTTTCATGTATTCGTATTGCTCCTTGATAGCAGGATTACCCCATTCACTGTACTCTCCTGTGGTCAGTGGAATACTTGCATCGCTCATAGTGGTCAATACATCTACAAACGGCACGCCGGTAATAATGCCTTTGTACAGGTCGGGGCGCATATTGGAAACAGCGCCCATCAGAAGTCCGCCGGCCGAGCGCCCTTCTGCAAACAGGCGGTCTTTGCTGGTGTATTTTTCTTGGATGAGAAATTCCGAACAGTCGATGAAATCGTTGAAAGTGTTCATTTTTTTGAGCATTTTCCCGTCTTCATACCATTTGAAACCCATTTCCATACCGCCGCGAATGTGGGCGATGGCGATGACAAAACCGCGGTCGACCAGACTGATTTTATCGCGGTTAAAATACGGGTCGTAGGAAAAACCATAACTCCCGTACCCGGTAAGGTAGCAGGGCGCCGAGCCGTCGCGGTTCAGGCCTTTTTTATACATAATGGAAATGGGCACTTTCACGCCGTCGCGGGCAGTGGCCCAGGCAAATTCGGTTTCGTAGTTGTCGGCATTGAAATTACCGAGCACAGGGGCTACTTTTTTTACGTCCTTCTGACGCGTTTCCATGTTGTAATCCACCACTGTAGTGGGGGTTTTCATGCTGGTAAAACTGTAGCGCAAGGTATGCGTATCGTATTCCGGGTTGTTGTCGATCATAGCGGAATAGGATGGTTCGCCTACTTCAATGTAATGATCGGCATGATCGGACCAGCGAATCACATGAATCTGGCTCAATCCACCCTTGCGTTCTGCGGTTACGAGGTAATCTTTAAATACAGTCAGTCCGTCCAGCAGCACATCTTCGCGGTGCGGTAGCACATCCTTCCAGTTTTCCCGGCGAGGATCGCTAACCGGCGCTTCCATCAACCTGAAATTCGGGGCATTCCAGTTGGTTTTGATAAGAAACTTGTCGTCGCGGTGGCTGATTTCATAGAAAAAACCTGCTTCACGCGGCCGAATAGATTGAAATGTGCCTGTAGGCTGATCGGCATCCAGGTACAGCACTTCCACGGTTTGGGTGTAAGCGCAATTGATCAGAATGTATTGGTCCGATTTGGTTTTGGACAGGAAAGCGTACTGTGTTTCATCTTTTTCATGATACATCAGTACGTCCGATTTGTGATCGGCGCCCAGCACATGCCGCCAAACCTTGTCGTTGCGGAGTGTAACGGGGTCTTTGGTATCGTAAATGATCGTCTTGCTGTCGTTGGCCCATTCTGCTCCGCCGGCATAGTCAAATGTATCCGGCAGGTTTTTATTGGAAACGAGGTCCTTAAAGTAGAGTTTGAACAGGTTGCGTCCGGTGTAATCCACCCCATAAGCAATGATGTTGTTATCAGGACTTACAGTAAAGCCGCCAAACTGGCAATAAGCCTTGCCTTTGGCGAGTTCATTGACGTCGATCATGACTTCTTCCGCTGCATCGAGCGAGCCTTTTTTCCTGCTGTAAATCGGATATTCCTTACCGGTTTCAAAACGGGTCAGGTACCAATAGCCATTTTTGAAATAAGGTACAGTGCTGTCATCTTCCTTGATACGCGCCTTGAGTTCTTCAAACAGTTTTTCGCGCAATTGGGAGACAGGCGCCAATACGGAGTCTGCATACCGGTTTTCGGCTTCCAGATAGGCGGTAACGGCGGGGTTTTCGCGCTCGTTCAGCCAGTAATATTCGTCGATGCGTTTGTCGCCGGAAGCGGAGATGAGTTCTTTGGGTTTCTTTTCCGGATGTACGGTAGAAAATTGTTCGGGATGAAATACGGAGGGTTGCAAGGCAGGGATACTGGTTTCGTTACGATTTGATGGTTTACATGCCTGAAAGGCCAACAACGCCAAAACGGCAAGGGTAAGGAATTGTTTCATCATGGTTATGTTTTCGGGCAAAAGTAATACGATTTGTAACTTGGCGGCTTAAATCACTCTCCGATGCGTCTCTTGCTGTTTTTCCTGTTATTTGTTCGTTTTTCTGCCACTGCACAAACCTATGTGTCCTATTTTACAGGCGATACTACGGATGTCACCACCATCACCCAGGGGGGCGTTGTGCTCATGGGTGGCGCTACCGAAGACGATAATGCCATGCGCTGGTTTTTGCAACGCAGTGGCGGCGGCGACATCGTGGTCATTCGGGCCAGCGGCGCTGATGGATACAACGATTACCTGTTCAGCGACTTGGGCGTGACGGTTAATTCTGTCGAAACGATACTCACCGCGAGTTACAACTCCGCCCAGGAACCTTACGTGGCACAACAAATACGCCGTGCAGAAGCCCTGTGGATAGCAGGCGGCGATCAGGGTAAATACGTGCAATACTGGAAAAACGGCCCGGTAGAAGACGCAATTAAATACCTTATTCACACCAAAAAAGCCGTGGTCGGCGGCACCAGCGCCGGTATGGCTGTGCTAGGCGAATCCTACTTTTCCGCGCTGAATGGCAGCGTCACTTCCGCACAAGCCCTGGCTGACCCGTACAATTCGCGCATGACCATCGGCTATGCCGACTTTATAGATCACCCTGATCTTCAACGGGTTATCACAGATACGCATTACGACGACCCCGATCGCCGCGGGCGGCATGTGGGCTTTTTGGCCCGCCTTGCGCAGGATTACGGATTCCGCTCGCTCGGTATAGCCTGTGAAGAATACACGGCTGTCTGTATCGATACAGCAGGCTGGGCGCATGTTTATGGTGGCTATCCTTCGGATCAGGATTTCGCTTATTTCCTGCAAGCGGATTGCTCGCCGGAGTACGCACCGGAGGTGTGCAGCGCCGGACAGCCGCTGCATTGGGTACGTGGACAGCAGGCCGTACGTGTGTTCAAAGCCGAGGGCCGATCGAACGGACAGGTGGCGTTCAATATCCGCGACTGGCAGTCGAGTACTGGCGGCGGTATCTGGCAACGCTGGTGGGTGGAAAACGGCACGATGCTGGTAGCAACGGCAGATGCGCCCGATTGCGTGACTTCACTTCCAGATGTGGAAAATACGCCTTCCATGTTGCGCATTACACCCAATCCTGCCCGTTCTCAGATACAATTGATGCTGAATGACAGCCTGTTACATGCAGATGTGGTAGTGTATGATTTGCAGGGAAATATTATCCATCGACAACAGGCAGATAACACCGTTCTTACCTTACAAATACAAAACTGGCCCGCAAGTATGTATTTTATCCGGGTAAACGCGAATGGACATGCTTATTCCAGGAAGATAGTGGTGAATGATTGAGGTATTGGCCCTTTTATTTTTTATTTGTTGACTATCCGCGCGTACCTCACTGGTTACATTGGTTACTGTACAACAATAGCCAAGCGCTGATGGGGTGGTGGCATGGGCTTTAGCCCAATGTCGTTGACTTAAGGGAAAAAGCGAGTGTAATTATCTATTTTTGGATAGTCTAACATTCAAAAATAACATCACACTCGCTAT
>JAIUPL010000020.1 GCA_020160935.1 Bacteroidota bacterium | reverse complement strand
GTTCCAGTCGCCAATGGGGCGTTGGAACCGTTTTTCCAGTTTTTCCGAAGGAATGAGGTCGTACAAACTGGCGAGGGTGCGGTTGCCCACCACGCCCATTTTGGCATCAGGGTGGCGCTCGTCGTCGAGGATCTGGTATTCCAGTCCGATGCCCGATTTGCCGCCAGTTTCAAATTGTTCGTTGACGAAATACTTGACGCCCGAATTAGCGCCTTCCGACAATTGAAAATCAAACACCAGTTCGAACGCGCCGTATTGCTCCGTCGTCACGATGTCGTTGCCGGTTTCGGAACCATCGGAAGCGCTTACCCGTATTTCGCCGTCCACCACCGACCAGTGTTTTTCAGGCATTTTGTCGTCGTGTACGCCACGCCAGCCGCTGAAGTCTTTTCCGTTGAACAGCAATTGAAATCCCTGGGCTTTTTCCTGTGCGGAGAGGTCGTTGGGAATCAGATTGACCACCGGCGTTTTGTCGGGCGGGCTGGGTTTCAAGGCTTCGGTTTGAATGCGGATATTTTTCCAGCGGATTTTCATGCCCTCTTTCATATCCGCGTAAATGGCGTGTACCTGCAAGGCAATAAAGCCCCGCGCGGTCATATCGTCGATCAGGCAGGCGACCGGAATGCCGTTCACCCAGGTCCGAATGACCGGGCCGATGGCTTCGATGCGGTATTTGTTCCACTGGCCATTGCGAAACGCGCGTTTACCGGCCGGATTGATATTGGGAATATACAGCCAGTCGCGGCGGCTTTCGTCGTAAATACCGCCCGACCAGGCGCGTGCCGAGGGATCGACCTCCATTTGATACCCATGCACGCGGCCTTCCTTGTACTCGGGCCTGGAGAGGCTGCGAAACTGTACGCCCGAATTCATACCCTCGTCTACCTTGAGATCCAGTTCGAGGATGAAATCGCCGTATTCTTCATTGGTACACAGGAAAGAATTGGGGGTATTGGCAACCACCGTTCCCACGATCTGGCCGTTTTCCACGGTGTATTTGGCCTGGCCGTTTTTCTGGTTCCAGCCTTTGAGGGTTTTGCCGTCGAAAAGGGGTTTCCATTTTTCTTTTTGTGCATGCAGTGCCAGCGTCAGGCAAAGGCCGAAGCACAGGAGGATTGTTTTTTTCATATAAAAACCTGTATCGAGCCATATGGCCCGAGCAAGGGTAAAAATAGTGCTTCGAGTGGAAATTTGGAGGTCGGTATTTTATCCTCCTGTCAGCCTCGCCAGCACCTCGGCTTTTTTGCGCACCGACACCGGAATCATTTCACCGTTTTTGAGCAGCAGGTAGCCGCCTTCTTTTTTTTCCAGCCCGCGTACATAGCGGAAATTAACCAGGTGCGACTGGTGTACCCGAATAAAATCATGCCCTTCGAGCAGTTGTTCGAAGTGTTTGAGGGTGCGGGTGACGAATACTTTTTCGCCTCCGGAAAGTAAAAAGCGGGTATTGTTGTCGTCGGCTTCGCAACGTACAATCTGGTCTACTTCGACCACCAGAATGCGCTCCTGGGTGTGCAGGGAAATGCGCGAAGGCAGCGCGTCGGGTTTGGAAATGGCCTCCTGCAACACGCTGAGGCTTTCCCGCGCCCCTGCCATTTGCCTGCGGGCGCGCTGAACAGCACTTTTGAGTTGCTCGGGGTCTATGGGTTTGAGCAGGTAGTCGACTGCAGCAAAACGGAAAGCGCGCAGTGCAAACTCATCAGATGCCGTCACAAAAATGATCCGTGCGTTTAGCCCCGGAAATATTTCCAGCAGGTCGAATCCAGTGCCGTCGCCCAGCAAAATATCCAGAAAAATCAGGTCGGGCTGCTGCTGTCTTAAAAATTTGGCGGCACTTACCACAGAATGCGCCACACCTGCTACCTGCACTTCCGGGCAGTGGGCAGCGAGGTCGGCTTCGAGCAGCGCGACGGCCTGGGGCATGTCTTCTACGATGAGAGCGGTCAAGTGAGTGGTGAGTGGTGAGTAGTGAGTAGTGTGTGGATGGATCAGGATTTTTTGGATTTTAGGGGATTAGAAGGATACATGCTATGATGTTGAAATTGGAAGGATTTAATTGATTTTTTGCCCTTTTGCTTCTTGCTTCTTGCCCTTCTTGCTTCTTGTCCCTTGCCCTTTGCCTCTTGTCCTTTGCCTCTTGCCCCTTGCTCTACTCCCTCCCCACCGGCACTTCAATGTCCACCTCGGTACCCTGTTGCAAATCGCGGTACCGGATATTTCCGCCGATGGCTGCCAGGCGTTCCTGCGTGACGGAAACGGCGATTGACTGGTGGCCGGGTTTGCGGGCTTCGCGCAGCAAGGCCGCCTGTTCGCGGCCAGCGCCATTGTCGGTGATACGGCATACCAGCATTTCACCGACAAGTTCGAAAAAAAGATCGATGCGGCCCGGATAATTCAGGTGCGACACGCCATGTACAACGGCATTTTCCACAAAAGGCTGCAAGAGCATCGGTGGAATATCAATGAACCCGGTATCGATGTTTTCAGCCACTTGTATGGCAAATGTAAAAGGATTTTGCTGGCAAAACTGCTCCACTGACAGGTATTGTTCGAGGGTATCTATTTCCTCCTGCAAGGTAATGGAGGCCTTGCGGGAGTTGTGGAGAATACCTCGCATCAGTTTGGCGAAGCGATTGATTTCCTGCCGCGCCACTTCGTAGTCGCGCGTGGCAATGAGTGACTGAATACTGTTGAGCGCATTAAAAATAAAATGCGGGTTCATCTGGAGTTGCAGCGCCTTTTGTTCGAGTTGCAGCAGGCGATTTTGCATTTCCAGTTGTTCGCGGCGGCGTTGTTCTTCTTCCCGAATGCGTCCCACGTACGTGCGTACGCCCGTATACACCCCCGCGCCCAGGAGTAACAGTGCTGCCAGCCGGAAATACCAGGATTCCCAAAACGGTTTGCGGATGGTGAAAGCCGCCGACATGGGCGGGCTCAGCGCATCAGGGCCGCTGCCGGCCTGTATCCACAAACGGTAAGTGCCCGGCGCGAGGTTGGCATAGTTCACCTGCGTTTGCTCCGACCAGGGCGACCAGTCGGCATCCGGGCCTTCCAGCCGCCAGCGGTATTGTAGCGGCTCGCTGTGCATGAGTTCGATGGCCCGAAACGAAAAACTCAGGTGGTTCTGGTTCCAGGGCAGGGGCAGGCCGCCTTCCGTGCCGTTGAACAGCAGGGCCGCATCGGCGCCGTATCTGGTTTCCGTAATGGGTTTGTAAAACAACGATACCTGTTCGAAATGCAACACCGGGGGTGCACTTTTGCGGGTAGCAGCATTGGGAATGTAGCGCATCAACCCGTTCATGGTGCCAAACCACATGCGCCCGCTGCGGTCGCAGAGGGCGGCATCCTGGCAGGTTTCGATACCCGAAAAACCTTCCTGCTTGCCAAAGTGGCTCACTGCACTCACCCGGCCTTTTTCCTGTTCTATAAGGTCGACGCCCGTTTCCGTGCCCGCCCACAAACGGCCATTTCGGTCGAATACCAGCAGGTAAATGTTTTGTGAGGATAAAGGTGTCGGCGTGGACAATGCTGCAAAGGCGCCGCTTTTCCGCGTATCTGCTGCAAATATTCCGGCGCCTTTGGTGCCCACGTAGCATTGCCCGGACCCGTCAAAAGCAATAGAAGTGATAGGCAAATTGGGGATGTTGGCGGGCAACACCTCTACATTGCCATTCCGGATGCGGCCTATTTTACCGTATTGCGTGCCAAACCACAAAAGGTTTTGAGCATCTGCCTGAAGTGCTGTGGTGGTGCCTGCTGGCAGACCATCTGCGGTATCGTACCATCTTTTGAAAAAGATGCTGTCGGCCGGATTCCATTTCAGGGAAACAACACCTTTTTCGGTAGCCAGCCATACGCTGCCATCTGGCTGGCAAACAATTTTTTGCACCCAGTCGGAAGGCAGCATACCATTGTCTTTGCGGAAAAGTCGCCAGCGACCGGGCATCATCACCAGCGCGCCTTTGCCTTCGGTGCCTACCCAGGTATTGCCGAACGGGTCGGTATCGAGGGTTCTGCATTTCACGCCTTGCAGATAACTGCTGTCGGCGGCGAAGCGATGCACCCGCCCCAGCGAGTCGATGCGTGCCAGGCCATTTTGTGATACAGCCATCCAGATTTCGCCCGCGCGGGTTTCGTGTACGGCGTAAATGCGGTTGCCCGGCAGGCCGTCGTCGCGGTCGTAGCGTCGGAACGCCTGTGCCACCATGCAGGCAAATCCCCCACCGGATGTGCCGATCCACATGCGACCGGCATGGTCGCGCAACAGCACACGCAGGTGGTTGTGGGGGAGGCCGTCGGCTTCGGTGAGTTGGGTGGCAGAAGAGTCGTTGCCGGGCTGAATATGCAAGAGCCCAAGCGTAAGTGTGCCCACCCACAGCGACTGATCGGCATCGCCCAGCAGACAGGTGACGCTTCCTACAGGCGGCAGGGTCTGGGTGGTTTTCAGGGTTTGCTGCGACCGATCGACACCCAGCAAGGGGCCTCCGGTTTGGGAAGCCCATAGAAACGTGTTGGTATGTGTCATGGCCGCCACAGGCAGGACGGCTATTTTCGCTTTTTTGTTGAAATGCGTTACCTGCCTGTTTTGCAGAGGGAAATACCACAATCCCTGAAGCGTGCCGAGCCAAACCGTGCGGTTTTGCACGAAATAGGTCAGGCAATACACGGGGCTTTTATCGAGCAGCGGATGCAGTGAAATTTTCGATACCTGCCGGGTTTTGAAGGTGTATTGCCAGAGTCCGCGGCTGGTACCAAACAGGAGGTGTTCTGTTCCGGCTTGTAAAAAAGCGTACACTGTGAGCGGCTCCGGGAAAGAAATTTTCTGAAACTGCCGCCCGTCCCACACCGCAGCGCCTTCATTGGCCCCCACCCAAATGCGCCCCGACTGGTCTTCGCAAAGCGCAGAAATAAAGTTGGACGGCAACCCCTCCTGCGTGGTGAACACCTCGAAGCCCATGCCATCAAACCGGCATACGCCGCCGCCCTGCGTACCAATCCACAGGTAGCCGTGCAGGTCTTCGCACATGGCGTACACCTGCGACTGCGGCAGCCCTGCTTCGAGCGACCAGGCCGTGAATTGCGGGGACTGGGCGGCGAGGAAGCAAGGGAGGAGGAGGAGGAGGAGGCGCATGAAGAGAGAGTGAGAGAGTGAGAGGCAAATTTTAAAAAGGCAAGAGGCAACAGGCAAGCGGCAAAAAGCAAGGGGCAACAGGCAGGTTTTTGGTACAAAAAAGCCCTGAAAGGGCGTATCCAATAGCCCAGGGCAACGCCCTGGGTATTCGTAGAGTATTCGTTCGTCAATTTGTCAACCTGTCAGGGGTTTAGTTATCCCGAACTCAGAGTATTTAAATTTATTTCTCCGCCCTGGTTCCATCCAAACGATACCGCTCCCGCTTGTCTCCCCCGATATACACATACAGGTACGGGCCACCAGACTCGCCCGGATACCCCATCTGAAGATTCTGCGCATTGTTGATATTCCACCTGCGTCCGGTACGAATGTTCAGAATATCGTATTCCTTGTTCTCTACCTGAATCTGAAACAGGCTGTCGCCGGATACGTGGGTGATCAGGCTGAAATTTCCCTGATCGAATGTTACTCCCGGTACCAGGCCATTGCCTTTTTGGAGTTTGGGGCGAATTGGTTTTTGGGTTTTCACATCAAACAGCCATTTTTTGCCATTTTTGGTCACGGAAAAATACTTTTTAAATACCCATTCATCCGACTCCGTTCCATATTTAGTGAAATCGAAATCGATGTAATCGTATTCAAAGGGCAACAAGATGCGGCCTTTTTCGTCTAGTAAACCTGATTTGAAATTTTTGCGTGCGTGCCAGTATGTTTTGCCATAACCTTTGACTTCTTCGGGAACGAAATTCAGCCCAATATGCCCGAGCAACAGATCGGGCGGCGCCTGGCGAATTCGATATTGGCCATCCTCATCCGAAGGCGCCCAAATCCGGCCACGGCTGTCCGCGTATTCCTCATAGGTTTTGCCTAATCTCCTGATTTTTTTGCCCTTGGGGCCAATGACGTACCATATTTCATCCTTGTCCTGGACTTTTGCTTGTTTATCCACCCAAAATGGAAATGCATACAGATACTCCAATGGTATGATGGTTTTGCCCAAAGGCGAGATAAATCCGTAAAGGTGGGTTCGGGTATTTTCTGCAAGAATCAAATCGGAAGAAAATGGATAAAACGACAAGCGAATACTGTCCGGGACTATCCATTTATTCCCCGATGAGAAGTCTATTAATACGCTCTTCAGGCTAAAATCGGTGGTATTGTAGCCATATACGGCGTGTGCTATCCGGGGAGATTTGTTGATGTATATGTAATCAGTTGGCAGCAACATCTGCCCTGTGTGGAGGTTGAGCAGCCCGACTTTGCCGGATTGCCATACGTCTTGATAGTAGGCAATTTGTTTCTCTATTGAATCCGGAGTGGACGGTATATCACCCACCACATCACAGAAATATCGATTCTTGTCAATTCGATTTTCATATTGGAAAGGCTCTACCAGCGGATTCCACAAAGAATCAAAATAGGCTACCGGCCTGAAAATGATTCTGTTGCGCAACTCTTCCATGGCCTTTTCTTCTTCTTGCTCCGAAGTTGCCTCGAATGCGTAGCGCTCCATCCTGAAAATGCCACTGCAGACTTCCGTGTATGGCAATGGATATTTCTCTGCTGAAGGCAGTATGTTTTTACCTGCGGCATTTACGAATTCATATTGGCCGTCTTTTGCTATCCAGGTTTGGGAAAATAGAATACCCGGAGCGAGCACCAGCAAACACAGGTATGTTGTGAAGAATTTCAGTTTTTGCATGTTATAGGCCAGTTTGCGTCAAATATGCACAGAAAGATGCAAAAAACATACACTCTGGCGTTTCCCGAAATGGTCAACTTGCCCCCAGCGCCCAATCAAACACCTTCTGCTCTTTTACCTCCCGGAAGCCCAGCGCCTGGTAAAACCAATGCGACTCCGTCCGCACGGCATTGCAGCGCACGCGCACGCGACCACAACGCTGTGCCGCAGGCCATGCTGCTACTTGCCGCACCAGTGCCTTGCCGACGCCCGAGCGGCGGCAGTTTTCATCCACCACCAGTCCGGCAATGGCTACAAACGGCCCCGATTCGAGCGTCAGGGTATAAAATCCGTGAATCCAGCCCACCACGCGTTCGTCGGCCAAGGCCACATACAGGCAGTGGTCGGGGTGGTCGAGCACCGCTGCGATGCGTTGTTGCATGGCCACGGCGCCGGAAGGGTAGCCCAATTGGCCCGTGAGCAGGCACACGGCGTCGGCATCGGCGAGTGTCATGGGGCGGAGGTGGATGTTCATGGGTAGATGTTGATTGGATGATTTTTGGCCTGGTAAAACTGTTTTAGTGGAGGATCAGCAGCAGTCACCCCAAAAGTATTTGCCGGCCATCCGGATCAATTCATTTTTGCCCCGATTTTTGGAAAGGAAAAGCACCATGCCACCGTCGTGTTCCGAGCCGACATCCAGCATAAAATCCTGTATCCCGTCGCTATCCATGTCGCCTGCCCAGCGCAGTGAAACGTGTGAAAAATAGGTGTCTTTATCCATCAGATAATGCCAGGCGCCGCTGTTCCGGTCGCGTATCATCAATCGCAGCCGGTCACCTTCCGTTTCGGTGTGTTCCAGTTTCATCTTTACCTCCCAGGTGGTTTTGGGGATTCGAATGCCTTGGGTAGGCATGTTACCACCCCATTCATATTTTAACTCCTCCGTCGACTTTACTATAGAAAACAAACCTTCTTTGAACGGCTCCCGGCTGGCAAAAGCAAACTCGGAGCCTTTGGGCTGTTTAAAAGAAAATGTGGTATTGAAGGTTCCAAATTCCAGGTAACTGTAAAAAGTCGGCTTGCGTTTTTGTATTACGAAAGCCGAGGAGTCTTTGTTAAAATATACGCCATAGTACTGGTACTCTGAAGAAATATACGAATCATCCCAGCACCCGCCCACATTTTCAGACAGCAGGTAGAACGGGCGATCCATTTTAAAAATACCGTTGCCCAAATAGGCCGAAAAGGCATATCCATTGTAGCCCCTCCAAAAAATCGGCAGCCAGATACCCGGTATCGAATCGGCATCGTAGATCGTAAATGAATCATCATATGACAGACTTTTACAGGAATACGACACTTCTTTCGTGTATGGAATGACAGCAATTACCGAGGCTTTGAAATCCGGCTTGCTTCTTAATTTCAGCCCGGACGGGGCCAGCACAATCGCCCGACACTGCTGGAGATCGGGGTTGCCTTCGCCGGCCCGAATGAGGTATTCGGGTTCGGTTTGGGCAAGGAGCATTGGGGCCCATACGAGGAAAAAACATACAAAAAGCGGGGTTTTCATGTTGTTACAATTTGAAAAGTTAATTTGTGTTGATTTTTTTGGCCCTACACCTTGCTCCGGTTAAAATACCTGCCATCCTGCCCATTCGCCCCCGCCAGATTTCCCTCCGGCGTTTTCAAAGGTAGCATCACGCCGTAAATTTTTGCCCAGCCTTCTGCCTGAATGGCCGGTTGGAAGGCATCATCCACAGGGTAATCTGTAGGCGAGAGCGTCCATCGAAAATCTTCCGGGCGAAGGCGCATGCGGGAAAGTTGCTGCATCAGTTCGGGCTGGCTGCGCACCCAGTCGAGTTTTTCTGCTTCGGTAGCGGGTTGCGGACGTTGGTTTGGGTCGTTATACAGGGTGGTCCAGTTTACAGGAATGCTGAAATAATGCACATACGAGTCGCCGGTAAAACGCGGATGCAGGCGTTCCAGCGCTGCCTGCCAGCGAGTAGTATCCGAAGGGTATTTGACAGCCAGTTGGCGTGCGATGGATGGATTCCCGGGGTAGTCGCCATGTGGGAAAACGACAAAGCGGAAATCGGCCAGGTAATGCAATATACCGGAGCGGTCTTCCTGTTTTTCAAACACATTGGAGTACGGCGCTGCGCTCACCTGTATGTTACTGAAACATTTACTCAAAGCATCCAACAGTGCTGTATCCTGGCCTGCATTGCACCCATCTACGATGATGTGCGTATTCGAGTCGATGTGATCGGCCGGGATTGCCTTGAAAACACCTGCCTGCAAGGCGTTGTCAAGGGCTTCGGCGCAGGTGCGGTCCGGGCTGTCGGCGTCAATGGGCGTCCGCAAACCCGTCCAGGCATTGCTGTGTACCACCAGGCGGATTTCCTTCCAGGGCCCCATTACCGGGCGGTGGGTGCGCAGGTACTGGCAGGCGGCCTGCAAGTTGGCACAAGACGTCACTTCCGTGGGCTTGCTCGTATCGGCCTGATAATAGTCGGCCGCGCTGATAAAATACGGGTTGCGCGGCCCTCTATCCTGTCCGAGCAGCATGGCCACATTTTGTTCGGAACAATACGTGACGGTTTCCTGCGGGGCACAACTGCCCAGACTCAGCACCAGTGCCCATGCACCGAACAGGGTGAACACATGAATTTTTTTGCGAAAAAACACCATCACCGCTACCAGCAGTAGCCCTGCGGCCAGCAGCAACCACGCCATTGCGCTGCTGTTCCCCACATTTTCCAGCCCGCTGATACCGCTGATGCCCAGATCGAAACCAACGGCCAGGTCGGAAACGCCCTGCGGCAGGGGCAAGGGTTGTTTTACATTCGTCCACTGTCCGTCTTTGTTGGCAATCACTTCATCGATCGCGATGAACGAAGTGAAGGCCGTCAGCAGGTTGTATTGCAGGCCCAGTTGAGTGACGGCCTGATCGCGTTGTTCATTGGGGCCATAGCCGTTGTAGTCGCTCAGCACTTTGATGCGTTCGCGCGCCCAGAGGTATTTCAGGGCAGCGTTGCGCGGGTCGGAGGATACGTTTTTGAGGGAAACGTGGATGTCTTTCGATTTTTTGCCTGCATAACCTTTAATAATGATTTCACCTTTTGCATCGCCGCGCCATTTACCCATGATAAAAATGGGGCGTTGGGCAAATACATCGGGCACATGCGAGGGTTCGAGGTCGTAGGCGTCAAAACCGGCAAAATTTACTTTTACCTGTGAAAAAACCGGCTTTTCAATGTATTCGCGGAAACGCGGGGCCACTTTTTCCGCTTCGGCCGGGTCGGTCACGAAAAACGGAACGCCGCCACCCACATGCGCCAGTCCTTCCAGCAGGAAACGGTTGACGCTGCTACCGATGCCAAAGGCAAACAGATTGGCTTCGTCGAGGTGCTGGCGTACCAGTTCGTACGATTCTGCTTCCACATCGATGTAGCCGTCTGTCACCACCACGATCGAGCGGGAAAGCGCTTCAGCGTTGCGCGGAAGTTTCAGGGCGCGTTCCAGTGCGGGCAGGAGTTCGGTGCCGCCGCTGCCTTCCTGCCGGTCGATAAACTGCCGGGCTTGCTGCACGTTTTCGGCATTGGCGGGCAGGGAGTTGTTCGACAAAATGTTGCTGGTGCCGGCAAAAAGGATTACATTAAAACGATCATCCGGGCGCAGACTGCCAATCAGATCTGCCAGCAGTTTTTTGGAAACATCCAGCGGAAATCCGTTCATCGAACCTGATACGTCGACCACAAAAATGTACTCCCGCGCTGGAATCTCGGAACGTTGAGGCTGGCGCGGCGGCTGGGCCATGCACAGGAAAAACTTTTCTTTTCCGTCGTCGTACAGTAACACGCCTGCCTCGGTTTTTTCCTGTTTCAGGGAATAACGCAGGATAAAATCGCGGTTGGCGCCGCCCGACTCCTGGTCGTCGAGGCGTACGTCGGCACCTTCCGCACCATGGTTTTCTACCTGGATGCGGTGTGTGGTAGAGTGTATCTCGCGCAGGGGCATACCTGCTGCCAGGTGGGCCGACAGTTGAAAGGCATAGGTCGGTTCCAGTCCGCTGTGTTGGTACATCAGGTGGGTAAAGCCGTCGTTTTGGGCCGACTTTCCGTTGGTGTAACGTGGCCCTACCACCGTCGGGAACACAAACTCGTAACGACCGGACTCGGGCCGCAGCAATTCGGTGTAGCGCAGGGCCACTTCGATGGTGTCGCCGGGCATGATGTTGGCCAGGTTCATCTGAAACACATTGGGGCGCTGCTCTTCGAGCAGGGTGGCGCGTTTGCCTTCACTGCGCGCTTTCTCGTAGTCGGCGCGCGCTTTTTCCCGCTCTGCAATGCGCGCTACTACGCGGCGGTTGCCAATGGTCATGGTGAGTCCGTACACAGCAGCCTGCGTGGATGCCGGAAACACATACGTGGCTTCCAGCGGTGTTTTGCCGTTGTTGACGTAGGTCTGTGTGATCACCACATCGGCAATGACGCCCGAAATATTGACATCTGCCGCTGTGTTTTTTAGCGGCAGGGCATCGACGCCGGGCATGGCGCCGCTCACCATAAAATAAGGCGCGAGGGTTTTGTCGGCCATTTCAGATTGGCCAAACAGGCCCAGTGGCAGGCAGCAGAACAGCAGGAACAGAAATTGATTTTTCATATTGCAGCAAATCGATTGGGTGGTTGAATGCTGCAAATGTGTGGGGTAAAAAAACCGGGCGTAGTGGCCTGTTATTATTGGACGGCTGGAAATGAGTAAGTGTAGGGAATGGGGGAGGATTTGGGGCAAGGGGCAAAGGGCAAGGGGCAAGAGGCAAAGGGCAAGGGGCAAGAGGCAAGGGGCAAGGGGCAAGAGGCAAGGGGCAAAGGGCAAAGGGCAAAGGGCAAGAGGCAAGAGGCAAAGGGTTGCTTTGTGGGTGGCCAAATTTGCCCTTTGCCTCTTGCCCCTTGCCCTTTGCCCTTTGCCCTTTGCCTCTTGCCCTTTACCTACACCCCCATATACTCCAGCACCATTTTCAACTGCCCATACGAGTATTTTTCTCCAAAATGGGCTTTGGCCTCACCCAGTGCAATACTGTCTTTTCCGCGGAAAAAGGCTTCGATTTCCTCCACATCGGCGTTTGGCAGAACGGCAAAAATGTCCAGTTCGCCTTTGCCGATAAAATGCGCCAGGTGCCCTTCGATGGTAGCGCGCACGAAGTTGCGTTCAGCGGCAATTTCGTCGATGGTTTTACCCGCTTTGAAAAGTTCAAAGGTCTGAACCTTCGTGTCGACTTTGGGTTTGTCAGCAGCCAGGGCCTCGGCGGCCAGTTCAAGCAAATGATCGGTAGGCACCTTGAATTCCGTGCAATACTGCTGCACGATGGAGATAAGTTCGGGACCGAACTGCTGCACTTTCACCGCGCCGATGCCCTTGATTTTTTTCAGCATGGACAGGTTCAGCGGCAGTGTTTCCACAATTTCCAGTAGGGAGTGGGTGCGCATCACGGCGTAGAGTTCGACGTTGTGGATTTCGGCGGTGTCTTCGCGCCATTTTTTCAGGCGCACATACAACGCGGGGTGCGGCACGTTTTTGGGCGCGCCGGTAGACGGTGCGGCGGAGGGTTTGGCGGCTTTGAAATCCAGTTCGGCATCGGCGAGCGTACGCAGGTATTGGGTGGCAGAAAAACCGTTCACTATTTTCGAAAAGCAGGCATTTTTGGAAAAAACATCCTTCTGCAGTTCTTCCAGTGCTTCCTGCACTGCTTTTTTTACGCTTTTGTTGTCCGTGAGCACCTGAATATTTTGAAGGGCTGGCAACAGGGTTTTGCCCATTTTCTCTTCAAAATAAGGGCCCGCTTTTTCCATTCTTTGTTGCAATTCGGAATTTTCTTCCGGCAGCCATTCCTGAGAAAAATAATACTGAATTTGCGGAATAAAACGCTCGGCCATGGCAAATACCTGTTCCTGCATTTGCGCTTCGATGGCTTTCAGTTGTTGCCAGGATTCCGGATGTAACGTGTTGTCGTGCTCGTACATCAGCCGGTTGAGTTGGGCAAAACGCCGTTTTACCTTGCCAAAGTCAAACAGTTCGAGCAGAAGCGACTGCTGAAAGTCGGCTTTCGAGCGATGCAGGTGTTGTTCGTCGGGGGTGTTGCGCTCGGCCTCCTCTGTGTAGTTTTGCACCACATAGTCGGTGCGAACGCTGGACGACACAATGCGGGAGCGCAGCACAATACCTTCCAGGCTTTTGCATCGGCTGAGCGCCACGTACACCTGCCCATGCGCGAAGGCGGCCTGCGCATCGATGATGGCGCGCTCGAAGGTAAGGCCCTGGCTTTTGTGGATGGTGATGGCCCAGGCTAATTTGAGCGGGTACTGCGTAAAAGTGCCGAGTTGTTCTTCGGCCACTTCTTTGGTTTGTTCGTTGAGGGTGTATTTCACATTCGTCCACTCAGCGGGCGTCACTTCTATGTCCTGCGTTTCGCCGGGGCAGCGTACATAAATGGTATTTTCACCGAAACGGGTGATTTGCCCGATTTTGCCGTTGTAAAAGCGTTTTTCCCGCGTAATATCGTTTTTTACAAACATCACCTGCGCGCCTTGTTTGCATTCAAAGACCTCGTCGGCAGGGAAAGAAAAATTGGGAAAATCGCCTTCTACTTTGGCTTTGAATGTCTGCAGCGGCACGTTGAGTTCTGCCAGTTTTTCAGCGTTGATGGCCTGCGCAGAGTTGTTGTGCGCAGTGAGGGTGATGTAGGGTTGGTCGGCAGGTGGCTGAAAATTGGCTACGAACCGTTTGTTCAGCGCTTCGAGTACTTCGGCATCCATGCGGTTGTCGCGCACGCGATTGAGCAGGTCGATGAAAGCAGTATCAGACTGGCGATAGATGTGTTTCAGTTCAATCGACACCGGATCGGTGTTTTGCAAGGCATGACTTCCGAAGAAATACATGGTTTGGTAGTGCTCACGCAGGAGGTTCCACTCCTCGTCTTTCACTACGGGCGGCAACTGATGCAGGTCGCCGATCATGAGCAATTGCACCCCGCCGAAGGGTTTGGAGCGGTCGCGAAAGCGGCGCAGCACGTCGTCGATGCCGTCAAGCACATCGGCCCGCACCATACTGATTTCATCTATCACCAGCAGGTCGATGCTTTGAATCAGGCGGATTTTTTCGCCCGAAAAACGCCGCATCCGCGAAGGATCGAAGGTATTGCTGCCCGGCAGAAACGGCCCGAAAGGCAACTGAAAAAACGAGTGAATGGTCATCCCGCCCGCATTGATAGCCGCTACGCCCGTGGGCGCTACCACGACCATGCGTTTGGGGGTGTCCTGTTTAATGCGTTGCAGAAAAGTGGTTTTACCCGTGCCTGCCTTGCCGGTCAGGAAAATGTTCTTGCGCGTATGGCGCACGTAATCGAAAGCAAGTTCGAGTTGCGGGTTCGACTGGAGAGACATAGAAATGAAGGATTAAGGTGAAGCGTAGTGGATGTTTTGTGCGAAGATATGTTTTTTTTTCACGGCCGCACCGGCTCCAGATAAATTTCTGTTCCAAACAATGGCACTTCCGTCACCGCCTCGATGTCGATGGTGACATTGATGTCGTCGACCCAGTTGTTGCTTTTTAAAGCGAAAAAATATGTGCCCTGCAACGGCGAATAACGCCGCTGCGCATCCACGCTGATGCCTCCCTGATTGATAAATGCCTGATAATCTTTGTATTTGGCAAATTGCTGCCAGTTGTCCCAGTCCACCAGCGCGTATTCCACATCTTCGCCACTGGTCGACACGGTCATATCGATGGCCATACCGAGGGCGAAAGCGGCCAGCGCTGTTTCGGGTTGAACACCCATAATTTTTACGGCGCCCGATTGCAGCGCCGATTTCAGTTTGTCGGCATCCTGTCGGCGCGCGTCTGAAACAGCCTGGCCTACAGCAATGCGATATGCCCATTGCACGGTATTGGGCGGCAAGGTAAATTGATAGGCATTCACCGGTTTTTTTGTGTAAAACTTGCTGGCGGCAACGGTCACCTGGCCACCCAGCGACACTACTTCGGTTCGTTTTCCGGTTTGCACGCTGCGTTTCCCGGCTCTGAATTGCGGAAATTCGTGGATATCCCAGCCGACGCGGGTGTTGAGGCGAGCCGACTCGACGCTGGCAGGGGTGCGATGGACGGTGAAACGGCAAATTTTCCGGTTGATCCCTACCTCTTCGAAGCGCAGCAGGTAAATACCGGTTTGGGGAATCAGGATCGTTTTTTTCAACACTGAATCGAGGTCGTACGCCCGAAACAGGGGATAGTCCGGGTGCTGCAAAAACTCAACGGATCGAATTTTTCGCCCGCTCAGTTCCTGCACGTACAAATCGACCTGATCGCCTTCTGCAAAGGCATACACATATTCGCTGGTACCGTCGAGCCGGAAAGTTTGATCGGCTACGAATACGGGTGTTTGCTGTGCCAGCAAACCCGAAGAGCAAAAAAGCAGGAGGGCGATTATTTTATTCATCATGTGATCATTTGTTCCAGTTATCCAGCCAATCCGCAATTTTACGGTCGTTGGAGAGCCTCGGCACCTTGTTTTGGCCCCCGAGTTTTCCCTGCGATTTCATGTATTCCCGGAAAGCATCGCGCCGAAGCGGCCGAATGCGCAGGGTACGGAGGATATTTCCTGTAATGAGGTCGTCGTAGTAAATATTTTGCTGGCGCATGGCCGCATCTACGGCCAGTTCGAAAGCCGGTAAATCGGCGGGCGGGTTGTCAAATTCGATCCACCACTCATGGTACGGCATGCCACCTTCCGGGGGCGTTACTTGCGGCGCTACGGTAAACTCCACAATGCGAACGCCGGCAGCATTGGCCACAGGCAGCAGCGCTTCTTCTACCTCCTTGCCAATTACATGCTCGCCGAAAGCAGAAATGAAGTGTTTCACACGGCCGCTCACGACAAGGCGATAGGGGTCTTTGCTTACAAACTGCACTGTATCGCCGATGTTGTAGCCCCAAAGTCCGGCATTGGTGTGCAGAATCAGTGCGTAATTCACGCCAATTTCCACGTCTTTCAGCCAGAGGCGCGTAGGGTTTTTATTAAAAATTTCATCCACGGGCACAAATTCAAAGAACATACCCGCATCAGCATTCAGCAGCAGTCCCTGGCTGGGAAAACAATCCTGAAAAGCGATAAATCCCTCCGAAGCAGGGTAGGTTTCCACGCTATCGATGGGGCCGCCCACGAGTTCTTCGAGTTTGGCGCGGTAAGGTTCGAAATTGACGCCGCCGTACACAAATACGGAGTAGTTCGGGAATATTTCCTTGATCGTGCGTTTGCCCGTGCGTTCCAGCAGGCGCTCGTAGTACATCTGTACCCAGGGCGGAATGCCGGAAATGAGGCGCATATCGGCGTCTTTGGTCTCCCGAACGATGTGTTCGAGTTTTTCTTCCCAGTCGTCGATGCAATTGGTTTGCCAGGAAGGCAACTGGTTGGTGCGCAGCCAGGCGGGTACCAGGTGGTTGGAAATGCCGCTAAGCCGGCCTGTGGGAATACCTGCTATGTCGTCGAGTTCGGGGCTGCCCGACAGGAAAATCATTTTACCGTCCATCCATTGGCCCTTTCCCGTACGAGCGAAGTAGTTGAACACGGCATTTCGGGCGGTTCCGAAGTGCAGCGGTGTGCTTTCCTTGCTCATCGGAATGTATTTTACCCCGGAAGTGGTGCCCGATGTTTTGGCAAAATAGGCAGGCTTCCCGGGCCAGAGTACATCGTTTTCACCGTTTTTGATGCGTTCGATGTAATGTTTCAGGTCTTCGTAATCACGAATGGGAACGGCTTTTTTGAAATCCTCGTAATCGCGTATATCTGAAAAGCCGTGGTCGCGGCCAAAGGCGGTGTTCTTCGCTTGCGCTACCAACTGGTGCAGGGTATTCGCCTGCCGGTCTACAGCGCTGGCCGACCAGCGATCGATAGAACGGGCAATCAGGTGTGCAAAGGGGCGGGTGAGGATAGAGCGAAATCCCATGCAGGTATTATTTTTTGCGCAAAAATAGCCTGTTAGGCCATATTTTTCTTTCTAATTCTCTTCCCACCTTCCGAGTTCCAGGCCTTCCCGTTCGCTCAGTTGGAGTAAAATCTGTTTGTTTCCAAAATCGAACAGTACAGCGTCATTTTGGTAAAGGCCCTGCTCATTGCGCGAAAGGCGTATGGCTTCCAGCGTTTTTCCGGTAGCACCTTGCCACAAGGGTTGTGCAAGGGCTGAAATACGCTGAATCAGCACTTTCCCGTGTAGCGACTGCAATTGCCGGGCCGTATCTACCAGCGACTGGGCATCGATGACGCGGATAGCCTCAGTGTCTTCACCGGAAGAGAGTATCAGGGCTTCGCTGGATTCAAATATCAGTTCCAGTGCATATAAAAACCGCAGCGGTGCTTCTTCCTCTTGTTCCGCCTGGTTGAGCCAGAGGTAATAGTTGATGTCTACAAGAGTCTGATTTTCAAAAGATTGAAATATTTCCAGTTCTTCTTTCCGAAAACTATCGAGGGGCGTCTGGTCATGGGTTGGCATAGGTGGTTCCATATTTTGCAGGCATTTTGAGCGACAAAGATACGGCTACAATACGAGCGTGCCGTTGCGCAGCCATTCATTGGTTTTTAAAATAGCCACCATCGACAGGGCATCCGTGATGTCGCCGCGCAGCACCATGTCGACGGCCTCCTGAAATGGCACACGCCGAACGTGCAGGTCTTCGGTGTCCTCGGGTTCTGCTTCGCCGAACGACAAATCCTGGGCTACATAGGCTACGCCGTATTCGTCGGTTACGGAATTGGAGGTATGCAGTTCGAGCAAGGGTGTCCATTTCTGCGCTGAAATGCCGGTTTCTTCCAGCAATTCGCGCTGTGCAGATGCAAGGGTAGAGGAGCCTTGCGGCGCGCCGCCTTCGGGAATTTCCCAGGAATACTGCTCCAGCGTGTAGCGGTACTGCCCCACCAGCCAGGTGTATCCTTCGCGGTCGAGCGGCACAATGCCTACGGCTACATTTTTGAAATGCACGACGCCGTAAATACCTGGCCCGCCGGAAGGATTGGTTACCTGCCGATGCGTAATCCGAATCCAGGGATTTTTGTAGGGCTCTTCCACTGAGTGGGTTTTCCAGGGGTTGGTGGCGTCGTCGGGATGCTGCTTTTTGAATTGAAACATTTTTTTGTGTGTTTTAGTGTTTTTGGGTTTTGGTGTTTTGGTGGTGCTTCGCGCTTGGTATGTTGGGTTCAGTATGCTTAGAGGCTTTCACTGGATAAACACCTGTGCCAAGCGCGAAGCACCACCAAAACACTAAAACACCAAAACACTAAAACACAAGTGACCCCACCCATTCCTTCATCATACATTCCCATTTCATCAAGGCTTTCCAGTCGGGTTCGAGCCATCGAAGCGGATTCCCCTGGCTTTTTTCCTCAAAAAAATCGGTGCCGAACAGGTCGCAAGGTAGTCCGGCTCGCTGAAAACACAGATCAGCGCGCCGCAGGTGCCAGGCCGAACTGATGAGCAGACAACGTGCGCCGGGAGCCAGGCTGTCAACTATCATTTTGGAGTACAAGGCATTTTCGCGGGTGTTGCGCGAGCGATCTTCTACCCAGATCGCTGTATCCGGCACACCCAATTTAAGCAGGTATGCACGGGCCTCGTGCGCTTCAATGCTTTCATGTCCGATCAGGCGTCCTGAGCCGCCGGAAAGCAGCAGGTGCCGGACCTTACCGGTTTGGTAGAGTAACAAAGCCGCGGACAGGCGGTTGCCTGAGCGACTGAACGTTGGTACGCCTTCCGGCGCTGCCACCCGTGTTTCCATGTATCCTCCCAACACGATACCTGCTTCATAGGGTTCGGAGATGGAGGATGGAGATTTTTGCCCTGTTTCCCACCACCCACAAAGAACGCTGATGAGCCAGGGATTACTGAAAACAAGAAATAGTGCCAACGCCACGCGCAGGGCTCTTCTGCGCAGTCGCGGTCGTTTGGTCAGGTACGCTAACAACAGCGTCAGCACGATCAGGTTGAGCGGCTTTAAAAAGAGCCCAACAATTTTGGAAAGCACGAAAAGCATTCGAAATAATGGATGTTATGCCCGAAAATTGCTTAAATCTTAAGACATTTGCGGAAAATTTTAAACATCTCTCAGCCATTTGAACGATCAGACAACGAGTTGCCTTGTGCATTTGACGCTCCTTGCCTGTTGCAAATTGTCCCTTGCCCTTTCTTTCTCCCTATCCGATTTTAAAAAATGAAAAAACTGTTTTCAAGCATTTGCCTGTTGCTGCTGCTGGCGCCGGCTGTTTTGTTTTCCCAACTCACCATCGTTGTAACGGCTATTCCCGGCAACACACCACCCGGATCGAGCATTTACATCGCAGGTACCTTTAACAACTGGAATTCCAGCGACGCCACCAAGATACTGGCGCCCCAAGGCAATGGCCAGTTCAGCATTACCCTGAACCCGCCGGTTGGTACCGTGAAATACAAATTCACGCGTGGCGGCTGGTCTACCGTGGAAGGAAATGCCTCCGGCGGCTTCCAGCCCGACCATGAAACGACCTACAACGGACAGCCCAAAACCGTACAGGTAGCCATTCTTTCCTGGGAAGACCTGGGCGGTGGCAGCAGCGGCAATTCCACTGCAGCCTCCAACGTACAAATCCTCGATGATGATTTTTACATCCCGCAACTCAACCGCCACCGCCGCATCTGGCTGTATCTGCCGCCCGATTACGCCACCAGCACCAAAAATTATCCGGTGCTGTACGTGCACGATGCACAGAACGTGTTCGACGTGCAAACCAGTTTTTCCGGCGAATGGGAAGTGGATGAATCGCTGAACAACCTCTTCCAGCAAGGCGACTACGGTTGTATCGTGGTAGGTATCGACAACGGTGAAGGCGAACGCCTCAATGAATACTCTCCCTGGGTCAATCCGCAATACGGCGGCGGCCAGGGCGATGAATACGTCGATTTTCTGGTGAATACCCTCAAACCCTATATCGATGCCAATTACCGTACCTTGCCCGGCCGCCTCACTACCGGCATCATGGGCAGCAGCATGGGCGGACTGATTTCAATGTACGGTTTTTCCGAGCGCCAGGACGTATTTTCCAAAGCAGGGGTCTTCTCTCCCGCCTTCTGGTTTGCCGACAACAACCCGGCCAACCACGTAGCATCGCATCCCAAACAAGGCCCGGCACGCGTGTATTTCCTGGCCGGTGGCGACGAACCGCAATACGTGACAGATGACATTCTACAGGTGTCGAACGCCATGAATACGGCTGGCTTTACGGCTTCCGAGCGGTTTGTCAAGTTACCTTCCGACGGCGAGCACTCCGAGTGGTTCTGGGCGCGCGAGTTCCCGGAAGCCTATCAGTGGCTGTTTGCCGGTGCGGTGTCTGCCGGACATGAAGCCCCTTCGGAAGAGTTTGGCGTGTATCCCAATCCTGCAGGCTCCTGGGTGCGCCTGACGAGTGTAAAAACCAGCGAAAAAATCAAACTCCAGATCATTGGCGCCGATGGCAAGGTGTGGCGCAATAGCACCGTTACAGGAAGCGACCCGATCTGGACCGGCGACCTGCCCAAAGGCGTGTATGTCGTCAAAGTAAAAAAAGCCGGCCAGAAATGGTTGAGTGCGAAATTGGTGAGACAGTAGGAGAGTCCTGAGTCGTAAGTCCTGAGTCCTAAGTCTGTAGAGTTGACCACGTTACTTTTTTGCCTTTATTTATGAAGTCGCCGAAACCAATGTGGTCAACTCTACAGACTTAGGACTCAGGACTTACGACTCAGGACTTCCATCCGGCGTACTAACTTCCAAACTTCCAGCGTTTATAGCCTTTTAACGTGTTCGACGTCGAACACCATTTTTTAAATGATGAATAGTTTTTTTTCCCGCCTGCGATGGGCGTTTACCCTGACGTTCTGTCTGTTTGTTCTCTCTGAAAATGTTGCCCAGAAAGCCGGTCTTGAAGTAACCCGCAGTTCGGCCATCGACCGCACCATACCGGTACTGAATGTAACGATCGATGCAGACGGCCGCAAATGGGCCTCCAACAACAAAGGTGTGTTTCAAATCAAGGCCGCCGATTTTTCCACACCACGCATCCTGAAAGAAGGCGAACGCTCCGTGCTTTCGTACCGCGGCGGCAATGCAGATTATGTGTGGCTGGATGCCGATTTTAAAAAAATTGCAGGCAACGATGCAGTAGTTACCGCAGCCTGGTACGATGCGGCTTCCGGCACGCTCTGGCTGGGTACCGATCAGGCGGGTTTGTTTCAATTGAAAACGAACCCGCAGTTGCAATTGGTGCAACAGTACAAAACCGTCAATTCCAAACTGCGCTCCAACAACATCACCATCATTTTTCAGGATAAAAGCAACCGCCTCTGGGTGGGCACCGACGATGGACTGATGTACGGACCTCCGGGTCGCTGGAAATCCGAATTTTCGGGATACACCGTGCAGCGTATTCGCGAGTACGGCACCGTGACTTATGTTTTGGCCGACGGCGAACTGAGCAAGGCGCCCAATGGCGACAAGTGGTCCGACCTCGATCTGGAAAAAAAGAATCTGGAAGGGCAAATTGCTGATTTCGACATCGATGCTACGGGTAAAATGTGGCTTGTTTCGGGTATTCTCACCCGGTTCGACCTGCTCGACGGCACCTATACCACCTTCAGCGGCCCCGAATATTATACCAGCCAGTATGGTTCCAACATGGCCATCGACAGCGACGGCGCTGTGTGGGTGGGCACGGAAGACAAAGGCCTGTATATTGTCGACAAGGCATCTTCCATGACCGTGAATTTCCTGATTGAACAGCCCATCAGTTGCACAGGAAATGGCAAAGACGCAGAATTGCGCCTGAAAATAACAGGCGGCGTTCCACCCTATAAAATTGAATGGAGCGGCGGCCTCAGCGGCGAAAACCCGCACAACGTACCTTCCGGAAATTACAGTGCTACGGTGACCGACAGCAAAGGCAAGGCGCGCACAGTACAGGTGCCGGTGCCCGATGCCCGCCTGCGTATCAGCGCCCGCCAGCGCAAGGCGCTTACCGGCCCCGGCAAATCGGACGCCGTGGCGGAAGTCGATATCGAGGGCAATGCATCGGGCCTGCAAATACTGTGGGACAATGGTGAAATCCTGGCTACAGCCACCAAACTCAGCGGCGGCGAGCACACCGTAACTGTTACCGACCCGAAAGGATGCACGGCTACGGCCAAAGTAAATATCACGGAAAAGGTAGATCCGCTGGTGATCAGCATTTCCGAAACGGAATCCATCAAATGCGCTGGTGAAAAAACAGCCGCCGTTGCCGTAAAAGTAACCGGTGGTAAAGCCCCATTCCAATACAAATGGAACAACCCGAGCCTTTCGGGCGAGGGCGCTTCGGGCCTGGCAGCGGGTGGCTATCAGGTGACGGTGACCGACGCGGCCGGAACAACGGCTTTTGCAGCTGTTGTGGTGCCTCAGCCCGAGCCGTTTGCAGTGATTGCACTGGCACAGTCGCCGGCTACACCCGGTGGCGCCGATGGTAAGGCACAGGCACAAACCACGGGTGGCGTGGTAGCGAAAAGTTTTACGTGGGACAATGGCGAAACCACCGCAGTAGCCACGCGTTTATCGCCCGGACAGCATAGCGTCACAGCGACCAACCCGAGCGGCTGCACAGCCACTGCTACGGTTCGGATTCTGGAAAATATTCAACCGCTGTCGATTGTTATTTCTGAAAAAACATCGATCAAATGCTTTGGTGAAAAGGCATCGTTGGGCGTTGTTGTGAGTGGCGGCAAAGGCCCGTTCGTATACAAATGGAGCAATCCGGCGCTGACCGGCGACCAACCCACGGGTATTGCAGGCGGCGATTACCAACTGACCGTCACCGATGCATTGGGCGTAACAAGCATCGCAGCCATTTCCCTGAAACAACCGGAAAAACTCACGCTGAAAGCAACCCTCGAAGCACCCGCCAGCACGGGCAATCGCGACGGTAAAGCACTGGCGCAACCCGCTGGAGGCGCAGGCAATTACATTTTCCAATGGACAAGCGGTGAAAGTGGCAGTGCCGCCACCCGCCTTGCTCCTGGCAACAACGGCGTGACCGTCACTGATGCCAATGGTTGTACTGCTTCTGCCACGGTTTCTGTTTCGGAAAATATACAGCCGCTTTCTGTCAGCATTTCTGAAAAAACAGGCATCAAGTGTGCGGGCGACAAAACAGCCACCATCGCTGTGGACGTGACCGGCGGCAAACCACCATTCGATTACCAATGGAACAACCCGACACTCAACGGCGCACAACTCACCGGGCAGCCCAATGGTGATTATCTTGTTACCGTAACCGATGCAGCAGGCAATAGCAGCACGGCACGCATCAGTGTGGTGCAACCCAAACCCCTGCTCGTCAACGCTTCCGTGCAAGGCCCTGCCAGTACCGGCAACGCCGATGGGAAAGCACTTGTACAGGTTACTGGAGGCACCGGCGCACAAACATTCAAATGGGACAATGGCGAATCTACCGCAGCAGCCGTCCAACTGGCTCCCGGGCAGCACTCCGTAGTCGTGACCGATGCCAATGGCTGTGTGGCCACCACTTCAGTCAATATTTTTGAAAACATTCAGCCGCTTGCTGTAAAACTGACCGAAAAAACGAGCATCAAATGCGCCGGCGAAAAAGCCGCCCTGTTCGCTCAAGCCAGTGGTGGCAAAGCACCCTTCAAATACCAATGGAGCGCTCCGACCCTCAGCGGAGATCAGCCCTCGGATGTGGTGGCGGGTACTTACTCCGTTACGGTTGTGGACGTGACCGGCAAAACCATCAGCGCCAGCATCACGGTTTCGCAACCGCAACCCATCGTGCTGACCGCTACCGTACAGGCGCCTGCCAGCACCGGCAATGCTGACGGTAAAGCACAGGCAGAAGTAGGAGGAGGTACAGGTACAGTTTCATTCAAATGGGACAATGGCGAAACCACCGCACTGGCCGTCAAACTGGCGCCAGGCCGCCATAGTGTGACCGCCACCGATGCCAATGGCTGTTACAACAGTGTGACTGTAGAAATTTCGGAAAATGTACAGCCACTGTCCGTAAAGGTGTCTGAAAAAACAGCCATCAAATGCGCTGGCGAAAAAGCAACCCTTCAGGTGCAGGTGAGTGGCGGCAAAACACCCTTTACGTTTACCTGGAACAACCCTGCTCTGAGCGGCGGGCAACCATCAGGCGTGGATGCCGGCGCATACGAACTAACCGTCACAGATGCCAAAGGCACCTCTCAAACAGTATCCGTTGAAGTGAAAACACCTGCGCCCCTGGAAGTTACACTTGTGCGCAACATCGGCGCTACCACCGATCGGAGCAATGACGGCAAGGCAGAACTGACCGTGAAAGGCGGCTCTCCCAAATACAGCATCGTGTGGGACACCAAACAAACCGGCCTGTCGGCGCCCAAACTCGCCCTGGGCAAGCATAGTGTCGTCGTGACCGATGCCAATGGCTGTACGCAAAAAGTGGATTTCGAAACAGAAAAACGCATCCTGCCCGAACTCACCGGCAACCTGGAAAGTGGACAAACCATTCGCATGCGCCTGCTCAATTTCGATACCGACAGCGCCAGCCTGAAATCGGAATCACTGCCCATGCTCGATGAGTTGTACGACTTTATGACTGAAAATGGCTCGGTTGTCATCGAAATAGGTGGCCACACTAACAACGTCCCGCCCGATGAATTTGCCGACAAACTCTCCACTGCCCGCGCCAAAACCGTGGCTGATTACCTGTTTGCAAAAGGCATCGACCCCAAACGCGTCGTGTACAAAGGTTATGGCAAACGTTTCCCGCTCGTACCCAATACTTCTGCGGAAGGCCGAAAAACCAACCAACGGGTGGAGATCAAGATTTTGAGGCTGAAGGATTAGGAAGCAAGGGGCAAGAGGCAAGGGGCAAGAGGCAAGAGGCAAGGTCTCTTGCCTTGAGTTGTAAAATTTGCCCCTTGTTTTTTGCCCCTTGTTTTTTGCTCCTTGCCTCTTGCCCTTTGCTTCTTGCCCCTTGCCCTTTTTTTCTATCTTTGCCACATGACCTGGCCAGCCGCCCTCCAACAATTTCGGGCGTATCTTTTGTACGAACGTTCTCTCAGCCCCAACACCCTGGAGGCATACCTGAACGATGTGCAAAAATTTGTGCAGTACCTCGAACTGGAACAAATTGCTGTCGGGCCTTTGCAGATTCGGCGTTCGCACCTGGAGCAATTTATCATGTGGGCCAATAAACTGGGCCTGGAAGCCAGTTCACAAGCCCGCCTGATTTCCGGATTACGTGCTTTTTACAAATTCCTGCTGGTAGAGGATCTGCTCGATGAAGACCCTACCGAGATGCTGGAAAGCCCGCGCCTGCATCGGAAAATGCCGGATGTGCTTTCCGTTCACGACATTCAAAAAATGCTGGCTGTCATCGACCTGTCGCAGCCCCAGGGCGTACGCAATCGCGCCATCATTGAAACCCTGTACGCCTGCGGGCTTCGAGTAAGCGAACTGGTACACCTGCGTATCACCGATCTGTATTTGGAGGCAGGTTTCCTGAAAGTGCTGGGTAAAAACAACAAGGAGCGGCTCGTACCTATCGGTGGCGATGCGGTGAAGTACATTCGTATGTACTTGGATCATATTCGCGCAAAGCAGGAGCATATCCAGCCTGGTGAGGAAAACATCGTATTCCTCAACAACCGCGGCGCCCGCCTCAGCAGAGTCATGGTGTTTCTGATCGTCAAAGAACTGGCTGAACTGGCTGGCATTTCCAAAAATATCAGTCCGCACACGTTCCGGCACTCTTTCGCCACACACCTGGTGGAAGGCGGCGCCGATCTGAAGGCCGTGCAGGATATGCTGGGGCATGAAAGCATCACTACCACGGAAATTTACACCCACCTCGACACCGAGTACCTCAAGGAGACGATTTACCTTTACCATCCGAGGATGAAAATGTAAAAAATGGAAAACAACGGAAAATCATACTGGCTTGTAAAATCCGAACCCGACACGTTCAGTTTCGACGACCTTGTGCGCGATAAACTTACCCGCTGGGATGGCGTGCGCAATTATCAGGCACGCAACAACCTGCGCGCCATGCAACTCGACGAACTCTGCCTGTTTTACCACAGCAATATAGGTCTGGAAGTGGTAGGAGTTGCCCGGGTTGTGCGTACGCATTACCCCGACCCAACGGCCGAAAAAGGCGACTGGTCCTGCGTCGATCTGGCCCCTTACAAGACATTCGAACGCCCTGTGCCATTGACGGAAATCAAATCGCACCCCGATTTGCAAAACATTGCTTTGGTAAGAAACGGCCGTTTGTCGGTAATGCCGCTTACTTTCGACGAATTTTCAACCCTGCTTCAACTGGGGGAGACACAACTTTGATCCCAACTTTTTGAACTATGATATTCGTCTCTTCCAGCCAGTTCAATGCCAATGGTCAACGTATGCCCGGCGGCGGATTCGGCTGTCTGCTTTTTACCATATTGGGCTTTGCCCTGGTTTACTTTGTACTGAAAGGCTTGTACTGGCTGCTCTATTGGCTTTCGCCGGGCTTGCTGGTGCTGGCACTCATTATCAACTGGCGGGTTTTTCCACAAACCATCCAAAACTGGTTTAAAGGCCTGCAAACCAATCCGATTGTTTCTCTGGTATACCTGGCAATGGCCATTCTCCTGTTTCCCTTTTTCAGTCTATACATCCTGCTAAAAGCCGTTGGCATGAAACAACTGGAACGCATGGGCAATCAAACCTTTGGGCAACAAGGCAACCCGCGCTCTGAAGGCGAGTTTACCGAATTTGAGGAAATAGAAAGCACCCCAAAAACGGATACCCGAAAGCCGGAGCCCATAGAGCCGCCAGAACTGCCAGAAAAAGAAACGCCGCCCGGCAGCAGCGAAGAAAAGAAACCGGGCAACCCGTACGATCAGATGTTTGATTGAAAGGGGTTGATGAGGGTTGATAAAGGTTGATGAGGGTTGATATTCATAGGCTCGGGTAGGAGAATTTTTTCTCTTCACCGAGCCGATGAATATCAACCCTCATCAACCTTTATCAACCCTCATCAACTTTTATCAACTTTTCCAAAACCTTTTGAAAATATCGATGTTTAAACACTTAAATTTAAAACATCATTTCAATTCAAAGCAACATCGATATGGCAACGACAAAATGGGGCATCGACCCAACACACTCCGAAATCTCCTTCCGCGTAAAACACATGATGATCAGCACGGTAACGGGCTGGTTCGAATCTTTTGAAGCAGATGCAGAAACGGAAAACGACGATTTTACAGGAGCAAAAATCAATTTCAGCGCCGATACTACGTCTATCAATACCCGCAATGAAATGCGCGACAACCACCTGCGCAGCGGTGAGTTTTTCGACTCCGAAAACTTCCCGAAAATGACTTTCAAAGCCAGCGGCTTCGAGAAAAAAGGCAGCGGCGACCAATACGTACTGAGTGGCGACCTGACGATCCGCGGCGTCACCAAACCCGTCAGCCTCGACGTAGAATTTGGCGGCGTGGCCACCGATCCATGGGGTAATCTGCGCGCCGGTTTTGAAATCAACGGCGAAATCAACCGCAAAGACTTCGGCCTCAACTGGAGTGCCGTAACCGAAGCCGGTGGTGTGGTGGTGAGCGACGCTGTGAAGATTCACAGCCATGTGGAACTGATTAAGTCCTGAGTCGTAAGTCCTGAGTCCTGAGTCTGTAAAGTACACGTACATAATTGTGGCTTTCAATATGTTAGAGGCCAAGATTACATAGGTGTACTCTACAGACTCAGGACTCAGGACTCAGGACTTCGGACTTTATCGGTTTCACTCTTTTTGCCAAAAAAATACACGCCCCAATCAGCGTTACTGAAAAATAGCCCACCCAATTGTAATGCTCGATGCGGCCATTCGGGCCCTCCACGATAATGGCCCCGGCAATATTGGCAGCAATTCCGCTCGCCAATTGCTGCACCGATGAGTTGATGCTCATAAAACCGCCGCGCTGCCTGGGCGTCACTACTCCCGACACGATGGCTTGCGTAGGAATCATGCGCCCGTTGGCTGTGATAAAAAACAGGCCCGCTATGATCAGAACGACCCACAAAGGGGTGGGTTGCAAATTGGTTATCAGCAAAATGGGCACCAGCGACAACAAGGCCATTCCCACAAAAACTGGATACTTCCCTTTCCGGTCGGCCAGCCTGCCCACTAGTGGAGAGGTAAAAATCGTGAGCGCGCCACCAACCAAATAAATCAGGAAAATCTGATCCTGCCGATACCCCGCATTTCCCACCAGCGAAGGCGCTACATACGGAATGATACAAAAATGCCCCATCATCAGCGTGATGCTCAAGGTAAGGGCACGCATCTGATTGGGCGTCTTGAAAATATCAGTCAGCACATGCAACGGGTTTCCTTGCGGGCGCCCGTCTTTCAAATGCCCGTTTACAGGCGGTACCAGAAAAATGATTGCCAAAATGACGGCTAGCCCAATGCTTCCAATAGCCACAAACGGCATGTGCCAACTGTAATGCGCTGCCAGCCACAATCCAGCCGGAACACCTGCCACCGACGCCAGCGAAAAAGCCGTCATTAGAATGCCCATGGCACTGGCCCGCCGCTCATAACCGAAGGTGTCGCTCACAATCGAAAGCACCTGCGCGCCGATCATGCCGCCGAATAGTCCTGCCAGAATGCGCGCACCCACCAACAGGTAGTAATTCGGCGCCCAGGCACACGCATACGTGCCTATCACAAATCCGATGTAGGCAAATAGAAGCACCTTTTTTCGATCGTAGCGGTCGACAAAAAATGCAGCGGCGAACCCCGAAATCCCTGCCGTAATGCTATAGGAAGATACCGCAAATCCGAATTGTTGCGGAGAAATCTGAAACAATTGCATCAACTGCGGCCCCAGCGGCATCATGATCATAAAATCCATGATATGGGTGAAATTGACCGCAGCAAGGGTAAACAAGAGGCTTTTTTCTTTACCGTCCATTGTTGTGAAGGGTTGATGAGGGTTGATAAATGTTGATGAGGGTTGATATTCATCCACTCAATAAAGAAAAGATGCCGCATTCTGTGAGTGGATGAATATCAACCCTCATCAACATTTATCAACCCTCATCAACCTAATCAACCGATAACCTAATGCGCTTCCAGCCAGTTCCCGCCTGTCCCCATTTCTACCAGAATAGGCACTTTCAGGTTGGGGAGGGCTGTGGTCATTTTTTCATACACGATGGGTTTGAGGCGTTCGAGTTCGTCTTTGTGGACGTCGAACACCAATTCATCGTGTACCTGCAGAATCATGTTGGACTGAAAACCGCCAGCGCGCATGGCTTCCCATATCTGGATCATGGCTACTTTGATCAGGTCGGCCGCCGTGCCCTGGATGGGTGTGTTGATGGCGATGCGTTCGGCCATGGAACGCATCATGCCGTTGCGGCTGTCGATGTCGCGGAGTTTGCGGCGGCGGCCGAGCAGGGTTTCTACATAGCCATTGGTACGAGCAAATTCTACGATGTCGGTCATGTAACGTTTGAGGCCGTTGTACTGCTTGAAGTAATTTTCAATCAATTCCTTGGCTTCCGTGCGTTTGATACCGAGTTGTTGCGACAGGTTGCTGGCGCCTGCGCCATAAATAATGCTGAAATTGACCGTTTTGGCAGCGCGGCGCTGTTCGCTGGTCACCTGATCGAGCGGCACGCCGTACACGCCCGCGGCCGTGGCCGTGTGGATGTCGAGGTTTTTCTGAAAAGCGTCGAGCATGGCTTCATCGCCGCTGATTTCGGCAATCAGGCGCAATTCGATCTGAGAGTAGTCGGCCGACAACAGGATATGGTCGTTGTCGCGCGGAATGAAAGCCTTGCGCACTTCCCGGCCTTCTACCGTACGGATTGGAATGTTTTGCAGGTTGGGGTTCTGGCTGCTCAAACGCCCGGTAGCGGCGATGGTCTGGTTGAATTGCGAGTGAACACGCCCGGTTTTCGGGTTGATCATGTTCGGCAGCGCATCGACGTAGGTGCTTTTCAGTTTCATCAAGCCCCTGTGCGCCAGGATGTCGGTGCAAATGGGGTACTCCGCTGACAGGTCGGATAAAATTTCCTCGTCGGTGCTGTATTGCCCCGATTTCATTTTTTTGCCCGGATACGGCAGGTTCAATCGGTCGAACAGCGCCTCACCTACCTGGCGCGGGCTGGCGATATTGAACGTAAAACCGGCCTCACCCAGGATTTTTTCTTCCAGCGCCACGATTTTGGTAGCCAGTTCCGCCGAGTAGCCCGTCAGGAAGTGCGGGTCGATGCGCACCCCGGCGTATTCCACGTCGGCCAGGACTTTTACGAGGGGCGTTTCCACTTCGCGGAAGAGTTTTTCCAGATTGTTTTCCTTGAGTTTGGGCGCCAGAAACTCGAACAACTGAATGGTGATGTCGGCATCTTCGGCGGCGTATTCCTTGATTTTTTCCAGCGGCACATCGCGCATATTGCCCTGTCCGGCCCCTTTTTTGCCAATCAACTCCTCAATTTTTACCGGCGCATAACTCAGGTAGGTTTCTGAGAGGAAATTCATGTTGTGGCGCAGTTCAGGCTCCCAGAGGTAGTGTGCCAGCATGGTATCCCAGAAATTGCCGCGCAAATCGACGCCGTAGTTTTTCAGCACAATGGCGTCGTATTTCAGGTTCTGGCCTATTTTTTCAATGCTTTCATTTTCAAACAGCGGCCGAAACTCCTGCACGATTTTTTCTGCTTCGCTTCGTTCGGCAGGCACGGGCACGTACCAGGCTTCGTGGGGTTTCAGGGCAAAGGAAAAGCCCACCAGTTCGGCTTGTGTGGCATCCAGCGCCGTTGTTTCGGAGTCGTAGCACACAGCAGGCGCGGCCATCAACTGGCGCAGCAGCGCAGCGCGGGTATCAGGCGTATCGGCCACGTGGTAGGTGTGTTCTACATTGTGGATGTTCTTGTCGGCGATGCGGTGTTGCGGCAGGGCATCAGCGGGCGATTCGATGGGCTGTGCGGCCGGGTCGTCGCCAAAAAGACTGCCCTGGGTGCCGCCCGAGGTGCTTGCTTGGGTGCTTTTTGCGGCTTTTCCCGCTTTGGCATCCGAGGTGGTAGATTCAACATTTCCCGCCCAGGGGCTTCTCAAAATAGCGTCGGCCAGGGTGCGGAATTCCAGTTCCTTGAATATTTCGAGCAGTTTTTCCCGGTCGAAAGGTTCGATTTCGTAAGCTGTGGCGTCGAACTGAATCGGCACATTCACGTCGATGGTAGCCAGCCATTTCGACAGGGTGGCTTTTTCGCCATGGGTGCGCACGATTTCCTGCTGCTTGCCTTTGAGTTGGTCCACATTGGCCAGCAGGTTTTCGATGTTGTCGTATTCTTCGAGCAGTTTGGCGGCCGTTTTTTCGCCGATACCCGGCAGTCCGGGTATGTTGTCGACGCTGTCGCCCATGAGCCCGAGCATATCGATCACCTGATCGACGCGGCGGATGCCCCAGCGTTCGCACACTTCCTTGGGGCCCCATATTTCGATTTCATTGCCCACGCGGCCGGGTTTGTAGAGGTAAATGTGTTCGGACACCAACTGGCCGTAGTCCTTGTCGGGCGTCACCATATAGGTCGTAAAACCTTCCTTTTCCGCCTGTTTGGCCACGGTGCCGATCACGTCGTCGGCCTCGTAGTTGCTCACCATCACCATAGGCACACGCATGGCTTCCAGGATTTTGATGATCCACGGAATAGCGAAGGTGATGTCTTCGGGTTGCGCCTCGCGGTTGGCTTTGTAGGCCTCGAATTGCTCATGCCGGAACGTGCCGCCCTTGGGGTCGAACATGACGGCGATGTGCGTCGGTTTTTCTTTCATCATCATGTCCCACATCGTTCGCATAAAGCCCTGCACGGCCGATACGTTCCAGCCTTTGGAGTTCATCAGCGGGCGGGTGATAAAGGCAAAATGGGCGCGGTACACCAGGGCATGCCCGTCGAGGAGGAAGAGTTTTTTTGACATAGGATTTGGACAGGTTCTGGGGAGCGAAGGTAAGGGGTTTTCAAACAAAATATTTTGAAAAAACGGTAGTCATAACCCCCTCATCTCCCCCCATCCCAGCACCGTTTCCATACCTTTTCCCCGAAAATAAGCCCGCGTGGCCGCTTCCGGCTCAGCGCTTGCAGCCAGCACAAAATCGCCGCCCCAGGCGCCGAGGCTTTTCACCGCGCCGGGAAAATCGGAGAAATATTGGGATTTCACCGTGGACAGTTCCAGCGTATTGCTTACGAGGGCCTCGTGTTCTTCCAGTACCTGCTGAAAATCGCTCAGTGTGGCCGCCGACAAACAGCGTTCGGTGAGGCGGTCGACCCGGGCCAGCACCGGGCGCAGGCTTTTGGTGAGCGCGCGGTAGCGGCGGATGCCTTCGCGGCTGTCCTGTTTTTTGCCGAGGTACACAAACCAGAGGTTTTGGGAAAAAACAGGTCGAAAATCGACCGGCTGCACCACCGGACTCGTTTTGCCACGCTGATACAGCAGCGGCCCTTCGGCGTAGGCACAGGCAATATCGTAGCCCGAGCCGCCCAGCGTATCGGCCAGCACCCGGTAAGGATCGACGTCGGCCCAGCGGCCCAGCGCCGCAATAAGCGTGCTGCTGGTGCCTAATCCCCAGTGGCGCGCAAAATCGACGGCCGTAGTCGCCTCCATGCCTGTATTTTCATTCAAAAACAAGGGATTCTGTGCCCGACACGCCAGCAACATCGATTGCAGGGTGCGGGCGGTATCGGCGTCGGAAGCATCTATAATATCGAGCGTGGGAAGGCTGAATGTCGCTTCAAACCACGGCTGCCCGCTGTCGTCGAGGCTGCGCCACTGCAATGCATGTCCGGAAGCGCCCCTCACTTCCAGCGTTTGCCCGAAACGCACCGGCATGGCAAGGGCTACTGCGCCATCGAGCACAAAATATTCGCCAGTGAGCAGGAGTTTGCCGTAGGCGCGGGTGTGGAAATCGGGCGGCATGGAGATAAGCAGTTTTTAAATTCAAATTTCCTGAAAGGATGTCGACCTTTGCAGCAAAACGGGTGCGCAAAGGTCGACATTCCGCCCGACGAATCAAAAATGGCAAGATTTAAACTCACACTGGAATACGACGGCGCCCGATATGCCGGCTGGCAGTTTCAACGCAACGAACGCTCCATTCAGGGCGAACTGCTGGAAGCCGCATTCAAAATTTTCGAAACACAGGACGTCGAAATCTACGGCGCAGGCCGCACCGATGCCGGCGTGCACGCCCGCGGACAGGTGGCGCACCTCGAAGCACCGGTAGAACGCATGGCGCCCGATCAACTGCTGATCCGTTTCAACGAACTGCTGCCACACGACATCAACATCCTGCGCATAGAAAAAGCGCCGCCGCGTTTTCATGCCCGCCACGACGCACGCAGCCGCAGTTATGTGTACCAGATTTCGAAGCGCCGCGATGCATTCGCCAAAAAATACGTGTGGTGGGTGCGCGACCGACTCGACGTAAAGGCCATGTCTGCCGCGGCCGCGCGGCTGGAAGGTTTCCACGATTTTGCCTCTTTCGGCGATGTGGAAAAGGAAGGGCAAAGCACCATGGTGGAAATGACGCGTGTGGAAGTGCGCGAAGACGCCGACCGCATTTACATCCACCTCACCGGCTCGCATTTTCTGTGGAAAATGGTGCGCCGCATCGTCGGCGTGCTGGTGGAAGTGGGCCGCGGCCGCATGAGCGGCCAAACCGTAGAAGATTTTCTGGAAAATCCCTCGCGCGAACCCGCGCGCCTGACCGCGCCACCGTCGGGGTTGTTTCTGGAGCAAATTAGTTATTGAGTTGGTTATTAAGTTATTGGTTATTAAGTTATTGGGGGTGATAGGGGACCATCTGTACAAATATTGGGCATTCCTTTTTGTGAAGCCAGACATTTGTACAGATGGTCCCCTATCACCCCCAATAACTTAATAACCAATAACTTAATAACCAACTCAATAACTACTCGACATGCTGCTCCGCCACCTGCAGCACCTCCTTGTCCGGATTACCGCTGCGCGACACAAACACGACCACGCTGCAATGTTTGGCATCCCAGGAAGGATCGATGGCAATATTGTAGGAGCGTGTTATGAGTGCACCTGCATTGAATGCTTCGGTCAGGACATCGCCATCGGGTTTGGATACGATTTTGCGCAGCACGTGGCGGTGAATGTAGTTGGGGTTGCGCGCATTGCCATCCAACTGAACGTCCACGATGCTGTCCTGCGTAATCATCACATTGAGGCGGTGTTCGCCAGGCAGGGAGATGGAGGGCGCAATATTGAGGTCGAGTTTGAATTCGCGCGTGCTTTCATTGTAGTCGGTATTCATAAACAAATCAAGCCCGTAATCCTGGCTGAACTCGTCGGCAATGACGCCCGGCCAGGCCGAACGCGGCAAAAACAGCGAGGTATTGCCCGGAGGCAGTTGCCGGTTGACCGACGCGGTGGGGTAGCCTTCCGCAAAACCGATGTAGTCGGCCAGTTCGGAAGCGCCTTCAATGCGAAAATCGTACAGATTGGGCGGATTGCTCGTGTAAGGCGCCGAAAAACCGATGGCTGCGTGAATCGCCACCACGACAAGGTTCTCCGCGCCATAGGTCTGTTGCAAAGCCGTCAGGTCGCGCGTGCCGTCCGGACAGTTCTGACAGCGTACGCCTGTCAATTCTTCCACCAGCACCTTGCGGGCGCCTGCCTGCAAATCCGGGATAACAATGGGTTTTTCCTCACAACCCGACAGGAAAACGAGGGAGAGAAATGTGCAGATCAGTATGTTTTTCATGACTAGGAAAAGATTTGGGTTGTTGGTTGATGAGGTTGTTAGGGTTGATGAGGTTGATAAATGGCGGCTCGGGGTAAGGGTTGTATTTTACATTCATCGAGTAATTGAATATCAACACTTATCAACCCTCATCAACACTTATCAACCCCATCAAAAGGACGAACTCACATTCAGCCGCACCCCGTGGAACGTAGGCTCCAGTCGGCAAATACCACCGGCGCAGTTGATACCTTCCACCTGCTTGACGTAGGCCAGCGAGAAACGGCTGGCTTTGTGCGTGTACACGAGGCCAACGCTGGGGTAGTGCAGGCCGTCAAATTTCGTTTTTTCTACCGGGTATTCGTCCGGATTGTGGTGCGGAATTTTGTACATATCCGACACATACATAATCCAGTGCGGCGCCCAGCCGAATTCGGCCAGTGCATTCACCCAGGAACCGAATTCGTCTTTCGTCGACAGGTATTGGGCCTCAAAACGAATCGATTTGCGCGGATTGAAGCGGTACAGAAATTCAGTGTAAGGCGTCACGGCATTCACGAAATTATCCTTGCCCTGGTACACGAAGATGTTGTATTTCAACACCTGCACACCGCCGATGAGTTGCCATTTCCGCTTGTATTTGTAGGTAAATTCGGGTGTAATTTCCCGGTACAATTGCGTAGCGCCGTCGAGATTCAGGAAGCCGTCGCCGTCGATTTGTGTGATGTCGGAAAAATTGACACCCAGCGACAAGGCTTTGTTGATTTTGTATTTGACATCGAGTTGAACAGCCTGCTCGCCCAGTTCCTGCGTAGCAGGCGAAAAACGGGCCGTGAGGCGGTAGGTGTTCTGCTTGGCCATTGGCGGCAGGAAATTGAGCGCGCCCTGTACGCCCACCACAAACGGATTGGAGCGGAAAGAAAAGTCCTTGGTACGTTTCAATTCGAGTGTAGCACCCAGGCCGCTTTTTGCATATGCAAAACTGGAATACACGGTGTATCCTCGGCGGTTGCTGAGTTTGCCACGGCTACCGGTGGCGGTTACGGCCAGCGGATCATACACCACATCGTAGGTTTTGGCAGCGCCTTCCACATACCAGGTAAACGCGCCTGCCGAAAGCGTATTGAACACCGTGGCGGCATAAGTATTGTACTGCGCGCCGGTGCTGTCGCGCGGGGCGTAGGTAGCAATGGTGTTCACAATCTGGTTTACCGTTTCGTCGTCGTAGGTGCGGCCCACCACGCCGATGCCGGGTGCGAACGTCAGATTTTTGGTAGAGTCGGGCTGAACAAATCCTTCCAGCACAGCCCCGCGCACTGTGGTGCCGTAGCGGGTAAACTGCCGTTTCTGGCGACCTGTGAACGCCCGTACTTTCCAGTTGGGTGTCAGGTCGTAGCCCAGTCGCACGCCGTACAGCGCGTTGTCGATCAGCAGCGCGCGTTCTTCATAGGCCCGAAAAATGATGCCGGAGCCGATCTGGTCGTACAGGTAGCCGCCCGACAGATCGAATTTGTCTACCTTTTTGTGCACGTACCAGCGACCAATGCCCTCGTCGGTGTAGGAGCCGTTCGGATTGAGCAGGTTGGAATTGTTGAACACGTCGAAACGCACGCCGATGTCGAAACCCCAATTGGAGTAGTTCAGGTTGAGCCAACTCTCGGCGCCAAATTTCTGGTAATCGTACTGTGGTGTGTTGCTTGCGCCGATGACGGAATCGGCGATAAAAAAGTTGCCGTTGGATTGCAGGTTGCCAGTAATGCGGCCACCATTCTGGGCCGACAAAACGGATGCCCCAACCAACAGAGTTAGTAACAGGTAAAAGTGCTTCATGCGGAAAGTCCGAAAGATGTTTGGACAAAGGTAGAATGCCGCTGCCGCTTTCAGCAAAAACCCTGCATGAAATGGTCGGATGGAGACAAAAACACGCTCTTATTCCTTCATTTTCACCTCCATTCGGCTCTTCCATTCCGAATCAGGCGCGAGCGACACCAGTCCCTGGCCGTTGTTGAAGGCATCGACATTGCAACTCATGGGCTCCAGCGCGATGCTTTCGCGGTGCGGCGGCGTGAATACCTGGAAGAACGGGAACTGCCGGATCGAAGCCGACACTTCGAGGGCGCCATCTGCTCCTTCCAGGAGCATGCGGGCGGTGCCGGCCGTTTTTGAATTGAAAAAACAGTTGTCGAGGAAGGTATCGCCCACCGTCGTTTTTTTCTGAAAACCGAGATAAACCGTGCGCTCGCCGGTCGGGATCATGCGGTCGTTGATGGCCACCTGTTCGCAGGAAGGCAGTTTCATGCGATGCTGATTGGCAGTGTCGGCCAGTTTGAAATATGGGTGCCAGCCGAAACCCACCGGAATGGCCTCGCTGTGCAGGTTGTGGACCGCCATGTCGAGGGAAAACGTGCCGTTGTCATGGATCATAAATTCCACTTCCAACGAAAACGGAAAAGGGTAGTAGGGGCGAGAGCCGTCGTAGGCATAACTGCACAAAATGCTGGCGTGGTCTTTTGCCAGAAATACATATTCCACTTCAAATGCTTCGTCGCGCACGAACCCGTGAATGGCATTTTCGGTAGCGGCATTGTTGAGCGGAAATTCATATTGTTTGCCCAGCCATTCGTAACGCCCGTGGTCGAGCCGGTTGGGGAATGGGAACAGGAGCACACTTTTGCCCCATTTGGCGGCTTCGAGTTCCTCGGGGGTGTTGTAGCCGTCGAGGATATTTTTTTTACCGAAAAAGATATTCAGCACATTGGCGCCGCGCTCGGGCACGATGCTGAAGGAATTTCCTGTAGCATCGTGCGACAATTCGTAACGGGTATATTTTCCGAAGGCTGTTTTCTTGAGTTCGTACATGGCATCTTGCAGTGGATGATGAAAGATGCAAATGTGACAAAACAATAGGGTTTGTTGTTCTGGAACGGGCATTTTTTTATGTATAAATCAACATACGTCCATGCCTTACCCTGTAAAAAATCATCGTTGCACCAGAATCTTTTTCAGCCCCACGCGCTCGCCCGATTTCACCTGTACGAAATACAGGCCTTGTGGACACTTGTCCAGGTATATCGCTCGTTCGAGGTGCTGAATGTTGTTTTCCTCCAGGTGCTGCCAAACTTGTCCGTAAATATCCAGCAGGCGTATCTCCACATCCTTCGCTTCGGGGAGTTGCAGGTTCAACAGCACCTTGTCGGCGGCAGGGTTGGGTGAAATCTGAAAATCCCAGCCTTCGTACGGCTCCTTGCTTGGCACGACGACATCCGCGGTGAGCATAATGCTTGATACACAGGCACTTGGATCGGAAACGACTACCGTGTAGACTCCAGCCGAGAGGTTGTTGAGACTGGCTGTTGTGGCGCCGGTACTCCATTCAAACTGATACAAGGCCGGATTGGCTACGGTAGCCGGATAACCGCCATTGAGCACAAGTGTCACGGCTCCGTTTTGTTGTCCGGCTGTGGCTGGTATGGCGATGGCCTGTCCCTGCAAGGGTTCCAGCACAGGCACCAGGGTGAGTACCTGCGTAGCGCCCAGTGCATAACACCCTGAAGATATATCCAGGTTGGGGAGTTTGGCGGGTGCTTCCGAATTGATAAGCGTTGCCCCGCCTACTACAACAGGTGTGAAATAGAACACCATCGGTTCCGAACTGGTGATGTTGTTCTGGAGATTCACCGGCAAGACCTGGGTACTCAATGTTGTACTGATGATTCCAGGAATGCTCCCCGGCCACATCCCGGAAGGAATTGGTTGGTTGGTAAGGGCCCAACTCATCCCTGACAAAGCCTGTTCGTTGGGAATAACAAAAGAGGCAGCATCAAAACTCAGGGCATTCAGCAGATTCTGGCCTTTGCACAAAAAGCCATTGTTTTCGATCTCATAATTCCCGGCTGCTGCCTGTGCGCAGGAAATGGTCGCAACCCGTTCTATTTGAATACAGAACTGGCCGGAAGCCACCGTCGTGCCCGATGCAAAACCGTCGATCAGCAGGTAATAGGTTTGTCCGGCTACTGTAAACAAATTGAGACCGGCCCTGTAATCGGTAGCCGGGTCGCTGTCTGCATACAGGTCTTCGTTGCAGGATACTTGCGTAAGACTGTGGCAGTCGGGGCCCTGAAACACGGCCATTTGGGTATCGCCACCCGAGATATACTGTCCGCCTGTGTTGCAGGGAATGGTTTCCAGGTGAAACAAGCCTCCGTTGGTGGTGAAAGTGAACCAAAGGCTGTTGTTGACCGGCGCAACGCCCCCCGTTTCGGCAAAACAACCCGGTGCAGGATCATCCGGATCGGACGTAGCCAAGGTGTTATCGTAGGTGCCCGACATTTGTACGACACCTACAGGAGCATTAAAAAAAGCAGAAATATCCGGGGCTGTGCCGCAATTATCCGGATTGCTGAGGGCCAATAGCGGCAGTGCGGCATTTACCGGGCAGGCAAGTAGTGAATAGTGAATAGTGAGTAGTGAATAGTGAATAGCCAGTAGTAGTGTGTTTTTCATCATTCGATATAGTAGAGAACCAACAATGCAAAATTTGTTACCCCACTCACCACTCACTACTCACTACTCACATGTTCAAATAATTCATCAGCGACTCATACCGTTCCGTCATCACATTGGCATTTTCAATGTTGCTGAAAGTATGTTTCACCTCGTATTCGTGGCGCTCGAGGGAAGCGATGACGCGGCTGATGTCGTGGCGATTTACTTTGATGGTAACTTCCACCATTTCGGGGTCGTCATTGGAGGACGTCACGAAACTGCTCAGTATTATTACATCTTCCGATTCGATGATATGAGCAATGGTACCCAGCGAGTAGTCGCGGCGGTTCATTTCCAGCACCATCACAGCGCCGGGGTCGGTAAAGGAGGCCGTGCTGGCAAAATAGCGGAGCAGGTCATTTTGAGAAATCAGGCCCAGGTAGTTTCCTTCGGCATCTGTTACCGGAATGACAGTCAGGCGATGGTCGCCCATGACGCGCATAACTTCAAAAATGTGTTCATTTTCCATCACCGCAAAGCGACGCAGCAACGAGAAGTCATAAGAACTAATCGGTTCGTACAGTTTGTGGTTGAAAACGTCTTCTTCGGATAAAATACCCACCAGTTTCCCGTCTTCCAGCACAGGCAAATGTTTGACGTGGTAATCGTTCAGCATGTGAAATGCGTCGCGCCCTGTCTGTTCGACAGTCAGTGCAGGAATATCGTATGCAATTAAATTGTGAGCGGTCATGTTCTACAATAGTTTTTGTCGGCTTGTTCCGGAGCATGAAAACCGGGACATTTGCAGCCTTAAACAACATTTTTGCACGTATGTTGCTTCATATCAGATGATGAAAAGCATGCCAACGGCACAAATATTGACCTAAAAAGTTCTTTTCCAAAAATAATTAACGGATTGGTAAAAAAACAGGCAAAATTCCCTTTCCGTTCTCTTAATAAAAAATTCATGCCAAACGCTACTTCCGACGCCACGGGCATTTCACTTCGATCTCTTTTCCTGCAGCATGTGGCGCAAACTTCTCCGGCGCCCCTGGCGCTCGATATTGTGCGGGCAGAGGGTTGCTATTTATACGATCGGTCGGGAAAAAAGTATCTCGACCTCATTGCAGGCATCGGCCCCAGCGTATTGGGGCATCGGCATCCGCTGGTGCAGGCTTCTGTGGAGCAGCAACTCAATACTTACTGGCACACGCTGGTGTACGGAGAGTATGTACTGGCGCCACAAGTAGAATTTGCCCGCCTGCTGTCGGCACACCTGCCCGGACTCGATTCGGTGTATTTTGTCAATTCGGGAGCCGAAGCCACCGAAGGCGCCATGAAATTGGCCAAACGTTTTACCGGGCGCTACGAGTTCCTTGCCTGCCGAAATGCTTACCACGGCAGTACGCAAGGCGCAGCCAGCCTGATGAACCCGACCGATTTTACGGCGGCATTTCAGCCCTTGCTTCCCGGCATCCGGAATATTGATTTCAACAATATGGCCGACCTGGCGCAGATCAGTTCCTCCACCGCCGCCGTCATCGTCGAAACCGTGCAGGGCGAAGCCGGCGTGTACCCGCCCGATCCGGCCTGGCTTGCCGCGTTGCGGCAGCGTTGTACGGAAACAGGCGCGTTGCTGATACTCGATGAAATTCAGGCGGGATTTGGCCGCACGGGCACGCTCTTCGCTTTCGAACAATACGGCATTGTGCCCGATGTGCTGCTGTTGGCCAAGGGGTTCGGCGGTGGCATGCCCTTAGGCGCTTTTATCGCACGGCGCGAGGTAATGCAGGTGTTGACGCACGATCCGGTGCTGGGTCATATCACCACTTTTGGCGGACACCCGGTGTGTTGTGCAGCAGGACTGGCTACTTTGCAGGTGCTGACGCAGAGCGATTTACTGGTCCGGGTGCCGGAGAAGTCGGTTATTTTCCATCAGATGCTGGTACATCCTGCCATTCGGGAAATTCGCAGCGCAGGACTGTGGTTTGCGGTAGACCTGGGCAGTTTTGAAAGGGTGCAACGTGTGATTCGCTATTGCATTGAACACGGCGTAATTACCGACTGGTTTTTGTTCAACGACCGGAGTTTGCGGATTGCGCCGCCCTTGACGATAGAGGAAAATGAGATTCGGGAAGCGTGCGGGGTTATTTTGGAGGCGTTGGATATGTTATAAGATGATTTGTAAGAATTTTATTTGATTTTAAATTTTCGAATGAAAGTCAAAAATTGTTTAATTTCACTTGCCTGATGTCAAAGAATAAATAGAATATCATCGTATTATCACACTTTCCGTCTATGATCCTGATGTGTACTCTACGCATAGTGTCCTTTGTGAAACCTTCGTGTTCTTCGTGGTAAAAAATTTTAACCACCAAGTTCACAAAGGTTTCACAAAGGACACTATGCGTAGAGTACACAGGATTCCCCAAACAGTTATTAAATGACGTGGCCGGGGCAAAAACAAACCGGCCGCCCCGAAAACTCGGAGCGGCCGGCATATATTCCATCAAAACACTGAGACTTCTGCTATCCGCGCAAATCCGCTTTAAAAATCTGCGGAATCCGCGTTGCAGTTATTTCTCCAGCGACTCTTTCAGAGCAGCCAGGGCAGCGAGATCGCCCAGTGTTTCTTTTTCTACTTTTTTCTGAACGTCGGCGATAGCGGCTTTTTCTTCACCTTCTTCTTTGGAGCGTTCAGCGCGTACGGCGTTTTCAGCCTTGTACTTCAAATCCTCGAGGTAGCGTGTGTGCGACACCAGGATGCGGCGATCTTCCTTGTTGAATTCGATCACCTTCACCGTTACCACATCGCCCGGGTTGACAGGCTGGCCGTCTTCCTTGCGGATGTGTTTGGCAGGTGCGAATGCTTCAAGGCCGTGCGGCAATTGGAAAGTAGCGCCTTTGTCGTCGCGCTTCATAGCCGTTGCTTCGTGGTAGGAACCTACGGGGAAGAGTTCTTCAAAACCATCCCATGGGTTTTCCTGCGTTTGCTTGTGGCCGAGGCTGATCTGGCGTTTTTCCTTGTCGATGTCGAGTACCACTACTTCCAGCGGGCTGCCTACTTTCGTAAACTCGCTTGGGTGTGCGTAACGCTTGGTCCAACTCAGGTCGCTGATGTGAACCATACCGCCTACGCCTTCGCTGAGTTCAACGAAGATACCGTAGTTGGTGATGTTTTTCACCGTGCCGGTGTAGCGGCTGCCGATCGGGAAACGATCGGAGATTTCGCTCCATGGGTCGGCCGTGAGTTGTTTGATTGAGAGCGACATTTTGCGGTCGGCGCGGTCGATGGTTACGACGCGGGCTTCCACTTCCTGGCCCATTTTGAAGTATTCCTTGGCGTTGATGCTCTGGTTGCCCCAGGTAATTTCGCTGATGTGGATCAGGCCTTCTACGCCCGGCTGGATTTCCACGAAAGCGCCGTAATCTTCGATGTTAACAATTTTGCCTTTCACCACGGAGCCTTCCACTACATCCGAAGACAGAACTTCCCAAGGGTGCGGCGTCAGTTGTTTCAGGCCGAGGCTGATACGTTTTTTGTTTTCGTCGAAGTCGAGCACCACCACATTGATACGCTGGTTGAGCGACAGCATTTCGCTCGGGTGGCCGATGCGGCCCCAGCTGATATCGGTGATGTAGAGCAGACCGTCGACGCCACCCAGGTCGAGGAACGCACCGAAGTCGGTGATGTTCTTCACGATACCTTCGAGTACCTGACCTTTGTCGAGGCTGCCGAGGATTTGTTCACGCTGTTCTGCCAGATCGCTTTCAATGAGGGCCTTGTGGCTGACAACGGCGTTTTTGATTTGCTCGTTGACTTTCACCACTTTGAACTCCATCACTTTGCCTACATACTGATCGTAGTCGATAACCGGTTTGATGTCGATTTGCGAACCAGGCAAGAAGGTTTCCAGACCGTTGCAGTCAACGATCAGACCGCCTTTGGTTTTGCTGATGACAGTACCGCGGATGATCGTGCCGTTTTTAAACGAATCGACGATGCTTTCCCATGCGCGCAGGATTTTCGCTTTGCGGCGCGACAGGCCCAGTTGGCCCTGGCTGTCTTCCTGGCTTTCTACATACACTTCCACTTCGTCGCCCTGTGCAAGACCTGGCGTATCGCGGAATTCGCTCATCGGGATGAGACCGTCGCTTTTGTAGTTGATGTCGAGTACTACGTCGCCGCCGCTGATTGCACTCACGCGGCCGCGGATGATTTCATTTTCAGCAACACTTTTCAGCGTTTCGTCGTACTGTTTCAGCAAGGTCGCTTTTTCTGCTTGTGTGTAAGCAATAGCGCCGCGCTTGTCCATGCTCCAGTTGAAATCGTCGTGGGCGCCGCCGGTTACTACCGGTTCGAATTCAGGCAGTTCCACTTCTTCTTCCTCTTCTTCTACGGGTTCTTCGGCTACTTTGGCTGCCGGAGTTTCTGCTGCTGCCACAACTGGTTCTACAACTGCTTCTGCAACTACCTCTGGTGCTTCTTCTTCAGCCACTTCTTCCGTTGCTGCTGCAACAACTTCCGGTACTTCCGTTACCGCAGGCGTTTCCACTGTTTCTTCAGCGGGAGTGTTTACCTCTTCCTGCTCGTTGTTGAGTTCTTTTTCTTCTTCTAACATGATAAATAAGGACTGGTCGTTTGGGGATCGAGTTTGGTAAAATGTTATGAGCCCACTTGCCGGACGGGATCGGTGTCCGCGCTTTTCTTAAAAGCGGGCGCAAAGGTACTGTGAATTTGGGAAAAACAAAAGGTCTTTTTTTGAAAAGCGGGAGTTTTTTAAGAAACAAAAAACAAGAGGCAAGGGGCAAAGGGCAAGAGGCAAAGGGCAAGAGGCAAAGGGCAAGAAGCAAAGGGCAAGAGGCAAAGGGCAAAAGGCAAAAAACCTTTGCTCTTTGTTTTTTGCCCTTTGCCCCTTGCTTCTTGCCCCTTGCCCCTTGCCCTTTGCCCCTTGCCCCTTGGCAATTGCCCCTTATCCTATCCTCCTACCCGGTTCTCTTCCGCTTCAATACTCGTCTGACGGCGGCGTGATTTTACATTCTCATTTCCGAAGCGGTAGCCAACGCTGATACTGCCGCGCCGGCTGTCGTTTCGGCCCAGGCCATAGGATTTCAGCCCGTCAAAGTCAGACACGCCGTTCCAGCCCGATTCGAAAAAAATATCGCTGACGCTGATGCGTACGTTCAGGCGGTCGTGCATGAATTTGCGTTGCAGGCCCATATCGAGGCTCCAACTCGATTCGTACACGAACACACCACCCCAGATGCCGGGGCCGGAGTAATAGCCGGAAATTTCGCCTTGCAATTTCCAGGGCATATCAAATGTATGTTGTTGATAAATGCTGTAGGTAAAAGCCTGCAGGTCTACGACACCGCCATCGCCATAATCCGCCTGGTTGTCGAGGTGGGAAGCGCTGGCATTAAAATAGGCATGCCATTTTTTGAGAATTTGCACCGGCACGCTGGCATTGAAACTGAAAACGGTCTGGCTGGCCAGATTTGCCCAGGTAATATAGCCGGCTCGGGGGTCATCATCCGCAGGCGCGATCAGGCGTGTAATTTGATCCTGCGTACGACTGTAGCCGATTTTGAAATTGTAACGCTGGGCTACAGTAAGGCCAAGTTCTAAATTGTTTACAATTTCAGGCTGAAGGTTAGGGTTGCCCTTTTCGTAGGACAGTTCACTCATACGGTTGTCAAAAGGGTTCAATACGTTGTAGTCGGGACGGTTAATACGGCGTCCGGCATTGAAGGCCAGGGCATATTTGGGTGAAAACTGGTGCATAAAACCAACAGTGGGGAACCAACTCCAGTAATTGAGCAATACGGGCGGCTTTTGCAATTCGGGGCGAAATGCCTCTAATTTTCCATCGGCGTCGGTGTGTTCGGTACGAAGACCTGCCGACAGATTGGTTTTTGCTCCCAATGACCGGCTGTAACTAATATAGGCAGCAAACACCTGTTCGTCGTACTTGAATCGGTTGGAAAAACTGTCATTGCGGGTTACAATACCATCTACCTCATCAAAATACAGGAAGGTGTTATCAGACACCACCTTGCTCATTTTGGAGCCCAGACCCAGTTTGCCCCCCAACAGATCGTCTTCATAATCGACCTGCGCAGTATAAATGTCGATATCGGTAGGCGTATCAAAACGGGTGAGGACTTCCGTCTTCAGGATGGTTTCGGTAGCGTCGTAATAACGATTCGGCTGTAAACGATAGGTGCGGTTTTCGTAATTGCCGTAGTCGAGGTCGAGGTTGAGCGTGCGGCCTTTAGCATTGTCGAACCTGTAATTGAGGTTGTAGGTTTGGTTTATACGGCGTGCGTCGGCAGTATTTCCGGCTATCAGGATGCTGTCAATATTTTGAGGTGTAATTTCCTGTGCCAGGGTTATGCGGTTGTATCCGCTCCGGTCCCAGTGATTGGCGCCACCTGTTGCCAACACCCCCAGGGTATGGTTTTTAGCCATAAAAAAATCAGCGCCGATGCGGTAATTGTTTCCAGTGAAATTATTGCGGTTGTTATTGATTTCATCCTGTACGATGCCGTTCAGGAAACTATAAAATCGCATATCATCGATCCAGGTCCCTTCATTGATCCCGGCTGTACCGAATACATTCAATCGTTTGTTTCGGTAGTTCCCGTTTCCGCTCAGGTTGCTGCGATGGAATTTACCCTGGCTGAAAGTGCCATTCAGGGAGCCGTTGGCGCCCATATTTTTATCTTTTTTCAGGCGAATATCAATGATCCCGGCATTTCCCTCTGCTTCGTATTTGGCGCCCGGATTGGAAATAATGTCGAAGCGATCGATCAGATCGGCAGGCAGGCTTTGCAGGTAATTGGTCAGTTCTTCCCCCGTGAGCGGAAGGCGTTTGCCATCGACATACAACAGTACGCCCGCCCTGCCCAGTACACTCACATTGTTGTTGTTGTCAACCGTTATGCTGGGTGCTTTTCGCAACAGAGAAAGTGCGTCGGTACCTGCGCTGTTGATGGTTCCGGTAACATTAAAAACCAGGCGATCAGGTTTTACTTCCACCAGTGGGCGCGATGCGACGATGAGGGTTTCGTTCAGGCTCATGGAAGCCGTTGTAAAGGAAAGGGCGCCTAGATCGAGTTGCTGGTTTTCAGCAAGGCTTATTTCCCGGCTGTAAAGGTCCTGCATGCCGAGGTAAACGGCTTTCAGAAAATAGCGACCGGGGCGCAGCCCCACCAGGTCGAAAACGCCCGATTCATTGCTCAGTGCGGCTTTGGCTAGGGTACTGTCGGAAAGATGGAACAAGGCAACCTGCGCAAAGGAGATAGCCTCATTTTCGGGCGATTTTAAAAAACCTTTTACGGTCGCAGATTGAGCCTGCAAGGCCTGGAGGGAGCCCAACAACAAGAGGGTGGTCAAAAATTTCATAAGGAGTGCAGCGCAATAGATAATACGCTGCAAATGTCGGGGCAGGTCGGCAGGCACGTTGTTTTTTTAGACCAAACAACAAATAGTTTGTCTATATGACATAAAATGTTTTTTTAACATGCAGTACTCATAATTCGCTGCGGAAACATGCCGGATCTATCTCGGAACTTCAATAAATTCGGTCGGCACGTGTTCCGTGAGCCATACCCCATTTTCGGACTGGAAAAAAGCGAAGCCTTGTGCAGCCATTTTACCAGCCAGAATAGTCAGTACCACGGGTTTACCGTGGCGACCTCCTACCTGCAGGGCGGTCTCCACATCTTTACTCAGGTGAACATGGTGTCGCTTGCGTTTATCGAGGCCAGTATTAAGAATGGAGGCAAGAAAAGTGTGTGCAGTACCATGGTACAGGATTTCCGGTGGCATTTTTGGCACATAGTCCAGATCAATGTCGATGGAATGGCCTTGGCTGGCGCGAATTTTCAGGCCCGAATCGTCGAATGCAAAACGTTTTTTGTTGTTGGTTTCGACAACATGCCGCAGATTTTCCAGTGAAAGCACCACGCCATGGCTGCGGAGGGCGTTCAGCAGGGTGGATACTTCTGTCCACCCGTTTTCGTCGAGTTGAATGCCTATTTTTTCTGGCTGGTGGCGAAGCACCAGACTAAGGAATTTGCTTGTTCGAATTGTTTCTTTTTCGGTCATCATATATCAGGGGTTATTGTATCTCGCTTCTCACATCTCACTTCTCACCTCTCCAAAAGCCTTCCACACCACTTCATCCGGTAACGGAGCCGTCACCGATAAAGTTTCACCGCTGTGTGGATGTTCGAAAGAAAGTTTCCAGGCATGCAGGTCGATCGAACGGTTTTTATTGGCGCGTTTGAATCCGTATTTTACATCGCCACGGATAGGGCATCCGATGGCGGAAAGTTGAGCCCGAATCTGGTGGTGGCGGCCTGTAAGCAATTGAATATGAAGCAAATGGTAGCGATCGCTACTGCCCAGCACGCGGTATTTTAATTCGGCGCGTTCGGCGCCGGGCGTTTCTTCAGCGTAGGCTACGGAAATATTTTTCGCTTCGTTTTTGCGCAGGAAATGCACCAGAGTGCCTTCCTGTTGCGGTGGCAATTGCCCTACGATGGCCAGGTATTCCTTGCTGATTTCCCGGTTTTTAAACTGCTCGGTCAGGGCCGTCATTACGGCTTTGGTTTTGGCCAGCAATATGGCGCCGCTTACCGGACGATCCATCCGATGCACAAGGTGCAAAGTGCGTTTGGCATATTTTTCCGCTATTTCCAGCAGCGGCGTATCGCCCGTTTTGTCGGCCTGTACGGGTATGCCCGGCGGTTTGTTGTAAATGACAAGAAACGGATCGTCGTGAAGTTTTTTCATGTGCCGTGGTTTGGTTATTGGTTATCAGTTATCCGTTATTGGTTATCAGGGTGGTAAGGTACCATCTGTACGAATTCAAGGCATTCCCTATTGAGGTGCCAAACATTCGTACAAATGTTCCCTTACCACCCTGATAACCAATAACGGATAACTGATAACTATTTAATTTCCTCATAATCAATATATTCCCCTCCCATATCTCCGCTAGAGGAATCGTTTTCAGGCGGTCGTGATGGCGGTGGTGCGGGCTGTTGAATGGTAAACATCGGGCGCAGGGCCTGGTAAAGCCAGATCAAAGCCAGCAGGGTAAAAAGCCATTTGAGCAGCATAATTCAGGAAACCGGAGCAGGAGCCGGTGCTTTTTTTTCAAATATTTTTTTCAGAAACGGGTGGCTGAATACTGCAATCAGGATGATGACCATGCCAAGGTAAAAATGAGGCCCCAGCACTTTATCTTCCCGAAACAGTACCGCCGCCAGCAAAACACCATAAATGGGCTCAAGGTTGATGGTCAGGTTGGTGGCGAAAGCCGTCAGGTGCCGCATAGCCAGCAAGGTAAGGTAATACGGCAGCAGGGTGCACACCAGCGAAAGCACCATTATCCACAGCCAGTCCCAGCCTTCCAGCGCCAGGCGCATATCCGGAGCATACCACAGCATGGGCAACAACACCAGGGACGTAACACCCAGGGCACCCGACAATTCTACCAGGCTCATGGCCAGCGGTGGCGGCGGATTATTTTCCAGCACTTTTTTATTCAAGGCGGTAAAAACGGCTGCCAGTAAAGCACCTACAATACCCACAGCCAGTCCGGCGCGCATCGTCCAGTCGATGGTGCCTACTACCAGTGCCATGCCCGGCAAGATGAGTATACCCAACAGGAGTTCGTACCACTTTACCCGTTGTTTCAGAATGACGGGTTCGGCAATAGCGGCAAAAAACGAGGTGGTGGCCATAGAGGCTACGCCGACCGAGGCATTGGCAATTTTCACGGCGCCATAAAAACACAACCAGTGTATACCGACCAGCAAACCCACCCCGAACAGGCTCCAAAATCGATACCTTCCCAGGTTTTTTATCTGGGCCATCGGCACAAACGCCAGCAAGATGCCACAGCATATCAGCACCCGCCACCACACCAGCGGAAGGGTAGGCAAGGTGATCAGTTTGCCCAGTATAGCCGTAAATCCCCAGATCAAAACACAAAAATGGAGAGCCAAATATGCCCGAAGTTTGTCACTCATGCTGCAAAGGTACGCCGGGTTTGTTTAGACAACTTCCAAATTTTCATTGAGCCTGCCCCTTTACAAAGGCATGACAGAGCCCGGCGACGACCTTTTTACTTTTGCAGGTGTCTATAATACACGGACATTCCAATCTTAGTTACCTTCTGCCATGCTCGACGGCTATCACCTGCTTACCCTCACCCACCGCCATGCGCCCCTTGAAACCATTGGTAAAATGGTGGTATCAGACCATGCATCTCCAGTGTTGCAACATTTGAAAGACCGCTTTGAGTGGGAAGAAATGATGTACCTGGCAACCTGCAATCGGGTGGTTTTTCTGTTTTACAAACACGGCCCTGTGTCCGACAGCATTGCGCAGGATGTGGTAAATGTGATCCGCCCCAATCTTTCTTTCGAAGAGCAAGACACTATCAGTGCGCAAATGCGCCTGCTGCACGGCACCGAAGCCATCCGGCACTGGCTGGAAGTGGCGGCTTCCATGGACAGCCTGGTGATTGGCGAGCGTGAAATTATCCGCCAACTTCGCGAACAATACGAACGCAGTCGCGACGCCGGGCTCACGGGCGACCACTTGCGTCTGCTGATGCGTTTTACCATCGAAACAGCCAAGGAAATTTACAGCCAGACGGGCATTGGCGAAAAGGCTGTTTCCGTTGTGGCACTTGCTTTTCAGGAAATGCTGACGGCTGTACCCGACCGCAACAGCCGCATCCTGATGATCGGCGCAGGCCAGACCAATACCCTCTTCGCAAAATTTTTGCTGAAATACGGTTATCAAAACGTCATGGTATTCAACCGGAGTTTTGAAAATGCCGAAAAACTCGCTCAAACACTTCAGGGCCGAGCTCTTCCGCTCGACGCACTCGCACACTACACCGAGGGCTTCGACTGCCTCGTCGTATGTACCGGCGCTACCGAACCTGTGGTAACGCCTGAAATTTACCAGCATCTCCTTCAGGGCGAACAAGATGTAAAAACCGTGGTCGATTTGTCTGTACCCAACAATGTAGACAAACGCATTTTACCTGCGTTCCCGCTACAATTTATTGAAATTGAAGGCCTGAAGCAAATCGCCAACGAACACCTCGCCTATCGCGAAAACGAGCGCAGAAAAGCCGAATCAATGATTACCGAGCGCCTGTTTGTTTACCGCGAACAATGGCACGAGCGCCAGGTAGAACGCTCCATGGCCCATATTCCTGCAGAAGTTCGCGCGGTCAAGGAGCGCGCCCTGTACCAGGTATATGGCAAGGAATTCGCTGCCCTCGACCCGCAAGCCCAAGCCCTCGTGATGGAAATGATGGCCTACATGGAGAAAAAATGTACGGCTATTCCGATTAAGGAGGTGAAGAAGTTGGTGAAAAGCAGACTTACTGTGAAGTCCTGAGTCGTAAGTCCTGAGTCCTGAGTCTGTAGAGTACACCTTATTACCCTTGATATTCCCATAAATGGATACCAAGGGTAATAAGGTGTACTCTACAGACTCAGGACTCAGGACTTACGACTCAGGACTCATATCCATTTCACCAGCCCAAAATCCTGCCGGTGTGCCAGCAGTTGATGCTTGGGATACAAGCGGAATCCATATTCAAACACGCCGGCCATAGGCGGTATTACATCGCAGGAGTAGGTAGCCTGCGCACCTTTTTGTGATTCCAGCGACAAAGGATAGGTAGCAATCAATTCCAGTTCGGTTTCAGAGTGCCGTTTGTAGAACACGGCTTCCAATCCCAGGTCTTCCGCCCTCAGATCGTTCAACTGGAGGGTTGCCGACACCTTGAAGTGTTCGCCCATGGCAAAAGAGCGGTTGAAGGTATCGGGCGCATCAAGTTCTACGAGTTCGATGGTTTCCCACGACTGGCGGATACGGTTTTTCCACTCGGTGAGTTCACGCGCAGCCTTGTAGTTGCTTTGCTTGATTTTTTTGCTGCGCTCCCAAAGTTTGGAATAAAAACGCTCCTGATAGTCGTCGAGCATACGCCCCATGACAAATTCGGGGGCAATCTGTGCGATGGTATTTTTGATATGGCTTACCCAGCGTTCCGAGATACCGTTGGCATCCTGATCGTAGTAGGTGGGCACGATGTCGTTTTCGAGCGTATTGTAAATGGTTTCCGCGTCGAGTTCGTTTTGCATGGCAGCATCGTGGAAGGTTTCCTTTTCCGGCAATGCCCAGCCAGCACCGGGTTTGTAGCCTTCGCACCACCAGCCGTCGAGCACGGAGAAATTCATCACGCCGTTCATTACGGCTTTCATACCGCTGGTACCCGAGGCTTCTTTCGGACGCGTGGGGTTATTGAGCCAGATGTCGACGCCTTGCACGAGCAATTTGGCCATTTCCATGCTGTAGTTTTCCAGAAACAACACCTTGCCACGGAAAGCGGGATTTTTAGTGGTATTGTAAATCAGGCGTATAAATTCCTGGCCTGCCTTGTCGGCTGGATGCGCTTTACCGGCGAATAGGAAAATAACCGGGCGGTCGGCATTGTTGACGATTTCTGCCAGGCGTTTTTCATTGGAAAACAGCAGGGTCGCGCGTTTGTATGTAGCAAAACGGCGGGCAAAACCAATTACCAGCGCATCTTCCCGCAGGGAATTGATGATTTCAAATGTATTGCGTGGGTTCTCGCCCCGGCGGGTAAGGTCTTCCTGCAAGGAATGACGCACCCAGGAGAAGAGGCGCTTTTTGAGCGTCTTGCGCACCTGCATGATTTGAGCAGCCGGCACCTGCTGGATTTTTGCCCAGAGTTTGAGGTTGGTCTGGTCGTTCAGAATGTTTTTGCCCAGTTCCTTTTTGTACAGATCGAGCCATTCTGCTGCCACCCAGGTGGGAAGGTGTACACTGTTGGTAACATAGCCGATATTGCTTTCGGCATAACTGTAGTCCGGATTGAGTTCGACGAACATTTTCTGGCTCACTTCCCCGTGCAGGCGACTGACGCCATTTATTTCCTCGGAAGTACGAATAGCCAGGTGGCTCACATTGAACAGTTCCGTGCTGCTGTCGGGGTCTATGCGCCCCAGGCCTACCAGATCGCGCCAGGAAATGTCGAGCGCATAGGTGTACTCATACAGATAATCGCGCAGGAGATTTTCGGAAAAGGTATCGTGGCCGGCAGGTACCGGTGTGTGGGTTGTAAACAATTGGGTGGCGCGTACTACTTCCAGAGCCTCCTGGAACGACAAACCCTTGTCTTTCATGTAGTTGCGAATGCGCTCAAGACCCAGGAAAGCCGCGTGGCCTTCATTCAGGTGGTAAATATCGGGCGAAATGCCCAGGGTTTTCAGTACGCGCAGGCCTCCCACACCGAGCAGGAGTTCCTGCCGCAGGCGGTTCTCGTTGTCGCCGCCATAGAGTTGGTGTGTGATGGAGCGGTCTTCCCAGGTATTGTCGTCGATGTCCGTATCGAGCAGGTAGAGCGACACCCGGCCCACCGGCAGCAACCATACTTTGGCCCACACTGTACGGCCGGCGAGGTTGACGTGCGTTTTCACCCATTCGCCCCGCTCGTCGCGTACAGGCTGCAGCGGGAGTTGGGTAAATTTGGCGGGTTCCACGTTGTGTATTTGCTCGCCATGCATGGAAATGCCCTGCTGGAAATAGCCGTAGCGATACAGCAGGCCCACTGCAAACAGGTTGAAATTGCGGTCACTCACTTCTTTCAGGTAGTCGCCAGCCAAAATACCCAGGCCGCCCGAATACAGGCGCATGCTCTGGTGAAGGCCGTATTCCATACAGAAATAGCCGACTTTTGGGCTGGAAAGTGCAGGCGCCTTGTCGATGTAATCGCGAAATTCCTTGTGCAGGCGCTTCATGGATGCCATGAATTCGGCGTTGCCCTGGAGTTCCTGGGCTTTTTCTATGCTGAGTTCGTCGAGCAGCGCTACCGGATTGTAGTTGAGTGCTTCGAATTTTTGCGGATCGATGCTTTTGAACAGTTCGATGGCATCGTGCTGCCACGACCACCACAGGTTTTGCGAGAGTTCGGCCAGCGGAGCAAGGCCTTCCGGCAAAGTAGGTTCAATAAAAATGCGCTTCAGTTTGGCGCCGTTCTGGGTAAGATTCCCAACCATGATATGTGCAAAATGAGTTAGTAGTCAAATAGAATAACGATCGAAAGATAGTCATCTTTGGTATACAGGGGCAGTTGTTTCAGAAAACAGATGGCAAAGGTATGGCCTTTTCAGCGAACTTCGTGTATTTTTCACACCTTTCAGCAACCCGACAGCAACATTCCACAGAGATAGCAGGCAACAAAACAGGTTCTTATGATATAAAAGACGTCAAATGCTTGCACAAACCACTCATTGTCACTACTTTTGCAGCCATTTTTTAAAATTATTCACTATTTTTTTCACAACTGACTGATAATGAGACATTACGAAGTCAATTTCATCGTGGATCCAGTGCTGTCGGGCGATGAAGTTAAGTCGACAGCGGAGCACATCCAGAAGGAACTGAAAGGTTTCGGCGCAACGATCGTTGCCGTGGATGAGCTGGGCCTGCGCCAACTGGCCTACCAAATCAACAGACGCTCTTCGGGCGTTTATTTCTGCATCGAATTCAGCTGCGATTCGGCTGACTGGCTGGGCAAATTTGAACTGAACATGAAACGCAATGAGCGCCTGCTCCGTTTCCTGACGGTTAAACTCGACAAGTACGGTATCAAATACAACGACGACAAACGCAACGGTCGTATTGGCGCCAAAAAGCGTAAGGAAGCAGCCGCTGCTGCCGATGCTGCCAACACCGACGTGAGCGCTCCGGAAGTTGTAGACCTCGACGCATAACCGTTTCCCACCCATTTGTCTAACGCACTAATTAGCATATATTATGGCTGCTACCAGAGAAGACGTAAAGTTTCTCAGCAATCCTAAAATCGGACTGCGCCGCAAAAAATACTGCCGCTTCCGCAAATTTGGCATCAAATACATCGATTATAAAGATGCCGACTTCCTTCTTCAGTTCATCAATGAGCAAGGCAAACTGCTGCCACGCCGTATCACAGGCAACAGCCTGAAATACCAGCGCCGCGTGGCTACTGCCGTGAAACGCGCCCGTGTACTGGGCATGTTGCCATTCGTGGCCGACCTGATGAAATAAATCTGGTGCGGAGCCTGCTCCACACCGCACACTTAAAACGCATTACAATTTCACAGCAATGAATATCATTCTGCTCGAACATATCGAAAAGGTAGGCGCCAAACACGATGTCGTAAAAGTAAAAGACGGCTACGGACGCAACTACCTGATCCCGAAAGGTTTGGCAATTGTGGCCAACAAGCCCAACCTTGCCCGCCTCGAAGGCCTGAAAAAACAGGCTGCCAAAAAAGAGGGCGCTATTATCGCTGCCTTTAAAGAAGTGGCTGCCAAACTGGCTGGCGCCAAACTGTCTATCGCTGCCAAAGCCGGCGAAAGCGGCCGCCTGTTCGGTTCCGTTTCCGCTCAAAACATTTCGGCTGCGCTGAAAGAACTGGGTATCGACGCCGACAAACGCATCATCGAAATGCCGGAAGAGGTAAAAGAACTGGGTTCCTACACGGCTACGGTGAAATTCCACCCGGAAGTACACCAGGACGTAGCATTCGACGTGGTGGCTGAAGAAGCATAACTTTCCCGGCCACGTTACGCGTGGTCAAAGCATAACAAAAAGCAAAACCCGCTGTATGGTGGGTTTTGCTTTTTTTTATACCCGAATTTTGCGTGGGTTTTAGTGTTTTAGTGTTTTAGTGTTTTGGTGTTTTGGTGTTTTGGAGAGCGTTATTCCCGGCTTTTGAAATGAATATGCCCCATTTCATCCAAATACCATGAGCGAAGCCCCCAAAAACACAAAAACACCAAACCCCTTCATTCTCGTTTAAGCAGCAATGAACAACAACATCATCCGCCGCGTCATTGTACTTGGCGCCATTTCCATCCTCAGCCTGCTCACGGTGCAAACCTACTGGGTATTGCGCACCTGGGATATTCAGGAGCGGGAGTTCAACCGCAAGGTGAGCCAGGCCATGCTCGACGCTGCCATCGACCTGGGCAAACTGAATGATTTTACCCTGCCCGCCAACAACTTCGTACGCCAGTTGTCGTCGAATTACTGGGTAGTGAACATCGAAAACATCTTTCAGGCCGACGACCTGGAATACAGCCTCGCCAAGGCATTTCAAGCCCAAAACCTGAAAGAAGATTACAAATACGGCATTTTTGACTGCTCGAGCGACCAGATGGTGAGCGGCAAGTTTATCAAATACTCCGCTTCGGCCGAGCCGCTGGCCGAACCGCTGCAAAAACACTACGACTCCGATTTTATCTATTATTTCGGGGTGGAGTTTCCGCACAAAAACTCCAATATCCTGACCAATATGTGGATCGTGATTTTTTTCACAGGGCTCATGCTCATCACGGTCGCCTTTTTTATCTATACCATGATCGTTATCCTGCGCCAGAAACAACTGTCGGAGTTGCAGCGGGATTTCATCAACAATATGACCCACGAGTTCAAAACGCCCATTTCCACCATCAATATTTCTACCGACGTTTTTCTGCAAAATGAAAAAGTAAAGGAAGACCAGCGCCTCAACCGCTACTCCGGCATCATCAAGGAACAGGTGCTGCGCCTCAATACACAGGTGGAAAAAGTGCTGCAACTCGCCAAAATCGAACGCGACAACATCGAACTGCACGTGGAAAATGTCGATCTGACCGAACTGATCAACAGTATATCGCCGTCTATCGAACTCAAGGTGAACGACAAAAAAGGCGTGTTGCACCTCGACCTCAACGCTGCCAATCCGGTGGTGCGCGCCGATCGGCTGCACCTCACGAATATCCTGCACAACCTGATCGACAATGCCGTAAAATACTCCCGCGAAACGCCCGACATCCACATCCGCCTGCACAACGAAGGCAACAGCCTGGCGCTCAGCGTGCAGGACAATGGCATTGGCATCCCACGGGAGCATCAGAAACACGTATTCGACAAGTTTTACCGCGTGCCTACGGGCAATGTGCATAACGTAAAAGGATTCGGACTGGGGCTTTTTTATGTAAAAACCATGTGCAAGGAGCATAAATGGAAACTCGACCTGCACAGCGAGCCCAACAAGGGTACTACCATCACCATCCGAATGCCACAAGCGAAATGACCACCGTTTTTCAGCCCGGAAACCAGTATCCCGTTCTGCTTGGCCCACTGGCCGAAACCTTTCCGCAATGGATGGCCCAGCGCAAGCCTTCGGGTGTTTTGCTGCTCACCGATTCCAATACGCGCCAACATTGCCTGCCCGCTTTCCTGCAAGCCTCCGGCTTGTCTGCGGATACGCCCGTTGTGGAAATTCCATCTGGAGAAACCCACAAACACCTGGCTACCTGCACCGCCATCTGGGAACACATGCTTGCGGCACAACTCGACCGGCATGCCCTGGTAATCAATCTTGGCGGAGGCGTAATTGGCGATATGGGCGGATTTTGTGCCGCTACCTGGAAACGCGGCGTCGATTTCGTGCAGGTGCCAACTACCCTGCTTTCCATGACCGATGCGGCGATAGGTGGCAAACTGGGCATCGATTTTCAGCAGGTGAAAAATACCATCGGCGTATTCCAAAACCCTGCTGCCGTGTTTGTCGACCCTGTTTTTTTAAAAACCCTGTCCGAACGCGAACTGCGCAGCGGTTTTGCCGAAGTGATCAAACATGCCCTCATCGGCTCGGCCGAACTCTGGGAAATGATCCGCCACTTCGACCCCACACAATTGGAAGCCTGCTCCTACGAAGACTGGCACCATATACTACGCCTGTCTATCGATGTCAAAGTGCAGGTCGTAACCGAAGATCCACATGAAAAAGGCATCCGCATGCTGCTCAACTACGGACATACCATCGGCCACGCGCTGGAAAGTTATTTTCTGGAAACCGAACACCCGCTGACACACGGGGAAGCCATCGCCATCGGTATGCTGACGGAAAGTTGGATTCAGCACCGGCGCATGGCCCAGCCCTTACCGGAGGAGTGGGTAGCGTTGCTGTTGCGCATTTTTCCAAAACAGGCCATTCCGACGGGCATTGTTTCGGAAATATGGCAAACTATGCTGCAAGACAAAAAAAACAAGGCAGGAAGTGTGCGCATGGCGTTGCCGAAAAACAGGCAACTGAATATGGAGGTTTTGGAGCCACTGGAATCAGAAGTACAGGAAGCACTAGATGCTTATAATGCCTCGACCCAGTTGTTTTAACCCCTTTGTGGCACGGCAGCATCTTCTTCTGGCGTATAAAACCGGTGAAAGATGACATACACTCCAAACAGAATAAACCCGAACATCAGGGTTATTTTTAGCGAAAGCGGGTTGTCTAATTGATCGGCCACCCTGCCCGCCAAGCGGAACGGATTATGAAAAAGATCCCAACTGTTCAGTCGGCAATATCGGCCCAGGTAAATTCCAAAACCGGATAGCAGCGTACAGCCGAGCACCAGCAGCCAGGCCCATACGAAGTTGAATTGTCGCCTGAACAACTCATGGGCTTTTTGCAGCGACTGCACCCCGATGATCAATCCCGTAAATGCAAACAGAAATATCAGTGCACTGTCGAACCAGATGATGTTTTGGCCGTAATTCCGAATGTGCAACAGATCGGTGATAATGTAAGGAGCATTGGGAAAAAACAGCATCCATACGCTCAATACCGGAATAACCAGCAATTTGCTGCCCGTCCGGGCATGAATCTGAGCAGCAATACTTGTCAGCCAGAAAGGTACCCAGGCCAGGAAAAGATTCCATATTAAAAAACCGAATCGCCACTCGTCTTTCACCACAAATCTCACCGACATGAGGGTGATACACAGGAAAGTAAAAGCGAGTAGCCCTTGGGTAGAGCGCTGGAGGTTTAATGGATGCATAGCCAACTATTTTTGTTTTACACCCAACAAATATAGTCCATAAAAAATAAAAAGCAGGCACTGTGCGCAAACAGTACCTGCAAAAGGGGGATTTGAGATGCCCGTACGTTAACGGGTATCGAAAGAAAGATCTTTTTTGAAGGGTTGATGAGGGTTGATAAAGGTTGATGAGGGTTGATATTCAGCCACTCGGAATACGAAAGAATTGATCCCTATCGAGCCGATGAATATCAACCCTCATCAACTCTTATCAACCCTCATCAACTTTCTCCTACTCCAGCCCCTTCGGTTTCTTCACTGTAAACACCCTCGATACATTAAACCCGAAGCGGATGCCACTCAGCATACGGCCTTCGCTGTTTTTGAAGAACCAGTCTTCCTGTGTTTCGGTAATAAAACCTTTGTAGGTCATATCGTTGGTATTGGAAAAATGGAGTTGGAACACGTGTCCGCCGGTTTCAATATCGACACCCACCGACAGGGCATTGGCATAATTGGTGGTCATCTGGCCTTCGGGCACATAATAGTATTCGGCATTGAGGGCAACGCGTTTGGTCAGTTTTACCCGGCCACCCACGCCCAGGGCCAATACGTCGTTCTTGTCGTCGCGCGTGGGCACCAGATTTCGGTGCACGAGCGTTGGCATTACTTGCAGCGTCAGGCTCTTGTTGAATTTGCGTGCCAGCAGCAACTGGTGCGTATAAAACAGCCTGGAAGTAAATTTATTGTCGCGTTCGGTATCGCTGAATTTGATCGTTTTGATCTGACCGTCAATCAAATACGAGAGACTGACAGGCATATTCCGTTTACCGGTACTTTGTCTGAGAATACGGTATTTAAAAAAACCGTCAAATATTTTTTCGTTGCTGTTGCGGCCTACACCTACCATCAGCCGATCGGTAATACCGTAATCGAAACCGATTCGAATGGAAGCGCCGTCGAGGCCGAAGATATCGTACACACCCTGGCGCAAGGGACCGAAGCGGTGCGATATTTTGAAATCGAGCACGCCCGGGGCCGTGTTTTCAATAGAATGTCCGTTGATGATACGGTTGGTTTTGAAACTGGCGGTGGCGTAGTCGGTCGTTTTTTCCTCTCCGAGCATGGAAAGCAGATCGTCCTGTGCCAGTAGCCCTGAAGCGGAAAAAAGCAGGGCAAGCAGAATGGTAAAGATTCTTTTCATTGAGTGGGTATTTTTGAGGTTGATGAGGTTGATGGGGTTGATAAGGTTGATAGATGTTGATGAGGGTTGATAAGGGTTGATGAGGGTTGATATTCAGCCACTCGATAAACGAAAATTCAATCCTTATCCCGAGCAGATGAATATCAACCCTCATCAACCCTTATCAACCCTCATCAACATCTATCAACCTTATCAACCCCATCAACCTCATCAACCCCACAGTTAAGATTTCAGCGGAGCCAGCGTAGTACTCACCACGACCTTGATCTCCTTGGCAATATTGTCTTTCACGAGAGACGGGATGGCGATTTTGTAGTCTTCAGGTTTTACCACAAAATTGGACAGCACTTCGAGGGTGCCTTTCGACACTTTAAGGGTGCCCTCGATGTTGACATCGCGTTCTACGCCGTGAATGGTCATCTTGCCGGCAGTTTTGACATTGTACTTGCCATCCTGGGCAAAATTGATGTCGCTCAGGTTGGTAATCTGGCCTTTGAACTGCGCATTCGGGTAAGTGGAAGACTCCATGTAATTTTCGTTGAAGTGCTCCTGCATCAGGGCTTTTTCAAAGAGAAAACCCTTGATCAGTACCTTCCATTCCATTTTACCCGTGGCAGCGTCGAGCACGCAGGTGCCGCTTTTATTCAGTGCTTCGATTTTTTCCATCGGCGTCTCGGAACTGAATTTAACCTTCGCGTCGCGGGTAAAATATTTTTGCGCATACGCTGTAGTTCCCAACAGGAACAAAGCGAAAAAAGCAACAATGATTTTTTGCATAGTTTGCATTTTAAATGGTTGTAAATGAGTGTGTTTCAGACAAATCCAAAACACGGATTTATTTTGACTCCACACATTCCACGAACACCACATCGAGGTTCAGGCCCGTACACTTGCCTTTAAACGTGACTTGCTCGCCGGGCTGGAATTCTGTGCGCGCATGTTTGGCAAATGGGCTGAGTTCGCAGGCAACCACGCCCATTTCGCTACCGGCATCGAGGTTGACCTTTACAGCGCCGTCGGCATCTTTGGAAGCGTCTTTGACTTTGCCGGTTACGGCCACCACCTTGTCGAGGTATTTGGCGTTGGCAGCATTTTCATCGGTGTTGTATTCGTTATAGAGTGCAGTGGCATCTACGGCTACATCTGTTTTTGCGGCGGCGAGGTCCTGGTGTGGTTTGTTCCAGAGTTGGTACCCAACAATGCCTCCAACCAGAACGGCGGCCAGCAGTATGTAGAGGATGGTTTGCTTTTTCATTCTGTTGTAATATTTAGGTGTTGAATGATGTAAAAAATTCAGTTTCTCTCTCACTTCTCACCTCTCACTTCTCACCTCTCACTTCTAATTCTGAGGCGCTCCGGCCCGAATCCAGGCCAGTATCTTTTGCCGGTCGCAATCGGGCAACAAACCTCCGTCGCTCAGGGGCGGCATCGGGTTGGCGGCATTGTTGGTACGATCGGCAACTTTCCCGGAGAGTGCGTAGGTTTTGGTGTTCTCGTAGCCGTCCAGAATATACCCGGAAAACTCGGGTTCCGATTCCTTGTGGCATTTGTAGCAGTGATCCTGTAATAAAGGCTCGATGAAAGTGCTGTAACTGACGCCAACAGTGTCGCAGGGTTCAGGATTTCCATACAGATCCTGCTCGTTGTCGTAGTAGCAGCCTGGCGGGAATGTGATTACCAGCAGGCAAAGGGCAAGGCCCAGGAGGAAAAATGTTCTTTTCATGTGTTTTTTAATGATCAAATACTAATGGTGAATGGTTTTTCGTCTGTGTCTGTCGGTCCCGCACGTTCCCCCAGGGCGTTGCCCCCGCACGTTTCCCCAGGGCGTTGCCCTGGGCTATTGAATACGCCCTTTCAGGGCTATGCAGGGCGCACCTCTCGCTTTTCTCACACTCCCACCTTTCTCACCTCTCGCTTCTCACCTCTCACCTCTAATTATTCAAAGCCCCCGCATCGATCCACGCCTTCAGTTTATTAGTCGTGCATTCATCCAGTTTTTGGCCGCCTTTGGGCATAAAGTTGGAAGTACGCGTTATTACTTCGTACAGTTTGCCATTGTCGGCCACTGTTTTGACGGCTGCATGTCCTGCAAGATTAATACCACCCTGCGGTGCTGCGCCGCTATGGCAGCCCTGACAACGCGTCTGGATAAGTGGCTGAACGAAATTACTGAACGTAACGTTAGACACATCGCATTGTCCGGCGTTTTCATTGCAGCCGTTATTTTTGGCGCCTTGTTGCACCCAGCGTATAATCAAATTAATTTGTTCCTGTGGAAGCGGCGGTTTTTGATAAGGCATGCGGTCTTCCGGATCGTCTTCTGTTAATGCCTTCAAAAGATCATTTTCATGTGTATCGTTCAAGGTAGCATTTTCAACGGTGGCTACCAGATTTTGATATGAAGTAAGCACAACGCCATCTTCCCGGTCCTGTGCATTATGACAACCCGACTCTGTGCAGTTGGAAATCAGAATAGGCAGAATCTGATTTTCAAAATATACGCTGTCAGGATTACAAAGCACCCCATTGCCCGTGCCGCCATTGTTGCCACCATTGCCGTTGTTGCCACCTGTCCCTGTGGTATCTGTAGGGTCGGGTTCAACATTAAACACGGAATCGTGTTTGCATGAGGGAAACATCAAACCGGCACAAAAAACGCCGCACAACATCAGAAAAAGAATTGACCGCATGAATATGGTGGGTTTTAATAAAATGAACGCACAAAGATGGCATGCAGGTCTTTTATTAGCAGAAACAACTGACTGAACCCGTAAAATAAGCATCTGAACATGGAAAAACGAGACTGGAGAACCTGTCTGCAACGCATTGGGGTAGGCGGATTTTTATTCTTTCTGGCAAAGGGGCTGGTGTGGCTGGCCATCTTTTTGGGCGCATTTAAAACCTGTGCATAGAGCGAACGTGCGCTATGAAGCAAGGATTGTTGTTTATATCTTCCTACTTCAAAACAAAAAGTTTTTACTAATTTCGCGCTTTCAAACCGACCGACATGGCAAGCGTAAAAAATCAAAACACCGATATGGTGGAAAACGGTGCGGCAACATACGATCTGGTTGACACCTCGCATATCAACATCAAAGGCGCCCGTACCAATAACCTGCGGAATGTCGACCTGCGTATTCCCAAAAACAAACTGGTGGTCGTTACCGGTGTTTCCGGATCAGGCAAATCGAGCATTACCATGGATACGCTGTATGCTGAAGGACAACGCCGCTATGTGGAAAGCCTGTCAAGTTATGCCCGCCAGTTTCTCGGACGCATGAAAAAACCCGATGTGGATTACATCCGGGGTATTTGCCCGGCCATTGCCATCGAACAACGCGTCACTACCGGGAACACCCGCTCCACAGTGGGCAGCATGACAGAAGTATATGATTTCCTGCGCCTGCTATACGCCCGCATCGGCAAGTTTTACTCGCCTGTTTCTGGTGAAATCGTCAAAAAACACGAGGTGTCGGATGTCATCGATTTTATCAAAAAACAACCCGATGGCGCACGCGGACTTATCCTGATTCCACTCGAAAAAAAATACCGCGAGCGCAGCCTCGAACAAGCGCTCAACCTCCTGCTCCAGAAAGGCTACACCCGCCTCCAATACGGCGCCGAAACCCTGCGCATCGAAGATATTCTGGAAGGCGCCGACGCCCGTTTTGACGTAAAACAGCCGGCTTTTCAGTACAGCGACCAGCAACTCAGTATCCTGATCGATCGTTTTGTGCTGTCGCCCGATCTGGACGAACAGGAGTGGATGCGGCTGGCCGATTCCATCAATACTGCTTTTTATGAAAGCGAGGGAGAGTGCGCCGTGCAGATTGTAAGCCCTGGCGAGCCTCATTCGGCAATTTTCAACAACCGGTTCGAACTGGATGGCATTGAATTCCCGGAACCAACGCCCCAACTGTTTAATTACAACAACCCGTACGGTGCCTGCCCTACCTGCGAAGGATACGGCCGAATACTCGGGATCGACCGCGACAAAGTGGTGCCGGATAAAACCAAATCGGTGTACGATGGCGCCATTGCCGCCTGGAAAGGTGAAAAATACGGTGAATGGCTGACGCCCCTGCTCCAGAATGCCCACAAGTTCGACTTTCCGGTGCATACGCCTTTCGAATCGCTCACAAAAGAGCAGATCAAACTGCTGTGGAGCGGCAACCAGTATTTTGAAGGCATCGACGCCTTTTTCAAGGAACTGGAAAGCAAAACCTACAAAATACAGAATCGTGTGACGCTGGCGCGTTATCGGGGCCGCACGGTGTGCCCGACCTGCGATGGGGGCCGGCTTCGGCAGGAAGCACTTTGTGTGAAGATCGGCGGCAAAAACATTTCCGACCTTACCGGAGTGCCGCTCGACGAGGTGCTGGCGTTTTTTCAACAACTCCACAGCGCGCTACCCGAACACGATCGGCAGGTGGCGCGCCGCCTGTTGCTGGAAATAAATAACCGCCTGCGGTTTACGGTCGAACTGGGACTGGGATACCTCACCCTCGACCGCATTTCCAATACGCTCAGCGGCGGCGAAACGCAACGCATTCACCTCACCCGCACCCTGGGCAGCAACCTCACTGCTTCGATGTACCTGCTCGATGAGCCATCCGTGGGCCTGCACCCGCGCGATACCGGGCGACTCGTAAAAGTGCTCAAAGACCTGCGCGACCTCGGCAACACGGTCGTAGTGGTGGAACACGAGGAAGAAGTGATTAAAAACGCCGATTACCTCGTCGACATGGGCCCCGAAGCCGGCGTACATGGAGGGAATGTGGTGTTTGCCGGTAATTTTTCCGACATACACAAGGCTGCGCCAGAAAGCCTGACGGCCAAATACATGTCAGGGAAAATGTCGATTGCCACGCCCCCACAGCGACGCAAGACAGCCGATTTTCTCCTGCTCAAAAATGCGCGCCAGCACAACCTGAAAAATGTAAACGTGCGCATTCCCCTGCATTGCCTCACGGTGGTAAGCGGCGTAAGCGGCTCGGGAAAAACGACGCTCGTGCGCGATATTTTTTACCCGGCACTTATGCAGCACCTGCCGGAATCGGCGGGAAAGCAGCCCGGCCTGTTCGACGGACTGGAGGGCCCCGTAAAAAAAGTGACACGCGTGGAATTTATCAATCAGAGCCCGATCGGGAAAAGCAGCCGCTCTAACCCGGTGACGTACGTCAAGGCATATGATTACATCCGCGACTTGTTTGCAGGGCAACAATTGTCGAAAATACGCGGCTTCCAGCCCAAACACTTCAGTTTTAATGTGGAAGGCGGGCGCTGCGAAGCCTGCAAAGGTGAAGGCGAACAGGTGGTGGAAATGCAGTTCCTGGCCGACGTACACCTCGAATGTGAAGAATGCAAGGGCCGGCGCTTCCGCCAGGAAGTGCTCGATGTGCAGTACAAAGGCAAAAACATATTCGATGTACTCAATATGAGCGTCGAAGAAGCCCTCGAATTTTTTCAGGGCAACAAGGAAATTACAGAGCGCATACAGCCTCTGAATGACGTAGGCCTGGGTTATGTACACCTCGGACAGTCGTCGAGTACGCTTTCAGGCGGCGAGGCGCAGCGTGTCAAACTGGCGTCTTTTCTGATCCGGGAAAACGGGCAAGGACACATTTTTTTCATCTTCGATGAGCCTACCACAGGCCTCCATTTTCACGATATTCAAAAACTGCTCACTGCTATTCAGGCCCTTGTGGAAAAAGGCCACAGCGTACTCGTGGTAGAACACAACATGGAAGTCATTAAATCTGCCGACTGGCTCATCGACCTCGGCCCCGAAGGCGGGAAGGACGGCGGCAACCTCGTGTATGAAGGTGTGCCGGAAGGGTTGGTGAAAGTGAAGGAGAGTTATACGGGGAGGTACCTTGTTGAGAAGTTATGAGGTATAACTCATAACTCATAACTCCCCGCTCCCCCCTATCTTTGCCCCAGCCAAACCCGTTCGCCATGCCGCTCTCCCAACCACTTGCCGACCTGCGCCATACGCTCGAAACACAAATCCGCGATGCCGACCTGCCCGGCGCCTTGCAGGCTTTGCTGGGCCAACTGCCCGAAGGATCGGAGAAATACCGCATCGTATCGGCCTTGATGGCCCGGCTGAATGCAGCCAACAAAGAGCGGTTTCGCAATACCATTTCGCCCGAAGACTACCGCAGGCTGGTAGATCAGGTGTCGGCCGATTTTTTCGACCTGTTGGGTGCGCTCACAGAAGCGGATTTTGAAGCAGCAACCGCCAACAAACCTGCGGGAAAAGCCGCAAAACGCGGCAGCGTGCTGTACCGCGTGCCCGATGTGATGCCGCTGCAAAAACCTACCCGCTGCACCATTCGGGTGGCCGTGGATGAAGATGCCATTCTGGAAAATATCGTGCTCGACGAACACGTACAGGTGCGCGGGCAAGTGGAAATTTCCGACGTAATGAGCGCCGAACTGCTTGATGCTGAAGGCGGCACGTTCCAGATTGCTGCCCTCAATGCGCGTACCCAACTGGTGCGCGATGCCGGTTTTACGGAGTGGAATTTCAGCGTCACACCCTTGAAAGAGGGCGTGCATCAACTGCTGGTGAAAGTGTCGATCCTGGAAAAAGTGGAAGGCTTTGCCGAGCCCATCCCGCGCGACGTGTCGCTGCTGGAAACCGTGACCATCGTGACGGAAGTGCGTGCACCGGCCGAAAACGCCGATTTCAAGCCTAGTGGACAAAGTTTTGCGTTTCAAAGTTCGTCCACTGCAGCAGGTGGATTTCAGGTAAATTATGAAACCAAGGAGGCTATGGAGCCCCCAAAAGCCCCGGAGCCTGCTGAATCCGCGCCGCCCAATCGCCTGAAACCGCTGGCCTTGTTTCTGGCATTCATCGTGGTAGCGCCTTCGGCTACCTGGGCGCTGACGCCGCCCGCTACGCGCGACTGGTGGGTGGCCAGCATCAAAAATGACGTGAGTGCCTACGCGGCCTATATTGAGGAATACACGCCCAAAGGCAGCCCTTACCTCGAAAAAGCCTACTTCTACAAAGCCGAAGAAAGTGGCCAACTGGCCGACCTGCGCGACTACCAGCGCCTGTACAGACAGGGAAAATTTGAAGCGCGGGTGGAAAAACGCATTACAACGCTGGAAACGGCGTCCATCGCCGCTATCCGCGACCAGCCTGACGAACGAAAAATTCGCCAGTTTGTACGCGATTTCCCTGAAAGCGAACGCCTGCCCGAACTAAAATCTGCTGTGCAAAACCGCGCCGAACTGATGCCGGAAGTGGAAAATGCCTACGTGGCATCTATCCGCACCCAGCCCACCGAAGCCAAAGTGCAAGCCTACCTCCGCGATTTCCCGCGCCAGGAACGCCTCGAAGAAGTGGCCGCTGCCGCCGCCTCAAAACCCGAAGTGCTACGCAAAACCCAGCCCGCCATCGACGGCGCGCTGGTGAAAAAAATGCAATCAGCCCGCTCGACGGAGGAAGTGCAACGCATCCTGCCTGTCCTGGAAAAAGCCGGCAGCACCCAGGCCGCCGAACGTGTAGAAAAAATACTGGAAGAAAAACCGGCGCCCGTGCGGCAAAATGTGCAACGGGAAGTGCGGGAAACGGTCCAGGGAGTGAAGCGGAAGAGGGGCGGAGGATGAGGGTGGTGGAGGAGTTGAGAGGGTTGAGATGGTTGAGGAGTTGAGATGGTTGAGGGGTTGAGATATAGCCACTCACGAAGAGAGTGTTCAATAAAGTGTGTCAATGCAGGCTTTCAACAATTTTTTTCGCAACCTGATGACGCCATGCCGCCTTGTCTTCCTGACGGGATATGTTCACTCTACGAGGGAAAATATGCTGTTATGCGCCGTAGAGTGAACAGATCCCGTCAGGAAGACAAGGCGGCATGGCGTCGTCAGGCTGCGAAAAAAAACACGAAAAATATAGGTTGACACACTTTTCTGAACATTCCCCTCACGAAGGGAGGCGGTCAAAATTTTTCCGGGTGGCTGCCCCTCAACCATCTCAACCTCTCAACCATCTCAACTCCTCAACCATCTCAACCCCTCAACCATCTCAACCATCTCACAGCCCCTTCCTCAGCCGCGCTACCGGAATATTCAATTGTTCGCGGTATTTGGCAACGGTGCGGCGGGCGATGTTGTAGCCGTTCTTCAGGAGTACGGACTTGAGTTTTTCGTCGGAAAGCGGCCGGCGTTTGTTTTCTTCGGCAATCATGTCCGACAGAATTTTTTTCACTTCGAGGGTGGAAACCTCTTCGCCATCCTGGGTGCTGAGACTTTCGGAGAAGAAATCCTTCAGACGCTTGGTGCCAAACTCCGTTTGCACGTACTTGGAATTGGCCACGCGCGATACCGTGGAAATATCGAGCCCGGTCACGTCGGCGATGTCCTTGAGGATCATCGGGCGGATTTTTTTCTGGTCGCCGGTGAGGAAATACTCCTCCTGGTGGCGCATGATGGCGCCCATGGTGAGCATCATCGTTTGCTGGCGTTGTTTGATCGCGTCGATAAACCAGCGGGCGCTGTCGATCTTCTGTTTGATGAACAGCACGGCTTCCTTCTCTTTTTTGGTGGCACGGCGCCCGTTACGGCCGTCGTGGAAGGCCTTGAGCATATCGCGGTACTGGTCGTTGATGCGCAGATCGGGCGCGTTGCGGGCGTTGAGGGTGAGTTCCAGTTCGCCATCGCGGTTGCTCACCAGAAAATCGGGTAATACGTAGTTCAGGTTGCGGTCGCCGCGAGACGCGAATCCGCTGGCCGGTTTGGGGTTGAGTTTGAGGATTTCATCGACGGCCATTTTCAACTCGTCTTCATCGATGCTGAGTTGGCGACAAAGTTTTTGGTAGTGTTTCTTGGTAAATTCGTCGAAGTACTGATCGATGATGCGGATGGCGAATTGTACCGCCTGCCGGTCGTCGTACGTGAGTGTATCCTCTTCCTGGCGCAGACGGGCGTGCAGTTGAAGGAGCAGGCACTCGCGCAGGTCGCGCGCACCGATGCCCGGCGGATCGAATTGCTGGATTTTCAGCAGCATTTCGTCTATTTCCTTCTCTGAGGTGCTGATATTCTGGCTGAACAGCAGGTCGTCGACCATGGCGCCGGGTTCGCGGCGCAGGTAGCCGTCGTCGTCGATGGAGCCGATAATTTGCAGGGCAATGGCGTGCTCGCGTTCGTCGTGCAGGCTCAGCATGCCGAGTTGCTGTTCGAGGTATTCGTGGAAAGTGCTTTCAAAAACGATGGGCGCGCTTTTTTCTTCCTCATCGCCGCCGCGGCTTTCATCGCGGGTTTTGTAGGTCGCCGGGTCGTCTTCAATGAAGTTGACGATATAGTCGTCGAGTTCCACATCGTCGTCACGGAGGCTGATGGTGTCATCGTCGTATTCGTCGGTGCTGTCGCGTTCTATTTCATCGAGCGCATCCAGTCCGCTGCCCTCGTCCGAACCGATGTTATCATCGCGATCATCTTCACCTGATTCGGCTTTTTGCTCGCGTTCGTAATAACTGAGATCGGCATCGGCCAGGTCCATTTCCGACATGCCTTCGAGGAGGTCGGCCGTTTCGTCGCCTTCTTCCAGAGCGGGATTGATTTCCAGTTCTTCCTGTATGCGTTGTTCGAGGGTGGCCGTAGGGATTTGCAGCAGTTTCATCAACTGAATCTGCTGGGGGGAAAGTTTTTGTTGAAGTTTTTGAGTTAGAGTCTGTTTTGGACCAAACGATGCCATTTTCGGGTGAGGGATTAATCTAACAATGGTGGGATGATGGGCAATGACAAACCGGCCCTACCAAAAAAAGGGCCAATTCTTTCATTTCCGGGTTTTTACACTGACTGTTTTTCTTGTATTTTTATTTCAAATTCTTTTTAAATGTTTGACAATCAATTTTTTAAACAAAAAACATGTCGTGCGATTGCCGAATATTTTTTGTAATTTTTTTTGCAAGGTTAGGAGTTTTTAAGCACAAAGGGGAAAGTTTAACATTTTTTGGCTGCATAAAAATCTCACCTAATTATCTGTCAAAACCGTTGGAGATGCGCATATTTTCCGGCAATTTTTTTAGCAAAAAATCCTACATTTGCATACATGTCCACATCCCTTTCCACATCGACCCGCAAATCTGGCCGCACGCAATCGCCTGAACAGGAAATCATCCGATACATCTCCCAGTTCACGCCATTGAGCCAGGGAGAAATCGACGAAATCGTGCGCAATGTGAAGTTTAAAACCTTCAAAAAAGGTACGATTCTGCTCAAGGAAGGGCAAATAGCCAAACTCTGCTACTTCGTACTGAAAGGTTGTATTCGACAGTATTTCCTGGTGGATGGAGAGGAGAAAACCACCAATTTCTACACCGAAGGGCAGCCCGTAACGCCCTATGAAGGCGCCTTCAAACGCGCGCCTTCCAAGTTTTACCTCGCCTGCGTGGAAGACACCACCGTGACCACCAGCACGCCGGAAGACCAGGTGGCATTTTTTGAAAAACTTCCGCGCCTGGAGGCCGTCAGTTATCTCGCCATGGAAGAAGAAATGGGAAAAACCCAGGAACAACTCACCTCTTTTGTCTTGCGCAGCCCCGAAGAGCGCTACCTGTACCTGCTCAACACGCGCCCCGACCTGCTCGACCGCGTGCCGCAGTACCAGTTGGCCAGTTACCTGGGCGTCACGGCCGAATCGTTGAGCCGAATCCGCAAACGCATCCTGAAAAAATAGCGTCGTTCGTTTTTCTTGACGAAAGTCAATGAATTGTGGGGAGGACGGGGCTGACCTTTGCCCCGAAATTAAACAACTACCATTCATGACCTCCTCCTCTATGAAAGCGGCCGTTTACACACAATACGGCGCTCCCGAAGTCCTCCAGGTGAAACAATGGGCCAAGCCCGTTCCCAAAAACAACGAAATCCTGATCAAAATACATGCGACGGCCGTCAATTCGGGCGACTGCCGACTGCGCAGGGCCGACCCGTTTGCCGTGCGTTTTATTTTCGGCTTGTTCAAACCCTCCAAACCCATTCTCGGCGGTGTACTCTCGGGCACGGTGGAAGCCGTCGGCTCGGATGTGCAGGCATTTCGCCCCGGCGACGAGGTGTTCGGCGCCACCAACCTGCATTTCGGCGCGTATGCCGAATATGTGTGCCTGCCCGACAATGCTCCCATCGCGCTAAAACCCTCCCGCCTGAGCCACACCGAAGCGGCGGCACTTCCGTTTGGCGGCAACACGGCCTGGCACTACCTGCAAAAAGCCAACATCCAGCCCGGACAAAAGGTGCTGATTTATGGCGCTTCCGGCGCTGTCGGCTCCGCAGCGGTGCAAATTGCCCGCGCCCTGGGCGCAGAAGTGACGGGCGTGTGCAGCACCGCCAATGTGGATATGGTGCGTGCATTGGGCGCCACCCACGTGATCGACTACACCCGCAGCGATTTTTCCAAAAATGTGGGCCAGTACGACGTGGTGTACGAAACCGTCAACAAAGCCTCCGTATCGGCCTGTTCGGCAGCGCTGAAAAAAGGCGGCACGCTGCTGCTCGGCGCGGCTATGATGACGGAAATGCTGCAAGGCGCCTGGACAGGGCGTCGGGCCGGACAAAAAGTGGTGTTCGGCGTCGCCACAGAATTGCCCGAAAATATCCGCGCGCTTGCTCAACTGGCAAAAAAAGGCCAACTTTCGGCCGCCATTGATCGCTCTTTTTCCCTGGATCAGATTGCCGATGCACACCAATATGTTGATGGCGGGCATAAGAAAGGGAATGTGGTGGTGGTGGTGGATTGAATGACGATTGACGATTACATGATGTACGATGTACGATTGGATTTTAGAATGACGATTGAAGATTATGAACGGAGGACATCTCGATCAATCATAAATCCTCATTCTAAAATCCAATCGTACATCGTACATCATGTAATCGTCAATCTTCATTCAATCCACCCACCCATGTCCAACGCTTATTTCGAAACCCAAACATTCCTGCCATCCGATTTGCCACTTCCGCCCGGCGAATACGAACAATGTACGTTTCAGGACCTCGACTTATCCAACACCGACCTGTCGGGCTACAAATTTGCGGACTGCACCTTTCTGCGTTGCAACCTGAGCATGGCCACTGTGGCCCAGACCGCTTTTCGCGAGGTGCAGTTTAAGGAATGCAAAATGCTGGGACTTCGCTTCGAAGACTGCAACGACCTGGGCTTTTCGATCCGCCTGGAAGCATGCGCCCTGCAACATACCTCTTTTTATGGCAAAAAACTGAAAAGCACGGTGTTTCAGCATTGCCAGTTGCAGGAAACGGATTTTGCAAACTGCGATTTGAGCGGGTCTACCTTCGCCGACTGCGACCTGGCAGGCGCCTTGTTTGAAAACACCAACCTGGAAAAAGCGGATTTTCGGACGGCTGCGCACTACACCATCGATCCGGATCAGAACCGCATCAAAAAAGCGCGGTTTTCGGCGGACGGGCTGGCGGGGCTGCTGGGGAAGTATGATATTGTGGTGGAGGGGTAGGGGTTTTGGGGTTGAGATGGGTTGAGGAGTTGAGGGTTGAGATGGTTGAAGGGTTGAGGTGGTTGAGGGGTTGAGATGGGTTGAGAAGTGGAGGGTTGAGGCAGCGGATAGAAGAAGATGGGTATTTTACACACTCTGATACGTTTTATACACAGTGCACGGTGTCTTCCAGAGCGCTACACCTGTATTGTACACCGCCGAATACGTCCGTTGGACCGGCTAATACGTCCAACACCCAAATGAATACGTGCACACATGTATTCGTTTGGATGTCGGACGTATTAGCTTGGTTCAGGAACCTGTTCAGATAGATGGCGGATGTATTCAGATGGTGGGAGAACGTATTGGGATAGGTGGGAGACGTATTTGTTTGTGAGGGGTACGTATTAGTTGGTTTTGTGAACCGGGTATGGTGTTGGAGAAACCGGGTTGGAGGGGGATTGATGGATATTTGTGGTTTCGCTGGGGCAGATAGTATGAAAATTTGAATATGTAGGGTACATTTACGGGGTTAAAACTCCTGTTTGAGAACCTGGTGTTTCCTCTTTTATTTGATGGAATAGTTGCGTCAAGCCAACCTCTTGGATTGGCTTGACGCAACTGACATTTACTGACAGGAGGGCGGCAATGTGGGTTTTTACGTAATGAGAATTATATAGGTGAGTTGACGGCAAAGCAGAGTTAGCCAAAAAAACTTAAATAACAGGTATTCCTAAACACATACAAAGAATCACAGCATTTTTAAACTCTTAAACAACTGAACAAAAAGGATGAATCAAAAAGTCCATAACCAAATCGTTAGTTTTATATGGAGCATTGCAGACGATGTGCTGAGAGATGTTTTCGTGCGAGGTAAATACCGTGACATCATTCTTCCGTTCACCGTTTTAAGGCGTTTGGATGCTTTGCTGGTGCCGACTAAGGAGAAGGTTCTGGAAGCAAACGCCTTTCTCATTCAGCAGCATATAGACGACAAAAAAGCATTGGATAACCAATCGGGCTATCCGTTTTGGAATATTTCAAAATTCACGTTTGAAACCTTAATGAACGATGCCGACAACATAGACTCCAATTTGGAAGCCTATTTGGACGGATTCAGCCCCAATGTGCAGGAAATCATCAGCAAGTTTAAACTGCGCAATCAGTTGGAGACCATGAAAGAAGCAGGTGTAACCTATCTGCTCATTGAAAAATTCTGCAACAAAGAAATCAACCTTAGCCCCAACGAAGCCAAGAACAGCAAAGGCGAAACCTTGCCACCGCTGACCAATTTGGGAATGGGTTATGTGTTTGAAGAACTGATTCGCAAGTTCAACGAAGAAAACAACGAAGAAGCGGGAGAACACTTTACGCCTCGTGAAATCATCAAGTTGATGACGCACATTTTGTTTACGCCCGTAAAAGACAAAATCAAACAGGGAACCTATCTCATTTACGACCCCGCCTGCGGCAGTGGCGGTATGCTGACCGAAGCAGAGCATTTTGCAATGGAAGTGACCGATCACAAAGCCGACTTTATGCTGTATGGGCAGGAAGTAAATCCTGAAACCTACGCTATATGCACCAGCGATATGCTGATTAAAGGCGAAAAATCGGAGAACATTGCCTACGGTTCCACCCTTTCCAGAGATGGTTTTCCGCATTTGCATTTCGACTTTATGCTTTCCAATCCGCCTTATGGCAAAACCTGGAAAATAGATGAAGATGCCATCGTAGATGACCGCGGCAAAAAAGGAAGTCAGAACATCAAAGACACCCGTTTTCAGATTGGTTTGCCTTCCATTTCTGACGGGCAATTGCTGTTCCTGATGAATATGGTGAGCAAGATGAAACACAATACCGAACTGGGCAGCCGCATTGCCACCGTTCACAATGGTTCGGCTTTGTTTACGGGCGATGCCGGTGGTGGCGAAAGCGAAATTCGCAAATACATCATCGAAAACGATTGGCTGGAATGTATCATCGCTTTGCCTAAAAACATTTTCTACAACACAGGCATACCTACTTACATCTGGATTGTAAGCAACAAGAAAGCCCCAAAACGCAAAGGCAAAGTGCAGTTGATTAACGCCATGGAACTGTATGAAAAACTGCGTAAAAACTTGGGGCAAAAGAACTGCGAAATGAAACCGGGCCACATAGATGCCATTACCAATCTGTATATGGACTTTGTGGAAAGCGACATTTCCAAAATTTACCCCAATGAATATTTTGGCTACCATAAAATAACCGTCGAACGCCCTTTACGACTGTCTGCCCAATTCACCCCCGAAGCCATTGCCACCTTGCGGTTTGACAAAAGCATAGCCGAAGAAATGGAATGGGCTTACGCTCATTTTGGTGACGACTTGTATAAAGACATCAAAAAATACAAGGAGAAGATTGAAGCCCACCTGAACAAAAACGAGGTAAAACTCAAACCTGCCGACAAAACCAAACTGCTGAGTGCCGAGCATTGGAACAAGCAATTGGAACTGATGCAAGCGGCTCAAAAAATGGCCGATGCATTGGGCGACCAACCATTTGACGATTACAACACCTTTGTGCCTTTGCTCAATAAAACCATCAAGCAATTGAAATTGGATATGGATGCCAAAGGCGTAAAAAGCATCACAGATGCCATCACCTGGAAAAACGAAGAGGCGGAAAGGGTCATCAAGAAAATAGAAAAAGACGGAACCATAACTTACGAAGCCGACAGCGACCTGCGCGACACTGAAAATGTACCGCTCGACCAAGACATTCACGAATACTTTGAACGGGAAGTATTGCAGCATATCCCAGATGCGTGGATGGACGAAAGCAAAACCGTAAAAGGCTACGAAATCTCCTTTACCCGCTATTTCTACAACTATGTGCCGCCCCGCAGCATCGAAGAAATTACGGCTGAGATTTTTGCATTGGAAAAAGAAACGGATGGCATCTTAAACGAAATCGTGAACGACTGATGGCGACTTTACAACCATACAATAAATACTATCCCGTTGCCTACGATTATGTAACGCAACTGCCCGATGGCTGGCAACTGCTGCCAAATATTGCCATTTTTCAGGAAAGACGAGAACGTCCAAAAAATGAAATGGAATTACTCTCAGTAAGCATTTCAAAAGGTGTTGTTCGTCAGTCAGATATGGACAAAAAAGATATTTCAAGTCAGGATAAATCAAACTATAAGGTTGTCAGGATAAATGATATTGCTTACGGAATGGAATTTCGGAAAGGTGCAGTCGGTTATTCAAATTATGAAGGTATTGTAAGTCCTGTTTACACAGTATTAAAGCCGAGAAAAAATAGACTCGTTAATCCTAAATTCTTTCATTACGTTTTCAGAACCGAATACTATAAAAATTACATTTGGAGAAATGTATATGGAATCGGAGAGCATTTTTTACCCTGTCGTTTCACACACTTCAAACGCATGTACAGCATTGTCCCGCCCCTATCCGTTCAAAACAGCATTGTCTCCTACTTAGACAAAAAGAATGAACAAATAGATACGTTTATTCGGAATAAGGAAAGGTTGGTGGAGATTTTAGAAGAACGGAAAAAGGATGTCATTGACGCAACGTTTACTAAGGGGCTTAATCCAAATACAGAAATTAAAGCGACAGATATTGACTGGTTGACGAGTCTTCCAAAAAATTGGAGTTTAAAAAGGTTAAAGTTTTTGACAAAGATTATTTCAAAAGGTTCGACTCCTTCAACCGAAGGCAGAGAAATGACAAGCGAGGGAATTAGATTTATAAAAGCAGAAAATATATTTAAATCCAATGTAACAGAAGAACCTGCATTTTTTATTGATGCAATTACCCATCGCATATTAAAGCGTTCTCAACTGCAAGAAAACGATTTGCTTTTTGTAATTGCTGGTGCAACAATTGGTAAAGTAGCCATACTTCCAAAAGAATTTCTACCTGCCAATACAAATCAAGCAGTAAGTTTCATTCGCTTAAAGAAAAAAGTGGATGTTGAATTTTGTTATTACTGGCTTCATTCAAATTTCATCACGACAAGTATTTGGTTAAAAGCGGTTACATCTGCTCAACCAAATTTAGCAATGGAAGATTTAGGTAATCTTTCTGTTCCATATCCAAGCGATACTGAAAAAGAAGAAATTGTAAAATTCGTAAAAGAGGAACATCAAATTATTGACCTTGCCATCACCAAAGCCCAAAAAGAAATCTCCGCCATCAAAGAATACCGAGAGTCCTTAATCACCGATTTGGTAACGGGCAAGCGCAGTGTTCCGCAAGTACAAATGAGTTAAGTATGCAAATCATCAGCGACATATCCCACATACTACGGCAAGCACAGCAAAGTGTTTACCGCAGCATCAATCAGGCGATGGTGCAGGCATATTGGCGGGTAGGCAGGCGCATTGTAGAAGAAGAGCAGCAGGGCGAAGCCAAAGCCGCTTATGGCAAAGGCATTATCAAAAGCCTTTCGGCAGCGCTACAACAGGAGTTTGGCAAAGGGTTTTCGGTGGATAACCTCGAAAATATGCGTCGGTTTTACTTAGCCTATCCAATTTCCGAGACAGCGTCTCGGATTTCTGAAACGCCTGAATTTCAGTTGAGTTGGTCGCATTATCAGGTACTGCTACGCATTGAAAACAAGGAAGAGCGGGCATTTTATGAAATAGAAGCGGCGCAAAATAATTGGAGTTTGCGGGAATTGAAACGCCAGTTTGATAGTGCGTTGTATTTGCGCCTTGCCCTAAGTACAGACAAAGCAGGGCTACGAAAATTGTCGCAAGAAGGTCAGGTGATACAAAGCCCGCAAGATGCCGTAAAAGACCCCTATATTTTGGAGTTTTTGCGCCTCAAAGAACAGTATCGTTACACCGAGAATGACTTAGAAAATGCCTTGATTGACAAATTGGAGCATTTTTTATTAGAATTGGGCAAAGGTTTTACGTTTGTGGCACGCCAAAAAAGAATCAGTTTTGACGAACGGCATTTTTATATTGATTTGGTGTTTTACAATCGTCTGTTGCGTTGTTTTGTGCTGATAGATTTGAAAATAGGCGACCTCAAACATCAAGATTTAGGACAGATGCAGATGTATGTCAATTATTACGACCGTTTTGTCAAGTTAGAAGAAGAAAACAAAACGATTGGGATTGTACTATGTCAAGACAAAAGTGAAACCTTGGTAGAGATTACCTTGCCAGAAGACAATCAACAGATTTTTGCGAGTCGTTATCAAACGGTGTTGCCAAGCAAAGAAGAATTACAGCATCTATTGACGCTACATTTAAAAAAATAGTACGTATGCAGTTTACAGATACATCAGAAAGAGGTTTTCAAAAGTTCATTACTAACTACTTGGTAACAGAGCAGGGTTTTGTAGAAACCACGCCCAATGAATTTGACCGGGAGTTCTGCATCAATCCCCAACAAGTATTGGCATTTATAGAGGCAACCCAGAAAGACGCCTTCGAGATGATTCAGAAAAAAGGCGAACGCCCTTTTTTGGTTCGCCTGGATGAAAAAATAAAAGAATTAGGCGTAGTGGAAGTGCTACGCAAAGGCGTGAAGCATTTTGATAAAACCATTGAGTTGTTTTACCGCAAGCCTGCATCGGGCTACAACCCCAAAGATGCTGCCCGCTATGCTGCCAATGTGTTTTCGGTAACACAAGAGTTGAAATACAGCCTTAGCCACGAAAACCGCTTGGACTTGACTGTATTTGTAAACGGCATTCCGGTCATTACCTGCGAACTCAAAAATCCGTTGAGCGGACAATATGTACAAAACGGCATTCGCCAATACCAAAACGACCGCGACCCGAAAGAGAAAATCTTTTCGTTTGCCCGTTGTATGGTGCATTTCGCCGCCGACACCGAGCAAGTGTATATGTGTTCGGAACTCAAAGGAAAAGCATCATCCTTCATTCCTTTCAACAAAGGACTAAACGATGGCAAAGCCACGCCGCCATTCGGAGCAGGCAATCCCGTAAACCCCAAGGGACTGAAAACCAATTATTTGTGGGGCGACATATTGAGTAAAGATTCGCTGGCCAATATCATAGACAAGTTTGCTTCTGTCATCGAAGAGACGGACGAAGACACAGGCAAGAAGAAACGGAAAATGATTTTCCCCCGATATCATCAACTCACATCTGTCAAGCAAATACTGGCACATGCCAAAGAAAACGGCATTAGACAAAAATACCTCATCCAACATTCGGCAGGGTCGGGCAAGACCAAAACCATTGCCTGGCTTTCGCATCAATTGCACGGCTTGTTTGACAAAACGGGTGAGCATACTATTTTCGATTCGGTCATCGTCATTACGGATAGAACGGTATTGGATAAACAACTGAGTGAAGAAATAAAACAGTTTGCCCCCAAGCAAGGCATTGTAGCAGCCATTACCAACGATGGCGCAAGTAAAACCACGCATTTGCGAGAGGCCATTGCCAACAAAAAGAAAGTCATTATTTGTACAATACAGACCTTCCCGCATTTGCTGAAAGAGATGGAGGACTTGGGCAGTTTGAAGTTTGCCATCATCATTGACGAAGCACACAGCAGCCAAAGCGGAGAAACATCCGCCAAAATGAATGCCGTGCTTGCCGACAAAGGCGAAGATATGGAAGACGAGGACGAACCCACCTTGGAGGACAAAATCAATGCTTTGGTTGAAAGCCGTAAGATGATTAAAAACGGTTCTTACTTTGCCTTTACGGCTACCCCCAAAAACAAAACATTGGAAACCTTTGGTGTGCCCCGCAAATACATCAAGGACGGAGAAGAAAAGACGGCTTTTGATGCTTTCCATCTGTATTCCATGAAACAAGCCATTGAAGAAGAATTTATTTTGGACGTGTTGCAGAACTACACCACCTACAATTCTTTTTACAAACTCATCAAATCAGTAGAAGAAAACCCGGAGTTTGACACCAAACAGGCACAAAAGAAATTGAGGGCTTATGTAGAAGGGCACGAATTTGCGATAGCCGAGAAAGCAAAAATAATGATAGACCATTTCCACCGTGATGTAAAACACCTGATAAACGGAGAAGCCAAAACAATGGTAGTTACCAAAAGCATCATTGCCGCTATCAAATACAAACAGGCTTTTGACGAATACCTAAAAGAAATCAAATCGCCTTACAAAGCCATTGTTGCATTTTCCGGAAAGAAAGAATACAAAGGCGTGGAGTATGACGAAACGTCAATGAACAACTTTGACAGTTATAAAAACGACATTCCGAAAAACTTCAAGAAAAAGGAATACCGTTTTTTGATTGTCGCCAACAAATACCAAACAGGCTTTGACCAACCGCTTCTGCACACCATGTATGTGGACAAGAAACTACGCGATGTGCAAGCAGTGCAAACGCTTTCACGCCTGAACAGAGCCTTTAAACCTCATAAGAAAGACACCTTTGTGTTGGACTTTTACAATTCAGCCGAGGAAATAAAAGAAGCCTTCGACCCTTATTATACCTCCACCATCCTAAGCGAAGAAACCAGTCCGAACAAACTGAATGACTTGCTTGACGCATTAGAGAAGTTTGATGTTTACAATGAAGACGTTGTAAAAGACTTCTTTGAAAAATATTCGGGCAATGCAGATAGAACCATTCTTGACCCCATAATAGATTCTGCGGCACATATTTTCAAATACGATTTGGATATTGACAGACAAATTGACTTTAAAATCAAGGTAAAATCGTTTTTGAGAACGTACAGTTATTTAGCCAAACTGCTTGACTTTAATAATCTGTATTGGGAGCAACTTTGGTGGTATCTAAAATATTTATTGCCAAAACTAACTATTGACGAAAATGAAGACTTGGCGCAAGGCATCATTGAATCCATTGATATGGATAGTTACCGCCCGTCCAGGCAAGGGACAGAAAAAATCAGTTTGGTTGAGGAACCGGGGCTTGTAGAGCCAATTCCTGTTGGCGTTGGTGGTGGAAAATCAGAACCTGAACTTGACACTTTGGAAAACATTCTAAAAGCATTCAATCAGCGCTTTGGCGACATTGACTGGACAGACAAAGACAAGGTAAACCAATTTTTGACCGAACAATTACCTGCCGAAATGAAAGCAGACAAGAAAGTTATGGACGCTATCACAACATCGCCCGACAAGCAAAACGCAAAAATATCATCTGATAAAAAAGTGGAAGACTTAATGCAACAATACCTGTTTACGCAGACAGAGATATTTAAAAGGTTCTCAACCGACCAAGACTTTCAAAGACGATACAAAGAATTCATTTTCGATACACTTTGGACACAACAGAATAAACATGTACCTAAGAACCACTAACGCATTTTCGCCTTGCCAGTTATCTCCCTCCCTGGGTACATATGCAATTCAAAAAACACATCCTCCAAAATTGCATCCAACCCATACAAACATGAACAGCCTTTCTCGCTTTCTCGACCGCATAGCCAACTGGAAAACCTTTGCCTTTTTTTGGGCTTCCTACCTCTTTTTTTGTGGCGTTATCCTGAAAAACGCTGAAAACGCCATTAACCACCTTGCTGGAAAAACGGTCGGCATCATCGACCTGACGTTTGGATTTCATCCGGCGCGCACCCTGCAAATGGTGGCCGACTACGGCGATGCCGCCCGCGCCTTGTATGCCCGCACCGAAATGACAGCCGATGTGGCGTATCCGCTGGTGTATGCGTTTCTGCTGGGCATACTGCTTACCTTTTTATACCGCAAAACCGCTGCCGCGTGGCTGAATGTGCTGCCATTTGTAGTGCTGCTGTTCGATTATGCAGAAAATACCAGCATTGTGTGGCTGCTGTACACCTTTCCGCAACAATCCATGACGGCAGCGCTGTGCTGCGAGGTATTTAAACTCCTGAAATGGGGAACGCTGGGGCTGTCGGCGATGCTGATTGTTTGGGGCGGGGTGGGGAGGCTGCGTTATGTTGATTTCCGATTTTCGATTACATGATGTACGATATACGATTGGGTTTGGATAGAGAGGGGTGGGCGGGGTGACTCGAAAATCTTTAATTCCACGTTCATCCTTCCAATCTTACATCTTACATCATGTAATCTTACATCTTAAATTACATGATTTCAGATTACATGATGTACGATATACGATTGGATAGTAGATTTAAGATAGTACGAAATGCCCTCAATCAAAAATCTCAAATCCAATCGTACATCGTACATCATGTAATTGAAAATCGGAAATCCCCCTCGCCGGCTTCCCACCAAATGCCGCGCCAGCGCTGCTCGGGGTAAGAGAAGGACAGCATTTGTGCCAATGGGGTTTGGATAGAGAGGGGTGAGCGGGGTGACTCGAAAATCTTTAATTCCACGTTCATCCTTCCAATCTTACATCGTACATCATGTAATCGGCAATCGGAAATCCCCTTACCGGCTTCCCACCAAATGCCTTGCCTGTCCTACCCAGTCGTCCTTGTAAATTTTTCCCGGACTGATATTGAGCGCTTTGGCGAAGGCCAGAATGGCGCTGTCGTCCCAGCGGCTGATCTGGGCGAAGGTGTGGATACCCAGCGCGATGAGTTGTTGTTCGGCAAAGGGGTTGATGCCGTTGATAATTTTCAGGTCGTCGGTACTTTCCGGCGCAGCAGGGCCGCCAAGCCGGTCGCCCTGGGCAGCCGATTTATTGGAACCCGAAACGGGCGCATCGGCGCGGCGCTGGAGCAGTTGCATTTGCAGGTTTTCGATTTCGATGCGGGCGGTTTCTAATTGGCGGCGCAGTTGTTCGCGTTCGCCTTCGAGCCAGGAAGCATTTTGTTCGAAAGCCGCCAGTTTGCGTTGCATGGCCTGAAAGTCGTGGTACAGCACCTGCCAGGCGTCGAGTTCCTGCTGCATGCGCTTCAGTTCGGCACTCATTTCATCGTTGCGGGTGCGCAGGCTGCCAGCCAGCACTTCGAGCGCTGCCACTTTCTGGGCGTATTGCGCGGCATTGGCCTCGGCTTTTTCGAGGCGCGGCGCGTAGGATTGTTCGAGTTGAACGCGGCGGGAGCGATCGGCCTCCAGGGCAACCAATTGGTCGCGAAGCGTACCTAACTCCATCGATGCTTTACGGAAATCGGCTTCGCGCAGGTCGTGCTGGTGTTTGATGCTGGTGTACAGGCGGGCGAGCGTATTCTTTTCCTGTTCGACGCGGGAGAGCGAATTGCGCACTTCCTGTTCGGGGTACGTGGCACGCAGCGTCCAGCCCACAATCACGCCTATCACGGTGAAAATGGCCCATACCAACCCGTAAAAAACCGGGTCCTGCATCATTTCATTCAAATCCACGTCCTGCTCTTTTTGTCCAAAGGTAGCGCAACACACATAAAAATATATTCATTTGTATGCTTTTTTTGCAGGATTTGACGTTTTTTGGGCCCACGAGGCGGCAATTTGAGCGTTTTAGGACGGATTTTCGCCCCCAAAAGAGGTTTTTCAACTGCCGCGCATGACTTGCCGATTGAGTAATTGTCTGGAAATCAGGCGTTTTCTACTGCTGTTTTTTTGTACTATTTCCTTGCTGAAATCCACGGCGCAGGGAGTAGCGGCGCTGCCTGCATTTGTGTACATCCAAAAAATCAACATCGAAGGCAACCGGAAAACGCGCGACAACCTGATCCTGCGCGAACTCGAATTTGCACCCGGCGATTCCATTACCGTGGCCGATCTCGGCACCACACTAGAGCGCAACAGCCTGCGCCTGATGAACCTCGGCATTTTTGCCAGCGCCCACATCAATGTGCTGACCTGGGACGAGCGCAACCAGGTGACGCTGCAAATCCGGCTACAGGAAGGCTGGTACATCTACCCGGCGCCGTTGTTCGAACTGGCCGATCGGAATTTCAATGTCTGGTGGAAAGAATTTAACCACTCCCTGCGGCGTGTCAACTACGGCATCGACCTGAACTGGCTGAATTTTTCGGGCCAGGCCGATCTGCTGAAAACAAAATTGCAATTCGGTTATTCCAACAAATACGAACTCGCGTACCGGCATCCCAATGTCAATAAAAAGCAGACGCTGGGCATGCAAACGGCCATCACGTACAGCCGCAACCATGAGGTAGCCTACAGCACCGACGGCAATAAAATTCTGTTTTACACCGACCCGGATCGCTGGTCGATCCAGCGGCTGGCCATCGGAACGGGCTTTACCTGGCGGCCCAAACTGTTTGTCAGCCATACCTTCGCGGCGGAATATCACCGCAATCAGATCAGCGATACCATCGCCGAAATGAACCCGAATTTTTTCCTTCAGGGCCGGCAGATACAGCGTTACACCAGCCTGACCTATAATATTTCATTCGACCGGCTCGATATTCGTCCGTACCCCTTGCAGGGTTGGCGCGCCACCTTCGAATTGCGACAAAACGGTTTTTTGCGCTCCGAAGACCTGCATCTGACGCGCATTTACGGGGAATACGACCGGTATTTCAAACTGACGCCCAAACTGAGTTTTGCCCTGAACACGGCTGCGCGCGTGAGTCTGCCCCGCTGCCGGCCGCCTTATTTCAACAACCAGGGCCTCGGGTACGGCAACAATTTTGTGCGCGGTTATGAATATTTTGTGGCCGACGGGCTGGATTTTGGTGTAGTGAAAACGGCCTTTCACCTCGAAATTTTCAACCGGACCTATCGGCTGGGAAAATGGGTGCCCATCGAGGCGTTTCAAACTATTCCTATCAAGATTTACCTGGCAGCCAACAACGATGCAGGATACAGCAACGATCCGTATTATGGTGAAAACAACCCCTTTGTCAATCGCGTGATGTATGGCTATGGCGTCGGACTGGATATAGTGGCGTACTACAACAAAACGGCGCGTTTCGAATTCAGCCGCAACGACCTCGGCCAAAACGGCTTCTACATCCGCATCAACACCGGCTTCTAACCCCTCTCTCACATTCTCACTCTCTCACCCTTCTCACTCTCTCACTCTCTCACTCTCTCACTCTCTCACTCTCTCACTTTTCCATGTACCGTTCCTTCTGCGCCTCCTCACCTTCCGACTTCCCGCTGTTCATGCAGGACTGGTACCTGGATGCCGTGTGCGAAGGCGCAGACAAATGGGAGGCCGTGGTGCTGGAAAAAGGCGGGCAGGTAGTGGCTGCGTGGCCGTATTTTCTGAAAAAAAAGGCCTGGTGGCGATACGTAGCCATGCCGCCACTGGCACGCATGATGGGTCCGTATGTGGTGCCAGAATGGCGGAACCTGAAAAAAGAACCCGGACTGATGGAAGAATTGGTCGGGCTGCTGCCGGCAGGGTTGTCGGCGTTCGAGCAGGATTTCCCCTACACGGTGAGCAACTGGCTGCCTTTTTACTGGAAAGGATTTCGGCAAACGACGCGTTATTCCTACCTCCTGAAAATCAACGATTTGGATAAAGTGTGGAAAGGACTGGCGGCCGATTACCGCAACCAGAAAATTCCGCGCGCGCAGCAGCAGGTAACAATTCAGACGGGATGTTCCTTGCCCGAATTTATCCGGGTACACAACAGCAGTTTCGAACGAAAAGGCATGCGACCGCCGGTGGAAACGGCGTTGTTGCAGCGGCTCGACCAGGCACTGGCCGAGCATGGGCAGCGCGAAATTTTTATGGCGGTCGACCAGGTGTCCGGCGCCATTCATTCCGTGGGGTACCTGGTGTGGGATCGCCGCTCGGCGTATCTGCTCATGGCGGGCGACGCGCCCGAATTGCGGGCTTCCGGAGCGGGCGTATTGTTGCTGTGGGAAATGATCCGCTATTCGGCCGAAGTGCTGCAACTGCCGGTTTTCGATTTTCTGGGAAGCATGATACAGCCCATCGAGCGGGTGCGGCGGCAATTCGGGGCGGTGCAGCAGCCTTATTTTCGGTTGCGGCGCGAACGGTCGGCGCTGTTGCGGCTGGGGAAAAGTATGTTCCGATCTTGAGCAACGGAGCAGGATTGGGCAACGGATTTTTTCAAAATAACATCGAAAAAAGCAGGTACACTCTACGCATAGTGCCCTTTGTGAAACCTTAGTGCCCTTTGTGGTTAAAAAAATTTAACACAAAGGCGTAGCGTGTATTTTTTTTAACCACAAAGGGCACTAAGGTTTCACAAAGGACACAAAGCGTAGAGTGTACCTTCTTCTAGGATGCTTTTTTAAAAATCAGTTGAAATCCGAAAAAATCCGTTTCATCCGTTGGCCAATCCCGCCACATCGCACTACCATCGAACGGCATAATTTCATGCCCACGCAACCCAAAAACTCGCTACTTTTCGCGCCATGAAACATGTAGCCGTAAAAATCCTGCTCCACATCGTCCTTTTTACCTGCGCTGCCGGCTTGCTATCTGCGCAAAACGATACGTCGCTGCTGCTTCTGCCGGAACGCCTGACCGAGCGCGACATCGTCATGCGCGACCTTTCCCTGCAATCTACCAAACTGATTTCGGCCACGCGCAGCCTCGAAGAAGCCGATCAGATGCCTTTCAGCACCTGGGTCGTGACAGCAGAAGACATTCAGCGAAATGGATTTGTCACGCTGGGCGACGTGATGCGTGCAGCGCCGGGCGTACGCGTGTCGCAGCCCGGCAACGCCGTGGAGGGCGAAACCTTCCTGATGCGTGGGCTGGCTGGCAACCAGTTTGTAAAAATCCTGATCAACGATGTCCCTGTCAAGCCGTTTGCGGCGCTGGGTATGCCCATCGGCGCGCAGTTGCCCATCCGGCAGGCAGAGCGCATCGAAGTGGTGTACGGTCCTTCGGGCACTTTGTATGGCAACGAAGCCTGCGCCGGCGTGGTCAATATCATTTTGAAAGAATCGGAGCGCCCGGTGTACACCCAGGCAGATCTGTCGTTTGGCCGTTTTGGCAGCAACAACCTCGACCTGACCTTTGGCGGCAAACTCGGCAAGGACAAAAAGATATTCCGTTTCAGTCTGTACGGCAGCAGCACCGTGCGGGAACGGACAGACGTGTATTACGACCAGAGCCTGTTCAACATGGACACCTATGTGCCCGAATACATGCAATCAGGCTATTACTGGAACCTTCCCAACTACCGCCGATCTGATGCCTTCAACATACCCAAAACAGCGCCCTTGATGCATGAAAGCCGGATGTTTGGGCTCAACCTCAAATTTCGGCGCATGCAGTTCGGCTACCTCCGCATGGGCCGTTTCGACCACAGTGCGCTGGGGCTGAATCCGCTGGCTATTTCATACGCCAATTCATCCAATCGAATTGCGGAAACAGAAGAAGTGTACACCCTCAGTTTTGGTCGGCAGCGCAAACGCTGGACATCGTTCAACAATGTTGTGGTAACCCGCTACAAGGTGAACAACACCTCCACAACCACCTTGCTGTATGACCGACTGGCAGCCGGCGCTTACCTGCTGTTGGCGCAGCAGCAACCCTCCGTGGCGGGATGGCTGGATACCGTGTACCAGCGTTACAATGCAGATGAACGATTTGGCTACGCCAACGGCATAGATATCCGGTATGAATTCAGGGTAAATGCAGCACTGGGACGGCGGCTATCCATGGATTTAGGCGTACAAAGCATTACGCAGAACGGTATCGGGTACTTTAACCATCATAAAACCCCGGTTGAAGCGCAGGTATTTGATCCTTCCATTAATTCCGACCCGGTGGCCCTTTCTGCCAGCGGCACCGGCGAACTGCAACTGACCAGCCAACTGAAATGGCAAGACAAAAACCTGACGATTATTGGCGCATGGGGCGCCAATCTACACGTCGGTTATTACCTCTCGGCCCGTTCCTTGCCCCGCATAGCCGCTCAGTATCGTTTCCTGAAACACTGGACAGTGCGAGGAAATTACGCTACCGGCCTGCGGCACGTTTCGCCTTACTATCGCAGCAATACTTTTTATGTGTATTCCGACAATCAGGGGCAATTGCAACGCATCAACGACTTGGAACTCGATTACCCTGAACTCACGCGTGCGGCGGAGGGCAGTATCCGGTTCGATAAGGATATTCGGCTGGAAGGCACCTTTTTCTGGCAGGAAACCAGCAATATGATTCGCCCCAATCAGTTTGCAGAACGGCCGGATATTGCACCGTTATATGGGTATCAGCAAATTAGGGGCGTAGGAAAACGCATCTGGGGTATTCAGGGCTTGCTGCGCTCGGAAGACGTCGATCTGATAGAATTGAGCAACCTGGAAACGCGCAAGAAAAACGTTGTTTCCTCCCGACTGGAATTTTACCTGCAATATGCCCGCGGCAAGGAATGGCTGCCCGAACTGGCCGAACCCCTGGACGAAGTGATGAACCAGCCGCGCTGGCACACACAGTTTCGGACATTTTTCCGGATCAACAAACTGGAACTGATGTTTGCTTCCAACCGGCAGACCTCCGTGTTGAGCAAATCGGTGGCTTATCGCGACGCTTTTTATTTGCGATTTACCCAGGAGCGTTACCCCACTTTCCGGAGTTGGGACATGAGTGCGCGCCTGTTTTTGAGCAAACAGTTTTTAGTGTATCTGTACGTACAAAATATGTTCAACCGCCATTTTGCAGGCCTCGATGCCACCGGCACGCCCGACGACCTGCACTTTAATCCGCAGCAGGGTCGATTTTTCCGCTTCGGCATGAATTACAACCTCAATTAAAATGAACTAATCCCGCTGCATTTTGGTTTGGAAGATTGACCCCGTTTGCGTTAGATTTGTGGGCGGGAAAAGGGTTTTGATATTGTAAAAAAAGGCATGGAACCATCGCACCCCTTCTGTTTCAGAAAACCAACCCTTTGCGTGCCGATGAACTTCCCGCTGCCGAAAACCGCAACATACGATTGAGCGAAATCATTCTTACCGTCGAGGGCGTTGACCCCGTAGCACTGTTTGGCGAAAACAACGCCAAGTTGAACCTTCTGCGCAAGGCATTTTCCGATGTAACCATCACTGCCCGCGGAAACAGCCTGAAAATTTCCGGCGACAAAAAAGACACCCAGGCTGCCAAAGCCAAATTCGAAATGATGGTGCGCTACCTGCGCGAACACCACGAATTGCCTGTGCAAACCGTGGAAGACCTGTTGGGTGGCGAAAATCCTTTTGAAGTGCGCATCCCTGTACAAGGCGATGGCAGCAACGCCATCCTGTTCGGGCGCGATGGCAAGCCGATCAAGGCCAAAACACGCAACCAGAAACGTATGGTCGAGGTGGTAGACGCCAACGACATCGTTTTTGCACTGGGCCCAGCCGGTACCGGTAAAACCTACACCGCTGTGGCCCTGGCCGTGCGTGCGCTGAAAAACAAATTAGTCAAAAAAATTGTCCTCACCCGCCCGGCTGTGGAAGCAGGCGAAAGCCTCGGTTTCCTGCCCGGCGACCTGAAAGACAAAGTTGACCCTTACCTGCGCCCGCTGTACGACGCGCTGGATGACATGCTTCCCATGGATAAACTCAATTTTTTCATGGAAAACCGCGTCATCGAAATCGCGCCGCTGGCCTTTATGCGCGGCCGTACGCTCGACAACGCCTTTATCATTCTCGATGAAGCGCAAAATGCTACGCCGCTGCAACTGAAAATGTTCCTTACCCGCCTCGGCCCTTCTGCCAAGTGCGTGATCACCGGCGACATGAGCCAGATCGACCTGCCGCACAACCAGAAATCGGGACTGCGCCAGGCCATCGAAATCCTCGAAGGCGTGGACGGTATCGCTACCATCCACCTGACTACGGAGGATGTGGTGCGCCACCGCCTGGTGAAGGAAATTATCAAGGCTTACGATAAAATTGAAGCCGAAGACCGCGCCCGCAAGGAACGCCGCAAAGCCGAACAAAACGCAGATAAAGAAGAAATTGTGGACCCTCAACCTGCTTAGAGGGTGAGAGCGTGAGAGCGTGAGAGGGTGAGAGAGTGAGAGCGTGAGAGGGTGAGAGATGTGAGAGTTCGTAGAGTGTACCGCTTTACTTGTACAAACACTGTAGTAAAGCGGTACACTCTACGAACTCTCACATCTCTCACATCTCTCACCCTCTCACCCTCTCACCCTCTCACACCTCTCACGCTCTCACACCTCTCACACCTCTCACCCTCTAAAATGACCTCTATCGTCGAATACCTGGGAGAACTTCGCACCGAAGCCACCCACTTGCTTTCAGGCCAGAAAATTATCACGGATGCGCCGCCTGACAACCAGGGGCGTGGCGAAGCATTTTCTCCGACCGATCTTTGCGCCACTTCGCTGGCGTCGTGTATGCTGACCATTATGGGCATCAGTGCGCGCAACCACGGCTGGAACATCGATGGCGCCAAAGCCGAAGTGACCAAAATTATGGCTTCCGACCCGCGGCGTATTGCGCGCATTGAAATCCGGTTTTCCATGCCCAGGAACAATTACACCGATGGGCAGCGCAAGGTGCTGGAGCATGCTGCGCGTACCTGCCCGGTGCATTTCAGCATTTCGGAAGGGCTGGAGGAAGTAGTGGAGTTTGACTGGTAAATTGTTGTGCAATCACCAGAGAATGAACTCGATACGCCGGTTGGCTGCCCTGCCGGATTCGGTGTCATTGGTGGCCACGGGCAGGCTTTCCCCTTTGCCATCACACACAATGTTATCGGCCGGGAAACCTTTTGTCACCAGGATGCCGGCGGCCGTATGTGCCCGGGCGAGTGACAGGGTCCGGTTGAATTCATCGGTTCCGATGTTGTCCGTATGGCCGTTGATGAGGATTTTTTGCGGATGGCGCGCCATGATTTTGTCTGCCAGGCTATCGGTCACAGCCGCGTAATGCGCATTCAGCGTACTTTTATTGAAATCAAAACATACGCCCGATAGCAGCAAGGTGTCGGGCTGTGGCGCTGCAAGGACAGCAGGTGCTTCTTCTTCCTCTTCTTCCACCTCCGCAGCAACCGGGATGGAGTCCTGCTTTTGTTCGATTTCCTCCTGGGGTTCGCCGACGTGCCTTCTGTCGTAGGCGTATAACGCTTTTAATTTTTCAGGGGCGGTGGCACAGAGGTCGCCATTTCCCCGCACAGGCTCCAGGGTGATATTATCGATGTAGAAAACCGAGGTCCAGTCGTATTTGTCCGGTGTAGCGGGCCCCATCATTCCGATGTACAAAAACTGCTCTCCGCCCCTGGCTTCAAACCGGCCGGAAAAAGGCACCCAGACCATTTTTTTGAGTTTTTTCAGAGAAGCGCCTTCTGAAAAATCGACCGTAGCCGCCACAGTATCTGGCCGAAAATGCTCCGAGAGGTTTTCTTTGGAAAGCCAAAAGCCGAATGGGAAAAACGGAGCGCCACGCAGGTTTAAGTCAAACGTAACCTTGTAAGATTGGCCCGGCTCCAGGGGACATAACAATTCGGTAAACAGAAATGTGCGCATATTCGGGTTGTTGGAAAGCATAAAACCGGCTTTTCCTCCTTTTTCCCTGTTTATATAAAATGTACGGCCGTAATTGACCTCCCGCCAGGCTTCCGGCGCACAAGTGGCATTGAACTCCACACATGTATTGGGGTCTTCGAACTGTGCGTTGGCGACCAGATTTTGAGCAGAAGAAAACCCACAGGCGCTCAATAACAGGCCCACTCCTGCCAGGAGGCGGGAAAGCAATACATCATTCATCATTACACCGTGTTTGTACTTAAAAGAAGATAGGAACAAACGTGCGTGGATTGTTAAAAATGTAGAGAAGAAACAGATTAACATATGGCGGCTATGAAAAGCAGTGTGGTATTACCGTAGAGTAGTTTCCCGCAGAACTCGCAGATTTTCCCGCAGAACTCGCAGAACGTAGAGTACACTTAGAGTACACATTTTGATCGCTTTGAAAAAATAGGCGTACTCTACGTTCTGCGAGTTCTGCGGGTAAATCTGCGCCATCTGCGGGAAATCACTCTACGACGGAAACGATTTTGAAGACATAACCACTGCTCTGCCCGAACGTGGCCCTAAAACCAAAAACAACTCACACTTTCTGCCTTGTCTCGACCCGGATTTTCAAAATTTTATTCTACTACACCATATTAATTCATGTCAATATTCTAAATTATCGAAATAGTGCCAATAACCCTGTGAAAAGTGCAATCACACCGTGCCCATTCTGCAAGAGATTTGTATCCGGTTTATCATTTCTATCTCCTCTTTCTATGGCACATCATCAAATTGTTATTATTGGCGGCGGCAATGCAGGCATTTCCACGGCTGCCCAACTGTTGCGTAAAAACCGTGCGCTCGACATTGCTATCGTCGATCCGGCAGACAAACACTATTACCAGCCTGCCTGGACGCTCGTGGGCGGCGGCGCTTTCGACATTCAAAAAACCGTGCGCAGCGAAGCATCCGTCATGCCAAAAGGGGTGACCTGGATCAAGGAAAAAGCCACCGGATTTGCCCCTGAACAAAATCAGGTGAACCTGGAAAGTGGCCCGCTCACCTACGACTATCTGATTGTGTGCCCCGGCATTCAACTCAACTGGGGCGCTATCAAAGGTTTGCCGGAAACACTGGGAAAAAACAACGTTTGCAGCAATTATTCCTTCGAATCTGCGCCGTATACTTTTAAATGTCTCCGCAATTTCAAAGGCGGCACGGCCCTGTTCCACAACCCTTCCACGCCGGTGAAATGCGGCGGCGCTCCGCATAAAATCATGTACCTGGCGGCCGATTATTTCCGCAAACACGGCATGCTCGACAAAGCAGATATTCAGTACTGGAGCGGCGCGGCCAAACTCTTTGCCGTACCCAAATACGAAAAAACACTTCTTCAGGTGGTCAAACGCGGCAATATCAAACTCAACCTAATGTACAACCTCACGGAAATTGACGGACCCAACAAACGCGCTACTTTCGTGGGTTTCGGTGAAGACAACAAAGACGAGGTACGGGAAGTGAGTTTCGACATGATACACGTGACACCGCCACAAAGCGCGCCTGATTTTGTACGCAACAGCACCCTGGTAAACAGTGCCGGCTGGGTGGATGTCGACAAAGGCACGCTGCAACACGTGCGCCATGCCAATATCTTCTCGCTGGGCGATGCAGCAGGGCTGCCAATTTCCAAAACAGGCGCTGCTATCCGCAAACAGGCGCCCGTGGTGGTGCAGAACCTGCTGGATATGATGGCGGGTCGACAGCCGTCTGCCAACTACATGGGCTACACCTCCTGCCCGCTGGTGACGGGTTATGGCAAATTAGTACTCGCCGAGTTCGACTACGACAATACACCTATGGAAACCTTCCCGTTCGATCAGTCGAAAGAACGCTGGACGATGTATCAACTCAAACGCGAAGTACTGCCGAGGATGTACTGGGGCGCTATTCTGAAAGGGATGGCATAGTGGTAACGTAGTGGTGGCATGGGGAATAAAAAGAGAGGGTGTTTGAAGACCAACGTCTTCAAACACCCTCTCTTTTTATTCCCCATGCCACCACTAAGCCCTTGTCGTGACAAATGTCACGTTGTACTTCTTACCGATATAAGACATTTGTTTCATCTTCCATATTTTTGATCAGTCAAACAATGTTTTTCCGTCAAAAAAGTGATAATTTTTCAAAAATCCACAATTAATTTTCGGTTTTGAGATTAGCATAAACGATGAATGATACCATGTACTTTCCTGTTTTGTGGTTATTGATTGCGGTGCTGGTGCTGGGCATTTTTGCCGTGAGCAGCGCTATCACTTTTTACCGGGTGCGGATTGGCGCCGATGCACGGGTAAATGCACAATGCAAACGCCAGATGGTCTTTTTCCAGAACATCCGCTGGTTTCTGTGGCTGACAGCCCTCGGCCTGACTGCTGGTGGCGCCGTGGCCTGGACGCGCGACCAAAGTGTACAGCAGCATGGCATTTCAGAAAAACGGGCTGCGCTGGTACCAGTGTACGACAAAAACAAAATCTGGGAAGCCCCCGACCCATACCTCGCCGAAACAGATGCCGATGCAAAACTGATTGCCTACGGCCGCGACCTGATTGCCCATACGCAGGATTATTTCGGCCCCGAAGGCCTTGTACGCCCCGGCAGCATCAACGGGCTCAATTGCCAGAGTTGCCACCTCGACGCAGGCAGCAAACCGTATGGCAACAACTATTTTGCCGTGGAAAGCACTTACCCGCAGATGCGCGCGCGCTCGGGCACGCTGGAAACCATCCCCAAACGTGTGAACGACTGTTTTCAAAGAAGCCTCAACGGGCAAGCCATCGATACCACCAGCCGCGAAATGCAAGCCATCATGGCATACATCCACTGGCTGGGCACGGGTGTACCCAAAAAAGAAAAACCCAAAGGAACGGGACTGGTAGAGGTGCCGTTTATGGATCGGGCGGCCGACCCGGCGCATGGACAAAAGATATATTCAGAAAAATGCGCTTCCTGCCACGGCCCCAACGGACAGGGGCTGTCTATGCCCGGCAGCGAGCGCCACTACCCGGCACTTTGGGGCGACAAAAGTTACAACGAGGCAGCCGGACTGTATCGCATGTCGCGTTTTGCAGGCTACGTGAAAGCCAATATGCCGTTTGGCGCCAATTACCAAAACCCCCAACTCAGCGATGAAGAAGCCTGGGATGTAGCCGCTTTTGTCAACTCACAACCGCGCCCCAAACACCCCTTCCTGGGCACCGACTGGCCAAAAATTGAAAAGAAACCGTACGACCATCCTTTCGGCCCCTATGCCGACCCGTTCCCGGAAGCCCAACACAAATACGGCCCTTACGAGCCCATCGTAGCGTTTTACAAATCCGCTTCAAAAAAGAACTGATCTTGCATATGTCGAAAAAATCAAATGCACCAAATAGCGGGCACGGGCGCCGCCATTTTCTGAAAAACACCCTGCTGGCAGGCATCGGCGCCAGCATAACGCCACTGGGCGCTTCGGGAAATACGCCAGCCACTAACCATCCAGCCGAGAAAAACCTGGAGGGACATGACATGGAATCTACCGCCGTGGCAACGAGTGGCACCCTTACCCTGCTGCAAACCACCGACGTGCACTGCCAGATTCATCCGCACGACGAATTGTTTTGGGAAAACAACCGCGCCGTTTTTCGCAAAACAGCGGGCTATGCGCACATTGCCACGCTGTTCGACCGCGTGCGGAAAAGCAACCCCAACACGTTCATCGTCGATACGGGCGATATGTTTCAGGGCAGCGAATTGTCGGTAAAAACCACCGGACAGGCATTGTCGCCCATGCTCAATGCCCTGGGATACGACCTGTACCTGCCAGGCAACTGGGAAGTGGTGTACTACAAAAAAGCCATGCAAACGCTTCTGGGTGGCCTCGACGCACCAAAAGTGTGCGCCAATATGTACCACGATGCCGGAAACGGCGCCAAAGGCGAACTGATTTTTCCGGCCTATCACACCTGGTCGCGCCTGGGCGTAAAAATTGGTTTTCTCGGCTACACCGATCCGCTGGTGCCTATTCGGCAGTCGCCCAACTATTCCAAAGGCATTATTTACACCAAACCGGAAGAAAATCTGGCCTACTATGTGAAAGTGCTGCGCGAACAGGAGCAATGCGACCTGGTGATCATACTGGCCCACCTCGGCCTCTCGCAACAAATCGCCCTGGCCAATATGCCTGAATGCGAAGGTGTGGATTACATTTTCGGTGGCGATACCCACGAACGTGTGCGCGAACCCATCGTGTGCAAATATGCCCGTGTGGTGGAACCCGGCGCTTTTGGCTCTTTTGTTGGCCGCCTCGACGTAGAGGTGCAGGATGGGAAAATAACCGGCCACCGCTACGAACTTGTGGAAGTAGACCCAAAGAAGTACAAGGCTCGGAAAGACGTGTCGCATCTCATCGAACAAATGGAAGCGCCTTATATCCGCGACATCGAAAAAGTAGTGGGCTATAGCAAGGTGCCATTGTATCGTTATTTTGTGGTGGAAAACACCATCGACACCCTCATTCTGGATGCGCTGTCGTGGAAAACGGGCACTGAAATCGTGCTCTCCAACGGATTCCGTTTTTGTCCGCCGCGCAGCACCCCCGATGCAACGGGTAATATCCCGATCACAGAAGGATACATTTTCGATATGCTGCCCGTAGACGCTACGGTGCGTACTGCTAAAGTAACAGGCGCAGAACTGCTGAAATGGCTGGAAAAAGAACTGAACAATGTGTTTTCCAAAGATGCGTCCAAACGTTTCGGCGGTTGGGTTGTCAAATTCAGGGGCATGGAAGTGTCCTTTAATGCTTTTGGCGAACAAGGCAAACGCGTACAGGAAGTAAAAGTGGGCGGGAAGCCGCTCGACCCGGCACGTACCTACGCCGTGTCTGCCTGCGAACGCGACGGCGACCCCGAAACCATGCTTTGCCGCATCCCGAACGTAACGGAGGGTAAAAACCTGCCTTACACCCTGCATCCTGTGTTGAAGGAATACCTTGCCGCACATTCGCCGGTGTCACCTATACCCACCGGCGCAGCCAAAATTCTGGATGCTCCCGACACCCTGCTCACCCAGGTAAGCGGCGTGGCTTATACATTTCGCTAAAACGAGCATGGCGTATGACGAAGAAAATGCCCACATACAGCATTTGCAACCTGCTCGGAGCCGACCGTTGCATGACGGAAATCGTGGTGACGCGCCTGCGCGATTTTGTGCAGAACCATCGGGATATCCAGTTCCCACACCGACATGATTTCTATCAGATTGTGTTGTTTACGAAAGGTGGAGGCAGCCACTCCATCGATTTCCAGCGTTATGAGGCACTACCCCGCCAGGTGTATTATATGGCCCCCGGGCAAATACACACCTGGGAGTTCGATGAGGAAACAGACGGGTATATTGTCAATTTCAACGAGTCGTTTTTTACCTCTATTTGCCACAACCCGCATTTTGTGCGCGATTTTCCCCTGTTCAACACCATCACTGGCGGTTCGGTCAACACGCTGGATACCATATGCTGTTCGGAAGTGGAACAAACGTTTGAGCAAATGCTGAGGGAATTTGAAAACGGGCGGGAATTCATGATGGACATCCTTCGCGGGATGCTCATTACCATTCTGGTGCGTTTGTCGCGTACCATGCCGGATGCCTTACAGGAAAACATTTCCAAACACCACCTGGTACTGATGCGGCAGTTTGAAAAACTGATCGAGCAGCATTTTCGGGAAAAACGACTGCCAAAGGAATACGCCGAACTGATGTTTATCACGCCCAACCACCTGAATGCGCTGGTGAACAATGTGATAGGTAAAAGCGCCGGCGAACTTATCCGAGAGCGCATTTTGCTGGAGGCCAAGCGTCAATTGGTCAATTCCGACCTGATGATCGGCCAGATTGCCGAGTCGTTGCATTTTGAAGACAATGCCTATTTCACCCGTTTTTTCAAAAAATACCTCGGCGTCACGCCCGAAAGTTTCAGGTCCTCGTATATGCTGGCAGGGAGCGGGTAATTTTTTTCAAATCATTCGTCGTTCGTGACAATTATCACGTATCAGCGCCTTCCCGCCACCGCATCTTTGTATCATCAATCGCAATCGAGCAACCTAATATCTTATCATGGCTATTGTAGGCTATTTTGCATCTGCACTCATTGGAGTTTCCCTCGGGCTCATCGGCGGCGGCGGCAGTATTCTCACCGTCCCAGTGCTGGTGTATCTTTTTGGTGTGGATCCGGTGCTGGCAACGGCTTATTCCCTCTTCATCGTGGGCTCGACCAGTTTGGTAGGCACTTTGCCCAAATACCGTGAGCACCTGGTGAACCTCAAAACAGCCGTGATTTTTGGTATTCCCTCTATTCTGGCTGTATATGCTACCCGGGCGTATCTGGTACCGCTGATTCCGAATCCGGTATTTACCGTGGGTACGCTGGTCGTTACAAAAGCCATGCTGATGATGGCGCTGTTTGCCACGTTGATGGTGTTCGCCTCGATTTCGATGATACGAGACAAAAGAGGTGGCTCGCTGGACGCTGCTTTGGAAGAAGTGCCACAACATTTCAATTACCCCATGATTTTGCTGGAAGGCGCTGTGGTAGGGGTTCTGACGGGACTGGTAGGCGCAGGTGGCGGCTTTTTGATCATTCCGGCGCTTGTGCTGTTCAGCAAATTGCCCATGAAACAGGCCGTAGGCACGTCTTTGCTCATCATTGCAGCCAAGTCATTGTTCGGATTTATGGGTGATTTATCGCAATACCACCTCGACTGGCTGTTGCTGGGCAGCGTAACGATATTGGCCATCGCCGGCATTTTTATCGGAAACCGCCTGAGCCGCAACATCGACGGCAATAAACTCAAAAAAGCCTTTGGATGGTTTGTACTGGCGATGGGCGTATATATCCTCGTCAAGGAATTATATCTGAATCCTGCTGCTGCGGCGGCGGTGGGCCACTGATACGTTTTTGAATACCTATTTTCAGGCATATACCCGCCAAACGGGTATGAATACTGGATGAACATTACCTCTCTTGTGTTGAAAAAACAGCGCTGCGTATGACCTGTCAAATGAATTCGTAGCTCTTAGTCAAACAACCATTTTTCATCCTTCAATCATTTTTTTGCCATGAAAATTGAGCAGATTTATACCGGATGCCTGGCACAAGGCGCTTATTATGTAGAAAGTGCCGGCGAGGCTGTTGTAATCGACCCGCTGCGTGAGGTAGAACCTTATCTGGAAAAAGCACAAAAAGACGGCGCCAAAATCAAATACGTTTTTGAAACGCACTTCCATGCCGACTTTGTAAGCGGCCATATCGACCTGGCCAAAAAATCGGGTGCTACCATCGTGTATGGCCCTACAGCCGTTCCTTCCTTCGAGGCTTATGTGGCAAAAGACGATGAAGATTTCAAGGTAGGCAATGTCACATTCCGTGTGCTGCATACACCTGGCCACACCATGGAAAGTTCTTCTTTCCTGCTGATCGATGAAAATGGCAAAGAATACGCGCTGTTCTCCGGCGATACGCTCTTTATCGGCGATGTAGGCCGCCCCGACCTTGCTCAGAAAGCAGCCAACATGACCCAGGAGCAACTGGCGGAAACCCTGTACGATTCGCTGCGCAATAAAATCATGCCTTTGTCCGACGAGGTGATCGTTTACCCGGCCCACGGCGCCGGTTCGGCCTGCGGTAAAAACATGGCCAAGGAAACCTACGACTCTTTGGGCCACCAAAAGGCTACCAACTATGCCCTGCGCCCGAACATGAGCAGAGCGGAATTTGTAAAAGAAGTCACCACCGGCCTTATGCCGCCGCCTGCTTACTTCCCTTCCAATGTGGCAATGAACAAATTCGGCTACGACAGCATCGATACAGTTATCGAACGCGGCACCCACGCCTTGTCGCCCCGCGCATTCGAAACGGCCGCCACCGAAACGGGCGCCCTGATTCTGGATACCCGCAATGCACAGGTTTTTTCGGAAGGATTCGTACCCAATTCCATTAATATCGGTCTCGACGGCAATTTTGCCCCTTGGGTCGGCGCTATGATCCCCGATATCAAACAACAAATACTGCTCGTCACCGAGCCTGGCCGCGAAGAAGAAGTGGTCACCCGCCTGGCGCGCGTCGGATACGACTTTTGCATCGGCTACCTCGATGGCGGCTTCGACGCCTGGAAAAAAGCGGGGATGGAAACCGACAGCATCCAGCGTGTTACCGCACAGGAAATGGCCGATATCCTGGCTGCAAAACCCGACACTACGCTGATCGATGTGCGTAAAAACAGCGAATACATGAGCGAACACGTGCTGGATGTGGAAAATGCGCCACTCGACTACATCAACGACTCGATGCTTCGGGTACCAAAAGATCGCACGGTGTATATTTATTGTGCAGGCGGCTACCGCTCCATGGTTTTTGCCAGCATCCTTCGGGCACGCGGCTACGACAACCTCGTGGATGTAGTAGGCGGATTCAAAGCCATGAAAGAAACCAACAAGTTCAAGGTGTCGGATTACGTATGCCCCAGCACCATGCTTTAAGAGTGAATATATTAGGGATTTAGTTCGATAGGAGGTTGCCGGAGATAAGCCGGCAGCCTCTTTTTTTGGGCAAACAACATGAGTGACAAATGTCACACTTGAACACCTGCATGCAGCCCCAACTTTGCGACAATTTTGAAGCAATTTCATCTTGTCTTACATGAAAAACGCCCTGTTCCTGCTTGTTGCATTGTTCTCTGCCCGATTTTTGGCAGCGCAAGATTCCCTGGCCCACGCTACTCATCCGGCACATGAAAAAAACCGCGAAGACGCGGCCCAGTCTGGCAGCCGTTCGGCGGGAAACCTGCGGGAAGCATTTCAACATGGGCAATTCAGCGGAAATTTTCGTTCGTTTTTTATGGCAACCGACAATGCAGCTGCACTGACCGACTACTATGCACTGGCTGGCGGTGGCGGCCTGCGGTTCAGCACCTTGCCTTTGCATGGTTTCAGCATGGGGGTGGGCGGCATTTTTAATTTTAACCTGGCATCCTCCGATTTAAAAGAGAAGGACCCTTCCACCGGCGCGTCCAATCGGTACGAAATCGGCCTGTTCGATGTGCAAAACCCCGACAATCGCAACGACCTCGACCGCATGGAAGAATTCTGGCTGCGTTATCAATGGAAAAAATCGCGCATTACACTCGGCCGTCAGGCCATACAGTCGCCATTTATCAATGCACAAGACGGTCGTATGCGCCCTACTGCCGAAGGTGGCGTCTGGCTTGACATCCAGGACCTGAAAAACACAAAAATAGAAGGCGGATGGTTGTGGCAAATTTCACCACGCAGCACGGTGAAATGGTATGACATCGGCGAATCGATCGGCCTGTACCCGCAAGGGCTCAATCCGGACGGCTCGGCCAGTGGCTATTTCTACAACCTGAAAAGCAAGGGCGTGGGTTTGCTGGGCATCACCCGACAAATGAATAAACGCCTGAAAGTGCAAGCCTGGGATCAATTTGTGGAGAATATCTTCAATACTGCCCTGGCACAAGCCGATTACACCTGCCCGCTTTCCAATGGGCACCAACTTCTGGGCGGTTTGCAATACATCCACCAGCATGCGCTGGCTTATGGCGGCAATGCGGATGCTTCCAAAACCTATTTCCAGCAAGGCGAACAGTCGAATACCCTCAGTGCACAACTGGGCTGGCAGCGCGCTGGCTGGCAGGTGCTGGCAGGCTACACCCGCGTCACCCGCGACGGGCGCTTCCTCTCGCCGCGGGAGTGGGGCCGCGAGCCGTTCTACACATTCATGTCGCGCGAACGCATCGAAGGCAGCGGCGATGTACATGCCATCACAGGACGTACTTCCTGGCAATCCGGCAATAAAAAACTGAGGCTGGAGGTCGCATATGGGCATTTTTACCTTCCTGATGTGAAAAACCACCTTTTCAATAAATACGCATTTCCGGCCTATAACCAATTGAATGTGGATATGCGGTATTCATTTGGAGGTGTGCTGGATGGTTTGAAAGCGCAATTCCTGTATGTCTGGAAAGGCCGCCTGGGCGAGGTGTATGGCAACGACAAGTTGGTGATCAACAGGGTCAACATGTCTCAGTACAACCTCGTTTTGAATTATACTTACTGAAACCACCGGGCGTGATAAAAGTCACACTTATACAATGACGCCAGTCATCAACTTTGCTGATAAATATCAACGAAGCATGATGCAAATACTTTCTCAACCCTGGCCCTGGTGGGCGGCGGGTATTGTAATAGGGCTCACGGTGCCCGCGCTGCTCATTCTGGGCAATAAACACTTCGGGCTATCGGCCAATTTGCGCCACGCCTGCGCCGCCTGTCTGCCTGCCAATATCCAGTTTTTCAAATACGACTGGAAAAAAGAGATCTGGAATTTTTTCTTCGTCGGCGGCATCGTTGCCGGTGCATTCATCGCTTCTACAGTGCTGGCCAATCCGGAACCCGTACAGGTAGCGCCCGGGCTGGCGGCGGAATTACAAGGCTACGGCATTACCGATTTCAGCGGCATGGTGCCCGCCCAACTCGTTTCCTGGGAAAGCCTGTTCTCGCTGCGTGGCTTTATCATGCTGGTGGTAGGCGGTTTGTTGGTAGGCTTCGGCTCCCGATATGCTGGCGGCTGCACCAGCGGGCACGCCATCATGGGCTTGTCCGACCTGCAATTTCCCTCGCTGATCGCTACCTGCTGCTTTATGATCGGCGGATTTATCATGGCAAACCTCGTTTTGCCCTATATCATGGCGCTGTAAAACTGCCATGACTGTCCTTTTCATTTACCTGATTTTAAAAATATTCGGCAAGAAAAATGTCTGAGGTAAAAACATTTCAAACGCCCGTCGTGCCCGATCCAATCCTGGCGGGCCCTACCGATTTCGAAGTGCGTTCCATCGATACCATGTGTATCAACGACTCGCAACTGAAGCACCCCTGGTGGTACAATTTCAAATACTCGCTGGTAGGCATCTTTTTCGGTATTGCCTTCGTAAAAGCAGAGATTATCTCCTGGTTTCGCATTCAGGAAATGTTTCGCCTGCAATCCTTTCACATGTATGGCGTCATCGGCACGGGGGTAGTGCTGGGCATCGTGTCGGTTTGGCTGATCAAAAAGTTTAAGATTCGCACGATTTATGGTGAGTCCATTGAATTTCACCCCAAGCGATTCAGCCGGGGGCAAATTTATGGCGGACTTCTGTTCGGCTTCGGCTGGGCTATGACCGGCGCTTGCCCGGGGCCTTTGTTTGCACAAATTGGCACCGGCGCGTTTGTAATTGGCGTCACGCTGCTGAGCGCCATTGCCGGCACCTGGATATATGGGTATTTTCGGCCGCGGCTACCGCACTGAGATATTTGGTTTTGATGGGATATTCTGGTCGGCTTCGCCTCACAGGATATTCTGGTCGGCTTCGCCTCCCGAATAGGGGACTTGGGATTGGGCGGATAACGCGGATTTTTTGTGGCCTTTCGGCCACTTGTTTTGATTTATATGGATGAAGAATTCAGAGGTTTTGTTGTTGAAAAGGAAGCCCTATCGAACTCCGAAATATTGCCCGCCGGACAAAGGCAAACCCGGAAACAGGTCTCAAACGAGAAAAATCCGCGTTATCCGCTATATCCGCACAATCCCAAGTCCCCCAATTCGGGAGGCGAAGCCGACCAGAATATCACATCAAGTTGAAATTCTCGCCCCCATTCCCCAAAAACCCATTCCGTCACCACAAGACGAACTCTTTCTGTCGGGAGACAACATGATACATCCGCCTTGCGGTACCTTGGAGCCATCATTTTTTCAAACATCCGACAAGATGAAATCCAACGCTCTGCTGCTTCTGCTCTTCCTTCTGACGGCCCTTTCCGCATCTGCCCAACAATCCCCCCCGGAAATCTATATTGGTGCTGACGCCCCCGACTGGATGCGCATGATGCAGGCCGACCATCCCAATGTTTTTGCGATTCAAAAAGCCTACGATCGGTATTTTCAGACCCATGCGTTTGAAAAGACATCCTACACCAAATACTACAAGCGCTGGATGCACTGGGCTCGGGCCTATGTACAGGGCGATGGCAGCCTGCACTTGCCCACCGTGCAAGAGCAACAGCAACGCGAACAACAACTCCTGGCTACCCGCGCCATGCTCGATGAGCGCGACGGAAACAGCAGCGGCTGGACTTTCCTGGGCCCCAAACGCACTTACGATACCGACGGCGTAACGGAAGTAACCTGGCAAACCAACGTCTACTCGATCGATATTGCTCCCTCCGACCCCAATGTGTTGTATGCCGGCGGTGAAACAGGCGGTATCTGGGAAACCACCGATAAAGGCCTGAACTGGACACTTTTGAGTGCCCATGTTTCGCATGGCTCGTTTGGCGCGGTCAAAATTCATCCGACCGACCCCAATACGGCCTATGCTGCTACCGGAGGGAAAATTATCAAAACAAGCGACGGCGGGGCTTCCTGGAATACCGTTTACAGCGAAAACAACCTTTGGGTCAATGAATTCGCCATTCGATCTGACGACCCCAACACCGTGCTGGCCGCCAGCGACCAGGGTCTGCTGCGCAGCACCGACGGCGGCACCAACTGGACCAAACTGCATACGCTGCAAACCTGGACCGTGAAAGCCAAACCCGGCGACCCGAGTACTTTTTTTGCCGTGCGGAAAAACGGCAATACCTCGCAATTTCTGGTTTCCACGAATGGCGGCACCTCGTTTTCGATAAGTGGCACTGGCTGGTGGTCGCCTGGCAGCGGCGAATCGGTTACGGGCGCCATTATTGCTGTATGCCCGTCCAGCCCGTCCAAACTGTACGCGTACCTCTGCGGCAGCGGTTCCAATTTGAAAGGATACATCGGTGTATTTGTCAGCAACGACAATGGCAGCACCTGGACCAACACCCACCCCAACAACGCCATTGGCAACAGCCCCACGGCATACAGCATTCCGGCACATACCAACCTCATGAGCAACAATGGTCTGGCAAGCGGCTTCGATCAGGGTTTTTACGACATGGCAATTGTTGTCAATCCCAACAATGCCAACGAACTCATCGCAGGTGGCACGTCCTGGTTTAAAAGCACCAATGGCGGCCAAACCTGGGCAGGCCTGGGCGGTTACGTGGGCTCGCTCAGTTGGAGCCACCCGGATATTCAGGGGCTGGCGGCTTCCGGCAACGACCTGTGGATCGCTTCTGACGGGGGGCTGGATTATTCCTCCAATTTCGGTGGCACTATTGCAGCGCGCATGAACGGCATATCAGGTTCCGATATGTGGGGCTTCGACAGCGGCTGGAATGAAGATGTGCTGGTGGGCGGCCGTTACCACAACGGCAATATGGCCTGGCACCAGGGTTTTCCGGCAGGCAAATTTTACCGCATGGGCGGCGCCGAATCGCCTACGGGGTACGTGAATCCCGGCGATGCGCGCAAAACCTACTTTTCCGACATCGGCGGCTACCGGCTCAACGGTGGTTTCGGCGACGGCGCGAGCGCGTTTTCCGTAGGACTGTTTCCCAATGAAAGTTATGCCTACTACGCCAATTCTGAAATGGTGTGGGATCCGCGCTGCTGGAACATCGTTTACATCGGCAATGAAAATAAAATCTGGAAAAGTACCGACGGTGGCACGTCCTACGAAGCGCTGCACTCTTTCCCCGGAAACGCCGATAACACGGTGTACGACATCGAGGTGAGCCGCTCCAACCCCGATGTAATCTATTGCAGCCAGTGGGATGGCACCGACGATGCCATGTGGCGCACCAGCGATGGCGGCCAAACCTGGTCGCAACTGACTGCGCTGCCCCTGCCCAACAACAACGACCGGGTAAAAATGGCCGTGAGCGCCGAGGACGAAGACGTGCTCTGGGTGGCAGTGACCTATGGCAGCAATGGTAAAAAAATATACAAAAGTACTGACGGCGGGCAGTCGTGGACCAACCTGACCACCAGCATCCTGAACGGCATCACCATTACGAATATCATGGCCCAGTATGGCACCGACGGCGGTATTTACCTGGGCACCAATGCGGGCGTGTTTTACCGAAACAACACCCTCAACAACTGGCAGCCCTATAGTACCGACCTGCCGCTGAGCGCCGAAACCAACCGCCTCAAACCTTTTTACCGCAACGGGAAAATCCGCAATGGCTGCTGGGGCTTCGGTGTGTGGGAAGCCGACCTGTACGAACCTTCGCAGGTGATCGCGCAACCCATTGCCAGCGCGCTGAACACACAATGCCAGCGCGATACAGTGTATTTCGACGATTATTCGGTGGTGAACCACGCAGACGCCACCTGGGCCTGGAGTTTTAGCCCCACACCGCAGTACGTGAGTGCCACCGACGTGCGGAATCCCAAGGTCATGTTTGGCCAAACCGGTACGTACACCGCCACCATGACGCTGAACGGCAGTTACCAAAAATCGCTTACCATTACCATCGGCGATGCCTGCCGGGCCGATACGATACCGGGCAATGCTGTGGTGTTGGGCGGAAATACCACGGAAGACTACGTGGCGCTGCCCGCTCTGAACCTGAACACCAACACCATGAGCGTTTCCTGCTGGATAAAAATCGACGGTATTCAGGCGGATTACAGTTCCATTTTTATGCACGACGGCGATGCGGCCGGTTTCAATTTTGTGCCCGGCAATAACCACCTCGGCTACCACTGGGGTGAAACCGGCGCCTGGTGGTGGGACAGCGGCCTCGAAGTGCCGCAAAATGTGTGGACACACGTGGCCTGGGTCGTAGAACCTACGGGCGTAAGTGTGTATGTAAACGGTAAAAAAGCCAAGCACAATTTCACAGCCCCGGCCATAAACCTCACTTCCGGTTTCCGCCTGGGTAACTTCCATGGCTGGGGTGGTCGCTTTGTAAAAGGTTCTATCGACGAAGTCTGCGTTTTTAATAACTCCCTGACACAGAACGACATCCGCGAACTGCAACACCTGACCAAAGACCCCGCCGAGTTCCCGAATTTGCTGGCGTATTATCAGTTCAATGAAATGTCGGGCGCAGCGCTCGACCGGGCCGGTACGCGCCACGCGGCCCTGGCAGGCGGCAGTATTGGCCGCAGTACATCCACGGCGCCGGTAGGAAAAGGCGTGAGCGCAAGGGTGACGGTAAATGCTACCGGCACCTACACGTTTGGGAATACGGGACTCACGCTGAAATTTCCGGCAGGTACCAATCCCAATGGCGAACTCTGCGTGAGCCGCATCGACCAGGCGCCCGATCAGTTGCCCGATGCCAACCCTCACAGCACCGGCTACTGGGTGGTGAACAACTATGGCAACAATGCCACGTTTACGCCGCTTACTTCGCTAGAATTCAATGGCTATGGCCCCATCGATGCCGGCGCGCCTCCGGCCGATTTCCGGTTGTACAAACGCAGTAGTTTTGCCGAGGGCGCTACCTGGGGCACGGCCATCGATTACGCCGACGGCGTGACGCCTGGTATCAATGGCTCGGTGTTGTTCTCCACCGGCAATAATGTTGCTTCCTTCAGCCAGTTCGTCATCACCAGCGCCACGGTGCTGGCCGTCGAGTGGTTCGATTTCATGGCTGCGCTGGAAAACAACCGACAGGTACGGCTGTACTGGTCTGTGAATCAAAAAGATGTGACACAATTTATCGTGGAAAAAAGCACTGACGGCCAGCATTTCCAGACCATCGCCACGGTGCCTGCCCGGCCTGAAAATGGCCTGTTCGCCTATCAAGCACTCGACCCCGATCCGCAAAAAGGCATCAACTATTATCGGCTCCGGCAGGAAAGCCGCGACGGCTCCTATTCCTATTCTGCCATTCGTACGGTACTGGTGGATGCCCTGGCTGACGAATGGACGGTATCACCCAACCCTATGGGCAAAGGCCAGACCTTGCATATCCGCACCATGTACGACGCGCCGTATCGCTTCCGCCTGTTTTCGGTTTCCGGAAAATTGGTAGCCGAAAAAACAGGCGAAGGTCCCATGAGCATCGAAGGGCTGGATTTGCCTGCCGGGGTGTATGGGTACGAGATTTTGAGCGAAAGGAAGAAGGTAGGCGGGAAAGTGGTGGTGGAGTGAAGAAATGTGGATGCATTGTTAAAATTGTTTATCTTTTCCGCTCATTTCCATCTATGGTATGAGCATGAACGCTAAACAAACCCTGCTGAACTGGCTGGCAAGCGGCGATATAGATCGCGTGCTGCGTGGCATCGATTTTGTAAATGACCGGGAAGGAATTAAAAGCGATGATGTCCTGGTGACCCAGACAAGTCGCTTTCATATGTTGCAGTCGAGCAAAGCCAAGGGCATTGTTTCCGATGCAGAATTCCTGGTCGAGTTGGCCCGAATCCGCGAGGCTGTACTCATACTGGTCAACGGCCTTGGCGATCATTGGGATGCCGTCGGGCTGGAGTCGGTACAGCCTGGAAACAAATCTTTCGGCATTCCCAGCACCCCAGGTGCCTCTACCTGGAGGCGTGGCTTGATGTATGCCGTCCTGGCCCTGCTTCTAGTAGCCCTTATGTACATATGGTTGCGCAATGACTCCCTCCAACTAACCGTGTATGTGCAGGACAGCATGGGCAAACCGATACCCGAATTGCAAAACACCGGGCATGTGATCGTGCGCTTCGATAACGACTTGCGCGACCCCGTGATAGGCGAAAACGGTCGTACAAATCTGGGTGAAATTCCTGCTAAATTTCGCGGCGAAGAAATCGATATAGTGCTCCTAGCCGTAGGATATGAAGTGCTGCATCCCGGCCAAAAGTACACAATGAACGGCAAAGCCGTCTACCTGCAAGTGCAACGCGACCAGTCGCTGGGGCTGATTCAAGGCATTGTAAAAGACCGCTCCGGTGATCAGTTCTTGAAAGGGGCACTGGTGATGATAGACCAGGATACGACTACGTTAACCGATCACCTGGGCCGATTCCGGCTGGTGCTCCCACCCGACAAACAGCGGGAAACGTATGCTTTGACAATCAGAAAAGAGGGGTTTAAGGTTAAGAGTGAATATTACAAACCCAAAAGTGGCGCGATAGAAATCCGATTGGAAAAATAAACGAATTATTTTTTATTCATAAAACGCCCTCACAATGCGAAAACTCTGCCTTCCGTTGTTTTATTTATTTTTTCTACTGCCTGCTTTTTTAAACGCACAGAATACTGTTCAGAAAAACCACTTAAAAGGAAGAGTACTATTCCAAAGCAGTGGCAACAAACCGGCTGTGGGCGTTCAGATAAAAGAACTGGACAGCAATGGCGATTATTCCAAAGACAATGGTGATTATCGCCTCGTATTCCAGACCAAACGCAGTGGCAGTACGTTGGCTATAGAAGTAGGCCCGGATACCCGAAAAGGGGAAAAAATTGAAGTAGTGAATGATAAAGAAATCAGGGCTGCCAAATTACCGGCCAACGTGGATGAAGTATTAGACATCATAGTGTGCCCCGCCGGGCAGCGGGATATTGCCGCGCAAAAGTATTATCGGATTTTGCGCACAGCCGCCGACCGCGAACTGGAGAAAAAGAAACGGGAAGTGGATGGGTTGCTGGCACAGAAAGAAAAAGATTATCAGAAGATTAGTGACTTGTTCGCACAATTGGACAAGATGCAGGCGGCTTTGGATTCTGTAAAAATCAGAGAACAGGCGTTTGATATTGCGAGTATTAATTTGGATCAGGCATCTGAAATGGTGAAAGATGCCATGAAGAAAATGGATGAAGAAAATGATGTGGAAGGGGCATTGGCGATTTTGAATGTAGGAAAAATAGATTCTATATACCTAAGATCAAGTAATTTGAAGAAACAAATTGCGAAGGCGGTGAAAAAACTAGACGATGAAATTAAGAAAGTAATAATGGCATATGAAACTCGGATTAGTTTTTTAGGGCCACTGTTTAAATATCAAGAAATTGCAGAATGCTATGAAAATATTATCAAAATTTATGAAAATGAAGACTATGATAAGGAGCAATGGTCAGAATATATTGGCAAAGCATCAGTTTATTGGGCTAACAATGGGGAGTTTCAAAAAATTATTGGATTTTACCAGCGTTTATTGACATCTAATGAAAGGCCACTTTCTAAAGACAGTTCTGATCTCTTGATAATTTACAGCAACCTTGCTGGTGCTTATTGTAAAATTGGAGACTATCAAAAATCTGTTGTATATCATGAAAAGGCTATGTCAATCAAGGTGCCTCAAGATAATCTATTTTGGGCTTCAGTGTATAGCAATTTGGGTTTAGCCTCCTATGACATGGGCAACTATCAAGCGGCAATAGACATTTACCAAAGATCTTTGGAAATTCAATCTCAACACCTTGATCCTGATGACCTTGATTGCACTACGGTATACGATAATATTGCTGCAGCCTATATGCGAGTGGGAGACTATCAAAAAGCCCAGGAATTCACTATTAAAAGTCTAGAAATTCGTGAAAAAAAATTACCAGCCAATCACCCGGATTTAGCACATTCTTATTTTGTTATGTCTTCACTATATATTTATCTGGGCATCTTGGAAAAGGCTAAAGAGTTTAATAATAAGGCTCTTAATATTCAAGAAAAAACTCTTCGATGGAACCACCCCGAACTTGCCGGATTATATAGCAACATGGGTGTCATATACTCCAATCTTAAAGACTATGAAAAAGCAATTGAGTTCTATATGAAAAGCCTGGCAATCAATGAAAGTATCTTGCCACCCGATCACCCTGAAATAGGAACATTATATTGCAACCTTGCCATGATTTACAGAAGCCTTGGTAACAATAAAAAGGCCCTTGACTTACACCAGAAGGCACTCAGCATCCGCGAAATTTCCCTGCCTTATGACCACCCTGAATTAGCGCAGTCTTATAGCGAGATGGCGTTATGCTACCTTGATAGTGGAGAAAATGAGAAAGCAATAGACCTTATTCAAAAAAGCATCTCAATAAGAGAAAAAAAACTCTCTCCCAATCATCCAGAGTTGGGTACAAATTACAACAATATTGGAGTGGCATATGGAAGAATAAACGATTTTCAAAAAGCAATCTATTATTGTCAAAAAGCCTTAGCCATAAGGGAAAATATTATTCCTGTTAACCACTCTGACATTGCTGGTTCTAACAATAATCTTGCAGGGTATTATTTGAAGATTGGCTTATATGAGGAATCTCTAAAATTTAACCTAAAGGCATTGGAAATCCTTGAAAAAAACCCTCAGTCAGATATCGGCCTCGCAATTACTTATGGCAATACTGGCTTATCTTATGGAAAACTTGGAGATTATAACAAGCAGTTAGAATACAATTTGAAATCACTTGATGTTTTTAATAAAAGCCTACCTGAAAACCATCCTAACTTTGCAGCATGCTATACCAATCTTGGATGTGCATATAGAGATTTAGGCGATTACATTCATGGTATTGAATATGGTCAAAAGGCTGTTCAGTTAGGCGAATCTTTGACTCCTTATCATCGTTTACTGAATCGTTTCTATGCCAATCTCGGAATAACCTACTTGAAGGCACATGAGAATACCAAAGCGGATATGTTTTTAAGTAAAAGTGTGAGTATAAAGCCTGATGAAACAGCCTTTCGTGGTTGGGCTATGTATTACGCCCTCCGAAACGAAAAGAAACAAGCCATCCAAAGCCTCCAAAAAGCCGTCTCCCTCGGCTTTAAAGACGTCAAATGGCTCGAAACCGAACCCGACCTTAAAAATATCCGAAAGGAGAAAGGCTACAAAGACATCCTTGCCCAATTAAAAAAACAATAAAAAACAGCCCGGCAGATTGCTCGGTAGTGTTCAGATTTCTGTGTCAGGTCTATTTTTTTGACCTTAAAACCGACCATCAAATGTCCAAGCGAGCCGAAGTTTACGGAGGCGTAGCAGGACTTTGATGGTCGGTTTTAAGGTTTATGGTC
>JAIUPL010000047.1 GCA_020160935.1 Bacteroidota bacterium | reverse complement strand
GAAACAAGCCCTGTCAATATCTTTTTTACTTTTGTACTCATAGCGAGTGTGATGTTATTTTTGAATGTTAGACTATCCAAAAATAGATAATTACACTCGCTTTTTCCCTTAAGTCAACGACATTGGGCTAAAGCCCATACCACCTCCTGAACAACGCTTGGCATTTCTTTCAACTTTGGCCGCCTTTGAGAACAAAAATGGACAGGGTACAATATGCGATCTCTTTTAATCAAAACATGTGGCCGACAGGCCACAAAAATCCATTTAATCTGCATAATCCGCTCTATCCCAGAACCCTATACCATGAGGCAAAGCCGAATCCCCTATTCTCCATAAATCCCCCGCAACAGTACAGCATTTTTCCGAACATCAAAAAAACGCTCCACATGTGCCCGGGCTGCCTGGCTGAAAGCGCTGTATTCCTCCGATTCCATGTGGTAAAAACGTTCGATACAGGCAGCCAGGGCCGGCACGTCGCGCTCCGGCACCAGCAAGCCCGTTTTTTCATGCAGCACTTCCATGGGAATATCGGCATGGCGGGTGGCGATGACGGGCAGACCTGTCGCCTGTGCTTCCAGAATGACCGCAGGCGCGCCTTCGCTGTCGCGGTGCTCGGTATAGCGACTCGGGTGGATGAACACATCAAATCCGGCAAAAAAAGCCGGCAAGGCATCATTCGGCACAAAACCCCGCCAGGTGATGTTGTTTTCCAGGTGCTTGTTTCGGATAAAATCCTGCATTCTCTGTTGAAGGGCGTGGTCGTTTTGCTCACCGGCGATGGTCAGGTGCAGGTGCGGGCAATGGGCCAGTGCAGCCTGAAACGCCTGCAAGGTGTACCAGAACCCCTTCTTTTCCTTGATGGTAGCCACCTGTACCAGCCGAAGTGTGCGGGGTTGCTTATGCCGTTGTATCATGGGAAATGCCTGCAAGTCGATACTCATAGGCACGATATGTATTTTGTCAGGCGGACAACCTTGTGCTATTAACACATCCCGACCGTGCGGCCCCAGGCAGACTACGGCAGCGGCCTGTTCAAACAATTGCAGATAGCGGGCTTTCCACTCCGGTTTTCGGGTCGTCAGGCTTTCATAATCGTACCCATAAAACGAAACGACCAGCGGAATACCGAGCGCTTTTGCCATCGGAAGGTAGTGGTATCCGATGGGTGCAAAATGCGCATGCAAAACATCCTGCTTGTCCTTTTTCAGGCGCTTTTGCAGCCAGTTGCGGTACCAGGGCCGGCGGTGTTCGAGCCGCAACAGCAAGCCGACCAGCCGGGGCCATTCCCATTCGGTGCGGGGAATGAAGCCTGTGAGCCATTGGAGCGGTCGGATAAACACATGTTTGCCATCTCCGAAATACGCATTTCGCACCACCCAGGGCGCCGCAGCGCGGGCTTCCGTGTCGGGAGTCGCCTGTATCATGCGTTGCGCCCAATTCATCGTGTGGGGCAGGTAAAGATCGAACAGGTGCAGAATCTTCATGGGCGTTGTTCGATCAGGCAGGCAATTGCTTGCTGCGACGGGCCAGTTCCACCAGTGCCTGGTACGTTTCTTCTGCTGCCCGATCCCAACTAAACAGCAGGCGTTGTTGCCGGCCAGCGGCCATCAGGCTGGCTACCAGGCTTGGGTCTTTGTACACATTTTCCATGCCTTCGCAAATAGCAGTTTCCGACAGCGGGTCGACCAGCAAGGCTGCGGGGCCTGCAATTTCCGGCAGGCAAGTGGTATTTGCCGTTATAACAGGCGTATCGCAATACATGGCTTCCAGCACAGGAAGCCCGAATCCTTCGCTGAGCGACACATACACCAGCGCCAGCGCACTCGCCATGAGGCGCGCCAGTTCGGTGTCGTCTACATAACCGAGAAAATGAATGTCGGCGCGGTGCTTGGCCTGTTCGTACGCGCTGCTCACATCATCGGTTTTCCAGGCAAAGCGGCCTGCCAACAGCAGTTTTACCGACGCACCTGTTTTTTCCCGAAACTGATCAAAGGCACGAATCAGGCGGGGAATATTTTTGCGCGGGTGAATGGCGCCGGTATAAAAAAAGTAGGACTGCCCGTCGGCATACTTCGCTCTAACCTGTTGTTTTTCAGGCGCTTCCAAAGGTTGGAATACCTCACGGCAGCCATTATGAACGGCCTTCACGCGCTCCGGTGCAATGTCGCAAGTCTGGATAATGTCTTGTCGCACATATTCCGATACCGTCAGCACCTGATCGGCACGGCGCAGGTAACGGGGCAAAAAACGCAGCAGGAAATTTCGGTGGCGCTTCGCAATCTGTTCCGGATGGTGCAAGGGCACCAGGTCGTGGCAGGTCATGGCCGTCGGGATCGGCGAGCGCAGGCTGCACATAGAATCGGGCGAAAAAAACACTTCTGCACCTGACTTGCGCAGCACCCGCGGCAGCATCCATTCGAACCAGATGCGAAACAAAATAGGGTGCCGTGCCTGCGGGTGAACCACGATTGGTTGCACGTTCGGACCATACACAAAACGAGGGTCGTAGGCCCGGTCGAATAAAAAAACAAACTCGTCTTCCGGGTGCTGCTGCACCATCCGCTGCATGATTTCATGCGTGTACCATCCGAATCCTTCCAGCCGCCTCCGCAAAAGGAAGCGGGCATTCACTGCTATTCTCATGTGTTTTATCGCATCAAAACCATTTTACCGAAACCGTTTTTGAAAAAGCCATCGGTTTTTTCATTGGTAAACAGTTCGAAATCAGTACCATCCATTTTTTTCGCTACCACCCGATACAGGTACACGCCGTTGGCCAACTGGTCGCCGTATTCGTCTTTGCCGTCCCAGCAGAAATTGCTGATATGGGTACCTGCCTGCAAGTCGCCAAACTCCGAAGTGGTAATTTCTCGCACCACCCGGCCGCTGACGGTCATGATTTGTATCTTGAACGCAGCGGGTGTTTCAGCGCCGGTCATGGTGTACACAAAGCAGGTGGAAGTGGAAAACGGATTGGGGTAATTGAAAATATTCGACAACGAAGAGCGCGTGATCACTTCAAACGAAACGGCAAAATCGAGACTGGCCGAGGCATTGCCCGTAGCATCACGTCCGTTGACAAGCAGTCGGTACGTGCCATCTTGTGTAAACTCCGGTCTCCACTCGAGGCGTGCCTGGTTTTTATGCGTCAGTTGGGTCGAATCTGCCGGAAAAAACAACACCTGCGGGTCGCTGAGCGCGATGGGCCGTGTGCTGCCGTCGGGCAGTTCCAGCGTGAGTCGGAATGTAGCCGTATCGCGCATGGCCAGAAAACGGTTGTCGTCTTTCAGCGTAAGAATGATCTCCGGTTTGGGTGAAATCAGATCGCCGTCCAGAATATGTTGCCCGTCGAAGGTCACATCGAGCAGCGGGTTGCGTTGGTCGCGTTGCACGTAAAAATCGTGAAAAGCGACATTGTTGAAGTGGTACAACTCTGGCTGATGCTGGTCGGGATTAATGTCCACGGTAAGCCTTTGGCGGCCTTGCAAAGTCTGCGTGGGCAATTCAAAAGAGGTCAGCAGGGTATCGCCCGCCGCCAGCGGTTTGTATGTCCGGAAATAGTTATTGCCTGTGCCGCTTGTGTTTTCCACGCGGTACCTGACCAGCAGGGAATCCATGGGCCAGGCAGAAATATTGGTGAAGGCGACGGCGTTTTTAAGTGTTTCCCCTTGCTGCAAGGTGTCGTTATAAAAGGTAAACAAGGCATTCGGATTCAGTGCCCCTTCCGGAACACCCTGATACAGCACCCGTGCATACCGCAGTTGAGGCGCCGTTCGGCTGTTGCTGTCCACCGCTACGTAGCGAATTTTCAAATATGGAAAAGTGGCGGCTGAAATATGCGTCAGCGTGGTATCGAAGGTGTTGGGCAATTGCAGCAGCAAGGTATCGGGCAAAGCGTTGCGCACACCCCACACCTGCAAGTCGCTGTGCTCGGCCGGGTCGTCGTAAGGGCCTCTTTTCCAGTGCAGAGATGCCCAGGAGCGCGCCGGGCCGATGCGCGGACTTTCTACAGCGCCGGTGAACCACTTGGCCGCAAAATTCTGGCGGTAATTGATAATCGAATCCGGGTGGTACACCAGCGTGTCCCAGACAGGGAAATCGGGGTCGCCCACCCGGAACATCATGCCGTAAGGGTACGGAGGGTCGGGCGCGTTTTGCACCTTCCGAATGTCCCGGGCGCCCATGTTTTCCAGCACCTGAAACAGGTTTTTGCCGTAGGTAATGGAGTCGGCCGCCCAACTGCGGGGCGCATATCCTTCCAGATCGCTGGTCTGGTTCACCGTGAGCAAGCCGGCATATGCGCCTGGCACCATGCCGTGCTGCAGGAATTCCATCAGTTTGATGCGCTCCATCGAATCGCGGGTATCAAACCAGAAGGCGATATTCGGCGAGCCCGGCGTCGGATTGTTGTCGCTGTCGGCCGGGTTGACGATATAGTGACCCGTATTGGGGTTGTATTGCATGATCACAACACCGCGCTGCACACCGATGACACCCCACCAGTAGTTGGTAGTAATGCCCTCGGAAAAGTTATTCATCAGGCCCGGATATATTTCGTTTGCATTGTTCCAGTAGGCCACATTCATGAAATACGATGCAGCATCGTCGCCAAACTGAAATCCGTCCTGCGGGTTGTTCAGTTGCATGGTGGTAAATTCATCCTGCACAAACTGCCCAAAATGCGACTGGTTCCAGCCTTGCGGACTGTCTTTGATGTAGATAAACGAACTGCCATGCCAGGCCACGTCGCCGCCTACGAGGCTGTCGCGGGCCACCCGCCAGTAGTACACCGTGCTGTCGATCAGTGCGACGGTCGGCGCCCATTGCAGCAGTCCGCTTTTGCTCAATACATCGCCCGATGTACGCAAGGGGCTGTTGAATTGTTCGGAGGTGTCTATTTCAAATAAATAGCGCAGGGGTGTACTTCGAATAGCCAGGGTAGAAGCGTAGAGTCGCAGAGGCGTTTTGCCGATGATGGCAAAGGGCTCGGGCAGTACCGGCTGCACATCGTCGGTGTAGAAATAGACTTCCACACCTTTTTGCCCTGTTCCGTCCTGCAATTCATTGTTGAGTTCGGCGGCTGCCGGGGTTTCCGAAATCAGTTGTGCCGGGTCGGCCTCGATGAACAGGCGCGAATATCCCACTTTGTTGTCGGTAGAAGGGATCGTGTAATGCAGGTTGCGGCGCACGGCAGGCGCCGGCACACTGTCGGTCACCAGCAGGCGCTGGCTGTTGTCGGGCAGGCGCTGGCTGATTTTGATGCCTACTTTTCCTCCCGTGTTTCTTCCAATATTGGCGAGTGCAAAATCCAGGTCGAAACTGGCCCTGTCGATGCTGACCGGGTTGGGATTGATCACCACCGAAGCCGGATCGATCAGGTAATCGGGGCCTTCGTTGCGGTGCAGGCGTACCGCCGGGTCGCCCTGCAACTGCATCTGGTGCAGCAAGGCGATCAGGCTAGGGTAATTCGTGGTATTGAACGAGCCGATGGTATGCGCAATGGTATTGCCCAGGGTGCCGCCGTAATCGGCGCCGCCCATACGTTCGTAAAATTTCTTTCCAAACGAATGAAGGGCATCCGTGAAACCGAAATTGACGGTAGCGAGATACGCAATGGCGCCCTTGTCGCGGGCCAGCAGGAAGTTTTCACCCAGGCCCTTGATTGGATTCGAGCAATTGCCGGAAAAGCAGCCCATAATGAACATAAAGGGATAACGGCCCTTGTTGTTGTAGTTTTCGGGTGCGCCGATGTCAAAATCGACCAAAAAAGGCGAGGAGTGCCCAAAAATCATCCAGGTTGAAAGGCCTTCGTTGACGGCCTTTTTTACGCGTTCAAATGCCGAAAGTTGGATCGGGTCGTTGGATGTTTTGTAAAAGGTGGAGACTTCCCCGCCGAAACCGTTTCCGGAAATTTCATCGGTCATGCTCTGCACATAGGCCTTGATGCCTGCCTGCTCCTCGGCAAGACCGCCGCTGATATGGAGTATTTTTTTGAGCCAGGACTTGTCGCCGATACTCTGCTGGGCCGCGGACAGCACCTGTTCCTGTTCGATTACTTTGTCGAGGTAAATCTTGATTTCCGAAGGTTTGGTGACCGCCAGCCTGCCTATGGGAAAAATGGGCTGAACGATTCGGTTGCCGCTCATGACAAATTCCAGGTCGGAACTGGGTGAGCCGTAAGTCGGCAGGAAATAGACGTTGTGCAGCAGTGCCGCGCGGTCTTCATTCGTACGGAAGTCCTTGTAATCCAGCCCTTTACCGATCAGGAGAATATAGCGCGGTGCAGGGCTGATTTTTTTCAGGTAATAACAGAAATTGCGGACCGACAGGGCATGGTAACGGATACCGTAAGCAAACTGCTCGTACAACTCGTTGATGTCGACGATCGCCGTGTTAAAACTGCCGCCTGCCATGCTGGCGCGATAATCGGCATAGGCTTGCACATGATCGGCATTCCCGGCTGTCGCATCCTGCCGCAAAACAGGGTTGGTAATGATGACATAACCCGCATTTTCAGCAGAAAAATTGTGAAACTGCCGGGGCACCAATTCTGGGGCCGGCGCCACGCCAACGGCATTTCCTCCTACCCAAATGCGGCGTTTGACCGTACTCGGGGGCAGTTTTACCCGCCATACGTTGCCCTGGAGTTCGGGCTGGAGGCGCAGTCGGTTGCTCAGGTCGTACAAAACGGGCGTCTGACCGCCCGACAAGTCGATGCCAGTTATTTCGAGGTAGTGGCCGGTGGCACTGGCGTCGAGTTCGAACTGGGCTGATGCCGCCCCCCCAAAGTTGAACGTGCGGGCATAGCGCAGTTCGGCGCCAGCAAGGGTATGCCGGTCTGTTTGCCCGCCCTGCGATTGCAGGGAGATATTGAGCCCCTGCGTCAGGTAGGCTGAGGGTACGGTGTATTGGTGCCCGAATATTTTGAAGGTATTGACCAGGTCTAGGTCGAAAATGGAGTCGTTCAGTTTAATCTGCGTCTGGTGCAGCCCCTGGTTGACGCCATAACGCAGGTACACGGTAGCGGCAGGGCCGCCGGCAAGTGCCTGGGGGGCGGCGAGGTTCACCTGAGAAGCCGTAATATCTCCATTTCCGAAGCCGTCGCCATCGTACCAGGAATAGGCCACGTCGAAGCCCTGGGAGCGTTTAAAACTGTAGTCCTGAAAGGAAATGAGGGTGTTCGACCAGCAATACGATTCCGGAGCAGGCGGATTGGACAGGTCATTGGCAGCGGCTTGAAAACGTTCGGCAGTGCCAGTTTCTGTCCAGGTAAGGTAATAAGCGGTGGTATCGTTGAACAGGCTGTACCAGGGGTTGAGGTTTTCTGCATCGGGGTTGGTATACATGTACCGGTCGATCACATCCCGGTTGCGCTCGCCGTAAAACTCTACATAGTCGCTGCTGCCCATTGGCCCGGATGTAGATACATACAGCGGTACCTGTTTGCCGTAAGCGTAGAGGCGCAGGGCGCTGCCGGGCACACTGGCCATTGGAATGCCCTGATCGGCCATTTGCTGATAACCGATTCGGTAGATGCCGTCGCGGGCCACTTTCACCCGATAATACGTTTTGGCAAAATCAATCCATTCATTGCCGTACAGCGTATCCGTCCCGTTGATCATTTGCGCAACGAGCGAGCCCTTTAACAGGCCAAGCAGGAAAATGGAAAAGAAAATACGAGTCATGACGACGATGCCGGTTTTTAGTGATCAAAAATTACCGAAGAAGTTATTTGCCTCTTGCCCCTTGTTTCTTGCCTCTTTTTTCTCACCTCTCACCTCTCACCTCTCACCTCTAAATACTGTATCTTGTATTCATTCGAATCCAGCCCGGATACAAACTGACGGCGAAAATACGCATATAATCGGTCTCCCTTTCTTTCCGAAGTCAGTACGACAGGAACATACAAAGATTTAAAACGCGCATCGGCGTGGATGTGGCCGAGGGCGCGGGCGAAAAAGTCATTTTGGAAGGTATCGCTTTGCTCAAACGGCCCCGGAACAGCCATATTGCCGTCGATAAACATCGTTGGGTACATGATATCCGGCTGCTGCGCATAAAACACCTCTTTATCGAACGAAGCATGGTTCTTGGGGCGGTCAGGTGGTTTGACAGGGCTGGCATGTGCCATGGCCACATTGTTGAGGCCCAGCAAATCGAGTGTTTTGCCTTCGTAGCGGAATGCGATGCCTCCTGCACATGCAACGCCCCAAACGGGCAAAGGGGTTTCTCCTTCAAAAAAACGGCTCATCCGGTAGCCGGTTTCGCGGCCGTGTCGGGCCAGGTAAAATTCGTTGTGAAGGGGTGGATCCGCAAGGGCATATCGGTAAAATCTGAATAGGTTGGGTGATAGCATCGCAATAGCCAAAAATACAGCCCCATGTATTCCATGCAATATACGTGTGGGGATGGCACTTAAGTTTATTGTAACCAATTTAAAATAAAGGGATGTAAATAATAAGTATGTGAGCGGAATCAAAGGCTGCAATAGTCGTCCGAGATAAAAGTGATCGCCGCCTGTTAAAAGAGGAAATACAATATTCAGCAGACAAATCAAGACCAGTACCAATTTGGAAATTGTTGTAGGTTGATATTCTTTTGTAGCAATTACCTCATAAGTCCATCCCATAAGGCAGAGGTATATTGGAATAAGTATTGGATTGAAATGTACAAAATAATCAATCAAATACATGGCGCCCATTTGGAAATTATCCCAAATATTAGCTGAAACCTTGGCATAGTAAGTATTTGGAAAAGGGTAACCGAAATAATAGAGTCTCCAGATTACAATAATCATACTTACTCCTGAAAACCACCCGAATGAAATTATATTTTTCTGTATTGCATTATACCAGTTATTTTTTCTGTAGTAGAACAGAACAGTACGTATGATCAAGAATAAAACACCCCACAACAAACTTTCAGGGCGAACTAATACCATTACTCCCAACAAGATTCCAGTTACCCAATGATCCATATTTTCTTGCTGATACGTCAAAAACGGGACATTGGATAATCGTAGCGACAATGCACTCAACACAAGGCTCCATAATCCAGTTTCCATTATGGTAAACATCGTCCAATCAAAATAACCGGGAACTAAAAGAAGTAGTAGCATAAAAAAGATGTGATGCCACTGAATGCCTGATTCTTTGGAAAACTGGTTTAATCTAATATTCAAATAATAAACCAACACATTGACAATCAATACACTAAATAATATCAATGCCAGTTCCGGCGCAGGAAAAACCCCGTAAAAAAATGCCCCGATCAGCACCCACAACAGCGAAGTAAACCCTTCTACTCTTTCACCTCCAACCTGGTACACCAGTCCATGTCCTTGCGCCAGGTTGCGCATATACACCTCGTAAATATTCGCGTCGTCGATGCCCACAATCGGCTTTCCATAGCAATACCACAACACGAAAAATGCCCCCCAAACGAATAGTGTGGTGACCAGAAAAAGCAGGCGATTCGGATGGATTGTCATGATGTGCCGCGCAGTTTTTTCCATCCAAAGTACATCAAAATGGCCGTCCAGCAAGCGCTCAGCGGCGCCAGTACCATGTGAAAACGGTCGCCCTGCGCAAAAGAAATCGAACTTGCCAGCATAATACTGCTTCCAAACAGCGCAGCCCAGCCCATGACGTCGGGCAGACTGCGGCGAAATACAGCCCTGAAAAACACCCATCCGGCAACGCATAGCAGCAAGAGCGTGGAAAACGCATTTTGCAGTCGGCCCAGAAAAAACAACACCCGCGCGCGTTGCCGCACAGGTTCTTCCGGGCAACGATCGGCAAGAAATTCGACCACCATGCAGCCGCTCACACTGTTGGAAACGAGGTTGCGCAGGCAGGATTGTGCCAGTTCTTTTGGATGTACCGACCAGGTTTGGCGGCATTGCCGCAGCATGGTGTCCCGCGCTGTCATCCAGTCAGGCACATCTGCTACCCCGTTTGTGCCCATGCCGATCAAGGATTCCCGGCGTTTGGATTCCTGTTGCCACATTTGGCCTTTTTCATGCCAGGTGGCCTCCGGCGCATGGGCGGCTACATTGGCATAAGCATCTGTGTAGAGGTAGTAGGTGAGCAGCCCGATATTGGAGGTAACAGGCGTATGGTACCAGGTTTTCATTTGCATCCATTGCAGGCCTGGAAATGCAAGCAAGCAGAGGCAGACGTACAGGGCATTTTGTGAAAATTGCTGTTTCTCGCGCCACAAGTACCATAGCAAGGCAGGCAACACGAGAGGCAGCCAGATACCCGCCGTCGGACGAACCACTAAGGAAAAGCAAAATATTGCCAGCGCGAGTTTCCAGTGTACAGACCGTTTTTTTTGTTGAAACGATAGCATGCACCAAAGCATCAAGGTCAGCAACAAAGTGTAGAGGGATTCGGTAACCGCTTGCGTGACCATCACTGTATTGCCAATTTGTATGGCAAAAAAAGCGGGTGGCAGGTATCCGAAGTACTTGTTTTCTTTGAAGAGCAAGCGCCCCGACCAATACAGGAAAGTTCCCGTCAGCAACCAGCACAGGATGTTCAGGGCCACGGCAGCGGCATGAAATGCCTCAAAAGAGTTATTCCACCACATGATCCAGCCTGTCAGAAGTGGAAATCCGAACATGCGTGTCGGGTGTGGGCGAAAATATTCCAGGTACCACCACTTGGCAGCCAGGTGATAATCATATGCATCGATATGCAGAATTTCCGGATGTCCGGCATAACGAAAAAGCCCCAACGCCGCCCATATCAGTATGCCCATCGATCCGTACAGGATCCACGGCAGGATAATTTTTTTGAAAGAAATGCTCCTTTTCATACCTGCTGCTGCTTGTATTGCGCGGGATGGGTGTGTGGAAAAATAAAGAGACACAAATGAGGTATCTTTTTGCCAGCAGGCTGAAATTCCAGCCCCTCGTCTTTAGAAACTGTTTTAAAACCCCTGACGAGGCGAAAAGGCTTGAGTTTTAAGGATAGATGAAATTCATTTTTGAAGGCATAGTGGCGCCTATTCCTTTAAAAATGGATGAAATATAGCCTTAAAAGACAAGTCTTTGCGGCCGGCGAGGGGTTTTAAAACAGTTTCT
>JAIUPL010000019.1 GCA_020160935.1 Bacteroidota bacterium | reverse complement strand
TCTTGGAGATAATTATCAGTTATATAATGTTATGATAACAGCTCACGCGATAATAATTGTGTTCTTTATGATTATGCCTGCATTGTTTGGCGGCTTTGGCAACTGGTTTGTACCGCTGATGATTGGAGCGCCTGACATGGCCTTTCCACGTATGAATAATGTAAGTTTTTGGCTATTGGTACCATCATTCTTGCTACTTTTAGGATCAGCCTTTGTAGATGGTGGTGTTGGAACGGGTTGGACTGCTTATCCACCGCTCAGTAATATTTCTGGCCATCCAGGGGCGGCTGTTGATATGGCTATTTTTAGCCTACACCTAGCTGGTATATCTTCTATTTTAGGCTCTATAAATATGGTGGTTACCATTTTTAATATGAGAACACCAGGTATGAGCCTATTTAAAATGCCACTTTTTGTTTGGTCAATATTAACTACTGCATTCTTGCTAATACTTGCTTTGCCTGTTTTGGGTGGTGCAATAACTATGTTGCTTACAGATCGTAACTTTGGTACGTCATTCTTCAAACCAGATGGCGGTGGAGACCCACTTTTGTTCCAACACCTTTTCTGGTTCTTCGGGCATCCTGAGGTCTATATTGTCATTCTGCCAGGATTTGGTATCATTAGCCAAGTAGTATCAACCTTCTCTCGCAAGCCAATATTTGGCTATCCTGGCATGGTTGGAGCAATGATATTTATTGGATTTATCGGCTTTATTGTTTGGGCGCACCACATGTTTATGTCTGGGGTAAATCCGTTCATTTCCAACTTCTTCGTGATATTCACCCTCATTATTGCAGTTCCTTCTGCGGTGAAGGTGTTCAACTGGATATCAACGGTTTACGGGTCCAACTTCCGCTTTAATGCAGCAAGTCTGTTCTCCATTGGTTTTGTTTCGATGTTCATCTCCGGCGGTCTGACAGGTATCTTCCTGGGCAACTCGGCTATCGACATCCAGATGCACGATACCTACTTCGTAGTAGCGCACTTCCACATTGTAATGGGTATCGCGGCATTCTTCGGTATGTTTGCAGGCATCTACCATTGGTTCCCGAAAATGTTCAGCCGTTACATGAACGAAACGCTCGGAAAAATTCACTTCTGGGGTACCATGATCGGCGCCTACGCCATTTTCTGGCCGATGCACTACACTGGTATGGCTGGTGTTCCGCGTCGTTACTACAGCATCGAAAACTTCGAGTCATTCAAACACTTTACCGACCTGAACAAGTTCATCACCGTGGCAGCCATCGTGGTGTTCTTCCTCCAGGTACTGTTTATTATCAACTTCTTCTATTCCATTTTCAGCGGTCGCAAACTGACGGTCAAAAACCCTTGGGGCGCCAACACACTCGAGTGGACTACCCCGATCGAGGCTGGTCACGGCAACTGGCCGGGCAAACTGCCTTCGGTACAGCGCTGGGCATACGACTATGGTAAAAACGGAGAAGAGTTTATTCCGCAATACATTCCATTGCGGGAAGGCGAACACGACCACGGACACTGATCGGAAAAGTAGCAAACATACATGCGTCCAAATCAAGTAAAATCGGCCCAGGTATCGGGCGGCGTGGGCCAATCTATCAGGGATTTCGGCCTGCTGGTGAAGTTCAAATTGACCCTCCTGGTTCTTTTTTCCGCAGTGATGTCATATGCCATCGTTGGGAAAGGACAGGTTACCTGGGCAGGTATGATCCTGCTGACCCTGGGCGGTTTTTTTGTGACAGGTGCAGCCAATGCGCTGAACCAGGTGTTGGAGCGCGATTATGACCGTTTGATGGCTCGTACTGCCAATCGCCCGGTGGTGACAGGAAGAATGAGCGTATCGACTGCGGTGTTGAGTGCCGGATTAATGGCTCTGCTGGGAATTTCCCTGTTGTCAGTGTTTAACCCGCTGACAGGTTTTCTCGGTACCTTGTCGATGATGAGTTACGCATTTGTGTACACCCCGATGAAACGCAGCACACCGCTGTCGGTATTGGTGGGCGCTATTCCGGGCGCTTTACCGCTGATTATCGGATGTGTGGCCTATGAAGGATATATTTCATCGACAGCATTCATGCTGTTTACTTTGCAGTTTCTGTGGCAGTTTCCCCACTTTTGGGCAGTTGCCTGGGTTGCAGATGAGGATTATAAAAAGGCGGGTTTTTATTTGTTGCCCTCCAAGAATGGTGAAAAAGACAAAACAACCGGCCTGTTGTCATTTGCATTTTGTGTACTGATGGTAGGAAATGCAACAGCAGGCTACTGGATGGGCGAAATTGGATTGGTGGCGATGCTGATACTCAATGCCCTGAATTTGTACTGGGCATGGTATTGCTGGCAACTTTTTAAAACTTGTTCGGGCGCGGCAGCCAGAAAGCAGATGTTTATTTCATTTATGCATCTTCCGCTTTCGCTGATCGTGATTTTGCTCGATCGATTATAAACTGTAAAAAAATGGGTGCAGTGACACCGGAATACAACCGGAGTAAAATACATCAACACAAGTTCGCCTTGTGGGTAGGAATCGGCAGCATCATCATGATGTTTGGCGCACTTACCAGCGCCTATATTGTACGCAGAAACTCAGGTAACTGGTTCGAATTTAAAATACCCGACATCTTTTTCCTGAATACTGCCGTGATCGTGCTGAGCAGCGTAACGCTGCACCTGTCCTATCGCGCATTTGTGAATGGCCTTGAAAAACGATATAAAGGATTTCTGGTGGCAACCTTTTTGCTGGGCATTGCTTTCCTGATCCTTCAATATCAGGGTTGGCAGGCGCTGACGGCCATCGGCGCTACTTTCACAGCCAATCCGTCGAGTTCTTTCATGTTTGTGATCCCCGGTATCCATGCAGCCCACGTGTTGGGTGGCTTGGGTGCGCTGACGGTGGCCATGACACATGCTTTTATTTTGCCGTACAAACCCACGCCGCGCAGGAAACTGCGTTTTGAACTAGTGGTGCAGTACTGGCATTTTGTGGATATTCTTTGGGTTTACCTGATTGTATTCTTCTTGTTGCAATCTTAAAACTAATAACAACGCAAACGACTTCGAACTTTCGTACGAAAGGAAGTTTTCGAACCTAAAACAGTTTGACTATCATGGCAGATACTTCTGTTACACACGCACACGAGACGCACGACGAGGTGAATGACTCCCAACTCTGGGAGGGTGGAACCCCGCCTATGCGTGCCAGTTACGGCAAATTGATGATGTGGTACTTTCTGGTATCCGACGCATTTACGTTCGCCGGATTCCTGATCGCTTATGGCGCCCTGCGCTTCAGCATGCCCACCTGGCCCGAGCCGGATTTCGTTTTTGCATCCTTCCCGTTTGTAAAAGCGCACTGGCCGCTGGTATTCGTGACGGTGATGACCTTCATCCTGATCTTCAGTTCGGTCACCATGGTACGTGCCGTACAGGAAGGTCACCGCGAAAACTCACGCGGGGTTGTATTCTGGATGTTTCTGACCATTCTGGGCGGCGCAAGTTTCCTTGGCTGTCAGGCTTATGAATGGACTACCCTGATTGCAGCGGAAAATATGACTGTAAGCCAAAACCCGTTTGGCCGTCATATTGCCGATGGCGTGTACCTCAACGCCGACGGTTCGGAAGCCAAAAATGAAGATGGTTCGCCCAAAACGTTCAAAAACGGAGAGAGTTACCTGCTTCACAAACACGAAGGCAAGTTCGACGTTCCGACACTTCGTTATACTTCAGGCCCGTATGCCGGACAAACGGCGCAGGCAGAATTCGGCCCGAAAGCATTCGGCGCCCTGTTCTTCTTCATCACAGGTTTCCACGGCTTCCACGTATTCTCCGGCGTATTGTTCCTCACCATCATCATGCTCAATGCAGCAGGCGGCTTGTATGCCGCTCGCAAAAACGGCTATGAAATGGTGGAGAAAATCGGTTTGTACTGGCACTTCGTAGACCTTGTATGGGTGTTCGTATTCCTTGTATTCTACCTGCTCTAATCGACTGTCGACGAACGACTGTTGACTGACAACTTCTTTTTAAACTTACAACCGTTTTAGAAAAATGGCTGGACATCAAACATATGAAGAACAAAAGGCTTTGGTATTCAAGGGCCTGATGCTGCTCGGCGCTATCACTATTGTCGAGGTATTTGTGGCATTGCTGGCAAAAGGCCACATGATTCACGGAGTGGAATTCAAACACGGTTTTGGCCACTACCTGTACATGGCGCTGATGGTCGGCTTCTCGCTGTATAAAGCCTACTTTATTGTGTTTTACTTTATGCACATGGCTTACGAAGTACGCGGACTGGTATTAAGCGTTTTGCTGCCGACCACGCTGCTCATTTGGGCCATTATCGCCTTCTTCCAGGAAGGTGGCGCATGGGGTGCTCGTCGCGAACTGATCAAACAGAAAAACGAAGAGGTGGTGCAACCGGCCTCCGGGGGCAAACCCACCGGCTATTTATTGCCCGGCGCAACATATTTTAAAGGCTAAATACAAAAAAGGCGGGCAACAAAACCCCGCCTTTTTTGTTGCTTAGAAACTGTTTTAATACCATGAGTAATTTAGAGCAACCTGCAGAGCAACCCGCTTCCAAATCACGTAAAATCGTGGTGGCTTCGATCCTTTTTATCATTCTGATCGCTTTCCCGGCAGCCTCCTACCTGTACATGCGCAATGGACTGAACTGGCGCAAACAGGCTGTTTCAGAACTCGGACAATATGGAAAGATCCGGCCGGCATTCCTCATTCTTCCCGGAGGCGAACGCCAGAATCGCCTGGAAGGCAGCGTCGCGGTGATCCATATTTTTGGTAAAAATCCTGACCTGACGCCTGTCAATAAAAAAATTATGGATGATGGCGAACGGCTGTTTGGCCAATTTGGCCGGGTGGGCGAACAGATACGCGCCGACTTTCGCCTCGGCATGATTGCAGAAGGCGGCACGGCAGAGTTCGTTTCTTACAAACAAACATTGCCTTCTGCCGATTTCGCTACCTGGGTATGGACAGGCGCCCTCGACGACTGGCGTGCCATCGTGGAATATGGCTACAGCCAATACTGCAAAAAAGAAGGCATTCAGCCTGTTCCGGAATATTATGCCCTGACAGACACCTCGGGCCAGATTCGCCGTTTTTATGATGCCACAGACGACAAGCAAGTGGGGCGTATGGTAGAACATATTGCCATGCTGCTGCCTATAGTAAAGTGATACAACATTCCCTCATGCAAATTCAGAAGTGATATGTCTGAAATATCTACAACTTACAATCAGGAGAAAAAGTTAAACCTGATCGCCTATGTCGTTTCAGCGGCTGTATTGGTACTGGTAGGACTGATGCGCCGGGTAAAGATTGACATCGGTATTGATTTTCATTTCCTGCCGCCTTTCCATGCCACTTTGAATGCGCTTACAGCCGTTATTCTGCTGGTGGCATTTTACTACATCAAAAACAAGCAGGTAGAGCAACATCGTAAGGCCATTTATGCTGCAATGGTATGTTCTGCGCTGTTTCTGTTGTCGTATGTTCTATACCACTTTACTACACCGGAAACCCGGTATGGGGGTACAGGAATACTGCGTACGGTGTATTTCTTTTTGCTGATTACGCACGTTGTACTGGCAGCAGTCACACTGCCGCTGGTATTGCTTACCTTTAACCGCGCATACACCAACCAGTATGACCGCCACCGCAAAATGGCCCGCTGGGTGTTTCCTTTGTGGCTGTATGTGGCAGTGACAGGTCCTATTTGCTACCTGATGCTGCGCCCATATTATTAATTGGCTGATTCAACACACATATCATGGCAAATAAGTCAATCAAAATCGTGGTACTTGTCGGAATGCTGCTCCTGATGGCTGCAGTAATCGACCCGCTCTCCGCACAATGCGCCATGTGCAAGGCTGCGGCAGAATCCAATATCAAAACCGGTGGCGGCGACCCCCGCGGGCTCAATGCCGGCATTTTGTACATGCTTTTGCTCCCGTACTTACTGGTGGGCAGCATCGGCGTATGGTGGTGGCGTAATCGCCGCAACGAAAACCAGCAAGTGGCGGAACTCACGGACAAAGATTTCGTGCAGGAATAACCTGTTAATTTGGAAGAACGATTCGGAAATGTCGCTACTGGTACGGGCGACTTCTCACCACCCGAATGATTTTTCTGATTGTACCAACGTTCAATTACTTGAGGCATCCCGAATTTTGGTCAAAACCAGGATTCGGGATTGTGTTTTTTTAGGTTGTTTTCCCGTAGAGTAGTTTCCCGCAGAACTCGCAGATTTTCCCGCAGAACTCGCAGAACGTAGCGTACACCTTTTTCTTCAAAGCGATAATAATGTGTACTCTACGTTCTGCGAGTTCTGCGGGAAAATCTGCGAGTTCTGCGGGAAACTACTCTACGGGAAATTACTCTACGGAAATAACGAAACAGGAAATTACCTAAGCAATCTGTTTGGGACAGGACAGTTTCGGGCCGAAAAATTCGGGATGTCTCATGTTTTATGCTCTGACAATATGAAACCAATTATTGCTCTTCTTTTACTGACACTCTCCACCACCTTTTCTCCTCCAACTGCCAGCGCAAGCACCACCCTTGCCGGCATGGAATTGCACGAACGAAAAGAACGATTTACCGAACGGAAAGTGCGCAAAATGCAGCGAATCCTGAAACGCGCTGGTTTGCAGCATCCGCCATCCAACCTGGCCGATCGGCTGTTGTGGATGGGATTGTTCGGTTTGGGGCTGGCGTTTTGTATCTCCCTGTTCAGCATTCCACTGAGTGGTATTGTGGCGGCAGCAGCCGTCGCGTGTCTTGTTGTGGGCGCTGTTTTCAAACTGGGTAGCATATAAGTACAAGTCAATATTAATCTTGTACTTTAGCCGCCTAAAATCCTTTTTCCTGATATGAAATCAGCCAAATCGCTTTGGTTTGCCATCCTGAGTGTTGCTGCAGTTGCAGGCCTTCACCTCTTGCCTTCTGCCGGAATCCCGATCGAACCCGGTGTGCTCATGGGCGCCCGCTGGTGGGCCGTCGGCGCCTTGTGTATTTATGGCTACCGCAACAACTCCCTGACAACCTGGATATTGCTGAGCATGGTGATCGGTATGGCGGTCGGGTACGATTTCCCGAAAGTGGGCTCTAACCTGGAAATACTGAGCAAGATATTTATTCAGTTGATCAAAACGGTGATAGCACCGCTGCTGTTCGGTACACTTGTGGCAGGTATTGCCGGACAAAGCAACTCCAAACAAGTGGGGCGCATGAGTGCCAAGGCGTTTTCCTATTTTCTGGTGGCAACGGGTATTGCGCTGGTAATTGGACTGATTGCCATCAATTTCTCCCGGGCAGGAGAAGGAATTGCCGTAAAATCGCCCGCTGCGGAACCTGTTTTTTTGCCGGCTGCGGATCTTACTGTTCAGGTGGACTCTGTGAAAGGCACCGCCAAAATGCTCTACCACGGCAAGGAATTATCTGCGCCGCCGGCAAGCGTGAAGCAAAACTGGAAATCCGTCATTCTGCACATTTTCCCCGAAAACGTGGCCAAAATGATATACGAAGGCGCGGTTTTGCAGGTGGTAGTGTTCAGCCTTATTTTCGGGTTTGCGCTCCGGCAAGTGTCGGAACACCATCGGAAAATCATGCTCGACTGGGCGGAATCGCTCACGGAAGTGATGTTCAAATTTACGGGCATCATCATGTATTTCGCTCCCATTGCAGTGGGTGGCGCCATGGCCTACACCATTGGTACGATGGGCTTCGACGTGGTGTGGAACCTGATAAAACTACTGGGTACGCTGTATGCTGCCCTGTTCATTTTTATACTGCTGGTATTTATTCCGGTGCTGCTGATTTTCCGGATACCGATCAGACGCTTCTTTGCGGCCATCTACGAGCCTGCTTCTCTGGCGTTCGCAACAGCCAGTTCTGAAGCGGCCTTGCCCAAGGCGCTGTCTGCTATGGAAAAATTTGGAGTGCCGCGCAAGGTGGTCTCCTTCGTTTTGCCCACCGGCTATAGTTTCAACCTCGATGGCTCTACCCTGTACCTCTCGCTGGCTTCGGTATTTTGCGCGCAGGCGGCAGGCATGCACCTTTCCTGGGAAACGCAACTGGCACTGATGGGCACGCTCCTGCTCACTTCCAAAGGCGTAGCAGGCGTACCACGCGCGTCGCTGGTGATCCTGGCGGCTACCGTCAATCAGTTCGGCATTCCGGAATGGCCCATCGCTATCATCCTGGGCGTGGATGCGCTGATGGACATGGGCCGCACCTGTGTCAATCTGATGGGCAATTGCCTGGCTTCGGCCGTGGTAGCGCGCTGGGAAGGCGAGTTTGACGACGAAATGGCGAACCAGGGCTAATGGGCAAGATTGTTGGCATCGATTAGCATCGTTGGAACGTCTTTTGTGGTATAAATACACGCTACATTTTATCCTTCTTCTGAACTTTCTGTATGAGTCACCCCTCACCTTTAATCGTCAATTTTACCCCGACTGGCATGGTTCCTACCAGGGAAATGACGCCGCATGTACCGATTACCGTCCACGAAATTGTAGAGCAGGTACACGAAGCCACCGAACTGGGTATCACACTGGTACACTTGCATGCGCGCTCTGAAACGACAGGTCAGCCCACCTGGGAGGTCGGCATTTATGCCCGTATTTTCGAAGGCATTCGCAAATATTGCCCAGAACTGGTGTTGTGTGCCAGCCTGAGCGGCCGCAATTTCAACGAATTTGAAAAACGTTCCGAAGTGCTGTCGCTGCGCCCGGATATGGGCAGCCTGACCCTGAGTTCGCTCAATTTCCCGGGACAGGCCAGCGTTAACTCCCCAGAAATGATTCGCCAACTGGCCGAAGCCATGCTTCAAAATGGCGTACATCCGGAAATGGAAGTGTTTGATCTGGGTATGATGCACTACGGGCATTACCTGATTCAGAAAGGATTGATTCAAGCACCCTACTACGTCAACATTATTGCGGGAAATATCGCCGGTATTCAGGCCAATATGACCGAACTGGGCATGGCCCGGCACCTGGTTCCACAGGGCGCCTGGTGGGCCTTCGGTGGTATCGGGCGCCACCAGATGACGGCCGCGGCGATGGCTGTGGCCAGTGGGGGCGGGGTGCGCATCGGCCTGGAAGATAATCTTTACCTCGACAGAGAACGCCGACAACTGGCTACGAATATTCAATTGATAAAAAAGGTTCACGACCTGGCCCATATGTTTGAACGGCCGATCATGACACCTGCGGAATTCGGCGCGCTGGGATTTTATAACCGGTACAGGATACGGGACTAGAGGATTTTCCATAGATTTCTTTCCCGTAGAGTATTTTTCCCGCAGATTGCGCAGATTTTCCCGCAGATTTCCGCAGATCGTAGAGTACACTTACTCTAAATGATTATCGTAAAAAGTGTACTCTACGGTCTGCGGGAAAATCTGCGGAAATCTGCGGGAAATTACTCTCCGGAAAATACTCTACGGAAGACGACTCTGCGGGAAATACATCACAGGTCATATCTAAAAAGCACACCATGCCTCATTTCTACCTGCTCGGGCAAAGCAATTTCGGCATCTCCGTCCTCGTGGATTGTCTTTCTTGTCTATTTCCAGATGAAAGAATCCAGGCAGATATTATCGCCAACCTGCCGCCTGAACAGAATACTTCGCTTGCATATGCCTATGAAGCGCCCGGTGTGCAGAGTACCGTACACCATTGGCAGAACTGGGCTCCGGAGGCCGCCATTCCTTGCCTGATTGGTTCTATTGGCAAAGGCAGAAGAGCGATTTTCGAGTTTTTTCAGGCGCATTTTCAGATCGACGAACAACGGTACTACACCACGATACATCCTTCGGCAGTCGTTTCAAAAAGTGTCGAAATGGGTAGAGGCAATCACATCAGCCCGCTATCGGTCGTAGCGCCGTATGCGCGGCTCGACGATTTTGTAGTCATCAATAGAAATGCCAGCGTGGGCCATCATACAGTGCTCGAACGATTTGCCACCGTCAACCCCGGCGCCAATGTAGCCGGCGCCTGCCGTATTGGCGAAGGCGTCACTATAGGAGCGGGCGCTACTGTGATCGATCAAATTACCATTGGCGCGGGTTCTGTCATCGGCGCCGGCTCGGTGGTAACAAAGGATATCCCGGCGGGCGTTATCGCATTTGGAAGCCCTGCAAAGGTGATTCGGGAGGTTTCTTAAACGGATTGCTGCAATCTATGCTGAAAAAATGTCTCCATTTTATTCTGTTGTTGTTTTGCGCGGGCCTGAATGCCCAGCAAGCCGGGGGGCCTGACACCACGCTCTGGCCACTCGTGGAGCAGCACCTGGATCAGCAGCCTTCCGATACCTCTTTCCAGTTTATTGTGTCGTTGGTGCGTACGCATTGTGGCCAGAATTCCGACTGTATGCTAAGGAATTATGAGGGCATCATGTACAAACTGGAACGCCAACGTTTCGATTTGCCTGCTGCTATTATAGTAGGAGAAGAAATGGGGAAAGCAGCACATGAACACCATGCGACGGAGTTGGAAGCCCGTGCATATAAACATGTTGGCCGTTATTACGACGCGTTGGGAGCCTCGCAGAAAGCCATCACCGCGATTGATAAGGCGCTTGAACTTTACGATAAAACCGGAAAAATATTTGAGGTTAACCTCCTGAAAATAAACAGGTTAAATCTTTCTCTCAAGGAACGTGGCGCCAAGGATATACTCCCTGAAATGAATGCCTTACTGACAGAGATAGTAGCGACAGGCGATAGACGGAGTATAGATTATATGTATACAGTCCTTCTTGATATAGCGATTGAAGCCGGGCATTATGACGAAGCCGCCACGCATATTGCTTATCTTGAAAAGGTTCCGGTCTCCACGCCGCTGCTACCCACAGATTATGGAATAATGATCCTGCTCAACAGAGGACGTGGGCAGTTGGCCGAAGCACAAAATAATCTGGTGGAAGCGGAATATTACTACCAAAAAACCTTGCGCTTTTGTGAAGCGGCGCCAGACATCTGGCAGGAAGTTGATCTGTTGCGATTGCTGGCCAGGCTGGAATGGAGGCGCAAAAATACCGACCTGGCTACCTCTTATCTCGCCAATGCGCAGCAGAAGGCTGAAAACCTGAAACTAGATGATTTGCTGGCGCCAATATTCAAATTGAAGGCGGAAATGGCCGAGGCGGATGGCGACTTCGAGCATGCGCTCCTGTACCTAAAAAAAATGTATTTCTATGAAGCGCGGCTGAAAGGCAAAAATACCGGCTTCGACCTGAGAAATTACAACCTCCAGTTGGAAAAAGACCAACTGGCTACGGAAAGTAAAAACAAGAACCTGCAATTGCAGATCAAAAATATTCAACTTCTGAGCGCGCTGGCCGGCACGCTGCTGGTTCTTTTGCTGGCTGCTTTTCTGTTTGTCGGCCTACGCCGGCAGCGGAAACAAAAGCAACACCTGGCTGCCCAAAACAGCCTGATTCAGCAGCAGACCGAGCAGTTAAAATCGCTCGATGTAGCCAAATCTCGTTTTTTTGCCAACGTAAGCCACGAACTCCGTACGCCGCTCACCTTGATGCTCAGCCCCGTACACACCCTGCTAAAAGAAAAAAACTGGACGGAAAAACAGCAGCGTTTACTGCGCATCGCCAGCCAGAGCGGCCAACAACTGGAACAACTGATCGGTGAAATACTGGACCTGCGAAAACTGGAGTCCGGTAATATGAAACTGTATGAAACACCGACCGAAATTCAGCCTTTTTTCCAGACCTACCTGGCACAGTTCGAGTCGCTGGCCGAGCACAAACAAATCGATTTCTCCTATACCATCGATGCCGCAAATGGACTGATCGTCAGGATCGACCAGACCAAATGCCGACAAATTCTCTACAACCTTCTCTCCAACGCTTTCAAATTTACCCCGCCACAAGGAAACATCTCGGTAAAAGTGCAGATACAGAATGACCGGCTTTTGCTCACAGTGGCGGATTCCGGAACCGGCATTCATGCAGATGACCTGCCGCATGTATTCGACCGATTTTTCCAGACCACCCGGCCCGACAAACCCGTGGAAGGCGGCACGGGCATAGGCCTGCATCTTTGCCAGGAATACGCGCATCTTTTCGGAGGAACCATCGAAGTGCACAGCACAGAAGGGAATGGGTCGGTTTTTCAGGTGCAGTTTCCGGTTGCGGTAGCCGATGGCCTCCCGGCGTCTGTGCAGCATATGGCAGATGTGGATGTTACGCCAGTACAAGACATTGGGATAGTCGGCGCAAATGATGCCGGAGCGGCTGTCGCCCATGTATCCGAGGCATCCAAACCCACCGTGCTGGTTGTGGAAGATAAAGCCGAACTGCAAGAGTATCTACGGATGATTTTGGCTGAAAAATACCAGGTAGTGACCGCAGAAAACGGCCAGGTGGCGAGTGAATGGTTGTTGCAGCAGCGAACGAACGGCCTTCCTTTGCCGGCCATCATTCTTTCCGACCTGATGATGCCGGTGATGGATGGCTACCAATTGCTCGAAAAACTGAAATCCGACGACGCTACCCGCCACATACCCGTTATTATGCTCACGGCCCGGGTGGATGTGCAGGACAAACTGAAGGCCCTGCGCATCGGCGTAGACGACTACCTGCTCAAACCTTTCGACGAGGAAGAGTTAATGGTGCGCATGGAAAATTTGCTGAAAAACCAGTCGATGCGACTGGCTTATCGCGCCATGGAGGCCGAGCCCGCTGAAAAAACGCCCCTTTTGTCTGCCGCCGATCGTACCTGGCTGGAAACATTTGAAGCCTACATTCGCCGGCACCTTGCCAGCGATCTGCTCACGGTTTCCGAGTTGGCCCGCCAGTTTACCATGAGCGAATCCACCCTGCTGCGTCAGTTGAAACGCCTGACAGGTCTCTCTCCCTTGCAATACATACAGGAGGTGCGGCTCCACGAAGCGCGTACCTTGCTCGAAAACGGGACCTACAATTCCATCGCCCAGGTGGCTTTAAAAACCGGGTACGATGATCCGAGGTATTTCTCGCGGATTTTCCGGCAGCAATTCGGGAAATCACCTTCTGATATTTTAGTTAATTGATTATCAGTGCAATACGCGCAGGGTTGAGATAGATATCCCCTTTTTCCCCATTTCATTTTGACGGATTTGTCCACCAGTTTGACGTAAAAGTCCACTCGGGAGGGCCACACTTTTGCCCTCACCAAGCGGAATCAAACACGCCTGGAAATCAGGATTAACCCTTTCACCCTATAATTTTTTGAACAATGAGAAACAGCATTACTTTTTTAATAGCATTCTGCCTCCTGGCTTTTGTCGCCCGCGCACAGACAGTTGAAACGGTGGCCACCGGCCTGAATTTCCCGCTTGGGCAGGTGCTGAACGGGAACAGTTTGTATGCAAGTGAATACAATAGTGGAAAAATATCAAAAGCCGACCTTACGCAACCCTTACCCGCACCAGTGACGACTGTTCTGCAAGGACTCACAAAGCCTACGGGCGTCTTAGTCATCGGCGATTACCTGTATTTTTGTATGGAGGGAAACCTGCCAGGCGGCGCCACCGCTGTCGGTAGAATAAACCTGACTTCAGCAAACCCGACCATAGAGGAAGTGACTACAAACGTAGATGCAACATATGGCGCGCAGGTATTGCTGAAAAATGGAGATGATTTGTACATCAGTGCGGCCAATGGCAATGCCGGGCATCAGGGGATCCATAAAATAAATCTTGCCGATCCGCTGCCCTGGACCGCTGTGCAGATTCTTTCGACAGAAGAGGTTTCCGGAATGAATATGATAGGAAACGATTTGTATTTCAGTTATTATGGTGGATCAGCAGTTAAAAAGATGGATGTTTCCATCTCCAACCCCGTTCCTGAAACGGTTATTTTGGGTCTGGCTGGCCCGGATGGTCTCACCTTCAACGGCAATTTCCTGTACATCTCGGAATACGATGCGGGTAGAGTTTCCAGAATAGACGTTACCCAACCCAATCCCGTAGCGGAAACGGTGGCTTCCGGATTAAGCGGTCCCAGCCTGACATCTTTTGACGGGACGGCTTTCTATTTTGCTGAATCCATTGCCGGGACAATTTCCCGGATTGTGCTCAACCAGCCTGTTCTTTCTCCACTCAATGCCTGCGAACATACCACTGCCACCCTCGGCGGCGCCTCGCCTGGTAGTGGCGTTTACAGTGGCGCCGGTGTGACCGACGACGGCAATGGACAGACGTTTACCTTTGATCCCGACGCAGCCGGCGGTTTGGGTGTGTACACCCTCACTTATACATTGCCCAGCGGCGTATCTACCACTTCCACGATCACGGTGAACTCTTTGCCGGTAATCGGTGTGTTCGGGTTTTTGACCGCTATTAATACCCCTGCCACCCCAATTCCCGACCCGGAAGCAGGCCCTGCAGGTGGCGTGTACGCCGGAACGGGCGTATTGCCAGGGAATATCTTCGATGCTGCACTGGCAGGTGTAGGGGTGCATCTTTTAACCTATACGTTTACGGACGGCAACGGTTGCAGCGCCACCGGTACCGGTACCATTCAGGTGTTGCCCCCGGCCAATGATGACTGCGCCGGCGCTACCGACATCAACAATTTGCTGGGCGGCCCCCAAAACGTGTCGCAGGTATCTCCCCTGCAAAATAACATCGGATACAATACAGCAAATGACCCGGCAGTTACTTCCGGCTGCTTTTATCAGGATGATCCATTGCAGCATACGATCTGGTACACCTTTACGGGAGATGGCAACACGTACCGCATCCGCTCCGTGCAGGGTAGCGCCACGAATTACATTTCTAACGGCGATACACAGGTGGCTATCTTCTCTGGCGACTGCGGCAACCTGACGCAGGTGGCTTGCAACGACGACGAAGACGGGAACACCAATATCCTCAATTTCAGTGTGAACATCCCCACTCAGGTCGGCCAATCGTACCGGATGCTGGTTGATGGCTATGGTGGCCTGCAAGGTGAATTCTGCCTGGAAGTAACCAACGTGACGCCCAGTGCCGTCACTGAAATCGGCCTTACCAATATTCGGATTTCCCCTAATCCCACAACGGGCATCGTACGGCTGGCAAATGTAGAGGCGGAAATGGTGCAGGTGTTCGATGTGGCAGGTCGGATGGTTTTGGCACAGTCGCGGCCGGGGCGTACGCTCGACCTCTCAAACGTCCCAGCGGGTACTTACTTCCTGAAAATCATGGAAAAAGAAGCGCTATATTCGGCCCGGGTGGTGAAGGAATAATTCCAGACGACTGTAATTTTATCAGTAGAACATTGAAAACCAGGCAACTATGGAAGAAACAGAAAAGCAAGGGTGCGTGATGTATCGTTTCTTTCGACCTGCCTGAAATGTCGCCCATCTGATAAAACGATTGTTTGAAAAAGTGGATTTTCATGTATTTTTGTTTCAGTTTAATTTTGTTTGATAAAATGTATGATTTTGTTATACATTTTACATGAAACAAAATACTGTTATTTAATACATGAAAATCCCTTTGTATGAAAACACCGATTACTTCCTGCATCCTCGTCGCGTTTGCCTTTTTACCGGCTGTATTGTTATCCCAGGGCGGCAATTTGACCATTGCAGTCGACGATTCCATCTGCATCATGCCGGGCCAGAACCTGGTGTACAACGTCACGAGCAACGACGTGCTTCCTCCGACAGCCCCACATTTTGTTTTCCTGACAACCCCCGACAGTGTCTGTTTTGATTTAAAAAACACGGGTGAACTCGTCTTTTCCGGCAACCTGGAAGAATGCTGCGGCGAGCATATCCTGCAATACAGATACGAAGGCTGCCAGCCGCCATCCAAGTGTTTTGCCCGTATAAAGATTATTGTAAAATGCCAGAAGCCCGACTGCTTTTTCGTGAATATGGACGATTATGCGTCCTCCGACGGGGCGGGTGTGCCACCGCAGTGTGCATTTGCCTGTGAACATTCTGCGTCGACCTATTTTACAGGCTACGACCCGAATAGCACCTATGTGTGGAATGTAACAGGTGGTACGTTTGTTCCGGGCGCCAATCCTGCCGCCATCCTTGTCACCTGGGGCGCGATGGGCAGCGGGTCGGTATCCGTAACAGTGACAGATGCGAACAATGTCGTCACTGACCTCGATGTCTGTGTGGATATTTTGCAAAGTCCCGTGGCGGCATTTACAGTTTCCGATGACAGCATTTGCCTGAATTCGCCGGTGAATTTTATGAACAACTCCGTAGGCGGCAGCACCTGGTTCTGGGATTTTGGCGACGGCGGAACCTCCACCATGTTCAATGCCACGCATACCTATACCACTCCGGGGAATTACACTGCCTGCCTGTATGTGACCCGAAACAACTTTGATGCAGAGGGCAATGCACTGTGTTGTTGCTCGGACACTACCTGTGTAGATATTGTTGTGGATTCGCTGCCGGGGCCCAATATCTATTGTGTGTCAACACTTTGTGCGGGCGACAGTTCCAAATACTGGACGGATGCGACGAATTGCGGCACCTACAACTGGAGCGTGCTGGATGAAAATGGTCTGCCGCTTCCCTTTACCGGACAAGGCACTGATACCATTTGTGTGCAATGGGGAACAGGCCCTTTCGGTACCGTTGTGTTGGAAGTAGCCAACTGCGACAGCACCTATTGTGACGGCCCTGTGTCGATCACAGTGCCGATTATTTCCCCAACGACAGCCATTTCCGGCGACAATGTCGTGTGCGAAAACAGCGTAGCCACCTACACCGTACCCAAATGGATGAGTGTGTATTACAACTGGCAGGTGTCGGGCGCCATCAGTTGGACGGGGCAGGGCACCAATACCATTACCGTTCAGTGGGGCGCTGCGCCGGGCCCGGGTATCATCAACCTCCAGTATTACAGCAGTTTTTTGGGTGGATTGCCCGGCCACGACCCGGAAGATTGCGGCGGTATGGCTTCGCTGACCGTTGCTATCAAACCGGCATTCGACATCACGGCGCCTCCTTCCCCGACTTGTGTAAACACGAGTTCCACTTTTTTTGCAACGGCAACGCCTTCCGCTACCTATACCTGGACCGTGACGCCTACAGCGCCTTTCACGGGTCAGGGAACCAACTCGATTACCGTGAACTGGACGACCGGCCCCGGCAATTATGTCATCACGGCCGTACCGACCAACCCTGCCGCTTACTGCAATGGCATTGCCACCGCCACCATGCGGGTAGTGGAAGTACAGAAACCGGATGCGATTACCGGCCCAATCGAAATATGCCCGGGTATTTCCTACACGTATTTTGGGCAAACTACCCAAACAGGCGTCGGCTTTGTGTGGACGATCACCGGTGGCACGCCCGCCTCCGCCACCGGTAATCCGGTGATGATTACCTGGAATCCTACAGGGCCATATGCTATTGGCTTGCAAAACAGCCTGCTCAATGCGCCCTTTTGCCCTTCTGATTCCATTCAACTGAAAATAAAACCCAAATTGATCAATGGCCCGCTGACCATCACTGGCCCGCCGGCCTGTATCAACACCACACAGAATTACATTGCCGGGCCCGCCCAACATCCGGAGGCTACTTACAACTGGGCCGTCAGCCCCGCCACAATGGGCAGTGTGGTTGGTGGTCAGGGCACGCCGAACGCCCAGATTCAATGGAACAACACCGGGGGAAGCGCTACCCTGATCCTGAATGTGTCGTTGTGTAGCGGAAGTCAGGCAATCAGTATTCCTGTTACGCTGAATGCGCCGGTAGTGCCTGTTATTACCCAAACCGGCATTTTGTGCCCGGGCGTGATGGCTACGCTCAATGCAGGCGCGGGCTTCACTTCCTATCAATGGTCGCCTTCCGGCAACACGCAAACGATCTCGATCAGCAGCGGAGGCACGTATCTCGTGACTACCACCGATGCCAACGGATGCACCGCTATCGATACGTATCAGGCAGTGGCACAACCGGGCCCGGTGGCAGCCATTTCAACGCCCGATCCCAACCATTTATGTATTGTACCGCCCAACAGCAACACAGTAACCATTTTGGCGCAAACAGGGGTAGGGTACACGTTCAACTGGTTTTGCAATGGAACACCGCAGGTGCTGCCACCCACGCAGGCTACCTTTACCCATACGAATACCAATGTGCAGGCCTCGTTTGCCTATTGGGTAAAGGTGACGGATGCCAACGGATGTATGAATACCTCGAATGTTATTCCGGTGGTACAGGACAGTTGTAAGGCCGATACGCTGTGTGTACCTCAGCCATACACTTTGTCTTTCACTGCGGCCAACCAAATGCCCAATTGCAACATTGTAGATTTTACGGTTTCTGCCAGCGGAAACGTTACCCTGACCGGCTGGGATTTTAATGACCCGCTCAGCAATGCAAATACCGGAACACTTGCCAATGCGCAGCATGTTTACCAGACAGTAGGCTGTACAAAAGTGTATTTGTACGGATCGGTACCGGAACAGGCGCCCGGAACAGGCATGTGCCCTGTGGAATACGCAGATGGCGTGTGTATACCGCTGGTGGCCGATTTTATATACACCGACAGTTGCGGGAAAGTAACCTTTACTGATAAGTCAACATTCCTGCCTGGTGAAAACCCGGTAACGTGGGCCTGGTCTTTCGGATCGACGCAGCAAGATCCCATGCATGTATTTCCCGGGCCGGGAGCATATTCCGTTACCCTCACTGTCACCAATGCCAACGGCTGCCAGGCAAGCATAACGAAAACTGTTCTTGCAGGCGGCGCTGTGCCTCCCGGCATCATCATCAACCCGAGCCCCGCCTGTGTGGGCGACCCGTTCAGTTTCAGTGGCTCGGGCGCCAATATCATCAACTGGTTGTGGAAATTCGGCGATGGCTCCTTCAATGGTGCGCAAAACCCGTCTCACTCCTATCTCTCTTCCGGCTCCTACAATGTGATGCTGACGGTGGTGGATGCCAATGGGTGCCAGAGTATGGCCACCCAGACATTGCTGGTGAATCCTGCTGTGCCGCCAGCGGTAATCAGCGTTGCGCCGAGCCTGATTGTGTGTGCGGGCACGAATGTGACACTCACTGCGCCGGCGGGATACACCTATGTATGGTCCAATTTTGCCACTACACAATCCATCGTTACCAGTGTTGCGGGCACTTACAGTGTTATCATAACCGACGTCAACGGCTGTTCGCGTGTACTCGATCCGGTGACGGTGGTAATCCTCCCGCCCCCCACGGCAGCCATTTCCGGCAACCCTGTCATTTGTGATGCAGGGTGTACCACTTTAAGTGCTACGGCCGGCCAGGGCTATACCTATCAATGGTTGGACAACCTGGGCAATCCGATTCCGGGGGAGGTATCTCAAACCCTGAATGTGTGCGATTTTAACCTCCTGCCATCGTATTCGGTGGTGGTGACGGATGCGAACGGCTGTACGGCCGTGTCGGCGCCCGTTGTGGTGTCGGTAAAAACGTCTCCGTCATTTTCCATAGCCATTTCACCCGACGATTGTGAAGGTATGCCTGTCACCCTGAGCGTGACGCCCGTACAGCCCAATGTAGTATATGGCTGGAGCAACGGCGCTTCCGGGCCCGTCATCACCGTCATTCAGGCTGGAACGTACATCGCCATCGGAACGGATACGACCAGCGGATGCAGTTTCACGGCGAGTGCTACGATTCACCCATTACCCGATTTGTGCCTCGTGCCGGCAGGGTGTTACAAAGCCTGCAACCCCGATACAATCTGTGGCCCCGACGGGCTGGCGGGGTATCAATGGAACCTGAACGGTGTACCCATCACCGGCGCAAACGGACAATGCCTGGTCGTGACCCAAAGCGGCACCTACACGCTCACGGGTACTACGTCTTTCGGGTGTTCTGCTACTTCCGATTCCTTGATCCTGATGCTCATGGATTGCTCTTGCGGCAACCTGACCGTTTCGGCAGAGCCGGTTTCGGATAGTTGTTGCTGGACGCTGAGTTACAGCAACCCATCTGCTGTGTTGTACGGCGTTGTCATCCACAGCAGCGATACGGATTTCAACTTTGATCTGGGCAGCCTCGATCCGTCGCTGTCCGTATTTTCCATTGGCGCCAATACGATCAGCCTGGTCAACAGCACGACCAATGCGCCTTTGCCAACGGGGGCTTTACCGACTTTCCTGCGTTTCTGTCTGGAAAATATTCAAAATACGCCCCAGCAGGTCATTTTCGACTGGTACGACTTTGATTTCAATATTGCCTGTTCGGATACGCTGGAATTGAATTGTCCGAACGAACCGGACTGTCTCTACGTGCAGCACGATTCCATTTATTGCGATGGCGGTCAGGTGGTGTATACCATGACGGTTTGCAATCCGATCGATAACGATTTCAGCGTGGGGTATATCGTTATGCAACCTGTTTCACCGGCCGGGGTGATCATGACTCCTTCCACCATCGATGAAACGGCCAACCCGATAGCGCCGGGCGACTGCAGAACCTATACCATCCTGCTCAGCGGGCCCAACCTGGCAGAGCAGACTTTCTGTTTCACCCTGATGGCGCATGATGAAAAACCGGAATTGATCGATACCACGCATTGCTGCTCGCTGGATACCATCTATTGTATCGACATTCCCGATTGCAACCCCTGCGACGACATTGGTGTGGAAGAAGTGCTGCCGTTTTCTACGTCGCCGAGCAACCAGTGCTGTTACAGTATTTCCCTGTTCAACAACTATGCGGCGGGCTATTTTGACGGAATAGGCTTGTGTATGTTGTCGGGCGGAACGGTGCTCACCATGAACAATCCATTCGGTTCGGGCTGGGTGACGGCGTCCTACACGCCCACCATGATCGTGTTGAATGCAGCGCCGCCATTGGGCACTAGCCTGCCGCTGGGCGTATTCCAGTTGCCCGATATTTGTATCCGCACCGATCAGGCGCCACCGCAATTGCTGGAAATCAAATGGATGCAAGGCGACTCAATAGTATGTCGCGACACCATTCCACTTACCTGCGAGCCACCTTGCGGTTATATTTCCGGTGAAAACATTGTATGCGATCCGGCTGCCGGTACCTGGGTGTATCAGGGAACGATCAAAAACACTTCGAATACCACTATGGGCGAGGCGCATATCGTATTTACCTCACCAGCCGGTTTGAGCATCTACAACCAGACGATCCCGCTGGGGGCCGGTTTGCCGCCCAATGGCACCCAAACATTCAGCGTCGTATTGGGGCCACCTGCTGCGCCGGGCGATACAATTTGCTTCACAGTAGCCTTGCATGCCCTCGACGACAATGATCAGCATACCAATTGCTGCAATTTCGAAGATTGTATTGTCTTGCCTGAATGCGCGGTTCCGCTGGATTGTGCCTGTGAGGATTTACATGGCAGTGTTTTGAATAGCGGGATTTCATATGTAACGGCTGGCAATATACCCTATACAGCCACCTTTACACCGGATGGCGCCCTGCCTTGCGACGACGTGTACTGGTATTGGCCGGATGTGTCGGGCGTGCAACAATCCTCGGGTACCCAGGCCATGATGCATACTTTCCCGGGCCTGGGCAAATACACCGTTTGCGCCTACATTTTCCGCAGCGACGATCAGGGGCAGCAATGTTCGGTGGAAATCTGTAAAACGCTGCGTTTCTCGCCCGCTCAGGATGACGGCACCATCCTCATTATCCCGAACCCTTCCGGCGGTGAATTCACGGTGCAAACTACCAGTCCCTGGCAGGCGCCCGTACAATTGCGTCTGTACGATCTTCAGGGCCGGGTGGTGAAGGAATGGACCGCTGAAAATGCAGCAGGTGAATCGGCGCTGAAAGTGTGGCTGGACAACACACCCAAAGGAATGTATCTGCTCGAAATAGTATGTGGAGGTGAAAAACGGGTGGAGAAAGTGGTGATCGAGTGATGTTAGATAGACTGTTCGGCTTCGCCTAACGGCGAGAGGGATTTGGGATTTTGCGGATTAAGCGGATTATATAGATTTTTATGGCCTGACGGCCATACTTTTTGATTTTTTGTAGTCAAATTAAATCAAAAATAAATGGCCGTCAGGCCATAAAAATCTATATAATCCGCTTAATCCGCAAAATCCCAAATCCCCCTGTGAGGCGAAGCCGAACGCTTTATCTAAATGTGAGGCGAAGCCGAACCATCTATCCAAAAACAAATCGCGCCAGCCTTGGAATACCATTGCGGTCATCCTCATCAAAATACTCCTCAAATTGCTGCAACGATAGACCATTGCTCCCCGCAGCCCGCAAAAAATCGGAAATATGGTGGCTAAAACAAGGCACCAGTTGCCTTCCTTCCGGCGTGTCAAAGCGCGCCTGCGTGCCAGTGTATTGTTTGAAAGGGTGCAATTCGCCTACATACACGATTCCGCCCGGGGCAAGGGCTTTTGCCACTTCCTTGAATATGGGTTCCAGGTCTTCGATATGTTCCAGCACCAGACTGAACGTAATCAGGTCGAATTGCTGCGCACCAAAGTGCCATTCTTGTGTGATATCCGCCTGCTGAAATTCGACGTGCGGCGCCGTTATTTTGGTACGCGCTACTGCCAGCATGCCTTCCGAAAGATCGACGGCGGTGACGCGCTCGGCGCAAGTTTGCAGCCACTCGGTGTTTTTACCGGTGCCACAGCCAATTTCCAGAATATGCTGGAAAGACCGGCCTTCCAGGGTGGTTCTGAGGGCATAGGCTTCGAGGTCGCGGGTTTTGTTTTTGTTCGTATCGTATTGGGAGGCCCAAAGGTTATAGGATTGTTGTACGTTCATGTGGATTCGGTTCGAATTAGACAGGATGTAAACGCGTAAGGAGCCATGGTGGTTCCGTAGTGGTGGCATGTTAACCCATAACTCTTAAACTCATAACTCCTCCCTCTCCTTCCTGCTCCACAAAATCCAGTTGCCGGTCGTATCGATATACGCGGCTTGGGGAAATACCTTTTTGAAAGTGCGTTCAAAAAAACGTTCGGTGACGGTTCTCACGGCACTGTCTTCGCCATGCAGGCGATTGAACAGCAGGAGGCCGTTGGGGCGCAGCAGGTTTTTGCAGTTTTCGAGAAACTCCGGCGTACAGAACTGCGGCGGCGTGATTTCATCTTCGAAAATGTCGATGATGACCATATCGTATTGTTCTTCCGTGATTTCCACAAAAATTTCGGCATCGCCGGTGACCACATCCACAGGGCTTTTCAGCCTAGAAAGGGTGTATTTGGCTGCCAGTTCCGAAATGGTTTCATCCCATTCCACCGCTGTGTAATAGTAGTCGCGGTGAAACACTTTTTCCAGCATAAAAGGAATGGAGCCGAGCCCTAGCCCCAGAATGAGCACATCCTGAAAAGACTCTTCGTCGATCTTCAGGCGGTCGAATGCCAGCAGGAAATTTTTATACAGGTCGTCCCAGGAGTAGATGGCGTCGCCGCTCAACAGTTGCACCCGCCCGCGCGAGAGCACTACGCTCAGTTCGGGGTTGTGTTCCGAAGCGGTTTCCTCCAGCGTCAGCGGCGTGAGGTGCGATAACCATTTTTTCCAGCGAGGGATGGGCATGGGAAAGGGTGTTTTGGTGTTTTGGTGTTTATGTGTTTTTGTGTTTTTGTGTTTTAGTGTTTTTGTGTTTATAACTCTTGGTTTTAGAAAGAGGCTTATGCCATTTCGTTCAAATGCCATGAGCGAAGCCCTACTAAAACACCAAAACACAAAAACACATACTCTAATTCTTCTTCTTCTTAAACGGATCCCACTCATTCAGTTTCTTCTTCACGTCTTCCACTTTTTTCTGGCCGTCGGTGCCGAGTACTTCGTTGGCTTTTTCGGTCACTTTTTCGCTGGCTTTTTCACCTACCTGATTTTTTACTTCCTGAGCGGCTTTATCAGCGGCTTCCTTGGCCTTTTGAATGGCTACATTGGCGAGGCTGTCCGCTACTGCATTGGCCTTTTGTTTGGCTTTCTCCAGTTCGCGATTGGCTACGTTGGTTAGCGAATCTTTTGCCTTGTCGACAGTTGCCTGTACCGTAGCGCCGGCTTCTTCCTTGATAGTGCTTTGACCATCGGAGCCCAGGATTTTCATACCCACTTTCGGATTGAAGAGTGTGCCCGTGAGATCGAAACGAACGTTGATAAACTCGCCTTGTGCGATGCTGACACCGGCTTTGGAGGCTTCCTTGGAAAGAAAATTCAAGCCGGTGTTGACAGCGCCTAATCCGCTTTTTTCCAGGGTTTTGCGGGGCGTCTTGGTCAAAATCTGGTATTCCATTTCATCGGTCAGGCTGTGCGAGCCGCCAATTTGCATGGAAATATCGCGCACCTGAACGTTGAAGGGTTTGACATTCACACGGCCGTTTTTGATTTCAAACCAGTTTTTGGTATTGCCCAACTCCAGTTTTTTCAGGTACTCGACATTGAGTTTGTCGGCAATGTTGTTCATGGGTTTGAAGTTGTTGAACACGGCGCTGATGGTTTCCAGAAACCCTGCGGCAGACAAGGTGTTGAAATCAGGCGTCATGTCCTTTCCAAGCAAACCGCTCATGGACAACGTTGTGTTGAATTTGCCATCCATCAATTGGGCCACCGGAGCGAGTGTCTTCACCGTCACAAAATTCTGGAACGACTCCTTGAAGCCCATGTTTTGCAGGGCCATATCCATGTTGAAGGCCGGTTTTGACAAGTCGCGGGTGTCGTACGTACCATTCAGTGCCACCTGACCGCCCAGCAGGTCGGCCGTGCAATCCTGCAATTTGGCCACCTCGTTTTTCACGACAATGGCGCCATTGAGGTTGTTGAGGTCGTACGTCGTGTATTTGACTTTGGCGAAATTGGCGTTCAGCGTCATGTCCATGTTTTCCGGAACCGGTACGATCGACTCTGCTGGCGGTGCTGTAGAGGAAGCCGCTGCCGCAGTGGTCGTGGCTGCGTCTTCCGTCATAAACTGATTCAGGTCGAAATACGAAGACTGAAGGTTGACGGTACCTGCAACAGTTTGGTTGTCAAACAGATAGTTCCAGGCATTCAAAATTTGCCCCGAGCCGCGCAGGTCGCTGGTGCCGCCGATTTTCATGCCAAAGTCGTCGATGCTCATTTTGTTCGGCATAAAATGGCCTTTCATGGTCAGGTCGCTCAGGTCGTACACATCGTATTTCAGTTTGTTGATACGTCCGTCCATGGTGAAATCCCAGCGGTCGAACACCTTTTCCGAAGCGGCTGGCGGCACGTCGCTGGGCACTTTGGAGGTTGTGGCACTTGGTTCGGGCTCTTCCATCCACTCATTGGCATCGAAGTAGGAAGAAGAAAACTGAAGGTTGCCGCGCATGGTTTTGGTAGTGCTGAAATATGCCAGCAGGTTGTCGATGGAACCCGAAGCGCGCAGGTCGCTTTTGCCTAATTTGGCATCAAATGTTTGAATGTCAACACGTTGCGGCGTAAGTGTCGTGCTCAGTTGATTGATCTTTACCGGCGGCATACCCTCGGCGCGGTACGAAATGCCGGTCATGCCGAAGTCGCCAGCCATGTTTACCTGATCGTATTGTTGCTGATCGATCTGGTTCATGGAGGCTTTGATGGTCATATTGGCGCGGATGATACCGGCCAGTTCCTGCACGCCTTCCACGGGGAAAGCCTTGGACAGTTCGCCGAGGTTGAGGGTGCCGTTGATTTTCGTATCGACAGTAGGGTTGGTTTCCGGCGTTTTCAGATTGAAATAACCTTCCAGCGGATTGGAGCCGATGCGCAGGCTGAATTTCGGAATATTGACCGTCATATCGTTCATGCGCGAGGTGGGGCTGTTAATGGAAGCGTCCACATTGATATTGCTCACGCCGAGGGGCAGCGAAGGATATTTGAAATCGGCATTACCCACCTTAAAATCGAGTTTGAAAGCAGGGTAAGTGGTTTCGTTGTAAGTGCCTTTGGCAAATCCGGCGAACTGTACGGTACCATTGGCCTGCACATCGGAAAAATCCTGCGTGTAGGCGCCAGGAACAATGCTCAAGAGACTTTTAAAGGTATTGGCCGGCGTTCCGAAGGTCAGGTCCATGCGGATATCTTCCGTATTTTCAGGCATTTGCACCCATCCGTCGAGCATAAATTTCAGGTCGTTCACTTTCAGGTCATTGTCCTTGAAAGTAAACTTCATGTTTTTCATATCGGCGCCCAGCGTGGCTTTCCAGTCGGCGCGGGCATTGCGCAGGTATTGAATGCCGCCGTAGTTGACCGACAATTGTTGCACGGCTGTTTCCATGACGAAATCGTACAGATCGGACGTGAATTCACCGGAGCCTGTATGATCCAGCCCGGCCATTTCGGCTTTCATATCGAGTCCGCGGTCGTCATAGAGGATTTTACCGTTGGAAATGCCGTATTTTTCAAGTTGGACTGGGCTGCTTTCAGAAGAAGCCGTTTCGGCGCCGGCAGGTTCCGGTTTGGTAATATCATAATTGGCCGCGCCATTGCTGAGTACGTACACTTTGATATCAGGCTGGTCGAAAAACAGGCCGTTGACCACGACCGAACTGCCAAACAGTGCCGACCACAGATCGACGGTTACATCGAGCCGAGGGCATTGAACGAGTTTAACACCTTCGAAAGGCCCGGGGCCATTGGTCACTTCCAGCCCTTCGAGTCCGACTGACAATTTCGGGAAATGACGGAACACAGAGATGTCGACGTCTTTGAAATCCACAGTGGCCGTCAGGCTTTCATTGGCTGCCGTTTTGACCTGTGCAATGATCTCGTCCTTGAAGAAATAAGGAAGCGAAATCAATGCTACGAGCAACAGCAGCAGGGTAATGGCGATGCCGAAAAGTATCTTTTTCATAGAAATAATAGAGTCGTCCGTGCGAGGTCGTTTGGCCTGGCAACATTTGTAACAGAACGAACGGGGAGGGCAAAAGTTGCCACTACAAATGTTAGAATTCTTTTAAGTTTCCCTTAATTCCGGTCGGCCTTGGCGTCTTCGCGCTTTTCCACATAGTCTTTCCAGACGGGCATGTAGTCGTATGAAAGGTAAATTTCCGAGTCGTAAGCGCCCCACGCGCCGTTTTCTATGGCCAGGTTGAGGCGGCGTACGGCGCCTGCGGGCACTTGCAGCGTAATGATATGGCCTACGCCCATGGCCAGCGTCCAGGATACCACCCGGGCATCTTCCGGCGGGAACATATCCCAGAAACCCTGCGCTTCGAGGATGCGGCGAATTTCGGCCAGGTTTTTATCCTGCTGGTGTTTTAAAATAATGGTCACCATGACACTGTCGGCGTGTTGAGCCGCCGGCGGCGTAAAGGAGGGACCTTCAGGTGGTGTGGCAGGTTGCTGGGCCATCACGCTGGCCGCACATATCATTGAAAGGAGAATCGTCAACAAAACTTTTTGTAACATGCGTCGAATCTGATTGCTGAAAAATTTTATTACTGTAATTGTCCGGCAAAGATAGGAAGGAGCGGCATACAAATCATTTTTTACATTTGCGCTTTATCAGAAGTGAGAGAGTGAGAGAAGTGAGAGAGTGAGAGTCCGTAGAGTGTACGGTATTACTCTTGAGATATTGGTTGAGAAGCAGTACACTCTTCGAACTCTCACTCTCTCACTTTTCTCACTCTCTCACACTCTCTCTAGCATGTTCAAAAAACACCCGTCCGGCCTGCCCTTTCTTTTTTTCACCGAAATGTGGGAACGTTTTGGTTACTATTTGATGATCGGCATTTTTGTATTGTACATGACCGATTCGCAACGTGGCGGGCTGTCGCTGGATCGTGCGCAAGCATCCGATATTTTCGGCACTTTTATCGCGCTGGTGTACCTCACGCCTTTTATTGGAGGTTTGATAGCCGACCGGGTGTTGGGGTATAGAGTGAGCATCGTACTGGGAGGGGTGTTGATGGGAGCGGGGTATTTATTGCTGGCTATTCCCAACAATTTTGCTTCGTTTTACACCTCGCTGGCCATCATGATATTGGGAAACGGCTTTTTCAAACCGAATATTTCCGTCTTGCTGGGCAATTTGTACAATGAAGAACGGTATAAGGAACTCAAAGACACGGGCTACAACATTTTTTACATGGGCATCAATATCGGTGCGCTGGTGTGCAACTTTTTTGCGGCCTGGTTGCGCTGGAACATTGGCTGGGGTGCTGCCTTTGCGGCGGCAGGCATAGGAATGTTTATCGGCGTGGTGGTCTTTTTGGTAGGTATGAAACACTATGCACATGCAGATGTAGTGAAAGAGAAAAGTCCGGACGACCAGTTTGGGGTAGGGCGCCTGTTGAGTTCTGTCTTGTTGCCCGCGGTTGCCACAGGTGTGTTGGCCTGGATGATTCCGGGCGATATTTTTGGTTCCGACTCTACGGATGCGTTCCTGTTCGGCAGCCTGCCGGTCATAGGGTTTTATATCTGGACACTCCGCAATGCATCGGTGGAAGACAAGCCCCGCATCAAAGCCCTCTTATCGGTGTATGCCGTGGTAATTATGTTTTGGGCCATTTTCAAACAAAATGGTACTGCACTTACCACCTGGGCGGAGTTTTACACCGACCGCGCTATGCCAACCTGGGCAAAAGGGGCCGCTACTGATCTGAAAATGGCACAAATGGTATCGACCGATACGGCGCAGTATCCAAAATATGACGAACAATTCCGAACAGAGCGGGATGCTGACAATAAAATTGTAAAAATTGCCACGATAAACCCCTATTTTAAAAATGTGCCGGAGGCTGAAAGGCCACCCCAAGGGCAGGAAGTGGCGCTGATTTCTACAGAAATCTACCAATCCGTCAACCCGTTTTTTGTGGTGGCGCTCACGCCGCTGATCATTTTTGCCTTCTCCTGGCTGAGAAAACGAGGTAAAGAACCCACCACTCCCGGGAAAATCTGGTGGGGCCTGGCCATTTCTGCGCTGTCCACCCTTGTCATGGTAACTGCTGTGTACATGTGCCACAATGGCGCCGAAAAAGCCTCGGCCTGGTGGCTGGTGGGCTCTTACGGGGTCATCACCGTCGGCGAGTTGTGCTTGAGCCCCATGGGCTTGTCGATGGTGTCCAAAATGTCGCCCCGCCACCTCACCGGCCTGATGATGGGCGGCTGGCAACTGGCTACTTCGTTGGGCAATAAATTAAGCGGCGTACTGGCTACCATGTGGGATCGATATGATGACAAAGCGGCCTTTTTCTGGGTCAATTTTGCACTGCTGGGACTGGCAACACTGGCTCTGTCGCTGATGATCAAATGGCTGAACCGGATTTTCAGAGAGCAGGGGCTGCATTAATATTGTTGCAAAAAATAAATATCCCAATCAACCTGAACTACTGACGGGCATCATTTTGAAAATTCCCCGGAACAATGATATTTGCAATCTGAAAACAACCCGTTTTTAAACCAAACGCCGAATACGAAACAAGACTACTTCTTAACCTTCACCATAAAAAATTCTACACCATGTCTACTAAGTCGAAAGGAGGCAAACCGTCGAACAAATATGCTGCACAGGATTCCGAAGACCGGCGTAAGTTCGTTACCGTGCTCGTGATCGCTACCATCGCGCTGATGGTGTTGATGTACTTCTTCTTTGTGAAATAAGGGGAAAAAAACGTCGGCAGGGTTCCAAACCCTGCCGACGTTAAAATCAGGACAACCGCCGTTTGTAGTCATTGTACCCAAATCGGCGCACCACATCCAGCGTGCCATCCTGTCGCCAAATGGCGATAGACGGGTGTGTAACGCCATTAAAAGTGGTCGTTTTTACCATAGTGTAGTGGATCATATCTTCGAAAACGACTTTCTGCCCCACTTTTAAGGGTTTTTCAAAAGAGTACGCTTCCAGAAAATCGCCGCTCAGGCAACTCACGCCGCCCAGTCTGTATTGCGGCTGGCCGGCAACCGGTTCTTCCGACGCTCCCTGTACCCGCGGACGATATGGCATTTCCAGGGTGTCGGGCATATGAGCCGTAAACGACACATCCAGGATCGCCGTTTTTACCTTTTTGTTGTGCACAATATCGAGCACGCTCGATACCAGTACGCCGGTATCCCAGGCAAAGGCGCTGCCCGGTTCGAGCAGCACATGCAAATGGGGATGTCTTTTTTTGAAGGCTTTCAAAACGCTGATCAGGTGCTCTACGTCATAACCTTTGCGTGTCATCAGATGGCCGCCGCCAAAGTTCACCCATTTCACCTGTGGCAAAAAAGCGCCGAACTGTCCTTCGAAGTATTCCAGCGTTTTTTCCAGGTCGTAACTGCTGCTTTCACAAAGGGTGTGGAAATGCAGGCCTTCGATACCTTCGGGCAGTTTTCCTTTAAAATTTTCGACGGGTTCGCCCAGCCGCGACCCCGGCGAGGCAGGGTTGTACAACGCTGTTCCGACTGGCGACCATCCCGGATTTACCCGAATGCCAGGGCTCACCGGTTCTTTGGCTGCCTGTACTTTCTTGCGGAAACGGCGGTATTGTCCAATGGAATTGAAGGTAATATGACTCGAATAGCCTAATATTTTGCCAAACTCACGCGGTGCATACGCTACGGAATACGTGTGCGCTTTGGTTTTCATTTCCTCAAAACACAAGCGCGCCTCACTCAAAGAAGAAGCCGTAGCGCCTTGCACATACTCCCGAACAATCGGAAATGCACTCCACATGGCGAATCCTTTAAAAGCCAGAATGATTTGTACGCCTGCTTCTTTTTGTACACGCGCTATGAGCGACAGGTTCTGGCGGAAGCGTGTCTCATCCAGCACAAAACAAGGGGAAGGGATTTTATTGATCAACATCACAGAGAGTGAGAGAGTGAGAGAGTGAGAGAGTGAGAGTGTGAGAGAGTGAGAGAGTGAGAGGTGTGAGAGAGTGAGAGGATGAGATAATTAGGGGGCAAAAGTAACTGTTTGAATTATGTGAATGACTCATTTTAAAAATTTAGGAGCGAAGCGGTCCACTCTACGAACTCTCACTCTCTCACCTTCTCACTCTCTCACCTTCTCACTCTCTCACCTTCTCACTCTCTCACCCTCTCACCTCTCTCTACTGCCAGTGTACTTTCACAAAAGCAAAAATTCCCCCGATATATATCACCAGAAAAGCCACGAGGGCCGCAAATACATATGCGATACCGGTGCCCCAGGCCTCTGCGACGTGCCCGACCCGGTAGGCCTGATACAAAATGGCGCCCGCCACCAAAGACGCGACGAGCATACATAGCCGTTCGCCGATTTTTACACTGCCATTTCCCACGCCAATCAACGAGGAGCCAAAGAAAAACAGGTTGCCCAGGCAGGTGGCCGCCATAAGCCCGTAGTAGACGATTTTCAACAGAAAAGTCATGTTTCCAAATTTAGGGTGAGTAGAAGCAGGCAAAAGTACACAAGCCTTCAAATTATACCACTGGCGCCAAAAATTGAACGTAAAGTCCTACCTTTGCGCCCGTTTTGCAGACTGTGGGAGTACTCACCCGCTCTCACATCTCACCTCTCACCTCTCACCTCTGTTTCATGTCCGAATATATTTCCGAACTCCACCGCCGCCGCACCTTTGCCATTGTAGCCCACCCCGACGCCGGTAAAACCACCCTGACGGAAAAACTGCTGCTTTTTGGTGGCGCCATTCAAACGGCCGGAGCGGTAAAAAGCAACAAGATCAAAAAAAGCACGGTGTCCGACTTCATGGAGATCGAGCGCCAGCGTGGTATCTCGGTGAGTACCTCGGTAATGGGGTTTGAATACAGAAACCTGCAAATCAACATCCTGGATACACCGGGTCACGAAGATTTTGCAGAAGATACCTACCGCACCCTCACGGCGGTCGACTCGGCCATTGTAGTGGTCGACGTAGCCAATGGTGTGGAAAAGCAGACGGAAAAACTCACCAAAGTGTGCCGTATGCGCGATACGCCCATCATTTTCTTTGTCAATAAAATGGACCGCGAGGGCAAGGACGCTTTCGACCTGCTCGATGAAATTGAACAAAAACTGGATGTGAAAGTCCGCCCGCTGTCGTGGCCTATCGGCATGGGTCAACGTTTCAAAGGCGTGTACAACCTCTACGAACGCAAACTGGTGTTGTTCAACCCGCACAGCAAACAGGAAGAGGAGGACATCATCGTTTTTGAAGACCTCGCCAGCCCCGACCTGGAAAAACACATCGGCGATACGGCTGCCCGCGAACTCCGGGAAGAAGTGGAAGTGGTGGAAACGGTTTATCCGGAATTTAAAAGAGACGATTACCGGAATGGCAACATCTGCCCCGTGTTTTTTGGTTCGGCGGTCAATAATTTCGGGGTGAAGGAAATGCTCGATTGCTTTGTGGAAATTGCCCCCACTCCGCTTCCACGCCAAACGGAAGAGCGCCTGGTAACGCCGGAAGAAGAGAAATTCAGCGGCTTCGTGTTCAAGATTTTTGCCAATATGGACCCCCGTCACCGCGACCGTATCGCGTTTCTGCGCATTTGTTCCGGAAAATTCGAGCGCAACAAGAACTATCGCCACATCCGCCTCGGGCGCGACATGAAATTCCCCAACCCGACTATGTTTATGGCCTCCAAAAAAACGCTGTTGGAAGAAGCCTATCCGGGCGACGTGGTCGGACTCTACGATTCGGGCAACTTTAAAATTGGCGATACCCTCACCGAAGGGGAAATGCTGCATTTTAAAGGCATCCCATCGTTCTCGCCCGAACAGTTCCGGTACGTGGAAAATGCCGACCCGCTCAAACAAAAGCAGTTTGCCAAAGGCCTGGAACAACTCATGGACGAAGGTGTGGCGCAAATGTTTGTTCGCCAAAGCGATGGCCGCCGCATCATTGGTACTGTTGGCCAATTGCAATTCGAGGTGATCCAGCACCGCCTGGAAAGCGAATACGGCTCCAAATGCCGCTACGAACCCGTCAACCTGCACAAAGCCTGCTGGGTTACCTCAGACGATCCCAAGGCCATGGCCGAATTCCTCGACCGCAGAAAACGCGATATCGCAAAAGACAATGATGGAAACATCGTTTTCCTGGCAGAAACCGCCTGGGTACTGCAAACCGCCCAGGAAAACTTCCCGAAAGTGCAGTTCCATTTTACTTCGGATATATAGTTATCAGTTATTGGTTATTGGTTATTGGTTATTAGGGGTGGGTAAGGGTTTATTTTCACAAAAGTTTGGCTTCTCTATTTGTGTGGCCAAACTTTTGTGAAAATAAACCCTTACCCACCCCTGATAACCAATAACCAATAACTAATAACTGATAACGATCATCGTCACCCAAAGGCATACACAACAAATAAAGAGGAGCAGCGGCGCAATGAGTATGGTGCGTGCCGGATGCGGCGGGAGGCGCAGTGCCTGAAAAACCAGAAAATTCAGCATCCACCAGACGACTGTCCAGGCGTTGTAATCGCCTTCTTCGCCCATTGCCTTGTATCCAAGGGCGCCCATCAGGTAATACCAGGCCAGCAATATTCCACTCCACAGCGCCAGTGATTTGACGAAATGAACGGATTGTTTCTGGTAAAAATAGGCGACAAACGGTGCAGCCAGCCAAAGTATACCCAGCGTAATAAATGGATACATCGGCGCGAAAAATTAAAGGTGAAAAGATGAATGCTTTTTACAGGAAACGACAAAACGATGATTTCGCTGCCTTGCCTGTTGGTTATCAGTTATTAGTTATTGGTTATTAGTTATTGGTTATCAGGGCTGGTAAGGGTTTACTTTCACAAAAGTTTGGCCACACAAATAGAGAAGCCAAACTTCCGTGAAAATAAACCCTTACCCACCCCTAATAACCAATAACTAATAACTGATAACTAATACCTAAATAATAACCGGAATAGTCTATTTTTGCGGCATTCGTGTATTTTTTACAAATAGTACCCGAACTTGAATTTTTTACGGCAGAGCGGCATTCAAGTGTCCACAGGCCGTTCATTGTCAATCTTTTAGAATTTAGTTATGGTTATTATAGCAGATTGTGGCTCTACCAAATGCGATTGGCTTCTGCTGAATGGCGGACGTGATCAGCGCCTGGAAAACACGGTAGGATTCAGCCCGTTTTTTCATACAACTGAAGAAATTCAGGCCATTGTGGAGGGACAACTGGCGTCGAAACTCACTCCGAAAGACGTGAAGGAAATATTTTTCTATGGTACCGGCGTACACGACGAGCATCGCGCCGAAATCGTAGCGAAAGCCCTGCGAGCGGTATTTCCCAAAGCAAAAGTGGAAGTAGAACACGATTTGCTGGCGGCTGCACGCGCTACCTGCGGGCGCAGTGCGGGCATTTGCTGTATCCTGGGTACGGGTTCCAACAGTTGCTACTACGATGGCACAGATATTCTGGACAATGTACCTTCTCTGGGCTGGTTGCTCGGCGATGAAGGTAGCGGTACGCACCTGGGCAAGGCCTTGCTACGTGCCAAATTCTACCGGGAATTGCCGACCGACCTCAATGCTGCTTTCGATGAAGCCTACCCTGAAGGTATGGACGCCATCAAGGACCGTGTGTACGAAAAAGGCGCTAATGCTTATCTGGCAACTTTTACCCGCTTTCTTGGTGATAACCTGCAACACCCTTTCGTCCGTGAAATGGTATCCAACTGCCTGGGAGAATTTCTCGATCGTCAGGTATGCAAATACAATGGCTATCAATACGTTCCAGTGCATTTTGTAGGCTCTATTGCCTACCATTTTCAGGATGTACTTTCCAAATGCATGGAAGAACGCAAACTCAAACTCGGCTCCATTATCAGGAAGCCGATTTACCAGTTGGCCGACTATCACATGCATCCAACTGACTAATTTACAGTAAATCATGAACAAGGAAATAAAAAGAATAGCGGTGTTTACTTCCGGTGGTGATGCGCCAGGTATGAACGCCGCCGTCAGGGCTATTGTGCGCAATGCGTTCAACAATGACCTGCACATATATGGCATCATGCGTGGTTACGAGGGGATGATCGACGGAACGATTAAACGACTGGAAACCAGCGATGTCAGTAATATCATCCACAGAGGCGGTACAGTGCTCAAAACGGCGCGCAGCCAACGTTTCATGACGCCGGAGGGCCGCAAACAGGCATACGAAAATCTGGTCGACAACGACATCGATGCCCTCATTGCTATCGGCGGCAATGGTACATTTACCGGGGCTACCTATTTCATGAAGGAATTTCCGGATATTCCTGTAATCGGCATTCCGGGCACCATCGACAACGACCTCTTTGGCACCGATTTCACCATCGGCTTCGATACTGCCGTTAATACTGCCGTGCAGGCCGTCGATAAAATCCGTGATACAGCCGACTCGCACAATCGCCTGTTTTTTGTGGAGGTAATGGGACGTCATTCTGGGTTTATCGCCCTGCATACAGCCATCGCTGGCGGCGCAGGCGGCGTCATGATTCCGGAGGAAGATTCTTCCATCGACGATGTGATAAAATTGCTGAAACGCAGCGCCAAACGCTCCAAATTATTCAGTATCGTGATTGTAGCGGAAGGCAACCATATGGGCACCGTGTACGATATCGCCAAACTGGTGGAAGGTAAAATCGACTTCTACGACGACATAAAAGTCAGCGTGATCGGTCACCTCCAGCGCGGCGGATCGCCCAGTTCGTTCGACCGTGTGCTGGCCAGTATCCTCGGTTTTAATGCAGTAGAAGCATTGCTCAACGGAAAATCAGGCGTGATGGTAGGCATTCGAAACAACAATGTCGCATTCACCCCCTTTGCCGAAGCCATCAACAAGAGCAAAAACGTGAACAAGGAACTGCTGCGGATGGCGCATATCCTCGCGCAATAGTTATTGGTTATTAGTTATTGGTTATTAGGGGTTGGTAAGGGTTTATTTTCACAAATACATGGCTTCATTAATTGTGCAGCCAAGCATCGCTGAAAATAAACCCTTACCAACCCCTAATAACCAATAACTAATAACCAATAACTACATGAGCAGGGCCTGGTAGGTCAGTGCTCCACAAATGCCGCCCAGAATCGGCCCTACTACCGGAATCCAGGCATATGACCAGTCGGAATCGCCTTTTCCGGGAATAGGTAAAAGGGCATGTGCAATACGTGGGCCCAGGTCGCGCGCGGGATTGATAGCATAACCGGTAGTGCCACCCAGCGACAAACCGATGGACAATACCAGGCCGCCTACGACCAAAGGATTCAGTCCTTCGGCAAATCTGTTGGCGCCCAGTGCCATAATTCCAAACAAGAGCACGAAGGTTCCCAAAAACTCGCTGATCACATTGGCCGTGGTGTGGCGAATGGCCGGTCCTGTACAGAATACAGCCAGTTTGGCGCCCGGATCGGTCGTACGTGACCAGTGCGGCAGGTATTGCAACCAAACCAGTGCGGCTCCCAACATAGCACCCGCTACCTGTGCCAGAATATAGGTGCCTGCGTCGGCCCAGGCAAACTTCCCGGCAGCCGCCAGCCCGAGCGTAACGGCCGGGTTGAGGTGGGCGCCGCTGATACCCCCGACAGCATAAATGGCAAACGTGACGGCCATTGCCCAGCCGACAGTAATGACTATCCAGCCGGCATTTTCACTTTTGGTGTCTTTGAGTACCACACCTGCCACCACACCATCGCCCAGTAAAATGAGCAAAGCCGTACCCAGGAATTCTGCTAGAAAATTGTTCATGGTTGCTTTTTCGTTTTGATAAAAAACTGAACAGGGCGAGGCTGGAGAAGGTGGCCTGCGCTGCGACGGAAAGATAGGGGGCGTTTGGCAACAATTTATTAGACTTGTTGCGGTGGGAGGCTTTGAGTGGAAAAAAATGCCATTTTTTCGACTGGTTAGGCAAATTTTGCAGTCGAAATCGGGTATATTCGGCGAAAAATTTAACGAAGCCAGGCGGGAAAATGGCTTTTTTACCGCCAAAGACTCCCACCGCAACAAGTCTATTTTTCACAATAAAAAAACCTCCTTTCGAGCACTGCCGAAAGGAGGTTTTGAGTATTCAGAAAGAACCTGATCTTATTTTGCTTTAGCCGTTTTGGCTGGGGCAGGTTCTGCAGGTTTGGTTGCTGTGATTTTGCCTTCCTCGATCACTGCTTCTTTGGTGAAGTCTACCACCAGTGCAGAAGCGATGAAGATAGAAGAGTAAGTACCAAACAGGATACCTACAAACATACCGAAGGCGAAACCGCGGATAGCACCACCGCCGAACAGCAGCAGCATCAGTACCACGGCCAGGATGGTACCCGAGGTAATCAGGGTACGGCTCAGGGTGGTGTTGATCGCCATGTTCAGTACATCTTCTTTCGGCTGGCCCGCGTATTTGTGGATAAACTCACGAATACGGTCGTAAACGATTACCGTATCATTCACCGAGAAACCGATAACCGTCAGGATACAGGCGATAATGGCCTGGTCGATTTCCAGAGAGAATGGTACAATACCGTGCAACAGCGTGAAGAATGTCAGCGTAATCAGTACGTCGTGGAACAAAGCCAATACAGCGCCCAACGAGAACTGCCAGCGGCGGAAACGAATCAACAGATACAGGAAGATCATGATCAGCGCCCAGAAGCCTGCCTTGAACGACGAAGTACGAATATCATCCGCAACTGTTGGACCTACCTGGCTTGAAGAAGTGATGTGCGTACCCGAACCGTCGGTCTTTTTAAAGTTGCTCAGGTCGGTATTCACGCCTGCTTTGGTCAGGCCTTCGTGCAGTTTGGTAACAACACGATCAGCAACATCGGCGCCACGTTCGTTAATCAGGTACGAAGTTGTGATGTTGTAAGTATTGTCTGTGTTAACGGCTTTGATGATCGGATTGCCTTCCAGCGCTTCGGTCAGCGGGCCGCGCAATTGTTCAATTTCAACCGGGTTCTCAAACTTCACATTGTAAGAGTAACCACCTTTGAAATCCACACCCAGTTCGAAACCACGTGTGAAGAACGATGCAACGCCGATAACGGTAAGAATCAGCGAGAAGATGTAAGCGTATTTGCGTTTGCCAATCCAGTCGTAGTGGAAACCCACCAGCCATTTTTCCGACCATGGGAAACTGTAACTCAGGTCTTTGCCACGTTCCAGCCACCATTCTGTGATATAGCGACCTACCAATACGGCAGTGAACAGCGAAGTGAGAACACCCACGATCAGTACGGTACCGAAGCCTTTGATCGGGCCCAGACCGAAGTACACCAGTACACCAGCCACCAGCAAGTGAGTGGTATTGGCGTCGAGGATAGCAGGGAGTGCGCGACCAAAACCGGTTTCCACGGCTTTATTCAACGACAATCCTGCCCGCAATTCTTCGCGTATCCTTTCGTAGATGATTACGTTGGCGTCGACGGCAGAAGCCAGCGTCAGCACGATACCGGCGATACCCGGGAGGGTCAGGACCGTACCCAGCGAAGCCAGGGTGCCGAGCATGAAGAAGATGTTGGCAAGCAGGGCAATGACGCTCACCCAGCCACCTTTGTTGTAGTAGGCTACCATGAATGCGCACAACAGCAGCACAGACAAAATCATGGTAATCAGCGACTTGTTGATGTTGTCGGCGCCCAGCGAAGGACCTACCTGGCTTTCCTGTACGATGTGCGTACCGGCCGGCAGTTTACCTACCTGCAGGATGCTGGCAAGGTCTTTGGCTTCATCTACGGTGAAATTACCGGTGATGGAAGAGTTGCCGCCCGTAATCGGGTTGATTACGCGTGGAGCACTTACCACCTCGTCGTCGAGTACGATTGCGATTTCACGGTTGCCGTTTTCAGCGGCTTTTTTCGTGAGGTCGGCCCAGATTTTAGCACCGTCGTTGTTCATCGACAGACTAACGGTTACTTCACCGGAACTTGGGTCGGGTTGCTCGCTGGCGTTGGTAACTACCGAACCATCGAGAGGAGCCAGTTCGGAGTTGCGCACTTTTTTGATGGCATACAGTTCGTATTTTCCTACCATCGTATTGCCTTCCACACCTTTGTCTTCCACCGGTTTTTGGCTCCAGCGGAATTCCAGGTCGGCCGGGAACAAGGCTTTGATTTCCGGACGGCTCAGGTACTCGGAAATTACGCGCATTTTGTTTTTATCGGCATAAGCCAGCAGTGCGCCGCCACCCTGAGCGTTCATCGTCAGGTTGGACAGCAGCGGGCCGCCTGTCTGTTGAGTTGGATCAACAGGGCGGTCGGTGATGCGCATTTCTTTCGGCTTGGTCGTATCCGGCTGGCCATTGGCGCCCAGAGGATATTCGTAAGTCGTATCTTTTACTGTCTGCACGGCTTGCGTCAGCGAAGTATCGCCGGCAGCCAATGCTTTCAGTTTTTGATCGGCAGCCATGAAACCCTGCGAAATACCGTCATCGCTGATGCGATAAGTGTCCCAGAATTCGAGTTTTGCCGAGCGGGAGAGCATTTCACGTGCACGCTCGGGGTTGTCGATACCAGGAAGTTCAACCAGGATCAGGTCGCGGGCAGCATCCAGGCTGATATTGGGCTGTACCACACCGAGTTTGTCGATACGCTGTTTCAGGCGCTTGAAGGTTTCGTCTACCGTATTGTCGGCGAGTTTGCGGATGGTGCGCACCACATCGGCATTCGGAGAATCGAAATTGACCTGACCTTTCAGGCTTTCGTTGCGGGCAAACAGAGAAGCCAGCGTTTTGCCGCCGCTTTCTTCCTGCCATGCCTGGGCAAAGAGCGTGATATAGTCGGCCTGCTCCGTTTTCTGGCGTTCTGTTGCTTTATCGAGTGCTTTTGCAAAAGCAGGGTCGGGCGAATTACCGGACAGGTTTTTCAGAAAGTCGCGCAGGTCAACCTGCAACAACACGTTCATACCACCTTTCAGGTCAAGACCCATGGCCAACTGGCTCTTCTTCAGGTCGAGATAAGTGAATTTTTTGATCAGCGGAATGGTAAAAACCGTTTCTGTGGACAGTGAGTCCAGGTATTCGCTGTAATGGGTGCGCCAACTTACATTGGGTTCTTTGGCCAACATCTGGTCGGCATAACCCCGTGCCTGGCTTTCAATGTTGTTCGTCGGGATGACGAGTGCAAATTGATACAGGCAAACTAATGTAAGGGCGATAAAGAAAAATCTGACAACGCCTTTGCTTTGCATACTTCGTTCGTAAAAAATTGACCGAATAAGGTGATACACATAATGACTGAAAGCACAGGACTTCCCGTACTTTCCAAAAAAAGTGCGCAAATATAGAGAGATTGAGGGAAATCAAAGGTTTTCGGAAGAAAATAACAGCAGAATGTTTGGATCATGCGTGCCTACTGAGGAGACAGGGCCAGGATTGCTGTTTTTTTGACAGACAGAGGACAGTTTTTGGGAGTTATGAGTTTTAGAGTTATGAGTTATGAGTTATACTCACTTTGCTTTTAGCCACTCTATTGAATAAGCCATGAGCAGTGTGAGTATAACTCATAACTCATAACTCTACAACTCATAACTCAAATAACCCCTCTTTCCATCAACGTCAGGCTCCCTGCTGTGGTGTCCATTTCTGCGGGAATACCATAAGGAAAGGTCATCTGGTGCGCCACGTGCCCGAACGGCAAACCATACAGAACCGGAATCCCAAGCGGACCAAGCCGGTCGCGCAAGGTGTCGGCCAGGGTTTGGGAAGGGTCGTTGCCTTTGGCCTTGCAATCGGCGAAAACACCCAGCGCAATACCCGCAGCATGGCGTAGATCAGAACCTTGCAGCATCTGGGTGAGCATGCGGTCGATGCGATAGGGCTGCTCGCCCACATCTTCCATAAAAACGAGTTTGTTGCGAAATGACGGCGCAAAAGGAGTCCCCACGAGGGCTGCCAGCAGTGTCAGGTTGCCGCCGCAAAGCGGCCCGGAAGCCTTGCCGGGTGTGATGATAAATGGCTGATACAGTTCTTCTTCCGGCAAACTGGCCAATTCCGGAATGCGTACTATATAAGGTGTAACCGGTTCCATCAGCACCGAACGAAAATGTTGCAGGGTATTGGCCGGAAATTCCGAAGCCGCCACCGGGCCATGAAAAGTGACCAGTCCGGTATGCTGCTGAATGGCCAGGTGCAATGCCGTTACGTCACTGTATCCAATAAATACCTTGCGGTGGCGGCGAATGCGGGCGAAATCAATCATAGGCAGCAAGCGGCTGCAACCATACCCTCCCCGGATGCACCACACGGCGTCGATATCGGGCGTTTCAAATGCCCAGTACAGGTCCGACAAACGCTGCTCGTCGGTGCCGGCGAGGTACCCGTTTTTTTCGTGCAGGTGCGGCGACTCCACAATTTTGAGTCCCAGGTCTGTCAGGTTTTTTCTCGCAGCCTCATATTTTTCAGGTGTAAATGAACTGGCGGGCGCAATAAGCCCCACCGTCATGCCCGCCTGGAGGCGCGGCGCTTTGTGCAGTTTGAGAGTGTCTGCTGTTTCCATATGTCGAAACAAGGGCGTACGCCATGCCAGCGCAGACAGACCGGCAGCCGACAGAAACGTACGCCTTTGCATGTCCAATCAGATTTTGATGTAAATTTTTCGCACATACAACCACCTGCAAATGGCCCAACAAAGCAGCATGTAGGTGAAAGCAAAAAGGAAGGAACTGAATTCAGCGCCCTCAATGGGTCTGAAAATCGTATCGTATATCCAACGAGCAACGCTGGTGCTTTCCCCGGCAGCCGTTTCCCAACGGATGGCCGACAAGGTCATAATCAGCGCCTCCGACAGCACATAGGCAAACAGTGCATTGGCGCCGAATGCCAGGAAAAAGCCCGTGCCATTGCGCCAGCCTTTCACGTCGATGACCCACACACTGGCTGCCAGCAAAACCATGGAAATACCTCCGGCATACAGCACGTAGGAACTCGTCCAGAGTTTTTTGTTGATCGGGAAAAACAGATCCCAGGCAAGCCCGATAAACCCGCAAATGAGCCCAAAAACCAGCAGGTCGCGCACCAGCAAGTCTTTTTGTTGTGCACGGCTCGTGAGCAATTCGCCACTCAGCCAGCCCAGCAATACAGTGACAATGGCGGGCAGGGTGCTCAGCAATCCTTCCGGATCGAAGGCAATGCCGTCGCCATGATACAAGTGGCTGTCGCCAAACAACATGCGGTCGAGTACCCGCACCGCATTGGTATGCAGTCCGTACGGATCGGCATGATCCATGATTGGGAATTTCCATAAAATAGCCCAGTACAACAGCAGAATCCCTGCCGATACCCAGATCAATGCGCGTCGATTCAGGGTGAGCGCCAGCACGGAGCCCAGCCCGTAGCCCAGCGCCAGGCGTTGCGGTACGCCCAGGATGCGCCAACTTTCGAAGTCTTTCCAGTAGTAAGGGAATTTATTGAGCAAAACGCCGATCATAAAAAGGATGACCGTACGACGCAGGATTTTCCAACCAATTTCGGGCGACCATTTCCGGCCGTATTTGGCAAAGGCAAACCACATCGATACCCCAATGATAAACATAAAGGAAGGAAACACCAGATCGGTTGGCGTACATCCATGCCATACCGCATGCCGCAAAGGCGGATAAATATGCTCCCAGTCGCCTGCGGTATTCACAATAATCATAAACGCGATGGTGAGCCCACGGAAAAAGTCGACGGCAAGGTAGCGGTCGCTGACAGTAGATTGATTCATTTCTTTTACGGTTGGTGTTCGCCTTGTTCCTCGAAGTTGCCTGCAAATTAAAACACACAACTTCTTACTTTTGCGAAATGTAGAGACTTGCGGCAAATCAGTGCCATTTCGCAGGGAAATTTTTTTAAAACATTCATTGTATGCTTTTTGCAATAGGAACGAGGGTGCGTTTTCGATATACCGGTGAAACCGGTTCCATTACTGCCATGCTGGAAGACGGCATGCTTCAGGTGCGCCTCGACAGCGACCCTGATTTTGAAATTCCGGCATTTGAGGAGGACCTGCAACGCGACGAAATGGCTGAACCCCTGTCGGCAGGCGCCAAATTTGTGCAAGGGAAAATGGAAAAACTGCCCGAAGCGCCGCCACGCCGCGAACTGCGCATTCCGTATCAGATTCTGAAACCCAAAGGCCTGCAATTGGTATTCGAGCCCATGCCGGGCCGCGATGGCACCGTGACGCGTTATAAATCCTGGCTGCTCAACGATACATCCCACGAATTTTTGTTCGAATTCGACTTGTTTACCCAAAACCGCGATATCCTGTCGATCGATGAAAAGATCAGCACCCACGCGGCCCTCGAACTGGGCGATATCCTGTACGACGACCTCAACGAAGGCCTCGAAGCCTGGATCAGCGTGCAGCGCCTCACCACTGCCGGGCCGGATACAGCCATCGAACACTCGCATAAAATTCGCCCGAAACAGTTTTTCAACAACCTGCACACGGTACCGTTTCTGAACCTGCCGGCCCACCATTTCGTATTGCTCGACTCGTTCGAACCTGTAGCAAAACCCGAAACGGAAGAAGACCTGAAAAACTACACCCGCCAGAAAGCCCGCAAACCCAAATCGACTGGTAATTCCAACTCCCGGCCATTCAGTTCATTCAACGTGGAGGAGTTCGCCCGCTTCGAGCCGGAAATCGACCTGCATGTGGAAAAACTGCTGCCAGGCCACAACCGCATCGATAAAGGTGAAATCCTGCGCCTGCAAATGGTTCATTTTCAGCAGTTTCTCGATAAAGCCATTCGCCTCGGCGCCCCGCGTGTATTCGTGATCCATGGGGTAGGAGAGGGCAAACTCCGCGACAGCATCGCCGCTGCCCTGCGTTCCAACCCTCATGTGGTGAAGTTTAAAAATGAGTTTCACCATAAGTATGGGTACGGGGCGACGGAAGTGGTTCTGGAGTAAGTCTTGAGTCCTAAGTCCTGAGTCCTGAGTCCGTAGCGTACACGTTGTTACTCTTGCATAATTTATATAAGGTTATCAAGGGTAACAACGTGTACGCTACGGACTCAGGACTTAGGACTTAGGACTACCGACTTATAAGTCCTCCCAATCGGCAGCACTACCTCCCCCAATATCACCTCCGCAGCATTGTATGTCGTAATGTGTTCCAAATGAACAATATACGAGCGGTGAATGCGCAAAAAACGCGCTGCCGGAAGCCGTTGTTCCATCTGCGTGAGAGTCGCCTGGGTGAGCCAGGATCGCTCGGATGTGTAGATTCTACAATACTCTTTCAGGCTTTCCATGTAAATGATGTCCGACAGCGGAATGCGCACCTTCCGTTTGTTGACATTCACCACCAGCACTTGAGGCGGCGGCGTTGGAGGCATAAGGCGGCGGCGCAGTTTGTCGGCGGCTTCCAGAAAACGCGGGTAGTCGACGGGTTTCAGCAGGTAATCTACTACTTCGAAACGATAGCCTTGCAGCGCGTATTCGTGGTAGGCCGTCGTAATAACCACCAATGGCGGATCTGACAGGAGCGCCAGCATATCCAGTCCTTTCAACTGCGGCAGGTGGATGTCGAGAAACAGCACATCGACTGGCTCGCGGTTCAGCCATTCCAGGGCAAAAATAGCATCGGGGCAAATACCCGACAGCACCAGACCTGGCGTCTGCCGAACGTATTCGGCCAGCAACTCGGCCGGGAGCGATTCATCTTCCACAATCAGGCAGCGCAGGGGGTCAGACATGGCGAATGTGCAGGGTTACTGAAAATTGATGGGCAGTTTCCTCAATGTCGAGACTGTATGCGCCCGGATACAGCAAATTGAGTTGTTTGCGCAGGTTGCTGAGGCCGATACCTGCCGGAGTGTTGTCTGATGCGCTGGTCGGGCTGTTTTCCTTGCTGTTGCGGATATGGAAAAAAAGACTTCCCTGCTGAAGTCGTACAAGCCATTCTATTTCAATGGAAAAACGACTTTCTCCGGCGCCATGTTTGAAAGCGTTTTCAAATAACGGCAACAACAGGAGCGGCGGAACGGGTTGCTGCGGCTGGTCGATTTCCTGCTGGCTTTTTATGGAAAGCCGATCGCCAAAACGCAGTTTTTCAAGACCGATATAGGTTTCTGCAATATGCAGTTCTTTTTCGAGCGGAATGGTCGGCGCCGCGCATTCGTACAACATATAGCGCAGCAGTTGCGAGAGCCGATGCACTACATCGGCTGTTTCCGGGGCGTTTTTTCGAGCCAGCACGTATATGTTGGTGAGCGTGTTAAACAAAAAATGCGGGTTGGTCTGGCTACGCAGGGCGTGCAGTTCGGCAGTGGCTTTTTCCAGCATTAATTGTTGTTTCTGGGCCGAAAATTCCATGTATTGTCGGGCAAATCGAAGCGAAAGCACCAAAAACAGGGTGAGCGCAAAATCCAGAAAATTGAGCAAAATGCGCGTCGTGGCCCAGTATTCCATCGTGTAATCCTGCGCATATAGCATCGGGTGTATAAGCAGGTATAACTGAAGTCTGCCGAGGAGGGTGGCCACCACGAGTATTGCCATCACCTCGGCCAGCCAGCGCCACCAGTTGCCTTTGCCCAGCACGGGTGTGCGTGCCAGCACTGCATATACCATGGCCATGCGCAAGGGCAATTCCATAGCCTCGTGCGTGTATGCGCGGGCAAACTGCAAGTCGTACCTGCCGCCGATGAAGCCCATCACCAGCCAGTAAACCAGCCAGAATATGCTGTGGCGTACGAGGTAGTTGTCGGTCCATTTCATGTTGTATATGGGTTAATGGAAAATCGCGCCCACAAAAGTCCATGCAATCTTCCAGAATATAGTTGCCATTCATACGGTAGCAAACAGCCCTTTAACCGGAGCAGCCACACAAAGGATTGAAAAAATAGGCCAGACCCGTTCTGCGCCCCTAATTTTCCCCAAAAATACCTCCATATGCGTATTCTGATAACTTGTTTTTTAGTCGTCATCGGCATGGCCGGTGCTGCCCAGCAATTTACGGCACTCACCAATTCCCCACTCGTCACCACACCGGGCGACAGCCGCAGCGTCAACCTCGTGGATGTCAACGGCGACGGCCTCGACGACGTGTTTATTTCCAATGGCCTTCAATCAGGGCAAAACAACGAACTGTACCTGAACGAAGGCAATGGCAGTTTTTTGCAGGTAGAAGGCGACCCGATCGTGTCGGACAACAGCCCCTCCGACGGCACCACCTTTGCCGATACCGACAATGATGGCGACCTGGATGCCTACATGGTAACCTGGTTCGGACAACCCAATTTTTTTTACAGAAATGAAGGAAATGGCGCATTTACCCACCTCACAGACGCCGTAACCGGCAACACAGGCACCCACTCCGAAACGGCAGCCTTCGGCGATTACGACCAGGATGGCCTCGTCGATGTGTTTATCACCAACAGTGGCGGCAACGACCTGCGCAATTTCCTTTACCACAATACGGGCAACAACACCTTTGCAAAAATTAATGCTGCGTGGATGAACGAACAGGTACCCAGCCGCTCGGCCAACTGGGCTGACTACGACAACGACGGCGACCTCGACCTGTACGTCACCAATGAAGAACAAAACAAAAACAACCTGCTGCGCAACAACGGCAACGGCACCTTTACCAAAATAACCGACGACCCCACTGTGATGGAAAGCCAGAGTTCGATCACCGCCAGTTGGGGCGATGTGAACAACGACGGCTTTCTCGACCTGTTTGTGGGCAATACCGGCAACTTTGTGCCCGACAACAACCGCTTGTTCCTCAACAACGGCGCAGGCGGCTTCGTGGCAGCGGCGCCCGGCCCGATCAACACCGATGGTGGCTGCACTTTCGGCAGCGCTTTTGAAGATTATGACAATGATGGCGATCTCGACCTTTTTGTTGCCAATGGTTTCTGCAATGGCCTGATCGTCAATTTTTTATATAAAAATGACGGCGCCGGAAGTTTTGTGCGCGACCAGGATGCGCTGCCCTCTTTCATCACGCCCTGCTCCTACGGCACAGCCTGGGGCGACCTGAATGAAGACGGGTTCCCCGATCTGGTGGTCGCTAATTGCAAAAAGACCAATGTGGCGCCTCAGCCCACCCACAGTGTATTTATCAACAATGGAAACGATAATAACTGGTTGAAAATCAAACTGATCGGCGTCACCTCCAATATGAGTGCCATTGGGGCGCGGATTCGGGTAAGTACGACCATCGGTGGCCAGGCTCTGCAGCAGATACGCGAGATCAGCGCACAATCGGGTTACTGTGGGCAAAACAGCCTGACCGCCCATTTCGGTACGGGCGCATCTGCTCAAATCGACAGTATTTCCATTCGCTGGCCTTCCGGACTGGTTCAAACGCTGGGCATTACATCTGTAAATCAGACGATTACGGTGGTAGAAGGCCAGTCATCGGGCGCCTATGCAGCCGACTCTAACCCCGCCCTGGGTGTACAGGTAGCACCCAATCCGGTACACGATACGATCAATATTGTACTGACCAATACAAAACCCGTCCGGCTGGGGCGCGTAGAATTGCTGGATGCACAAGGGAAAGTGGTGCTTTCCAAAGGTTTGGCGCATGTAGAGGCAGGAAAACACCCTTTCCAGTTGTCGGCAGGGCAGTTGCCCGGAGGTGTGTATGCTTTGCGTGTGGTCAGTGATGCCGGTGTGTCGGGCGCGGTGAAAGTGGTAAAATAATAGATAATGCCGGCAGGTTTCCAAACGCCGGCAGGGTTCCAAACCCTGCCGGCGTTATTTAATTCCCCCAATATTACACCAAGGTCCCACTATTCCATACTTTTGGCGCCCTAACCAATGTTCCGAGCATTTTTTCCATCATCGTTTAAAACGGTCCATGAAAAAAATCACCTTGAATGTGGTAAAAATCGGCGGTAACATTATCGACGATGAAGGGCGGCTGAATGCTTTTCTAACAGATTTTGCAGCGCTTCCCGGCGCCAAAATTCTGGTACACGGCGGCGGCAAACAAGCCACCCAACTCGCCGAAAAACTGGGCGTCCCACAGCAAATGATCGATGGCCGGCGTATCACCGACGCCGAAACCCTTCGTATTGCCACCATGGTGTACGGCGGGCTGGTCAACAAACAGATCGTTGCGCGGCTCCATGCCCTGGGTTGCCTGTCGATTGGTGTATGTGGCGCCGACGGCGACCTGCTGCGTGCGCACAAACGCCGCCACCCCAGCATCGACTACGGCTGGGTGGGCGATATCGATTCCGTAAATATTCCGCTGCTTGACCGCTGGATCGGACAAGGACTTACACCAGTGGTAGCGCCCCTGTCTCACGACGGCGCAGGACAACTGCTGAATACAAATGCCGATACCATTGCGCAGGAAATAGCGCAGGCCATGAGTACGGCTTTTGCAGTGCAACTGATTTTTGGTTTTGAAAAAAGCGGCGTCCTGCTCGATGTCAACGACGAAAACAGCCGCATGCAAACCCTGCATCTTGCTCAATATCAGCAACTTCGCTTAGAGCAGGTCATCACGGCAGGTATGATTCCCAAACTGGACAACGCATTCGCTGCGTTGAAAAAAGGTGTGCGAAAAGTCATCATCGGGCAAGCCGAGAAACTGCCCGATCTGGTGGCCGGGCGAAACGGCACCCTCATCGAGATGTACGATGAAGCCTGATGCGGCCATCGTTCAGGGCTTATCGGCACAGGCTGTCGACCTGCTTGGCCGCCTGATCGCTATTCCTTCTTTCAGCCGCGAAGAAGCGGAAACGGCTGCGCTGATCGATGCTTTTTTGCAGGAAAAAGGTATTGAAACCCGACGGTTGTTGCACAATGTCTGGGCGCGTAACAAGCATTTTGACGAATCCCGGCCCACTGTTTTGCTCAATTCGCACCACGATACCGTGAAGCCGAATGCAGGCTATACCCGCGATCCGTTTGTACCTGAAATTTCCGACGGCAAACTGTACGGACTGGGCAGCAACGACGCCGGTGGCCCGCTGGTATCGCTGATGGCCGCCTTTCTATACTTTTATGAAGCAGAAAACCTGCCTTTCAACCTGGTATTTGCCGCCACAGCCGAAGAGGAAATTTCGGGAAAAAACGGCGTGGAACTGCTCTTGCCTGAATTGGGTCGCATCGACTGTGGTATCGTCGGCGAACCCACCCAGATGCAAATGGCTGTGGCTGAAAAAGGCCTGGTGGTGCTCGATTGTACGGTCCACGGGCGCTCGGGCCACGCCGCACGCGAAGAAGGCGACAACGCGTTGTACAAGGCTTTGACCGACATCGAGTGGTTTCGCACCTACAGGTTTCCAAATGAATCGGAGATGCTGGGGCCGGTGAAAATGTCGGTTACCATCATTCAGGCCGGTACGCAACACAATGTGGTGCCCGACGTGTGCCGTTTTACGGTAGATGTGCGCGTCAATGAGTGTTACACGCTGGAAGAAGTGGTCGACACCGTGCGCCAACACGTGCAATGCGATGTACAACCCCGCAGCCTGCGCATCCGCTCTTCGGGTATTCCGGCCGAACATCCGCTGGTGCGCGCCGGGGCTGCGCTGGGTCGCAGCAGTTATGGCTCGCCTACCACGTCCGACAAGGCGTTGATGCCGTTTCGGACGCTGAAAATGGGGCCCGGCGACAGCGCGCGCAGCCACACGGCCGACGAATTTATTTATGTAAAAGAAATAGAGGAAGGAATTGAATTGTACATCCGATTGTTGGAGCAATTCGGCAAATTTACCCAAACCACGCATCCATGAAACTCTGGAGTAAAAACAATACATCCACCCACGAAATGGTGGAAACATTTACCGTCGGCAACGACCGCGTGTTCGATCTGCTGCTGGCGGAATACGATGTGTTGGGTTCGCTGGCACACACCGCTATGCTTGAAAAAGCAGGTCTGTTGACGCCCGAAGAAAAAACGCTGGTGCACCGCGAACTCAACAACTTGCTGGTCGATATCCGTGCCGGTAATTTTCGCATCGACCCCGACATGGAAGATGTGCATTCTCAGGTGGAATACCTGCTGACGCAACGCATCGGCGATGCCGGCAAAAAAATACACGCAGGCCGCAGCCGAAACGATCAGGTGGCGGTGGATATAAAATTGTTCTTGCGCGCTGAATTACAAGGCATTACGCAATCGGTTCAAACCTTGTTCGACCTGCTACTCGACCTGAGCGAGCGAAACAAAAACCACCTGTTGCCGGGCTACACCCACCTGCAAATAGCCATGCCGTCTTCCTTCGGACTGTGGTTTGGCGCGTATGCGGAAAGCCTGGTCGACGATATGGAAACCGTGACAGCCGCCGCACGCATCGTCAATAAAAACCCGCTCGGCAGTGGCGCAGGTTATGGCTCTTCTTTCCCGCTCGACCGGCGCATGACAACGGAATTGCTCGGTTTTGACACCTTACATTTTAATGCCGTTTATGCACAAATGAGCCGTGGGAAAACGGAAAAAATCGTGGCGCAAAGCCTGGCCAACCTGGCAGCCACCCTCGGCCGAATGTCGATGGACATTTGCCTGTACCTCAGTCAGAATTTCGGCTTTATCAGTTTTCCTTCCGAACTCACAACGGGCAGCAGCATCATGCCGCACAAAAAGAACCCGGATATTTTTGAACTCATTCGGGCGCGTTGCAACCGCTTGCAGGCGCTGCCGAACGAACTGACGTTGCTACTGGCCAATTTGCCCTCGGGCTACCACCGCGATTTGCAACTGACCAAGGAAATTCTGTTTCCGGCGTTTGGCGAGTTACAAGGCTGTTTTGCCATGATGACCCATGCGCTGGGCTATATCGAGGTGAAAAACAATATTCTACAGGACGAAAAATACCGCTACCTGTTCAGCGTGGAGGCCGTCAATGAAAAAGTGAAGCAGGGCTTGCCTTTCCGGGAAGCCTATCGGCAGGTTGGGGAATCCATCGAAGCGGGTACTTTTCAGTTCGATATTTCCGCAGGACTGCACCACACGCATGCGGGCAGTATTGGAAATTTGTGTACGGAAGATATTCGCAGGGAAATGCAGAAGGTGCTGGGGCGATAGGTGCGATTTTACCCGTCGTGGCAGGATGGGACAACTGAGAAAACGGATTTTTGTCTATATAGTACTTCTCTAAGATTGAAACAAGCGTACTCTACGCATTGTGTACTTTGTGAAACCTTGGTGCCCCTTGTGGTAAAAAATTTTAACCACCAAGTTCACTACGGTTTCACAAAGTACACAATGCGTAGAGTACACCTGTTCCACTAAAAAATTATAAAAAACCAATCAGCGGTGAATCCGTTTCATCCGTTGTCCCATCCTGTTCCGCCGGGTACACTAAATATTAAAAAATACAATACCCTAGTCCAACCTGAAACGATCTGTTTCGCTCGCTGACAAAGGAAGGCTCGCCCAATTCATTCGTAAACTCGAATTGAGAAATGCGCTTCAAGCCCAACTGGGCATTGGCCATAAATACCCATTTTCCTGCGTGAAAACGTAGGCCTGGCGCCAGGCCGAAGTCGGAGCCTGAATAAATATTCCCAATTCCTGTATTCCAGTCCTCGGAGTTTCCGGTCTGAAACTGTTCGCCCAGTTTGGAAGCCAAATAGACGCCGGCCTGGAGATCAAGGCGGTCTAGTACGCGATACACCAGTACAGGCGTAACATCGATGTATTGACGGCGGAACGACTCTACGGCTACCGGATTTTCTCGTACCCTGTAGCCATTTCCCCGAACAGCATACTGCACACCGAGTGCAGCGCCCCACCTGTTGGAAAAGTGATATTCGCCGGTAATTCCTGCGAAATAGTATACGCGGCTGGTCGTTTGCAGGTTGCTACCTGCAGGTTCGCCTTTGAGGGGCGCAGCACTAATGTTGGGGCCTGCTTGTACGCCCAGATGCCATTGGGCAGATGCGGGAAAGGCGCAAGCGAGCAGGAGGAACGAGTAAAGAATTCTGTTGAGCATAGGAGTCCGGTTTTGTTTTTGATGATGTTCTTCTGATGCTCAGGATTCATCCCGGGTTGCTTATGCTGCTCCTGTTTCCAGCAGCCGCTCTGCCAGATACTCCCAGGTAAACCGTTGTTTCTCTTTCCGGATGCCTTCCTGAAAAGATGCATCTCTTTGATTATCAAAGAAATCTGACATGGCTGCTGCGATGGCTTCCGGCTTTGGTTCTACTACATAACCTGAAATCCCGTCGGTAACAATTTCCGGAAGACCACCCACATTGGTCACCACCATTGGTTGTTCGAAGTAGTACGCGATCTGGGAAATGCCGCTTTGGGTCGCCGTCCGATAAGGCTGTACAATCAAATCTGCTGCCGAAAAAAATACCCGTACCTGATCGGTCGCGATGAAATCCACGTGCAAATGAAGCCGGTTCGCCAGGCCGTGCCGGTCGATAATTTGCTGATAAAACGACCAGTCCTCGTAGCACTCTCCGGCTATCACTGCATGTACGCCGGGCGAAAGCGCCAGTGCTTCCAGCAGTAAATCGAGCCCCTTGTAGCGACGGATAAAGCCAAAAAACAACACCAGCGGCGTGTTTTCAGGAAGTTGAAGGAGTTGCCGTGCTTCCGATTTTTTCATGGAGGAACCATAATTATCATACACCGGGTGCGGGGCAAAACGTACTGGTTTGCTGCTGGAAAACGTGCCGATTTCCTCCTGCACCGAATGCGACATGGCAACGAAGTCGTCGCAAGCCCCTACAAAATACTGCGCAAATGGTCGGTCGCCAAAGCGTTTTTCATGCGGTATGATGTTGTCGACCAGTGCGGTGATTTGTAGTTTTTTGCGCGAAAAAAAACGCGCTACCCGCAGCACCGTACCCAGGCACGGCCCCATGAACGGCAGCCAGAAACGCACCATGATCTGATCTGCCCGTTCGAGCGCAATGGCCCGGCCTGTCAAAATCCAGTTGATGGGATGGATGGCATTGATGCGGGTTTTGATGAGCAACCCGGCAGGTGGCGGGTCGTCGGTGTATTGCGTTTTTCCGGGAAATAAAAAAGCGGGGTATTGCAGTGAAAAAGAATACAGCACCACCTCATGGCCCATGGACTGCAAGGCCTGCGCCAGCCGCTCCGACGAGGCGGCAATACCGCCCCGCAAAGGATGCGCAGGCGATACGATCACTATTTTTTTAACAGTAGACACGAAAGGAATTTGAGCCTTATTGGTTATCAGTTATTAGTTATTGGTTATCAGGGCTGGGTAAGGGATTATTTTCACAAAAGTTTGGTCTTTCAGATAAGGAAACCAAACTTTTGTGAAAATAATCCCTTACCCAGCCCTGATAACCAATAACTAATAACTGATAACCAATTCGCTATGCAAGATACTTCCCTTTCCCACATCCTCAATCACCTCGGCGAAGAGCGGGCCGAATATTTCCATGCCGTTGCGCCGCCGGTGGTGCAAAGCAGCAATTTCGTTTTCCCGGATTTGCACAGTTTCCGCACCGGATTTGCCGATGAACTCCATCAGCACGTGTACAGCCGTGGCAATAACCCGACCGTGGAAATTCTGCGCAAAAAACTGGCAGCCCTGGAAGGGACCGAAGATGCCCTCGTGTTTTCCAGTGGCGCTGCAGCCATTGCAGCGGCTGTGATCGGAAATGTGAAGGCTGGCGACCATGTGGTTTGTCAGCAAATGCCTTATTCCTGGACGTCGTCGTTGTTGCGAAAACTGCTGGGACGCTTTGGTGTGGAGCACACGTTTGTGGATGGTACCGATACGGACAATATTGCTGCCGCGATTCGCCCGAATACGCGGGTGCTGTACCTGGAAAGCCCGAATACCATGACCTTTGAATGTCAGGATTTGGCAGCCTGTGCTGCGCTGGCCAAAAAACACGGACTGGTGTCGATGATAGACAACTCCTACAATTCGCCGCTGTACCAGAATCCGGCGGCATTCGGCATCGATATCGTGTTGCATTCGGCTTCCAAATACCTCAACGGGCATTCGGATGTGGTAGCAGGTGTGCTGTGTGCTTCCAGCGAAATGGTGCAAAAAATATTCAGTTCCGAACTCATGACCATTGGTGCGGCGTTGGCCCCGCATGATGCGGCACTGATCATTCGCGGCTTGCGCACCTTGCCCCTGCGCCTGCAAAGAAGTAGTGAAAGCGCGCAGAAAATCGTGGCTCGTTTGGACGCACATCCTAAAGTGGAGCGCATTTGGTATCCATTTCACGATAGTTTTCCACAGCGCGAACTGGCCATGAGTCAGATGCGGGGATGTAGCGGATTGTTTTCGGTGCAGTTTCGCGCTGGATCAATGGAAAAAATGGAGGCATTTGTACATCGCTTGCGCAGGTTTCTCATGGCAGTAAGTTGGGGTGGTCACGAATCGCTCATAATCCCGATGGTGGGTTTTTACAATATTCCGGGTCGTCCCGACCCTGACCTTCCCTGGAATTTTGTTCGTTTTTATATTGGTCTGGAAGATGCCGACTGGCTGTGGGAAGATTTGTTGCAAGCCATGGAGGTTTTGTGATGCATGTGCTACCTTTGCCGATATGGCTCCTCGTCAGATCATTTCCCTGCTACGACCGGAACACTGGGTAAAAAACCTGTTCATCTTTATTCCTGCATTTTTTGCAGCCCGGCTGAACGACCCTGTGGTTATGCGCGATGCGCTGCTGGGGTTTCTGGCTTTTTGTCTCATGGCATCGGCGGTGTATGTGCTCAACGATATGGTGGATGCCCCGCAAGACCGCAACCACCCCGATAAATGCAAGCGTCCGATTGCGAGCAGGGCAATCACTGTAACGCAGGCAATAGTGATTTTACTGGTGTTGTTTGGAAGCAGTGCTGTCTTGTCGATATACCTAAGTGTACACCTGCTGGTTTTTACCTTGTTGTATTTTCTGGTTAATGTGTTTTACTCTTTTTCGCTCAAACACATTGCCCTGATTGATGTGTCGCTGATAGGTTTGGGGTTTCTGCTGCGGGTTTTTGCGGGAGGCGCCGTTACCGGCGTACCGGTATCGCAATGGCTGATTGTGCTGACGTTCCTGCTGGCGCTGATACTTGGGCTAGCCAAACGGCGCGGGGAGTATGTGATTGCCATGGGAGAAAATAATTTTCGCAAGGCGCTGGAAGGCTACAACCTGCCGTTTCTGGATGTGAGTATTACAGTGTGTTCCACGGTTGCCATTGTGGCGTATTTGATGTACTGTTTTTCACCGGAAGTGACCGGACGTATTGGAAGTGACCGAATATATTTCACCGCATTTTTTGTCATTCTGGGGATCCTGCGATACCTGCAACTGACGCTGGTTTTTAATAAAACGGAATCACCCACACGGGCTTTGCTGCGTGACCTGTTCCTGCAATTGGTACTTTTGGCATGGATTGGCGCGTTCGCATGGCTGTTGTATGGGGCGGGAAAAGGTTGATGAGGATGGGGTTGAGAAGTTGAGGAGTTGAGGGGTTGAGGGGTTGAGAAGTTGAATAGTTGAGGCCCTTTAGATTGGCCCTTCCCAAGCCTCTCAACCCCTCAACTCTCAACCCCTCAACCTCTCAACCCCTCAACCCCTCAACCCCTCAACCTCTCAACCCCTCAACCTCTCAACCCCTTCAACTCTCAACCCCTCAACCATCATCACTACTTACCAACCCTCCTCACCATGACCAACAAACAAATCGCCAATACCTTCGACGAACTGGCCAACCTTATGGAGCTGCATGAGGAGGATGATTTTCGCATTCGCTCTTACCGGAATGCCTACCTGACCTTGCGCAAACTCGATCGACCGCTGGCCGACATGACCGACCCTGAGATCAAGGGAATCAAGGGCGTGGGGCCTGCGATTGCTGGTAAAATCCGCGAACTTATTGGTAGCGGCAAAATGTCGACGCTGGAGAAATACCGCAACGAGACACCGCCTGGTGTGGTGGAAATGCTGGAAGTGAATGGTTTCGGCCCCAAAAAAGTGCGGGTCGTTTGGAAGGAAATGGGCCTGGAAACGGTCGGCGAACTCTGGTATGCCTGCAATGAAAACCGCCTGATCGAATACAAGGGTTTCGGACTGAAAACCCAGGAAGACTTGCGCCAGAAACTCGAATATTTTTTCAGGAGCCGCGACAAGGTGCACATCGATGTCGCAGAAGAGGAAGCAGATTTTGTATGCGTATGGCTTACGGGAAAACTGCCCGGCGCCTATGTCTCGCCCGTTGGCGAACTGCGCCGCCGCTGTCCGGTTGTCGAGCACATCGAAATTCTGGTGGGCTACAATGGCGACCTGAGCGCTGTTTTTGATGGCTCCACGATTACCCTCGAAAAAGCGGAAAGCACGGTTCGGTATGAAGTGCGCTTGCAAAACAATACGTTGGTGACGGTGCATCGCTGTATGACGGAAGAGTTTGGTTCCAAACTGTTTCAGCATACTGGCAGCCAGGTTTTTCTGGATGCTTTCGTGGCAGCAGCCCCCGGCGTGTCGTTCAAAAACCTGCGCAGCGAATATGAGGTGTTCGAGCGTGCGGGCTTGCCTTTTATCGCGCCTGAACTACGTGAAGATGCCCGATACCTGGATTTGGCAAAACAACAAAAACTGCCGCAACTTATTGAAGAACAGGATATTAAAGGGGTGCTGCACGTACATACTACCTGGAGTGACGGGCTGCACAGCCTGCGGGAAATGTGCGAATATGTGCGCTCAATGGGTTATGATTACATCGGTATTACCGATCACAGCCAGGCCGCGTTTTATGCCAATGGCCTCAAACCCGACCGCCTGCTTGCTCAAATGGCGGAAATAGACCAACTCAATGTAGAAATGGCGCCTTTTCGCATCCTGAAAGGCATTGAAAGTGACATCTTGAACGACGGCTCGTTGGATTACGAACCTGAAATTTTGCAGCAACTCGATTTCGTGATCGCTTCGGTGCATACCAACCTGAAAATGTCGAAGGAAAAAGCCACGGAGCGGGTGCTGCGCGCTGTCGAAAATCCATACACCACCATTCTGGGCCACCCGACGGGCCGACTGCTGCTCAGCAGGGAAGGCTACCCGCTCGACTGGGATGTGATTCTCGACGCCTGCGCCAAACATGGCGTGGCGGTCGAACTCAATGCCAACCCGTATCGGCTCGACATCGAATGGACGCTTATTCAGGAAGCCGTACGACGCGGAATTGCAATCAGTATCAATCCCGATGCACACAGCAAAGACGGCGTGCACGATTTGCGGTATGGCGTTTTTGCTGCCCGAAAAGGCGGGCTGACGGTGGCGCAATGTTTGAATGCGCAAGACTGGAAGAAGTAAAAAAAAGGTCTGCAGCGCTTGAAGCGCTGTAGACCTTTTGAAGCAGGTATCTTACACCGAATCGGGCCGGACTTTTTTGGGGTTTCGCCATAAAAAAAACCTATGAGGTTTTTAAAACCTCATAGGTTTGATATCCATGAAAACAAACGAGTCAGGTGCTTGTGAGACCAACTCATTCTATCACATTTTCCCTGATAATCACCCCTCGTTGCTCGTGTCGTCCACCTTCTTTTCATCATCCTTGTGAACCACCACATCGATGATGATGTCTTTCTTTTCATCACCAGGGGTGGATTCAAGGGGTGTTTCTTCTACTTTTTCGGCAGTTTCTTCTACTGCTTCTTCGGTTTTTTCAACAACTTCTTCCGCTTTTTCACCGGCATCTTCGGCTTTGGTTTTCACTGCTTCCAGCGCATTGGCTGCCGTTTCCTTAGCCTTGTCCATCAGTTCTTCTGCTTTGTCGGAAGCCTTTTCGTACACTTCACCGGCTTTGTCTTTTGCTTTGTCTACCAGTTCTTCCGCTTTATCGGAAGCCTTTTCATACGCTTCACCGGCTTTGTCTTTAGCCTTTTCGTACACTTCTTCGGCTTTGTCCGAGGCTTTGTCGTAGGCTTCTTCTGCTTTATCGGCTACTACAGAGGCTACTGCTTTAGCCGTATCCAGCGCATCCATCAGCAGGTCGCCAATGACATTGGAGGCGGCTTCAAACAGGGAGTCTTCTTTTTCGCCTTTGGTTTTGATAGAAGCGGCGATTTCCGATTTGGCGGCTTCGCGGGCCGCATCGAGTTTCTGTTTTTCCACTTCTTTCTCGGCGCGTTTGGCTTCCTTGTCGCGGGCGCTGTTGATCTGGCGTTCCACGTCCGAACGTGTCTGGTTCATTTCAGCCAGTTTATCGCGTTTGGAGGAGAGGCGCTCCTCGATCATTTTGATTTTGGCCATGCGGATTTGCGCTTCGAGTTGGCCTTCGGTATTGCTTACCTTTTTCTGCTGGAATTGCAGGTCTTCTTCATCACGGCGTACGCTGTCTTCCATGCGTTTGATCGCTTCATTAAGGCCTTTCATGCGGCTTTCATGGCGGTCTGCGATGGAACCTTCATTGGCGCCGGGGCCAAATTTGCGTTCTTTGGCTTTTTTGAAAGCGCCGTCGAGGCGATCCCACAACTGATTGCGGTGCTCATTGCTCATGCGGGCATCGCGGTAGCGGCGCTGCATTTGTTTGAGGTCTTCGAACACGCTATTGAGTTTGGCGCCGCCGGCAGCGATACGCGCTTCTACGTCGTCGAGGGCTTTGCTGAAATCTTCATACACGGATTTGGAACTCTCCATGAACTCACTTTGCACCTGTGAGCGCAGTTTTTTCAGGTCGTCAAACAGCGCATTGATATTGTCACGCAGGTGGTCGGCGTGTTCGCGGAACAGGTTGCGTTCGCGCGACTGCGATTGAACTTTGTCCCAGAACGATTTCAGACCATCCCAGAGTTTGTTGTCGTAGGTGCTGAGTGCCTGGACCTTTTCCTTGAATTCGGCCAGTTCCTGTTGATATACGGTGTGCAGTTTGGCGGAAAGAACGGCGAAATGCCACTCCGTCTGGGCGCGCTGGATCAGGTCGCCACGTTCCACCTTGAGGTTGTCGGGCAGCAGGCTTTCCGTGACGCTGAGTTCCCGTTCGAGGCTGGTGTGGCCTTCGGGAAAGTCCACAGGTTTGCCGTCGCGCCATTCGTTCATCATTTTATTGACAAATTCTTCGGGTGCGATGGCTTCCGGGAATGTGTAAAGCATCACTTTGTTGGCTTCTGCCTGCAATTCGAGTGCGATCAGTACCTTTTCATTCTCTGCGTTGGTGCCCCAAACGACAACTTTGTTCTTCATGTCTTACTTTACGATTGACAGTGGTGACGACAGACGTTAAACGCTTGTTTTGATTTCCGGTCGTGGGGTAGGGGGCGTTGTCTGCCGTTCGCCCGTTGCCATGATCCGGATGCGGGAGCAAAATTAGAGTGCGGCTTCCGCTTTTTTCTTTTTTAATTTCAAAATCCCTTTTTCGAGCAGGTATTCGGCAATCTGAACGGCGTTGGTAGCGGCGCCTTTGCGCAAATTATCAGATACTACCCACATATTCAGGGTATTAGGCTGGCTTTCATCGCGGCGAAGACGACCTACGAACACCTCGTCTTTGTCGTGTGCAAACAATGGCATGGGGTATTGCAGTTCCGCCGGGTTGTCGGTAATGACAACACCTGGGGCTGCGGCCAGCAAATTGCGCACTTCATCGAGATCAAAATCGCGTTCAAATTCCACGTTCACCGACTCGGAGTGGCCGCCAATAACGGGCACGCGAACGGTGGTAGCCGTCACGCGGATCGAGTCGTCGCCCATTATTTTTTTGGTCTCGTTGACCATTTTCATCTCCTCTTTTGTGTAGCCGTTTTCGGTAAATACATCGATATGCGGCAGCAGGTTTAGGTCGATCTGGTAGGGATAGGCGCGGTCGCCTTGTTTGCCCTTGCGCTCGTTCATCAACTGGTTGACGGCTTTAACGCCAGTGCCAGTGACCGACTGGTAGGTGCTCACCACTACGCGTTTGATTTTATATTTATCGTGAAGTGGCTTGAGTGCTACCACCATTTGAATGGTAGAGCAGTTGGGATTGGCGATGATCTTGTCTTTTTTCGTCAGCACATCGGCATTCACTTCCGGCACCACGAGTTTTTTCTCGGGGTCCATGCGCCAGGCCGAAGAATTGTCGATCACGACTGTACCTACTTCGGCAAAACGCGGCGCCCATTCCTTGGATACGCTGCCGCCTGCCGAAAAAATAGCCACCTGAGGCTTTTTGGCCACTGCGTCCGTCATGCTGATAATTTTGTGGCGTTTGCCCCGAAATTTGATGGTTTTCCCAACCGAACGCTCGGAAGCAACCACCAGCAGTTTGGTGATCGGGAAATTGCGCTCTTCGAGCACCTGCAACATTTTTGAGCCTACCAGACCGGTAGCGCCTACAACCGCTACTTTCATGCTTTTTTATGTGTTAGAGTGTTTTGGTGTTTTAGTGTTTTGGTGTTTTAGTGTTTTTGTGTTTTGGTGTTTTTGTAGTGCATTCCTTGGTACAATTGATGACAAGGATTCCCTTAACTGCAAATGCCAAAAGCAACGCACCACCAAAACACTAAAACACAAAAACACCAAAACACAATTTCCCACTGAAATTGGCCGCAAAAATAGGAATTTTTACTTTTGCGCACTTTCAAAAAATCATTATCACTTTTTGACCTGCCTTTTATTTCCTCACGTTTTTCAAAAAAGAAAATGCTCTTCCGAATTCATAGAGAAGGTTACTCCCTGCTGGCTATTTCGGCGATCGTCCTGATAGGACTCAATTACGCCATTTTTCAACTGCTGCCGATCGCATTCTGGCCACTGCTTATTTTGTCGGTCATACTGTACGGCATCATCCTGCAATTTTTCCGAAATCCGGTACGCAGTATCGCAGTCACCGACAACCACCTCGTGTACGCTCCTGCCGACGGCAAGGTATGCGTCATTGAAGAAACTGTTGAAAATGAATACTTTAAAGACAAAAGATTGCAAGTGTCGATCTTTATGTCGCCATTCAATGTGCATGTGAATCGAAATCCGGTGAGCGGGAAAGTGCAGTATTTTCGCTATCACAAAGGGAAATACCTGGTGGCCTGGCACCCGAAAAGCAGCACGGAGAATGAACGTACCACTGTGGTGTACGGCATGGGGAATGCCGAAATTTTGATGCGCCAGATTGCAGGCGCGCTGGCCAAACGGATCAAATGGTATATCGGCGAAGGCCAGGAAGTGCAGCAGGGCGGTGAAATGGGATTTATTAAATTTGGCTCCCGCGTCGACCTCTATCTCCCGCTCGATGCGAAAGTGGAGGTGAAAATGGATGAAATGGTGAAGGGGAATAAGACGGTGATTGCCAGACTTTAGTCTTGAGTCCTAAGTCCTGAGTCCTGAGTCCGTAGAGTACACCTGATTACCATTGGCTTTAATAAAAAGAGGTTGAAGGGTAATCAGGTGTACTCTACGGACTTAGGACTTAGGACTCAGGACTTACGACTTATTTCTTAATCTTATCCCCGTACTGCACCTTCAAATTCACATACTCTTCCAGATCCAGATCGACGAAGCCTTTGCTGCGCATGGACTGGATAAATTCCGGGGTAACATCGTGGATTTTCAGGTTGACAGCGTCCTCGACGTTAATTTTTGTAAAGCCGAGTTTGGCAAAACCTTCCAGATCGGCAGCCTGGACGTCCTGTATTTTCAGGTTGAGGGCGTCTTCTACAGACAGGTTTTTGAACCCTGCTTTTTCCATTTCCTTTACAAATTCGGGAGTAACATCCTGAATTTTCAGGTTGAGGGCGTCTTCAGCCGACAGGTTGGTGAAACCCGCCTTGCGCATGTCGTCGAGAAAGGCAGGCGTTACGTCCTGAATTTTCAGGTTCAACATTTCCTCGGTAGACAAGTCTTTGAAGCCCATTTTTTTGAACTCGGCAATGGTTTCGGGCGACATGTCATGAATGCGCAGGTTGATAGCGTCTTCGGCCGATTCCGGGTTGATACCTGCCTTTTTCAGGCCACTGAGAAATTCGGGTGTGATTTCGTGGATTTTGAAATTAAGGATGTCTTCAAACGAGAGTTTTCCAAAGCCCAGTTCATTCACTTGTTTGGCGTATTCCGGTGTAATTTCGTGAATTTTCGCATTCATGACGTCTTCCAGCGACAATTTCCCGAAGCCGGCCTGGCTGAGGCTTTTTACATACGCCTCGTCGATGTCGTGAATCGTCAGGTTGAGGATGGTCTCGATAGATGGATCGCCCGCGTCGAGGGATTGGGAAATTTCGCGCACTGCCCCGATGCGTTTTTGATCGACGCCCTGGACGGCGAGGCTTTGCAGGTCGTCGCCGGAAATGTCACCCAGACCGGATTTTTGCAGGGACTGAACGTAGTCTTTTCCGATATTGGCAAGAAACAGGTTCAGCATAGCCATTTCGTCGATGCCGTTGATTCCCTGCTCGCTCAACCACGATGAAAACGAGGCGTCTGCTACAAAGCGAAAACGACCATAGCCTTCCTTGTTTTCAAATTTTCCCTTGAGGGTCATGACGCCGGCAGGCCGTGTGAGGGTAAACTCCGATTCCACCGTTGGCAGCGCCGAAAAATCCGATTTTTGATAACAATTGCCATTGTTCCAGGAGAAATGTTCGCGTCGGCTGCTGAAATTGACGCACACTTTGTCGTTTTCGATACTTGCTTCCCACACGCCGCTCAGTTCGTTTCCATTGGCAATGGTTTCGACATGCTGGTAGGAAATGTTGGTGTCGTTTTTGTTTTGTGCCATTCCCAGTCCGATGATGACCAGGAGAATGGCACAGGTTCCGATGATTTTTTCCATAGCTAAATTTGTTGTTTGTGGTACTCGTAAAATGTGTTGAATCCGGTGGAGTAATTGGTTTTTTCGAGGGCCGGAAAAGGCAGGGAACGCGCTCATGGGCATCAGCGCAAAGTCCTGAATCAGCACCAGCGATTTGGCGTATTCCATTGATTTTCCGGTAAGTTGTACCGCAGCGTCATCTGCTGCTATTTCGCGTTCATGCCGCACCCGGGCCGACAACCACCACACGGCAGGGTGGTAATAGAACAGTGTTTCCACTACACTTTGAAGCAGGTTAAATAGATAGTCGCGGTGCAGTATGTGTGCCAGTTCGTGTGCCAGAATGGCTTCCACATGGTGTGGATCGAGCCGGTTGATGAGGCCAATGGGAAACAGAATCAGGGGCTTGAGATGGCCGATGACCAAAGGTGTGCGCACCAGCGCCGATTCGACGAGGCGCACCGGTTGTTGCAGGTGGGCGCTGCGCAACAATTCTTGAAGCAAATCGTCCCAGTATTCTTCGGCAGGGAAATTCAAGTGGTTTCTCAGGTAGTATACATACCCCACATTGCCGAGCAGGCGCAGCAAAAAGACGCACAACCCTAAAAACCAGCATGCGACTACCAGCGGCAGGTTTCGGTTGAAATAAGCGCCCATGTTGAATGCAATCGGCTTTTCTGCCTGCTGAAACGCAACTACAGGAATAACGTCGCCGTGGGGCAGCAGCCTGCTTTCAGTCGAAGTAGGGACGTTTCTGGCAGATAGATCCGAATTCTGGAAGTAATAAGCAAACGTGCCTGCCGCCGCCAGCAATACCAGCAATAGGGCGGCATTGGTAATCCAGTACCGCATTTTTGCCGATTTACGGCGCAAAACGATGAGCAAAACACCAGTGAGCAAGGCAATTAACCCGGCCTGCCAGATACTGTGCAGTACCATCCAGCCCAATGCTTCACCCAGCGAACTGGGGATAAAAAACGGGATCGTTTCCATGGCAAATGAGTTTATTTATTTTGCTGATTTTCAAGTTGTTGAATCAATAACTTGATTTGCTCCAGTTCTTCTGCCGAGGTGCTTCCCGAGCCCAGCGCCCGTAAGGCCAGCGTAGCAGGCGAACCTCCAAAAGCAATGGTGGCCAGACCACGGATGACCCGCGCCTGCGTCACTTCCTGTTTTTCGGCCGGCCTATAAATGTGATTCTTGCCGTCAATTGCACGCACCAGCAGACCTTTGTCGAGCATGATCTGCATGAGTTTCAGCGTAGAAGAGTAATTCACCTCCCGCATTTGCTCATTCAGGGTGTCATTGACAAACCTGACTGTGCTGGGGCCATTCTGCCATAGAACCTGGAGTATCTCCAGTTCTGATTTGGTAGGTTCCGGCAGGGCGCCGGATGGATCGTTTTGCTGTTTCATGGGGCAAATATAAGTAGGAAAAATTTCGTACGAAAACTTTCCTACGAAATTTTTCCTACTTGTTTGTTATTAGTTATCAGTTATTGGTTATTAGGGCTTGGTAAGGGTTTGTTTTCACAGAAGTTTGGCTTCCCAGTTTGTGCGGCCAAACTTCTGTGAAAACAAACCCTTACCAAGCCCTAATAACCAATAACTAATAACCAATAACCTTCTGCATTTCCTCTTTCCACGCACGGCTACTTCCCACAAAATGATTGGTCATAAAGGTGAAAATCAGGAATTTGCCGTGTTTGGTGCGCACATAGCCGCTCAGGCAGGTGACGCCGCTCATGGAGCCGCTTTTGGCAAAAACGTACGGCTTTCCGTCTTTTCCGGCATACCAGTCTGACAATGTGCCATCGACACCGCCTTTCGGGAAAAGAGACAAAAGGCGTTCGTGCGGCTGTTCGCGCCAGAGGCGAAGCAGGACAGCGGACAGGTCTTGCGGACTGATAAGATTATAGCGAGAAAGTCCGGAGCCATCCACCCAGCGGGGGCGCTGAGGAAGGTCATTGAGCACCGAATCGAGCATCCAGTTGATGAGCGTATCCTGTTGCAGCAGGTCGAATTTTTTGCCCGCACAGAGCAAGAGCATTTGCTCGGCAATAAAATTGTCGCTCTGGTACATCATGCGGCGCAGCACGGTATCGAGTGGGGTGGAGTAGAGGGTTTGCCACTCGTTCGGGATCAATTCGTAAGGGTAGGGTGTGTATTTTTCCACGGATTTACCGAGCGTATCGGCCAGCAAGGCAGCGCGGTCGGGTGCTGTAAAAGGCAACCATTTTTCCCCTTTTGGCGCATTCAGGCCTGGAACGCGCCATTCGTTTTCAAATTCGCTGCGAATGATATGATCGGCAAAACCGCCTTTCTGGAACACATTGATGAAATGCTCCCTGAAAACAGGCGGCTGAATCTCGTATTGAAAACCCGAAGTAGGCACATATCGCACCACGCCGCCATACATCGGAAAAACTGTGCGCTCGGCCTGAAATCCGTACGGATAGTCATCCCATGCCCAGCCGGGGCCGAAACGTTCGGGCGCTGGCTCGCGGGCCAGCAATTGCAATACTTCCGGCCGGTTTTTTAAGGTTGTGAAGGTTCCTTGCCAGTGTTGAAAAAAAGGACTCAAAAAAGTGGGATCGCCGGTTCCGCGCAGCAACAGGGCGTATTGTCGGGCGCTTTCATCGAGGACACGCCGTTGTATTTGCAGGGCAGGCACCGAATCGCCCAGCATGTTCAGGCAGGTATACAGCGTCAGTATTTTGGTAGTCGAAGCAGGTGTAAAATAATGATCGCCGTTTACATCGGCGAGTATTTTACCTGTTTCAGGGTCGATTACCGTAAATCCCGTAAATGCGCGACTGAAAACTGGAGAATGACGCACTTCTTTTTCCATTTTCCGTGCGATCCGGCGTGGCGTTGTGCAGGAAAAACAAAGTAAAAGGCCTGAGAAGAGAAGGGTGAAAGAGCGAAAAGCCATCTTGGTTATCAGTTATCAGTTATTGGTTATTAGGGGTGGATAAGGGTTTATTTTCACAAAGGTTTGGCTTCCTTGTTGTGCAGCCAAACCTTTGTGAAAATAAACCCTTACCAAGCCCTAATAACTAATAACCGATAATCAATAACCAAAAAAAAACCGGCTGGGGACAAACCCCAACCGGCTGGTATTTCGCATTATTCCAAAAAAATCAAATTATCTCTCACTCTCTCACTCTCTCACTCTCTCACTCTCTCACCTCTCTCACTCTCTGTTAGTGTCTTCCTCCACGGCCGCCATCGCGTCCGCCGCCGCCACCGCGACGATCATCACGTCCGCCGCCACGACGGTCATCGCGACCACGTCCGCCGCCGTCACGGCCACCGCCGCCACCGCCGCCGCGTTGAGCGCGGGCTGCGTTTTCTTCGTCGGTCGGCATAGTGCCGTCGGGTTTGGCTACGATGGCGCGGCGAGACAGTTTCATCTTGCCGGTTTTCGGATCCACGTCGAGGATTTTGAACGAAACCGGATCGCCGACTTTCAACACATCGGCGATGTTTTCGATGCGGCGGTGATCGAATTCTGACACGTGCAACAAGCCGGTTTTACCCTTAAACTTGACGAATGCACCGTACTCAGCCAATTCTTCCACTACGCCTTCGTACACAGCGCCCACTTCCGGCATAAATACGATACCCTGAATCTGTGCGTATGCAGCGTCGATGGCTTTTTTGTCGGGGCTGAAGATGGCCACGATACCGCCTTGTTCGTCTTCCGAGATGGAGATCGTGGTACCGGTATTGCGCTGCATTTCCTGGATAACCTTGCCACCCGGGCCGATCACAGCGCCGATGAAGTCGCGCGGAATGCGGAACTCCATCACACGCGGTGCGTGCGGTTTCAGGTCGGTGCGAGGTTCTGCGATCGCTTTGGCCATTTCGCCGAGGATGTGCAGACGGCCTTCGCGGGCCTGCAGCAGTGCTTTGGTCAGCATTTCGTACGGCATGCCGTCGATTTTGATGTCCATCTGCGTGCCAGTGATACCTTTGGCAGTACCCGTCACTTTGAAGTCCATATCGCCGAGTGCGTCTTCGTCACCGAGGATGTCGGAGAGAATGGCAATGCGGCCGGCCTCGTCGGCGATAGCGCCCATAGCGATACCAGCCACCGGGGCTTTGATGTTCACACCACCATCGAGCAGCGCCAGCGTACCGGCGCATACAGTCGCCATAGAAGACGAGCCGTTGGATTCGAGGATATCGGACACCAGGCGCACCGTGTACGGGAAATCGGTTGGCATCACCTTGCGCAGCGAACGGCCGGCCAGGTTGGCGTGGCCGATTTCGCGGCGGCCCGGACCGCGCATGGGTTTTACCTCGCCGGTGCTGTATGGCGGGAAATTGTAGTGCAGGATAAACTTGTCGTCGTGCGGATCAAGCGCAATATCGATCAGCGCCTGGTCTTCTTTCGTGCCGAGCGTGAGCGAAGTGAGCGACTGCGTTTCGCCACGGGTAAAGATTGAAGAGCCGTGCGTGGTAGGCAGGTAGTCTACTTCGCACCAGATCGGACGAATTTCGTCGGTTTTGCGGCCGTCGAGGCGTTTCGTGTCGCTCAAAACGACATCGCGGATGATGCGTTTTTTTGCTTTTTCGAAATAGCGATCGGCTGCGGCGCCCCATTCTGCCATCACTTCTTCGCCGAATTCTTCGGTTACTTTGGCAATAGCGGCTTCCTTGATTTCCTCGATACGCGTTTTGCGGGCGTCTTTGTTGGAGGCGCTGCGGGCAAGGGCATAAATGTCATCGGAAATAAGCGCTTCAATGCGTTTTTTCAATTCCTCGTTTTCAGGAATTTCGGGCAGGGCGCGTTTCACCAGCGCTTTTTCACCTACCATTTCTGCCAGGCGTTCTTGCGCGGCAATCTGCACCTTAATGGCTTCATGGGCCAGTTTCATGGCTTCCACGAGTTCTTCTTCCTGGCATTCATCGGCTTCCCCTTCCACCATGGTAATGTCGTGTTTGGTGGCGGCTACGATGAAGTCCATATCGGCGCGTTCGAGTTCGGCGCGACCGGGGTTGATCACGAATTTGCCGTCGATGCGGGCCACGCGTACTTCCGAGAACAGGCCTTCGAGCGGAATATCGCTCACGGCCATGGCAGCCGAGCAGGCCAGACCGGCCAGTGCATCGGGCATCACGTCCTTGTCGGCAGAAATCAGGTTGATGATCACCTGGGTTTCGTTCATGTAACCGTCGGGGAACAGCGGGCGCAGGGCACGGTCGACGAGGCGGCTGATCAACACCTCATAGTCGGACAGTTTGCTTTCGCGGCGGAAAAAGTTACCGGGAATACGGCCTACTGCCGCAAATTTTTCCTGGTAATCCACGGAAAGCGGGAAAAAAGGCTGGCCTTCCTTCGCTTTTTTCATGCTGACTACGGTGCAAAGCAGCATCGTGTCGCCCATGCGAAGCATAACGGAGCCATCGGCCTGAGCAGCGAGTTTGCCGGTCTCAAGCGCAACTTCACGTCCATCCGGAAGGTTGAACGTGGTACGGAGCGGGATTTGTTTTCCCATATGTAAAGAGCATTTGTGCTCCTTTTCGTTGCAAAACAGGCTGTTTGCCGGAAACATTTGCCGAATGTAGCAGGCAACAGTTTCAAAAACCGAAAAAATCACACAAAGAGGGCAGGAGTGAGTGGTGAGTAGTGAGTGGTGAGTAGTGAGTAGTGAGTAGTGAATGGTGAGTAGTGATTTCTCTCACTGACTACTCACTACTCACCACTCACCACTCACCACTCACTACTCACCACTCACTCCTGCCCTCTTTGTGTGGGGGAAATAACGTCCCCGTTTTTGAAATGTACTGTTCCTGCTTCCGATTTTGTTCCCGGACATCACCTTCGTTACAACATCAGGAGCGGGTAAAAAATGATTGATTTGCCTGAAAGAAACCGACGTTTCGAGTCAGGTTGTATATGTTGAAAGGCAAAAATGCCTTGTCATCGGCGGCGCAATAAATGGAGGAGAGGTGTTTTCATGTGGATGGGATTTGGGATAAAACAAAGAAGTCGTCCGCAACGAAACACCTTGCTGCATGGGCAGACCGGCGATTTCGTACGGACGACTTCGCATTACTTTTACTTACGCAGACCGAGTTTTTCGATCAGGGCGCGGTACTTGTAAATGTCTTTTTTCGCGTAGTAGGAAAGCAGGCTCTTGCGCTGACCTACCATGGTGAGCAGGGAGCGGCGGGTAGAGTGGTCTTTCTTGTTGGCGCGCAGGTGTGCCGACAGGCTTTCGATGCGGTACGTGAGCAACGCGATCTGTGCTTCGGTGTTACCGGTGTTTTTTTCATCGCCAGCATACTGCTTTACGATCTCGGCGATTTTCTCTTTGTTGTAGTAGACTGCCATTTTTCTTTAATAATGATGAATGATGAACGATGAATGATGAATGTCTGGAATGTGTACAGATGAAAATTTTCATCCTTCATCATTCATAGTTCATCATTACCAAAATGGGATTTCAGAGGGTCAAACGGCAGTTTTTGCCTATCCATCCGATTTTAGCGCGGCAAAGGTACGATGATTGATTGAAGTAGCAAAGGGTTTGAGAAAAAGAGTTTGGGAGTTATGAGTTATGAGTTATGAGTTATATTCGCGTTGCTCATGGCTTTTTTAATAGAGTGGCCAAAAGCAAAGTGAGTAAAACTCATAACTCATAACTCATAACTCCTACCTCCTTCTTTGCCGCATTTCCCCATCTCACTGCATCTTCCCAATTATTCACCTGTTAAAATTTGAAAACATGCAAAAACTTGCTCTCCTGTCGCTGCTTTTGAGTGGTATCCTGTTTGTGGCATGCCATGAAAAACCCGAGGTGGTGCTGTCGGACTATTTGCCGGAAGAAAAAGCCATCCTGGATCAGTACCTGAATCTGCCCGATGAAATGGATGTGTACGACCCGAAGTTTCTGTACAATATGGTGGTAGCAGGCGTAGAGCGCCCGCGCATCGACCGACGGAAGGCGGTGCTGGGGCGCGTGTTGTTTTACGATCAGAGTCTGTCGAAAGACGGTACCATTTCCTGCGCGAGTTGCCACAAGCAGGAACGCGGGTTTGGCGACGACAAAGCAGTCAGCACGGGCGTGTTTGGAAGGCTTGGCGAACGCAACTCCTTGCCACTGTCGTCGGTGGTCAGTTTTGCCTCCCAATATGGTGATGAAAACTGCCAAATGGGTTCCCGCTTTTTCTGGGACAACCGCAGTGAATCGGCGGAAGCACAGATTATGGCGTCTATGAGCAATCCGAAGGAAATGAATATGGATATGGGCGAGATCGTAGCGGCAGTGGAGAGTCAGCCTTTCTATTCCGTGCTGTTTGAAAAAGCCTATGGCGATGCAAGGGTTACACCCAAACGCATCACAGAGTCTGTCGCCAACTTTATCAATTCTATCGGTTCTTTCCAAAGCAAATTCGACCAGGCTTTTTCCAAAAATCCATTTGAGTACATAGAATATGATTTCCCCGATTTTACGGCCGCCGAAAACCGGGGTAAAACCATCTACCTGCAAAACTGCGCCTGCTGCCACTCGTCCCGCATGACCATCGGCGCCTTGCCCAATGCCTGCAATGGCCTCGACGCGGAAGCGAGCACCGACCCCGGCGTGGGCGGCATTACCGGCAATACCGCTGATATGGGAACTTTCAAAGTGCCGACCCTGCGCAACATTTCCCTCACGGCGCCCTACATGCACGACGGCCGTTTCCAAACGCTCGAACAGGTGATAGAACACTACAATTCCGGCGTTCAAAACCACCCCAACCTGAACCCAATGCTGAAAACCGCCGACGGAACGCCCAAACGCATGAACCTGTCGGAAACTGCCCAACAGGATTTGATCGCATTCCTGTACACCCTGACGGATGAGTCGATTCGTACGGACAAACGTTTTTCGAATCCGTTTAAATGAGCCCTTGTGACAGGATGGACTAACGGATGAAACGGATTTTTTCATATAAAGGAGGACTCTACGGTCTTTGTGTCCCTTGTGTCCTTCGTGGTTGTTATAATAAACCACGAAGTGCACAAGGGACACAAAGACCGTAGAGTCCTCTTAAAATCCGAATACCAGTGGCCGTCAGGCCACAAAAAATCCGCTTTATCCGCATCATCCGCCCAATCCCAGGCCCCCGGCCCGCGTAAGCGGGTTCATCTCTTCCTCATATCCAATAAATAAAATTGTGTTTGTTGCAAAAATCGATAAAAACAAGCCGTTTACCTGCCCGACCTTTGCAGCAACCATATTTACAGTGCTCCCTTGTATAAGTCGGAGAAACCAATGAGCGGATCCCAGTTAAGCGCGTACCCTCACGTTTCCCAAGTGTGACTTTTATCCCAAAGTACCCGGACTCTTGGAGTTCGATATCCCCTGGAATTCCTGGCCGGGCGTCTATGAAGGCGCCCGGCTTTTTTTGTGTTGGTGAGGCAGATGCCGGGCGGTGGATGCTGCGCTTACTCGTTTGGGCGCTGCAAATACTTGTTGGTAGGGGGGCTTGGGCTAGATATTTGTGGTATTGGACAGGGGGCTTGTTTATTTTTGTTGTGTCATGTATCATCAAAATCCAATCGTTATGCACATTCACAACAGATTACCCTCTGTAAGTAAATACCGCTTTTTGGTATGCTTTGTATTCGTATCTGCAACATTACAATACAGTTGTAACCCCGGAGAAGAGCAAGAACCACTCACTTTTCCGAGTGCCTATCAATACCAGGAACTCGAGTTTCAGACTACCAAATATTATGTCCTGACAACCAATTCCTACAATGAAATTGCAGCAAGCGGTAATTATCTTGAGTTTGATAATATCCTGAAAGACATTCTTGAAATAAATAGTACCGAGTTTGAAATTGAAAAATTAGAACTATTGGACGATCAAACAGCAAAGGTTTCGTTTTTCGATTACCTCAATATCGCGCCTTCCGACACTATCCTTCCCTACACCCTGGACGATAACAAGGTATCCATTAGTTTTGGGACGGCCACTATCAACTATGTGCTGGATACCGATAATAGCAATATCCGCCTGCCTTTGCTCACCTTGCATCATTCGTGGCGCACAAGTGCGACGGAAGTGGAATACTCTCCTATGGATGTATCTTTTGAACTCCCGGGCGGCGCTGCCTCCCAAATTGACCAACTTCGAAATCAATACAATCTACAGGCAGGAGATACCATTGCTATCAATAATTCGTATTACAAGTATTCCAAACAATAGCCATCACTACCAACTAATACCCAATCATCTCCACCGCCACCCCTTCCGGCACTCCTTGCGGAAAACGGGCAAACATCTGCAATTCCTGTAGGGTAATGTGGCTTTGGCTATACGTAACCGATCCTTTGCTGGAAGAAGAAACGGCCGCTGCCGCAATGATGTTGATGGGCAATGTGAACACCAGCCAGTAGCCATGCGAGAGGGTACTGATGGTACCCAGGGTCAGCGGAGCCGAGTAGTCCGTCGGTTTGGCAAATATGAGTCGGAATGTTTCCACGTCCCTGATCGGCACGACCTTGCAGCCGTGCACAGAATCCCTCAGAATAATTATGTTGCTCGTATCGATAGCGATTAATTCGCCCAGCACCTGCCTGCCGTTTTGCAGCCGGATATCCATGCGGGAGCCGTATCGATTGGTGCCGATAGTGGTTTTGGTGGGCAGGTATTGCGCATTGCGTATCCGGCAGCCGCCCAAAAGCAGCAGGGCCGATATGCAGCAGAAAAAGAGTCTATTTTTCATAGCCGGAAAAGTTTTGGGTGTCGATTCTTGAGTTCCAGAATTCCTGCTCCATGTACTGTTCGTATTCCTTGTAGGCAGGCGCTTCGTCGCGCAGGTATTTGCCGGGGCGAACGAGCATTTTCCGGAGTTTGGGCAGGTTCTTGTCTTTGAGCCAGTGTGCGCGCATCCATTCGAGGTAGTAACCTTTTGATTGCAGGAACAATTCGTAGTTCGGCGCGCCCTGCGGCAATGCAAACTGTAATTTGTACGCACTGCCTGGCATGGAAATGAGGTATTTCCCCTCCGTACGCAGCGAATGCAGGGCCGATGCATCTACGCGGCCTTTGTGGAGCACCACGGAAGGCGCAATTTTCAAGGGATCTTCCTGCTGCACGATGCGGGCCAGGGCCACGTAATCAAGTCGCCAAAGGCCCTTGTTTTGTACAATTTTCAGGCGAATGTGTTTGCCCGATCGCTGCGTAGCACCCAGGGGAACAAATTGCCGGTTCACGGCAATAGGCCCCGTTTCGTACAGGCTGTTTTGCAGGTGCCATTCCCGACGCTGTTCGTCCCAGAGATACACTTCTATGCTGCCGAGTTCTTTTTGGATACCGTTCAGGCCGGTTTTCAGGGCCGGGCTGGTTTCAACACGGGCAAACATATCGCCCACTTCATCGCCCATGTAACCCATGGCGCTGTAAATGAAATAAGTGGTCATGAGCGTCTGACGGAAATCGAGCACCAGTCCGAGAGGGTCGTTATTTCCGGTGGCATCGAATTCAAGCAAAATTTCCTCCTTGCTGCGCAGGTTTTGCGGGTCGGACAGTGAAAAACGCTCGCTCAGGTCGGCCGTGGCCAGCAGCGAGGTGATATTCCCTTCCGGCCCTGTGGCTTTGGAAAGGGGATACAAGCGGTCGCAGCGGTAAAAACGATTGTCCGGACTTTGATACACCTTTTCGCCGGGCTGCACCGGAACGGCCAACAGATGCACATCTTCCACACAGTGTGTTTCCAGTGCTTCATTTTTCATGGTAAGCGAAAACGTGTCGCTTGCCGGCCAGGCGTGGTACAAGGCGTCCACATCCGCATATTCAAGCGCAGGAGATATGGCATTGGAAAACCCTTCCGCATCGGCGTAGTGGAACAGGGCGTTTTCATGGATGTAAAACGTGGGGCAGGAACCATAACAGGCTTTGGGTGTGGATATGCAAATAATACCCAGCGTCAAATCCATCATGGTTATAATACTGACCGCCGCAATGCGGACTTCTTCTTTGTCGTCCAACATTTTATTGGTTTCAAAAATGGCTACACTGTCTATGGAAACCGTCAATATTCCGGTTTCTACCAGGTGGCGGTTGAAATCATACCGCGAGCCATTTCCACTGACACTGTTCTGTACAGTATCGACTTTCCAGGTGTCATTCAGGATGCAGACATCTCCGTTTTTCAGGTGGGCTTTTAGAAATAGCCTGGTTTGCAGGCTGTCCTGTTGGTGCATCAGCGCGTTTACGTCCCGGTAATTAGCCCGGAAGTTGCGCGGCGCCACACATGCCGCTATAAAAAGGAATGCCAGGCAGGTGTAAAGTAGATTTTTCATGGTGGGCTGTGATGTAAGTAAGTTATTCCGCTCATTTTTTGAGAAAAATGAACCAGATGTCCTTACAAAATTACCCGCCTGGCAATGCTTGTTTTCAGCGTTTTGTAACTGATTTAGATATGTTTTTATTTGATATTAATCATTGCGACCAGATTTGACAACTTTCAAAAAGTTGTCAAATCGTGTACTACTCTACCACTTTGAATGTCGTCCTTCTGTTCGTCTGGTGCTCGTTTTCCGTGCACCTCGCGCAGGCGCAATCGGCGGCAGGTTGTGTTTCGCCATACCCGACGGCGCCGAGGCGATCGGCATCTATGCCTTTGGTAATCAGGTAATTGACGGCACTTTCGGCGCGGCGTTGCGAGAGGGTTTGGTTGTAGGAATCATTGCCCCGGCAGTCGGTATGGCTACCGAGTTGAATGCGGATGCCGGGGTTTTGTTTGAGCATATCGGCCAGGCGGTTGAGCGTGGGTTCGGCGTCGGGCCGGATGTCCCATTTGTCGTAGTCGTAGTAAATGTTTTCGAGCACAATTTCGCGGTCGCGGTAGATTTTGTCGAGCACGATTTCCAGTTCGAAAGCCTGTACGGGATTGTTGGGGTCTTTGGCCATACCGCGTGTGCTGAAGCGCGCCGAATTGGAGAGGTAGCCTGGCAGTGCTGCGGAGAACTGGTAGTCGGTGTTTTCTGCCAGTTCAATTTTGTAATAACCGTCGTCTTTAAGGGTGATTGTTTGCGGCTTTTTGCCCGAATCAAAGGTCAGCGCTGCGCCGGAGAGTGGTTTACGGCCCAGCATTTTGCTGTTGGGGTTAGAAGGATCTGACAGGATTTTTTCCAGCACATACACTTCCAGTGTCATTTTATACACGATATTTTTCTTGTCTACCGTGTCGATTTTAGGTGGTTTAGGGGGCGGTACGCGTTGTTCGAAGCGATAAATATCGTCGCCGCCGCGGGCCGCTTCCAGCGTACGGTTGGACGTGAAAAAACCGCTGCGAATCAGGTCGCCGGGTTGGCGGGCGGCGGCATTTTTGCCGGGGTTCATGGCCAGTGCGAAGTCGTCGGCGCCGCTGTTGATGGGCGCTTTCAGGTTGATTGGCGGCGCCCAGGCATTGCGTTCGAGTTTGTAGGTGCGAAAAATATCGAGTCCGCCCATACCCGTGAGTCCGTCGGAAGCGAAGTACAGCGTATCGGCGTCGAAAGAAGGAAACACCTCGTTGCCGGGTGTGTTGATGGCACGCGTGAGCAGTTTGGGCTCTTCCCAGCCACTTTCCGTTTTGCCGCTGCGCTGCATAGAGTACAGGTCATAGCCGCCCCATCCTTCGGGGTCATTGCTGGCGAAATACAGTGTATTGCCGTCGGTGCTGAGGGCCGGGTGCAGGTAATTGACCTTTTCTTTCTGATAGGGTAGGGGTACGGGTGCGCTCCAGCCGCCTTCGTCGGACAGGCGGTTGGCCATGTAAATTTTGTTGTACGCGTCATCGCCCTTGTAGGCGCCTACAGCCCGCACAAAAAACACTTCGGTACCCGTCTTGTTGAAACAGGGTGTGGCTTCGTTGTTTTCGGTATTCAATTGGTTGTCAAATATTTGTGGGCTAGCGCCGGAGGGGTCAACGATAAAAATATCCATGAACCGGTTGCCCGTCCAGTTGTATTTGTTTTCGCCGGTGCTCATGCTGCGGTCGCTGCTGAACACGAGCCGGCCGTCGGGAAACAGCGTTGGCGCAAAGTCGTTTTGGCTGCTGTTGAACGAAGTGGGTTCCACTTTCCAGCCATTGGCGGGCATTTCTTTCAGCCAGCCTTCCGCTACCGTGGAGGCGGTGATTTCCTTTCGATATTCGTACGGAGAGCCGATTTCGATGCCCAGGTTTTTAAACGCATCGCGTGCTTCAGCATAACGTTCCATTTTTTTCAGGGCATAGGCATATGCTTTCAGCGCTTCGGCGCCACCGTTGTTGTCGTAGGCCGTTTTGAACCACTGCAAGGATTTTTCATCGCGCCCGGTGCGCCGGTAGGCATCGCCCAGCAGGTAGGCAATCTGGCCTTTTTCATTGCGGGTTTTGGCGCGTGCAAACTCTTTTTCCAGCATGGGCGCCGCCACGGCATATTGCTTGCGCTCATAAGCCGTTTTGCCATCTTTGATTTTGATGGTGTAGGTGCAGGCTGCCAGCAAGAGCAGCAGGAGAAATAGGGGCGTTGTTTTTGTAAACATAGTAGATGAATTGAGTCCTGAGTCCGAAGTCCTGAGTCCTGAGTCTGGAGCGTACACCTGATTATCCTGGGCTCAACCAATTGTGAATGCCAAACTGAAGAAGGTGTACTCTACAGACTCAGGACTCAGGACTTCGGACTCAGGACTCTAACGTACATACCTTTTGTACTATTTTCCAACTTTCTTCGTTTTCTTCCCGCAAACGACCTGAAGTACTTATTCCTTCCAAATAGCATGACTCAACGAAATCTGTTTTTCGCTGCCTTCCTAGTCGCAGCAATTTCTACCACACTTTTCGCACAAAAAACAAAACCCGGACAAAGTACCCTTCAACCGCCTGCTTCTGCTTCTCCCAAACAGCAAAAGGAAAAAGAAGTTTTGACCCCCAAAATGGCGCCGGAAGCCGCCGATTTGGCTGAAAACCTCGATATAGAGTCGTACAAACCCAAGCCGATCGACACCACTACTGCGCCTGCCATTATTGCATTCGGCTCCTGCAATAAAATGGAAAAACCACAAACGATGTGGGAATGGGTTAATGCCAACGAGCCGAACCTGTGGATTTGGCTGGGCGATATAGTTTATGCAGATACCACCGACGTAAGAGCGCTGACGGCCCATTACAAACTGCTCAAGACCAATCCCGACTACAAGCGATTGCGCTCAAAAGCGCAGGTAGTAGGTGTGTACGACGACCACGACTACGGCAAAAATGGCGGCGATAAATACCTCACTGGAAAAAAGGGCACCAAAAAATGCCTGCTTGATTTCCTGGATGTGCCTGCTAATAACCCTGTGCGCAAACGCGAAGGCGCTTATCAGGCATACACCTTCGGCAAAGGCGCCCAACGCATCAAGGTGATTATGATGGATACGCGGTATTTCCGCGATTCTCTGTCGGCCGACCCTACCAAACAAAAGCGCTTTTTGCCCAATCCTACCGGCGACATCCTCGGAGAAGCCCAATGGCAATGGCTCGAACGTGAACTGACACACAACCAGGCCAACCTGACCCTCCTGTGCTCCAGCGTGCAGGTACTTTCCGACGAACATGGCTATGATAAATGGGGCAATTTTCCCAATGCCCGCAAGCGCCTGCTCAGCCTGATTGTAAAGGCAAAACCCAAAAACCTGCTGATTCTTTCTGGTGACCGCCACATGGCTGAAATTTCCAAAATGGACCTGCAAGGCTTGCCCTATCCGCTGTATGATTTTACTTCCAGCGGCCTCACACATATCCGAAGCGGCCTCAACGAAACCAACAAATTCCGCGTAGGCGATATGGTGGTCAAACGCAATTTTGGCGTGCTCAAAATCCGCTGGGAAGCAGAACACCCCGTCGTGACCATGCAGGTGCGGGGATTGCAGAATGAGTTGTTTGAGGAAATTATAAACAGGTACTAGAGGTGAGAGAGGGTGAGAGAAGTGAGAGCGTGAGAGATGTGAGAGGGTGAGAGATGTGAGAGGGTGAGAGATGTGAGAGCCGATTTAGATTACACCGACTTAAATTAGCCTGTTTTTAGAAATTGAATCAACATGCCAATCAAAAGCGGTCAACTCTACGAACTCTCACGCTCTCAGGCTCTCACATCTCTCACGCTCTCACATCTCTCACGCTCTCACATCTCTCACGCTCTCACATCTCTCACCCTCTCACTTTGTCCTCTGTTTTTCTTTTATCTTCGCCCCATGGAATTCCTGAAACAACACATAGAAGCGCTCATCTTCGCTTCACCGCAGGCCATTTCGCTGGACGAGATTAAATCAGTGCTCGATGAAGCCTGGCAAATGGACATGCCAGTGGAAGATATTCTTGCTGTCATTGGGCACACGCAGGAACAATATCGGGCAGAACCCTACGCATTCGAACTGATCGAAATTGCTGGCGGGTACCAGTTCCTGACCAAAGGGGCTTACCACAATACCGTGGCCATTCACCTGAAGCAGACCACCAAAAAACGCCTGTCGCAGGCGGCACTGGAAACCCTGGCGCTCATTGCCTACAAGCAGCCGGTTATCAAATCGGAACTGGAAGAAATTCGTGGTGTCAACTGCGATTATGCCCTTCAAAAACTTTTGGAGAAGGAACTTGTTGTGATTGTCGGCAGAAGCGAAGGACCGGGCCGTCCATTGCTGTATGGCACCACCGAGAAGTTTATGGATTATCTGGGAATCAACAATTTGCAGGATCTTCCCAAACCCAAAGATTTCAAGGAAGTAGAAAATACCATCGGCGAAACACCCGCTCTGGAAGAATCCTGATCCTCTCACCTCTCACCTCTCACTTCTCACTTCTCACCTCTGTCATGGAGTCTCCGCTCATCAACCGTGTAGCAGCCAGTGGCCTGGAAACCATCGATCTGGAAAAATTTTATCCGGCAGGCGACATTGTGGCATTTGACCTGAAGCAATACCTGTTTATGGAATTGATACTCAAGGAAAAGGATTTCCGCGAGGCGCTGAAAAACCATGATTGGGAACAGTACAGGGGTAAAAACCTGGCTGTGTTTTGCTCTGCCGATGCCATCATCCCCATGTGGGCCTATATGCTGGTAGCCACCTATGCGGCGCCTTATGTAGCCGACATGGCACAAACCACGCCCGAGCACTTTGTGGAGTTTTCATTTTTGAAACGGCTCAAGAGCATGGATTGGAGCGCGTATGCCGGCAAACGCCTGGTGATAAAAGGATGTAGCGACAAACCCGTGCCGCCGGCAGCCTACCTCGAAATCACGCAGTTGCTCCAGCCGCTTGCACTAAGTATCATGTTTGGAGAGCCCTGTTCTACCGTTCCTGTTTACAAGAAAGCAAAGGTTGAAGTGGAAGGGTAACGTCTATTTTCCACTCAACGTTTTTCGATATGGACTGTCAATCACCTACATTGCAGTCCTTTTTTATTTCCTTCAACTTGCTCGGCCATGAAAAAATTTACCCTTTTGCTTTTTTCCCTGTTTGTAATCCATGCCGGAAATATCGGCGCTCAAAACGCTGGTTGCGATGGCAGCCGTTACATCGATGATATTTTTTCCACCGTGACAAAAACGACGGTTAACTACGCTCCGACTGTCGGGCACGTCAACAATGCCTTCACCCTTCAAATGGACGTGTACGAACCCGAAGGCGACAACCTGGCCGCCCGGCCTGCCGTGGTGCTGGCGCATGGCGGCAGTTTTCTGTTCGGCGATAAAAGCATGATGCAGCCCTATTGCGAATTGCTGGCACGAAAAGGTTATGTGGCTGTGAGCATCCAGTATCGCCTGTATCCTTTCCTGCTGCTGGGCTTCCCCGATTCGCTTGATGTGTTCGATACTGCGGTGAAAGCCGTTGGCGATATGCGTGCTGCCGTGCGTTTTCTGCGCGAAGACGCTGCCACCAACAATCAATTTCATGTCGATGCCGAGCATGTATTTATCGGCGGTTATTCGGCCGGTGCTGTGACTGCCCTGCACTCGGGTTTTCTGGATTCTACCGACGTGGTGCCTGAATTCCTGCAAACACTTATTGAAAACAACGGCGGACTGGAAGGCATCAGCGGCACAGCGTCCAATCATACGTATTCCTCCAGCGCCAAGGCTGTGGTAAATATGTCGGGTGGCCTGTACCGGAAAGAATGGGTCGGACTCAACAACCTGCCGCTCGTGAGCATCCACGGTACGCAGGATGAAACGGTCAATTATGTGTACGGCCTGGCTGCCGGTATTGCTTTTCTGGAAGGCAGCAGCCTGCTGCACCAGCAAGCCGAGGCTGTCGGGTTATGGAATTTTCTGGAAACGGTGCCAGGTGGAGGCCACACCAATACCTACAGCGACCCACAGTACGAACCGTTTGTCGACACGTTCTGGGTGCATGCTACCACGCTGCTCGAATCGCTTACTTGTGCCACAACCGATGCCCAGGAAGCAGGTGTAACCGGCATCGATTGGTCGATTGCGCCGAGCCTGAATTTGCTTGGAATGTTCTCGGTTACTTTTCCTGAATCGATTTCAGAAGCAGACCTGACTATGTATGATGTAACAGGAAAGGTCGTTTTGCAGGAAAAAAACATTCAAAATCAAGCACTGATACACATACATCAATTTCCGGCTGGCACCTATTTTGTGCAGTTGCAAGTACCCGGGCGACCTGATTTGTTTTTCCCGCCGCACAGGTTGGTGAAGAAGTAAGTTGATAGGGTTGATGAGGTTGATAATGGTTGAGAAGTTGAGTTGATGAGGGTTGATAAAAAGCGGCTCGGGGTAAGGGGAGATTTTCCGTCATCGAGTGAATTAATATCAACCCTTATCTTATTATTCATCCCAAGGGCGAAGCCTCAACCCCTCAACCCCTCCACTTCTCAACCCCTCCACTTCTCAACCCCTCCACTTCTCAACCCCTCCACTTCTCAACCCCTCCACTTCTCAACCCCTCAACCCCTCAACCTTTATCAACCTCATCAACCCCATCAACCTCATCAACCCCATCAACCCCTCCAACCCACTCACGCCACACAACTCTTTCGCATGAATACTTTTTCTTTCCGCTTCTTTTCTGCCGGATTTCTGGTGCTGGTGCTGTCAGCGTTGGCCGGCGCCCAGAAACCCGTCAAACCTTCGGCTGCCGACCTGCACGATGCCATCAAAAAACTCAATGTGCTGGGCTCGGTGCTGTATGTTGCCGCCCACCCCGATGATGAAAACCAGCGATTCATCAGTTATTGCGCCAATGAAAAGCATTTCAACGTCACCTACCTGTCGCTGACACGCGGCGATGGCGGACAGAACCTCATCGGCCCCGAAATTCGGGAACTGCTGGGAGTGTTGCGCACAGAAGAACTGCTCATGGCTCGCTCGATCGATGGCGGTAAACAGCGTTTCAGCCGTGCCAATGACTTCGGTTTTTCCAAAAACCCGGAAGAGACCCTGCGTTTTTGGGATAAAAACCAGGTGTTGTCCGATGTGGTATGGGCCATTCGCGAAACCCAGCCCGACGTCATCGTCAATCGTTTTTACCACGATAAAAAATACGACACCCACGGACACCACACTGCCTCCGCCATGTTGTCGGTAGAAGCCTTCGACCTCGCTGGCAAAGCCGATGCGTACCCCGAACAATTGAAATACACCGAAGTATGGCAGCCACGCCGCCAGTTTTTCAATACGTCGTGGTGGTTTTTTGGTGGACAGGAGGCATTCAACAAAATGGACAAAAGCAACCTGTTTTCGCTCGACCTGGGCGTTTACTACCCACTAAAAGGCAAAAGCAATACCGAAGTAGCCTCCGAAGCCCGCTCGATGCACCGCTGTCAGGGATTTGGCAACCTGACCAACCGTGGCGAAAGCATGGAGTGGTTCGATTTTATCAAAGGCGAACGCCCGCAGAGCAACAACCTCTTCGAAGGCATCAATACTTCCTGGAGCCGGGTGAAAGGTGGAGAGCCGATTGGTGTTTTGATGGCACAAATCGACCAGAATTATCGCAGCGACAACCCGGCGGCTTCTGTACCCGATCTGCTGCGCGCACTGCAGATGATTGAAAAACTACCTGATGGCTACTGGAAAAAAGTTAAAAGCGCCGAAATCCGGGAGGTTATCCGCGGCTGTCTGGGCCTGTACCTCGAAGCCACGGCTTCCGAATCTATTTCCACGCCGGGCCAGAACCTTACCCTGCGCCTGGAAGCCATCAACCGTTCAGCGCTGGAGGTGCAACTGGCATCTTTCCAGATTTTGCCAACAGTAAAAGACAGCGTCACGGCTGCCAAACTGGAAAATAACAAGGACTGGGTAATCAATGTGCCCGTCCGACTCCCCGAAAACATTTCCTACACAGCGCCATACTGGCTCCTGAAAGATCCCGCCATCGGGATGTACAGCGTGGAAGATCAACTCCTTCGAGGCAAACCCGAAACACCCCGAACCTTCAAAGTGCGCTGGTCGATTACTGTGTCGGGAATACCCATCGAATACGAAACCGAAGTGGCCTACAAAGCAGGTGAATCAGCCATCGGCGAGGTGTGGAAACCTTTTGAAATCCTGCCACCAGTGTTTGTGGAATGCACCGAAGCGTCGTACATCTTTTCCGACAAGGATAAAAATGTGAGCGTACGTGTGAAAGCCGGCAGCGACAACATCAGTGGAACAGTGGGGATTCAAACGCCCGCAGGCTGGACGGTGGCAAATGTGGGCGACAACACCTTTCAGTTTAAAAAGAAAGGCGAGGAAAAAACCTTCATTTTCAAGGTAAACGCTGCCAATGGTAATGCAGACGGCCAACTGGCGCCTTTTGCCCAAATCGGCGACCGGCAGTACAGCATGCGTCTCGTTACCATTCAATATGACCACATTCCGCAGCAAAGCGTGCTGCAACCCGCGCGCGTGCACGCCTCCCGTGCAGATGTGCGCGTGGGCGCCCGCAACGTAGGCTACTACATGGGCGCGGGCGACGATGTGCCTGCCGCATTGCGCCAGATGGGTTGCACCGTCACCATTCTGGAAGATAAAGACCTGGATGCCGATAACCTGGCCAAATATGACGCAGTGGTGCTGGGGGTGCGGGCCTACAACACTAAGGACCAACTGGCATTCCACCAGCCGGCGCTGTTTGAATACGTGCAGAAAGGTGGTACGCTGGTAACGCAATACAATACCAATTTTGGCGGCACCGAAAACGTCACACTGGCGCCGTATCCGCTCAAACTTTCCCGACAACGTATTACCGACGAAACGGCCGAAATTCGCCTGCTAGCGCCGCAACATGCCGTGCTGAACAGCCCGAATAAACTCAGTGCCACCGATTTCAGCGGTTGGGTGCAAGAACGCGGACTGTATTACCCATCGGAATGGGACGCTGCTTATACGCCGGTTCTATCCATGAATGACCCAGAGGAAAAATCGCTTGATGGCGCCCTGCTGGTAGCACAGTATGGACAAGGGCATTTTGTGTACACCGGGCTTTCTTTCTTCCGCCAATTGCCGGCGGGCGTGCCGGGAGCGTACAGGTTGTTTGCGAATTTGATTTCGCTGGGGAAAGCAGCACAGAAACCCTGATACACGGATTGCGCGGATGAAATACGGATTTACACAGATTGGACTGTTGGTAGGGTACAATTTCCTCTTTTCCACTAACCTAATCCGTGTAAATCCGCATAAAATCCGCGCAATCCGTGTGTCAACGTTTCTTCACTTTTGGATTGTATTCCAGGCATTTTTCCATCCAGAAGGTAAAATCTTCTTCCTTGTCGAATCCGGCAGGATCTACAAACAGGTAGCCGTGGGCCAGTTTGGAGCCCATTTCCATGATACTTACACCGCCTGGTCTTTGTAAAAAAAGGTCTTCATCGGCCGGATCGACGCGAGCCAGGAGTTTGTTGTGCCGGTTGGCGCCGGTCAGCATTTTGTCGTTGACCATAAAACAAATGCCGCCGAACATTTTCTTCTGTTCAAAAGCGATGCCGCGAGCGGTCAGAAAATCAGCAATGCGCTGGGCTGTGATCATTTTGTCGTCCATCATATCGAGTGGTATTTTGCGTGATTCCTGCCTGCAAATTGTTATCGAATGATGCGTTCGGCAGATAAATGCCGTGGTTTGAACACAAAAATAGTGGCAATCCCCCAAAGTGTAATCAACATACCCATGTAGTTTACAATATGCTGATCGGCATAATCGGCCGTAAAGGCAATATCGATCGTGGCATGAAACACGGCACAAATGAAAATACTACCTCTGCTGGAATTATACAGCCAGGTGAGCAACACACTGCCTGTAAGCAAACTCAAAAACCAGCCGATGATTCCAGCCATATCCATTCCTGTGTAGCCTGGGCGGTAAAAAAACAAGGGCCAGTGCCAGATGGCCCAGAAAAACGTAAGTACCACGCTTGCCCACAGTGCGCTCATGTTTTTTTGAAATCTCGGCAAGGCAAATCCACGCCAGCCCGCTTCTTCACCCAGCCCGAAAAAGAGCAGGTTGTACAGGAAAAAGACCGGAAAATCGAATTCCGGAAATTCCCGGGAAGCAAACCAGGCTTGCATGCCCACCGTTTTCCCACTCCCTAAAACATTGATTACCACAGCCAATAAGGCCAGTGCAAAGGGGCTGATCAGTGCAATACCCAGATAATCCACCGGGCGAGTCTGGAATATTCGCTTTGCCAGGTCTTTTACACCGTCATTTTTCAGAAATATCCAGGTGGTAAGCAAGGATGCCAGCAAGGGGCCCAACCCGCCCAGCGCATGGTGATAAGGTAAAACAGGAAGATCATGGATGCCCCAGATATGTCCATATAAGGGAAGCCAGATGATCCAACTGATCGCATAGGCCAGTCCGAAAAAGGTAATTAACGGTTTCATCAAGTATCGTTTACGGTTGCAAATGTAGGGGCCGTTGAAACACGAAAACATGATTCTCTGTGCTCTATCGAACTTTTTATATCACTTGCCTACTCCTTCCCAGAAGGTGATGAAAATCATAGATAATTCTTATTGAACCATAGGGATAATCAATAGGAATTATTCAAAATCGCCTGTAATTTCGTGCCATCAACCAGTAAACAAATTTCACTTTTATGCAGGAACTCACACCTTCGAGCGCACCGTCTACCCATTCCAACGGTGAAAGCAAATGCCCATTTTCGGGCGCTACACTCCACAAGGGCGCTGGCGGAGGCACCTCAAACCGCGACTGGTGGCCCAACCAGTTGAAACTCAATATCCTTCGCCAACACTCCACTTTGTCCAACCCTATGCAAGAGGGGTTCAACTACGCCGAGGAATTCAAAACCCTCGACCTGGACGCAGTGAAAAAAGACATTTTTGACCTGATGACCACCTCGCAAGACTGGTGGCCGGCAGATTATGGTCATTACGGTCCCTTCTTTATTCGCATGGCCTGGCACAGCGCCGGCACCTACCGTATTGCCGATGGCCGTGGAGGCGCCGGCTCCGGTACGCAGCGTTTTGCACCACTCAACAGTTGGCCCGACAATGCCAACCTCGACAAGGCACGCCTGTTGCTTTGGCCGGTGAAAAAGAAATACGGCCGCAAACTTTCCTGGGCCGACCTGATGATTCTGGCGGGCAACTGCGCCCTCGAATCCATGGGATTCAAAACCTTCGGTTTCGGCGGCGGCCGTGAAGACGTTTGGGAGCCCGAACAGGATATCTACTGGGGCGCTGAAACCGAATGGCTGGGTGACAAACGCTATTCTGGCGACCGCAACCTGGAAAATCCCCTTGCTGCCGTGCAAATGGGCCTGATTTATGTAAATCCGGAAGGCCCCAACGGTAATCCTGACCCTATTGCTGCTGCCCGCGACATTCGTGAGACGTTTGCACGCATGGCGATGGACGACTACGAAACCGTAGCGCTCATTGCAGGTGGCCACACTTTCGGTAAAACCCACGGTGCTGCCGACCCAAGCAAATATGTCAGCCGCGAACCTGCTGCTGCTACCATTGAAGAACAAAGCATGGGCTGGTCTAACTCGTTTGGCAAAGGCCACTCCGGCGACACGATCACAAGCGGCCTCGAAGGCGCCTGGACCACCACGCCTACCAAGTGGAGCAATAATTTCTTTGAAAACCTCTTCGGCTTCGAATGGGAACTGACGAAAAGTCCGGCAGGCGCCCATCAGTGGAAACCCAAAGGCGACGCCGGTGCAGGCACCGTGCCTGATGCGCACGACCCCGCCAAACGACATGCGCCGTTTATGCTGACTACCGACCTGGCTTTGCGTTTTGACCCGATTTACGGACCGATTTCGAAACACTTCCATGAAAATCCGGATGAATTTGCCGACGCCTTTGCCCGCGCCTGGTTCAAACTCACGCACCGCGATATGGGGCCACGCGCCCGCTACCTTGGCAAAGAAGTGCCAGCCGAAGAACTGATCTGGCAAGACCCCGTCCCCGCCGTATCGCACCCGCTGATCGGCGAGCAGGAAATTGCTTCCCTGAAACAACAAATTTTGTCTTCCGGACTGAGCGTTTCCGAACTCGTAGCCACCGCCTGGGCTTCCGCTTCTACTTTCCGTGGTTCCGACAAACGTGGCGGCGCCAATGGTGCACGCATTCGCCTGACACCACAACGCTACTGGGCTGCCAACAACCCGTCGCAACTCGCAAAAGTGCTGGATGTACTGGAAGGCATCCAGAAAAAATTCAATGACGCACAACCCGGCGGTAAAAAAGTGTCACTGGCCGACCTGATCGTGCTGGGCGGAAATGCCGGTATCGAGCAGGCAGCCAAAAATGCGGGCATTGAGGTAAAAGTGCCGTTTACACCCGGCCGCACCGATGCTACGCAGGAACAAACCGATGTGGAATCTTTCGCGGTGCTGGAGCCACAGGCAGATGGTTTCCGCAACTATGCCAAGGGCCACTTTGCTGCTTATGCCGAATCCATGCTGATAGACAAAGCACAATTACTCACCCTGACAGCGCCCGAGATGACGGCACTGGTAGGCGGACTTCGCGTGCTGGATACCAATTTTGACCACTCCGCCCATGGCGTATTTACGAAACGTCCGGGCGCACTCACAAATGATTTCTTTGTGAACCTGCTCGATTTTGGTACGCAGTGGAAAGCCGTTTCGCCTGCACAGGATGTTTTTGAAGGCCGCGACCGCGCTACTGGCGAAGTAAAATGGACGGGCACCCGCGTCGATCTGATCTTCGGCTCCAACACCGAACTGAGGGCCATTGCCGAGGTGTATGCCTGCGATGATGCCAATCAGAAATTTATCAGCGACTTTGTGGCTGCATGGACTAAAGTGATGAACCTGGATCGTTTCGATCTGGCATAATTACTACTTGTTAGTTGTGTTACAGACCTTATAGGTTTTGAAAACCTATAAGGTCTTGTTATTTATATGTGTTGCCTGACTCGTGGTTTCCAACGACCTTTGTTTGTCTTTAAAAATGGAAACATGGAACAAAACACCACCTTGCTTCGCAACTGGGATGCTCCCATAGCCCGCTGGCAGGAAAAAGCCGCTGCTGCCATCCGTTCCGGCCGCCGCATGGCCATCCGTGATTACGTTGCACAACTAGATCCCAAAGCGGATTGTCAGGAAATTGCGTGGCTCAGTTCCTGCTATGAATTTCCCTGGGATACGACGCGTGCGCTGGAATTTGCCCTGTTCAGGGTATTTGGCGTGGCAAAAGGCACCCCTCTGCTGGTGAAAACCGGTGAATTTGTGCAACGCACCCAAAAACGGTACGACGACACGGTACTGATCCTTTCCGAAATTCTGGAAAGCGGTGGCTACGACACACCCCGGGGCCAGGCCGCGCTGGTGCGCATGAACAAACAGCATGGCCGTTTTCAGATACCCAACGACGAATACCTGTACACCCTTTCCACTTTTATTTTCGAGCCGATCCGCTGGAATGAAAAATACGGCTGGCGACCGCTCACCGAATCGGAGCGCCTGGCCAGTTACTATTTTTGGACAGAAATCGGGCGGCGTATGGGCATCCGGGATATTCCGGAAAGCATCGATGCTTTTGACCGGTATAACCGGGATTTTGAAGCCGCAGAGTTTCGTTATTCGCCTGACAATGAAGTGATTGCACTGGCCACCAGAAACCTGATGCTTTCCTGGTTTTTGCCCAAATGGCTGTATGGTGTGGGGGCTCCGTTTGTTCATGCGCTCATCGACGACCATTTACTAGACGCCGTAGGTATGAAACCTGCCCCCAAATGGCTACAATCGTTTGTTCGGGGAAGCGTGCGCCTGCGCGGAAAACTGCTGGCACTGCTGCCGCCCCGCAAGCACCCGCGCCTGCTCACCAAAACAAAATCAAAAACCTATCCGCAAGGGTATGTTATTTCGGATTTGGGGGCAGACAGGGGAGCGTAGGTGGGAAAGTACGCCATGCGACAGGATTGGACAACGGATGGTTACAGATTTTTATCTCTGCAAATCTTCTGCTGCATTTCTTTTAAACAGTACACTCTATGCTTTGAGTCCCAACTCTTTCCACAACAAAATGTCCCGCTGCTCATCATCGCCCAGCAAAAAACGGTGGTCGCCGATGCGTTCGAATCCGCATTTTTCATAAAACCGCCGCGATTTGTAGTTGGCATCCCACACGCCAAGCCAGAGGTATCGGCTCCCCTGCATTCGGGCGAGTTGCTCCGCATCCGCGATCATTTGCTGCGCCAGTCCGCTGCCATGCAGGCAAGCGCTCAGGTAAATGCGTTCCAGTTCGGTAATGGGCGTGTCGGCATACTGCGAAAAATCAAAATCGAGCACAGGATCATCCGTGTCGAGCGGACTACGACCATGGTTCAGTTTGAAATATCCCACTGCAAGACCTTCATTTTCAAACAAATAGAACGCTGTGCCAGTTGTGTTTAATTCCTTTGAAAATTGCTCGATGGTGAATGCTTTCACTACATAGGGGTCAAAATCTTCAGGGGGGTTGAGGTGCGCGAAGGCTTCCTTGAAGGTGTTGCGCGCCAGGTCGACCAGCGCCGTCAAATCTTTTTCAGTGGCCTGTCGGCAGCGTATGCCGGGCGTCAGCGACAGCGTCATGCGAATATCCGCCCGGGCATAAGGAGTTGGCTGCATGGGTGTTTCCACAAACCCCATTTTCCGGTACAGTTGTAAGGCTGGTTCCAGCCGTCGGTTGCTTTCCAGCCACACCTCATGCGCGCCCAGTGCGCGTGCGCGTGCGATGGCTGCTTCTCCCAGCAAAAGGCCAATTTTCTGCCCCTGAAAGGCGTCGTCGACCGACATTTTGGCCAGTTCATACACGCCTGGTTCTACATACACGAGTGCGGCCGTACCTACAATTTGATCCTGCAGGCGGGCCAGTAATACGTGGCCTCCATCCTGGAGGATGTATTGATCGGGGTGTTCGAGTTGTTCCAGGTCATGCGGTTCTACCGAAAAATAACGGCTGATCCAGGCCAGGTTCAGGCGTTTGAAATCGGCCGCATAAGCCGGTGAATAATCTTCGATCTGCGGCAGGTGCTTCACCATCAGCCAGCCTTCGCGCTGATCTTCGCGCAGCGGCTCGAAATCGAAATGTACCAGCCCTTCTTTCCAAAACCCGGCGCGTTCGTACACTTCCACGGGTCCGGCATGGCACATGGCTTTAAGCCAGACAGCCTCGCAACCCAATGCCCGGGCACGAGAGCATACCATTGAGATCAGTTGTTGCCCCCGGCCTTTTCCATAAAAATCGGGCAAGAGGTATATTTTTTCCAGAAATAATGCTTTTTCGGCGCTGCCATTGGGTACTGGTTGGTGGGTGACAAGTTTGAGTAAACCCATGATCCGGCCGCTTTCGTCGGCTGGCAGGTAATATTCCACGGCAGGGTTTTGCAGGTCGCGTTCGAGTGTTTCCTGTCCGAAACAATGTTCGAGATACCATTCCATGCCTGCGGTATTTTTCCAGACATGGGCATAATAAGGGGTATAAGTGTCCCGACCAATTTGTTGTACCAAGGGCAGGTCGCGAAGGGTCGCACGACGGAAAATAATGGCATTGTTCTGCATAAGGAGGGCAAATCTAACAAGTCCGTCAGATCGTGAACAATGTTATTTTCGCAACGATTCATGCCGATTGGGTATCAATCGATTCGATGCCATCCGGGTATTCATTTATATCTTCTCAAACGACTTTGTGATCTGGTTTACACCTGCCTGTATGTGCAAATTATAATGCCCTGGCGCCAATGCTTGAATGGGTATTTCAACAGAAAGGGTTTCATCGGGCTCGTAAGATTGCTCAAAAACCATTCGACCTTGCATGTCCAGGATTCGCAGCACAAAGGCGTCGCTGTTTTGCGTTTGCAACCGTACCTGCAACACCTCATCGGCCGGGTTGGGGAAAATTTCATACCTGATTTTATCAATGCGATGAACGGTACGAACCGGACTGAGTTCATAGTCGCCGTTCAAATCCACCTGTTTCAAACGATAGTAAGTGGCGCCTTGCTCCGGAGAAGGATCGATGAGCCGATAAAGACGCTCGCTGCTGGAGTTGCCGGCAGCATCCAGCCGCGCCAGGGGTTTGAAATCCAGCCCATTGCTGCTTTTTTGAACCTCAAAATACGCCGATGCTTTTTCGGTCGCCGTTTTCCAGTCCAGCACTGCCTGATCGTTTACCAGTTTTGCCTGGAAATCAAGCAATTCGACGGGCAGGGCCGATTCGATGGTCCAGGTTACCGAGTGCAAATATCCGGAAGTGCCGGGCCAGTACGCCCTGGAGAGCAATGTCGCATCGGTTACAAGTGCTTGCAGGGTATTGTTACCCACCTGCAATTGATCTTCTGTAAGGGCAATAGATGCGACTGAAGAAGCGATGACCGTGCCATTCAGTACCCATTCCACCTGCAACGTATTGGGATTGGGCAGTATCAGCGTCAGCCCAAAATCCATGCTGGGTCCGGAAAAAACGACACTGTTGCTGGAAGGTGAAAAATCATCGATCGGGGAAACAAGTTGGTAAACCTTGTCGATAAATGCTTCTTTGCATACCGAACAAAACGGCAAACCCAGGTACTGCATTTTACAGCCCTGATGGGGGCGATAACAGTTGGCCGCCGCGCCGGATCCACCCATCGCATAAATACCGACGCCGTTGGTACTGAGCCAGTTTTTCCAGATATTGGTCATGGGGTCATTGTTGGCAGTGCGGTTTTTTCGTTCGGCACAATTGAACCAGTATTCGTCGCCCAGGCTGGCGAATGAATGCCCCATTTCGTGGTACATGATTTCGTTGGCGCTGGAATGAATCGAACTGGTGGCTACAAATCCGCCTGAGCCGCCGTATTCCGCATCATTTACCAAAACCAGTAACTGGTCGTATTCCGGCACATTGCTAAAAGCAACCGAGGCCACCTGCCCTGTGCTGGCGGGTACCAGCAGGCGATGGATACTGCCCACGTCGAAACTCGAACTAAAGTAGTTGGTTGGGTTCATCACCGGCGATGCAGGTTCCGCTACATCGGAGGCCGTACCAGGATGTTTGGCGCCGCTCTGCGTGGAGGGCACCTTGATGGCGTAGGCATTGAAAAAATTCTTGTACTCCAGAAAGGGAGACTGCACGAAAAGGCTGGCATTTACCGTAGTGGCCTGGCTGACAAAGTTGTCCAACTGGGAACTTTGATAGCCGTCGCTCAGGTAAACCAGGTTGATGCGTTTGCTTTTGAGGCCGTTGACAAGGATATTTTCCACGGGAAAAGTCTGGGAATAAACCCCGGAGGCGAGTAAAACAAAAAATGCAACGAGCAGTAAAGACTGTTTCATAAAGTTAAATCTAAAAGGGTAACTACAGATTTGTCGGGCATTACTTTGCCAATGAGCAGTTGGTGTAAATCAGTACTGTATTGAACCCGAAGCATCAGTTCTGCCCGGGTTTTGGATAGAATATGTCGGCTCATATTGCCATTTTCCTCAAATGCCTCTACCGGTGTTGTAAGCGGGTCTTCCTGAATCCAGGTTTGCAACAATTGCCCCCGATGGTTGTAGAAATGGCAGATCAGGTCACCGGGCTGGACAAAACCGGGGGTGCCCAGCGGCGTTTTCAGACGGCCTGCGGCTATTTGCGTGCTAAGCAGGGTACAGCGTTCACCGGTTGCGGTGGTAGAGTCTTTTAATAATTCGAATACGAATAGTTTGATGCTGGCCTGAGAAGTGTCGGAATGGAGCATCACTGTTTGTACCGGAGAAGGGACAGATGATGCTACGCTTTTTTTCCCGGCATGGCAAGCATATGACAGCATCAGCACGACGGGAAAAAGTACAGAGACGATGGAACGAACCGTTCGGGCCGGTATAATCATATTCAAATGGTGCTTACATGCAAAGTTATGACCATTTGTTTGATTTTTTTGGGCCGTTCTTTATCACTGTAAATACGACAGTAAATCATACCTTTTTCTTGCAGATACTGTTTGTCAAACCAGTAAGTTTGGGCCACGAATCAAACTTCACAGCCGTCATGCAACACGTTCCCACTACTGAAGAAGCGCTCCTCTATTTGTTTCTGGCTGCCGCCATCGGCTCATTCATCGGCAACTTCAAATGGCGCGGCAATAGCCTGGGTGTGGCAGCCATCCTGTTTGTGGGGCTTGCTATTGGCGCCGTCAATCCGGGTTTGCACATTCCGGATGAGATAAAACTGCTGGGACTGGCCATTTTTGTGTATAGCATCGGATTGAGTTCGGGTCCTGCATTTTTCCGCTCTTTCAAAGACCGTGGCGCATCCAATTTGCTGCTGGCCGTGATGGTGCTGAGTTTGCTGTCTGTCCTTATTGGCACATTGTCGTTCGCATTTGGATTCGATGCCTCGGCGGCTGCAGGTATGCTGGCGGGAATTACCACCAATACGCCCGCCCTGGCCGGATTGCTGGATGCCATTCAGGCCGCTCCGGATGCGTCCTCCAGCAACGTGATGTCGAACAATGCCGTGGTCGGTTATTCTATTTCCTATCCGATGGGGGTGCTGGGGCTCATGATTGCCGTGGCACTGATGCGGCGCCTGATGCACGTCGACTACGCAGCCGAAGCGACCGCATTGAGCCAGGAGTTTCCCACGGGGCAGCCCATCATCCACCAAACCTGCCGGGTTACCCATGCAGCCGCTACGGGAATCACCTTGAGAGAATTGAAAAAAGAGCAGCATTGGCAGGTAGTTTTCGGGCGCATGCAGCATGGTGAAACTTATTCGCTTTGCCACTGGGAAACGGTTTTTCAAGCGGGCGACCTGGTGGCGATCACCGGCCATTCCGAGGAGGTGAAGCGGGTGTGCGCTTTTCTGGGGGAAGAAGCCGAAGAAAACCTGACCGACCACCACACCATATTTTCCATGCGGCGCATGTTTGTCTCGAACCCCCGGGTAGCGGGCAAAACCATCGCCAACCTCAACCTCGCAGAATCCTATCCGGTGGTGCTTACCCGTATCCGCCACGGCGACACCGACATGATCGTGGGCGCAGATACTGTACTCGAACTCGGCGACCGCATCCGGGTGCTGGCACGGGAAGAAGACATGAAAGACCTGGAAAAAATATTCGGCGATTCCTACGAACACCTCAGCCATATCGACCTGCTTTCTTTCGGCCTGGGAATGGGCCTGGGCATTCTGATCGGGTCTATCAAAATGGCTTTGCCGGGCGGCATCATTTTCAGCCTGGGTTTTGCCGGCGGACCACTGGTAGCCGGTCTGGCGCTTTCTTACATCCGCCGTTCGGGGCCCATTCTCTGGACCTTGCCGTACTCTGCCAACCTGACCTTGCGACAAATCGGGTTGATTTTGATGCTGGCAGCCATCGGTATCAATTCTGGCTCGGCATTTTTGTCGACCATGCTCAGCCCGGTTGGCCCCTTGATGTTTCTGTCTTCCGCCATTGTAGCGCTCGTCGGCAGTGTACTGATCTTGTGGGCAGGCTACAAACTCCTGCATATCCCGTATGCCCTGCTGACGGGCATGATCAGCCACCACCCGGCCAACCTGGATTTTGCGAACGACCAGGCAGGAAACAAAATCCCCACTTACGGCTACGCGCTGGTGTATCCGCTTTTATTGATCGGAAAAATTGTATTTGTACAAATGCTGTTTCAATTGATGCGGATGTATCATTAAAAATTGCGTACAATTTTGCTTCATTCAGTGATAAAAGTCACCGTTGGTAAATAGATTCCGGACGGAATTTTGTGGCTGGAGGCAATAACAGATGCCTCCGGTTCTCTATGAAATTTTTTTCTTTATTTCTGCTCTTTGCCAGCCTTTCCTGGCAATTGTCTGCTCAAAATGCGCCCTTTCAAATTTACCTCGAACCACTTGAAATACCCGGCGTTGGCGGGTTGCAAGCCTATGCTTTTGGTCAGCACCAGGGCAAATGGCTGGTACTGGGCGGGCGGCTCGACGGGCTGCATCGGCGCCAACCTTTTGCAACTTTCGATATTGCCGGACACAATAATCAAATCCTTTTAATCGACCCCGTCAACCATCAAAAATGGTCAGCGCCGCTGTCAACATTACCTGCCACCATCCGCGAGCAACTGAGTTCAACCAACATGGAGTTTATTCAGAATGGTGAATACCTGTATGTGGTGGGAGGGTATGGCTACAGCGCTACGGCAGGCGATCATGTTACGTATGATAAAATGACCGCCATACACGTGCCGGAGGTGATCAATGCCGTAATTCAAGGTACCGCACTGACAGGCCATTTCAGGCAAATTACGGATCCGCAATTTGCCGTTACGGGCGGACACTTATCCAAAATAAACGACACGTACTATCTGGTGGGCGGACAACGATTTATGGGCCGTTATAATCCGATGGGCCCAGCCCATGGTCCCGGATTTGTGCAGGAATACACCGATCAGATTAGAAAATTCAGCATTGCGGATGATGGTACAACTTTGTCTATTGTTCACCTTCCGGCCATTACCGATACCGAACAATTGCATCGGCGCGACTACAACGTGGCGCCCCAAATCATGCCCGACGGGCAAGAGGGTATCACTGCATTTTCGGGGGTATTTCAAAAAACAGTGGATTTGCCATACCTCAACTGCGTAAATATCGTCAGCGGCGGTTATGTTGTAAATGACTCATTTTCACAGTATTACAACCACTACCATTGCGCTTTTCTTCCTTTGTATTCAGCGGAGGCCAATGAGATGCACACGGTCTTTTTTGGAGGTATTGCCCAGTTTTACGACAGTCTGGGCACGCTGGTGCAGGACAACAATGTGCCATTTGTAAAAACCATCGCCCGCGTAACGCGCAACTCGGAAGGGGTGATGGCGGAATACAAATTGCCGGTTGAAATGCCTGCATTGCTGGGCGCCAGTTCTGAGTTTATTCCAATTGAAAACTTGCCTGCATATGCGAATGGTGTCATGCAACTGGATGCATTCCCCACAGACACCACCCTGGCTGGTTACATTTATGGTGGTATTGCCAGCACGGCGCCTAATATTTTCTGGATCAATACGGGTACAGAAAGTGTTGCCAGCAGCCAGATTTACAAGGTGTATGTGGTAAAAAACAAGACTTCTGCGGTGCATGAATTAAATGAACAAAGTCTGGGTCACCTCCGTATGATGGTTTTCCCCAATCCGAACAATGGCGTTTTTGGAATCAAATTTACCCTCGACCGCGTGACAAAAAACCGGCTGACTATTACGGATGAGCAGGGCACGCTGATTCTCAGGGAAGAACTCGGCAACCTGGTGGTCGGGGAAAATATTGTTACCCGTAAAATCTCCTCCATCCATTCCGGTAAAATCTACCTGGTTACACTGGAATCGGGCACACAAAAAGCGGTTGTAAAAACACTGGTACAGGAATAAAACCTGTCTGGATTACGCAGGGGCAGCAGGGAAAGAGACAGTCTCGAAAGTGTGTTATTATTGCATGTGTAAATGCACAATTTGACACTTTACCAGACCATTCCCATACACATGAAACACTTTATTCTGCTGCCCCTGATCGCTTGCACAGCCTGCCTTACCTGCTGCCATTCCCTTTCATCGCATTCCAGCATTGCAGGTTTTAAAACGCCGAAATTCAAACTCATTCAAACCGACACCTTTAGATTCAACAATTTCGTAGACTGCAATATGGCGGAGGTCTGGATCGGCGACACCTTCCGGATTTTCCCTGGCAAATACGGAGAAGACCCGGTATGGGGCGCTGCACACGACCTGAAATTTGCCAGCGGGCGCCATGCCGATGAAGTGTTCAGTACCCCCGCACAGCAATACACAGCGCCCGGCTTGCCTGTAAATGCGCCTGTGGGAACACCTGGCCTCCACGGCGCTGTCTGGTTTGAAACAGTGTATCAGGATGCCCGCGATGCCAGCGGCCGCACGTTGTATGCCGTTTACCACAATGAAAATTACCCCGAAACCCTGCCTTACAACCCCGAAACCGGCGAGGGATACATCGACAAGGATTGGCCACTTGGCCTGACCGATCGCATCACCCCTGCCGCCGTTTGCCGCATCGGTATCATGAAATCGACCGATGGCGGCTGGCATTGGGAAAATAAAGGGCTGTTTTTGGAAGACAAACAACCGCGCATGATCCTAAAACCGCACAACACGTCCAAAACCTTTGCCGGGGGCGTGGGTGATCCTTCCGCGGTGGCAGTGGGCGACTACCTTTATCTTTTTTACGGCGAATATGGCTATCCGGGCGTATACAACGCTGCCACATACGACCCGGCCACCGAATGGAGTGGCCAATGCATCAGCGTAGCGCGTATTGCCCTCCGCGACCTGGAAAATCCGCAGGGAAAAGCCCGCCGCTGGGACGGGAAGGGTTTCAACGCGCCCTGGGATGGCATCGGAAAGCCGGTTGCTTCTTTGCAAATACCGATGAACGCCGGCGGAGGCCCGGCCTCCTCGCCCACTGGCGGCTTTCATTGGGGGCCGTCCGTGAGTTGGAACACATATTTGAATTGCTGGGTGATGCTCATGGGGCATGTGACGGGCAAATCATGGGTAGGCAGCAAGATGTTTATCTCTTTCAACCCGCATGCCGATCTGGGTGCAGGGAATAACGCGCAGGACTGGACCCAGCCACAATTGCTGGTCGACAAACCCGGCCATGTCATGTGGTATCCTTCGCTGCAACCGCTGAATACGCCCGAGGATATTGCTCAAAAGCGCACTTCCTTGCGCCTGGGCCAGCGCGCCCGCCTGTTTTTTAAATACTCCGATCTGGGTAAATACTGCTCCGAGTATATCGTGGAGTTTGAGAAATAGGGTAGGGCTATCGCTTCGAAATTCGATTCAAGGTGATCGCTTTTTGCATCCTGCTCCGGAATCGTTGCACGCCTTCCTCGCGCAGGGCCGTGTGCTTGGTAGCGCGGCCCTGCACCCGTGCACGCCATTTTTTCCAGTTCTGAAGCCGCATTTCGGCTTTCATCAGGGAAATGACTTCGGCTTCCGTCAGGCCGAATTGCGTCCGAATGGCGTCGAAGGGCGTGCGGTCTTCCCAGGCCATCTGAATGACACGGTCGATGTCTTCGGGCGTCAACAGCGATTTCAGGTCGGCCACTTTACGAGTTGGCATGAGCAGTATTTTTTTCTTTTCGACAACGATCACTGCAATATTTGACCGATTCCCATACGCGTTCCCACTTTTTCCGCCAGGTGAAAGGACGGCCGCAGGTGACGCATATCTTCTCGGGTAAATGTTGCTTTTTTACGTTTTTCATGACTTCAGAGCACTCATGCCGCCGTCGGCGTGCAGGATTTGTCCGGTGATCCAGGCGGCATCTTCAGAAAGCAAAAAAGTCGCCAGCGCCGCCAGTTCGTCGGCCGAACCCACGCGTTTGAGCGGGTGCCGCTGAGCCGATGCTTCGCGCTTTTCTTCGGTATTCAAGAGTTTTTCAGCCAGCGGCGTATCCGTCAGGGAGGGCGCGATGCAGTTGACGCGAATCGTTGGCGCCAGTTCTGCTGCCAGCGCGCGTGTGAGCCCTTCCACTGCGCCTTTAGCGGCTGCAATGCTGCTGTGAAATGGCATGCCCACGCCCACGGCCACAGTGCTGAACAATACGATACTGCTACCTGCTCCTTGTTTCAGCGCTTTGAGCGCTGCCTGAATACAGCGAACGGCGCCGATGCAGTTGATTTCCAGTTCTTCCCGAAATTGTTCCGGTTTGATGGAAGCAAACCCGCGCAGGTTGATGCTACCGGGCAGATACACCAGTCCGTCCAGCGCAGGAGGCAATACCTCACTTGGAAAAGTATCCTGCAAAACATCGTAGGTGTAGTGACTAACTTGTGGTATCGTCGGTAAATCGCCCGCCGTGCGACTCAAAACGATGACCCGGTGCCCGCTGGCGATCAGTTTTTGTGCGAGTGCCCGGCCAATACCGTGGCTGCCTCCAATGAGCAAATACGTTTTTCCTGTTTCCATGAGGCGTATGGAACGCTCCAAAAGGCATTTGGTTTACCGGTTTGTATTTCCTCCGCTGCGGAGGTTTGCTAAACCAAACCCTTCGTCGTTTGTTTGCCTTGAAAAAAGGCAAAAGCCCGACTTACACTATGAAAAAAATTGCAATTTTCCTGTTCGCCTCCGGCATCGCCGTGTTTACCTCTTGCGGACAAACCTCTGCCGGCAAGGCAAACGGAAGCACGACATCTTCCACTGCATCTGTTGAAACCAAAGCCCCCAACTCCGATTATAAACCCGCATTTGTGGGCCAAACCAGGGCAAATGCCGTTAAAACACAGACAGCATACACATTTAAAGTGTTGACTGAAGACCTGCAATATCCCTGGGGCATTACGAGCCTTCCGGATGGCAGGCTGCTGATTACGGAAAGGGAAGGCGATAATTTGCGCATTGTAAAACTAACGGGCGAGGTCAGCCAGCCTATCAAAGGTTTGCCTGCCGTTAATCCGGGCGGACAGGGTGGCTTGCTTGGTATTACCATCGATCCGGCTTTCCAGCAAAACCGCATGGTGTACTGGGTATTTTCTGAAAATGTGGATGGCGGAACGCTCACGTCTGTAGCCAAAGGAAAACTGTCGGCCGATGAAACCGCTATCGAAGGCGCTGCAGTCATTTACCGCGCTACACCTGCTCACAACGGCACCCTGCATTATGGCGGCCGTATCCTGTTCGATAAAAGCGGCAACCTGTTTATCAGCACTGGCGAACGCTCCGACCTGGTTACGCGCCCGAAAGCGCAAGACCTTCAGACGAGCCTCGGGAAAGTTATTCATATCACTACGGATGGCAAACCTGTTGCAGGCAATCCTTTTGAAAAACAATCCGATGCCCGGCCTGAATTGTACTCTTACGGCCACCGCAATGTGCAGGGGCTGGCGTTTCACCCTGTGACGGGCGAACTGTATTCCAACGAATTCGGCCCGCGCGGCGGCGACGAAGTCAACCACGTTCGTGCCGGCAAAAACTACGGCTGGCCTACCATCACCTACGGCATCGAATACAGCGGCAAAAAAGTGGGCGACGCCCTGCAACAAAAAGCAGGCTTGGAACAGCCGGTGTATTACTGGGACCCATCCGTATCGCCCAGCGGCATGACCTTTTACAGCGGCGATTTGATACCGGAATGGAAAAACAATCTTTTTATCGGCTGCCTGAGCGGTATGCACATCGTTCGCCTGGTCATCGAAAATGACAAGGTAGTGGGTGAGGAGCGTTTGCTGTCAGAAGAACAACAACGCTTCCGGGATATCACGCAGGGCAAAGACGGCGCCTTGTATGCGATTACCGATCAGGGCAGGTTGTACCGGATTGGGAAGAAATAGGCTGATTTGACAACTTTTTGAAAAGTTGCCAAATCTTGCATGGGGGTTCGTGTACAACAGATTTGACAACTTTCAAAAAGTTGTCAAATCTTGCATGGGGGTTCGTGTACAACAGATTTGACAACTTTCAAAAAGTTGTCAAATCTTGCATGGGGGTTCGTATACAACAGATTTGACAACTTTCAAAAAGTTGTCAAATCTTGCCTTTCATTTTCGCTTGCTCATATGCCAGCGTTTCTGCCAGCCCTTCCCGCAAGGGGCGTGGCTGATAGCCCAGTTCGCGCCGTGCCTTGGCATTGTCGCCGAGGTACGTGACGCCCGCCTGCACCCGCAGTGCTTCGGAAGAATACATTTCGGGCAGTCGGATGATATTTTCCACCAAAGCAGAAAAAACGGCACTTATTTTCAGCAATACCGGTGGCACGAACAAAGGTTTGCGAATGCCCGTGATGTCGGAGGCCATGCTCATGGCTTCTGTCAGTGTGTGCACGGGCCCGGCTACGATGTAGGTGGAGCCAGGGGCGGCTTTTTCCATGCCCAGCAGGTGCGCCCGCGCAATGTCGTCGACATGTGCCCAGCAGTACGCCGATTTTCGGGGAACCATGGGCAATTGTTTTTTCAGGAACAGGCGCAGCGCATCGTCGCTCAGGCTGGTGCCGTCGGGGCCATAAATCAGTCCGGGCATGAGCACCACCAATGGTAATCCTTTGGCAATGAATTCATTGGCTACCTCGTGGGCTGCCGCCTTGGTGCGATCGTACTCGCTGATGTGCTGCCCGCTGAAATGAAAAGACTCGTCGGGCACAGCGCCGTGCGTATCTGAATTGATGGCAAGGGTGCTGGTGTACACGCCTTTTCGGATGCCGAGTTCCTCCATGAGTTCGAGCACGTTGCGGGTGCCTTGCACGTTGATGTTCCAGCCTTCCGCATGGTTGCGTTTGCCGAGTTTGTACCATCCGGCTACGTGTAAAACACCATCGCAGCCCTGCATGGGTGCGCGCATGGATGCTTTATCCGTTACATCGCCCTGGGCAATAGTGACACCCAGGTTTTTCAGCGCAGTGGCTTTGGAAGGTGTGCGCACGAGCGCCACTACTTCGTGGCCTTCAGCGCGGAGAATTTGTGCCAGTTTGCCGCCAAGAAAGCCTGTGGCGCCGGTGAGGAAGTATTTCATTTTTTTCGCTTGCGTTTTTGAGTCAATATGCTGCTTACCAAGTGTTTACAAGAGCGCTTACTTTCTTTGTTGCTTTTTTGAACGTGCTATTTTGCGAAGCACCCTTACCCACCACATCCATTCGCTTCTCTTCTTCTTGTCGGTAAATTGATTTTCCACCTTGTCGAATGCATCTTCGATATACGCATCGTGTAGCCAGCGGATGGCCAGTGCCCATTTTAAAGTGGCAAAGCCGGTGGTATTCATATCAATGACGTGTAGAAGTTGTGTTTGATGAGCACCCGCCGGAATTATTTCGAACTTGTGAAATCCATTAAACCCCTTCATATCAAACTGAAAAGTAACGGATTGGCCGGGTTGATAGTCCGTAATAAAGTATTTGATGGGCCCGTGGCCACCTTTTGAACCCACCTGCAGTCCACGATCCAGTTTCATGGCCGGCCATTTGTTGGTAGCCAGCATCCTGTCGTTCTCGGAGGCCAGGGTGCCAAACAATTTTACCAGTTCAGCAGCAGGCTGCTCAATCGTTCGCTGGTGGATGTTTAATACTTTCATGGTGGATAGGATGCAAGAAAAACGCAGGGCACTCATAAAGGTTTATTACATCTCCATCATCATATCATAGTTCTCGCCATGGTAAACAAACACCCCGAGCATCTTGAACCCATTGTTTTCATAAAACCGCACGGCCTGCTTGTTGTCGGCCTGTACGCCTCCCCACAAAATGAGTCTTTTTACCTCGGTATCGTCGCGCAGGTCATCGAGCACAAATTGCAGCATCTTTTTGCCAAGGCCCTGCCCTTGCCAGGCATCGGCCACAGACGGTGCAAAAGTGGCGTCCGTTTTTTCATCGGGCCGGATGCCATACGATTGCAACCTGGGTAAATCGTGCGCCAGCACTCCAATTTTGATGATGGAATACGCAACAATGATTTGGTTTTGGCTGTCCAGGGCGATATATCCCCGATTCGAAGTGTCGGGCCTGAAAAAATCCCGGATCGATTGTTTGTCGAACGGGTGCGGCCCGAAGCGCTTTTTGGTGTCGCTGCTCAGGTTTTGCAGGTATTGAAAAAGCAGGTTGGTGTCGGTGGTAGCGAAGCGGAGGAGTAGGATTGGCGCTGGTTTGCTGCCGGGCGCTTTGGTAGTATCGGTAGGAAAATGTTTCATGCAGAGGGGGGCTTTCAGTTTCCAAAATGCAGCCTAGAAAGTAGGCTGTAAATGTTGATTTGGATTCAATTCCCGCATCAAACCTTCCCATCGCTCCAATATTTCCCCTTTGAAATTTGCGTCGTTCAGCCGGGTTTTCATCAATAGTTCGCTGTCGTTTTTTTTGTCTTCGGGCAAAACCAGCGGGATGGGAAAGGCGACGCAATGTTTGCATTTTTCATTCAACAATGTACGAACCTGCTTGAAAACCTGTTCGTAGCCAAATTTCTCATCTTTCTTTTCGTCGCTGCTCCCGCAACTGGTTACGAATACCAGTTCTCTGATGTGGTTTCTGTATTTTTTTACAAATGATTTCAAGGGCGCGATGAATTGTCCCATCCAGACCGGACCGCACAACACAATGCGGTCATAGTGATCGATATCGGTACGGAGTTCCTTGTTGCCCAAATGCAGGCCACTCATCATCAAAAACGGAACATCCCATCGTGGTCGGATGGCTTCTATATCGCATTGTAATTCCCTTGCCATTCTTTCTGCGAGATAGCGGCTGCTTCCTGTTCCGGAATAATACAAAACCAGTGATTTCATGGCCAATGACTTTTTGAGCAAAAGTGAGGTAAGGAGGAATAGGGGGAGATGACAGGAATCAATGTGTTATGTGATTTTTTTTTCGCGGGTAGGCTGGATGCCTAAAATACCCCGAAAATCATCCGCTGTTGTGATATTGGTCTTTCTCAAAAAAGGGTAAAGTTGGAAATTTTGTACATCAAATTTTCAAAGCCATGAAAGATAAAATGCAACGCCACGCCTCCAACAACCCCGTTTATGGAATGGGCTTTATTGGCGCCCTGGTTTATTACCTATCGCACGCTACAGGTTTTTGGGATGGTTTCCTTGGGATTCTAAAAGCCATTGTCTGGCCGGCATTTTTAGTGTACGAGGCGTTGAAGGCCCTGAATATATGAATGCTTATGGAGGTAAATTAGATTCTTCCTGATCAATTCGGCTGCAAGTGTATAAGTACGACTGTAGATATGCGTGTTACTTGTTGTAATAGGTTGGAACAGTATATTTTGCACCCCACAGTTGGATGGAGCGCCAATACAACAATGACAAAGCGCTGTTCATGCGGTGGTATGGACTTTAGTCCGCCGGGATAGCGCCTTTTAAGGCGTTTTATTTGTCATTTTTGTTTAGAGCGCCATAAATGGCGCTATCCCGACGGACTAAAGTCCATACCACCACCTGAACAGCGCTTGGCATATCCTGTAACTTTGGCCGTACAACAAAAGTGGCTCCCAACCATTCACTCCCAATCACCTGTCTGCCCACCAGAACCAATCAAAACTTTCACCCTTTCATACATTCGATCAATCATGAATAAAGTATTTGGAGCACTGCTTTCCATTACCATTATCCTGTCTGGCTGCGACAAAAAAGAAGAAGGAATACCACCCATCAACAACGAATGTTTTTTTAATACCATACTTGATTCCACCCAAATATCCAACAGGTTGCTGGGCAAATGGAAATGGCAATATTCATTCAGCGGCTGGACGTCTGTATACAGCGATGAAGCCAACAAAGGCCTTGTCCTGGAGTTCAAAACCGGCGGCGTGCTCGTAGTCAGCCGCAATGGCGTAGTGGAACAAACTGCCAACTGGACGCTGCAACGCGAGTGGCAAATCGTTACAGAACCACTCATAATCGAAACCCTGGGGCCTGTCCATTTTTGCAACAGTCAGTTGCTTTTTCAGGGCGGCGCTTTGGACGGCACCAATAACTACTACAAAAAAGAGTGAGCCAGGCAAACCAAAAAAGGCCATCGTAAATTCTCTGTTGTGTTGTTTACCTTTGGGGTAACAACACGGCGGACTACCGCCCCAACAACCTTTCTACTATGCGATTGATGGCTTTTTTGCTGGCGCTTTGGCCTTTGCTACTGGCAGCCCAGCCTACATTCACCCGGCAACAATTTGGTGAGGGGTTTCTCTTTGGCACTGCTACGGCTTCGTATCAAATTGAAGGCGCAGTAAAAGAAGGCGGACGCGGCCCTAGCATCTGGGATACTTTCACACATACCAAAGGCAAGATCGCCCGCGGTGAAAATGGCGACGTCACGGCGGATTTTTACCACCGCTATGCGGATGATCTGGCTTTGCTGGATAGCATGCATTTCAAGAATTTCCGCTTTTCCATATCCTGGAGCCGCATTTTTCCCGATGGAACCGGCACGCCCAATCCGGAAGGCGTTGCATTTTACCACCGCGTCATCGATGCGTGCCTGCAACGCGGTATCACGCCGTGGATCACAATATATCACTGGGATTTGCCGCAGGCATTGCAGGATAAAGGTGGCTGGACGAATCGGGAAATACTTGTCTGGTTTGCTGATTACGCTGATTTTCTGACCAAAACCTACGGCGCCAAAGTGAAACACTGGATGGTGCTGAACGAACCCACCGCTTTCACCGCGGGCGGGTATTTTGCAGGCATCCATGCGCCGGGCGAAAAAGGCCTGAAAAACTTCTTGAAAGCGGCGCACCATGCTGCGCTGTGCCAGGCCGAAGGCGGGCGTATCATCCGCCGCAATGTGCCTGGCGCGCTGGTGGGTACCACCTTCAGTTGCGCTGACGAACAAGCGTATCGCCCCCACAAAAAAAGCGACCGGCGCACCCGACGCCGGTTCGAAGCGGTGTTCAATCGTATGTTTATCGAGCCGGCGCTGGGCATGGGCTACACCGTAGATGCCTTGCCGGTGCTCAAAAAAATAGAGAAAAAAATTGCCCGGCCCGGCGATATGGAACGCCTGCAATTCGATTTCGATTTCATCGGCGTTCAGACGTACACCCGACAGGTAGTAAAACATTCCATCTGGCCACCCATCATTTGGGGCAAGGAAATAAAACCCGCCAAGCGCGGCATTTCACCCGAAAATATCACTGAAATGGGCTGGGAAGCCTATCCCGAAGGCATTTATCACCTACTCAAACATTTTGCCTCCTACAAAGGTGTACGCCGGATCATCGTGACCGAAAATGGCGCTGCTTTTCCCGATCGGGTGGAAAATGGCGCCGTCAACGATACTCGCCGACTTCAGTATTATCAGGAGTACCTGACACAAGTGCTCCGCGCCAAAAACGAGGGGGTGCCGGTAGAAGGTTATTTCTGCTGGACGCTGATGGATAATTTTGAATGGGCCGAAGGATATAAGCCGCGTTTCGGGCTGGTGTATGTCGATTTCGCCACCCAGCAGCGCATCGTGAAAAAGTCGGGCAGGTGGTTTCAGGCGTTTTTGAAGTGAAGTAATCGCGTTTCGCTTTCCGAAACCTGAACCATATGATCAATTTATTAAAATCCCTCTTTCAAAACCCCGCAAGCCTTGTGAAAATCTTCGCAGACGTGGGCCCTCCCATGCCCAACTTTCAAATCGTGGCGACCAATGTTCGCCACGGACACGCGCCTGAAAACTTCATCCTCGACGATGGCTCCAAACTGGCATCGATCATTGAAAAATGGCGCTTCCAGCCGGGCGGTGAAGTGGGTCGCTGCGATATGGCTTGCGTGCAATTTCATGCGCGTCCTTGACTATGTTTGCGATGCGAAAAACTGAAAAATATCCAACTTTTCCGACATGATCATTCGATTTATCACTGCACTTAACTGGATCGTCATTGCATTTCTCGCCACTTTTACCATCATCGACTTGTTCTTTCCCAGTAAAGTCAGCGGGGGCGATGCTGCCACCAAAGGCCTTGGCGAAGCGCTGGTAATGTTTTCCCGCATTGCGCTCGTAGTGCTGCTGGTGCTCAATTTGATTCCGCATCCTTTGGCAAAATTCGCCGCCTTTGTACTAATTCTTATTCCTCCGCTGCTGTTGTGGGGCACACCCAAATACCGGGAATATCAACGAATTGCCCTCCAGAAAAAGGAAGCCGCCAAACCCATTTTCGAAGATAAAAACATGGATGCAATTGCCCGCGTGGCAAGAGAAGGGGAAGTGGACAAGTTTCGCAACATGTTTAAAACCAGTACATTCACTCCGGAACAGAAGAACGAATTGCTCAACTTTCTTTTGCTACAAGCCAATTCCAGTTACAACCCGGAAGGAAGTTTGCAATGCCTGCAAACGATGTTCGATGCCGGGGCTAAACTGGAATCCATGGGCCCCGGATACGAAACGATGCATTTCGAAGCGGCTTACAGCGGCAACCTGCCATTGCTTCGCCTTTTGCTGGAAAAAGGCCTGAATGCCAATGCTGTTCGCCCGGATGACAACCGGCCTATCCTGTTCGAGGCTATTGAGTGCCACCAGAACCCGGAGGCTACCGTGCGACTCCTGCTCGAATCTGGCGCCGATCCCAATGTCACAGCCGTGCGCGACTATGAAAATGGCATCATTTCGCCGTTGTTGCACGCGGCCAAATGGAATCGCTGGGGCATTTGTGCGGCGCTGCTGGAACACGGCGCCGATCCGAATTTTATCTCCTCCTTGGGTGTTTCTTTTCGCAAACTGTTCGAAAAAGCCGATCAAGAATTCCAGGGTGACGGCTACACCACCCGCGAAGATTTTGAACGCGTAAAACGACTCCTGAGCAGCAAATAGGCCATTTACTCGACCACTTTGCCTTCGCCGTATTGGTGGTTTTTATCTTCCGCATCGGCATTGCCCACAAAATGCGGAAATACCTTGAACGTGCCGGGATCGGCGTTTTTGACCTTTTTCCCGAAGTAATACACGTCGTTTTTATCCGAAGTGTATTTTTCATCCAGTATTTTAAACGTCGCCGCATCGACCCCTGCAAAGGTCTTTTCGTTTAGGTAAATGTTGTTTTTATCCCGGGCATAAGCGGTGGGGCCCATTGCGTTTTCATTTTCCTTGAATGGCACGAACGTCTGCGGATCAGCGCCGGCCACCTGCAAGTCTTGAAAAAAAACGTGCTGCGCGTCTTTGGTATATCCGAATCCGATTTGCTGGAAACTGGCGCCATCGGCTACCTTGATCTTTTTGCCGAGGTAAAATGCGTTGTGGGCGTCTTTTGCAAACTGATAATCCAGCACCTGAAATGAGGTATACGCGCAGTCGATGGGATATACCTCATAGTCGCCATCGGAATACGACTGCACGTAGTAATAACGCTGCGCATCCCGGGCGTATCCATCGCTCAGTAGTTCGAATGTTTTTCCGTCGCTGCCTGCAATGGGCGCGCGATTCACATACGCACGAATGTCGTCCCTGATAAAATGATAATCCAGCACCGTCAGGCTCTGAAGATCTTCCACCTGAAACGCCGTGCTTTTGAACCAGGCTTGCGTTTTATCTCGGGCATAATCGTAGCCCAGGCTGGTAAAAGTGGCGGCATCGGCCCCGTCCAGTTTTTGAATGCTGTGTTTTTTGGTGAGGAAATAATCGCTGCTTTCCCGGTAACTGCGGTAGTAAAACACCTGGCGCGCGTCTTTACAAAAGCAATCGTCGATGATTTCAAACGTGTTGGCATCCACGTTTTGCAGCGTTTCCGAATAGTACTGAATAGTGTCCTGGTTGCGCGTAAAACCGCCCGGCAGTTTACCGGCTTTTGGGTCGTTTTTGCAGGAAAAGAAAAAAACGAGCAGGCAAAGGCCGAGGAAGCAAGAGAGGTAGGTGAGTGTCATGGGAGCAAATGTATCGTTTTTGATAAAGGCGTTCGAGGACTGAAAGGTATGGGCTGGGCAATTGCGTAAATGAACAGGTTATGGTAAAATATTGACCTCAAACTTATTAATACACAGCGCATTGAATCTTAAATTAAATACCCTATTTTTGTTTTAAAATAAGAAACATGCAACAAGTTATCCTGCAAGTTGAGGAAGGTAAATACAAGTTATTGTTGCAACTTTTGCAAAACCTCGACTATGTTAAAATTGTGCAAGCATCTACTGTATCTGCCCAAAAGTATCAGAAACCCTCTTACGATTTCTCGACTTTGAGCGGAAAACTGCAGTGGCAAGGGGATGCTGTGGCCCAGCAACGGCGTATGCGAGATAAATGGTAAGTATTTGCTTGATACAAATGCTGTGGTTGGTTTGCTAAGAGGCAACACTTCACTCATTCAAATCTTACAGAAAGCGACCTGATTGGCATTTTGCTTCAAATAGTTAGAATTTCTTGCTTACTCGCGGAAGGTATTCCCGCATCTGATCATACAACGGCGTCAGCGTCTCTATCGTGCAGGTCGTTTCCGTAATCGTGTACGTCGTCTCAAAATCTTCATAACTGCGGGCACGCCAAAGCCGCCCCTGCGGATCGATGACAAGCGAATGCCCGACGCCGCCGCGGAAGATGTGCGATTGGTCGGTTCCTATGTAAAGCGTGCAGGTCCAGGGCGATTCCGGCGTAATGGCATGGATGAACGCTTCTGCTTCCTTTACCAAACGGCCAAACAGCGCGGCTCGCTGATCGGCCGGCGCTTGCAAGGTTTGGGCAATGGCATCGCTCAATACCTGATCGCGGGGCGCCAGCGGGGCGTCAGACGGAAGACCGGGTGTTTCAGATGGGGCAAAAAGCGGCGATGTTGGATCAGGCTTGTTATTCATTTTTTTCGGAGGTGTTTCTCGCTACCCATTCCATCGCAACAATGCCCAGTACCAAAATGCTGATCTGCGGAATCAACGTAGCCAGTTGGCTGGCTTCATAGTTTTCCAGATCCAGGCCGTTTTCCTGTTTCAAAACCCAGATATGGAAGGAATCAGTGCTGGTTCCAAATGCAGCCGTCGTGAAATTGGCAGCAAAGTGCATTCCTGTCGGCAGGGCAATACCGCGCCCGTACACAGCCGCCGCGCCATATAAAAGACCCCATGCGCCCGCACCCAGAAACGCATTCTGCACAGCCCAGCCGTTGGCAATATGATACAAGGCAAACAAAACGGCCGTGACCAGCACAGAAACCCGAACACCCGTTTTATCTTTCAATACCTCCAGCGGGTAGCCCCGGAAGGCCATTTCTTCCATAAAAGCCAGCGGAATCAAGGGCAGCGCTCCCATAAGGAAGTTCAGCACGCTGCTGTTCGCATTGGTTTCCATGCGGAAACCGGAAGCGTATATCACGGAAAGGCTCAGTAGACCCATGATAACGATGCCTGTTGCGAATCCCCACAAAAAACGGATGAAGGTTGTTTTTTCGAAACTCAACCCGATGTCGGCAAAACGGCGGCGGTCGTATTTCAAAAACAGGAAGGTGGTCAGCAAGGCTGCCATGGTGCCGGTGATGCCATGCGCCATGCGTTCCCATTGGCCCGGTACAAAGGACTTGAAAAACGACAAAAGCACAAACAACACGGTAAATACCAGGCAAAACAGCGCCGCTTTAGCGACGATCAGCGCGGAAGTGGAGCGGGTTTGTTGCATAACAGGGTTGTAGGAGTGGATAGGGTAGCGTGGGTAGGGGCGGAATCGTATCTTCTATTCATCTCTGTTGCCCCTTGGGCTAAAGCCGTTTTCCTCCCGGTACTTAACAATGTGTTCTTTTTCAATCCTTTTTGCCTCTTTTCTGCCTGGTATGTCCATCAATAATATTCTGGCAAAAAATCGAAGCCATTTTACACCAAGATTCAAAAAATCGACTTGGGTCCGCATTCTGTTAGAGTACCCATCATCACCAATTGGATCATGGCTGATTCCGTATTTAAACACATCATCATCTACGGAATCCCTGATTTCATACAAATGATGGGGCTTATCGTTTTGGTTTGAGTTGCCGTGTTCTGACATACATACATGCGATTATTTTTCCCAACCTTTCTTATTGCTGAAAGTTTCGTAATTGTAGGCATGCTCTGGTGTGAAAGCCTTTCCAGTCTTGCGTTTATAAGCCTCCATTGCGACATACAATAGCGGTTCAAAGGTCAGGTCGGGTGGCATTAAATCAGGCGACTTGAGCACTTTTTCGTAGTAGGTCTGGCCATTTGCCACCACAGCACACCGCGTGTACAAGAAATCATCGACCGATAGGATATTTGCTTCATCCGGATCATCCAGAAATACCTTTGCATGTGCGCGGGTATCTAAATGCCAGAGTTTTTCGGACAGAAGGTCTGAGAAACGATAGATATGCGAGATGGGTAGTCCGGACAAAAAAGTGACGAGTGGTTCCACCACTTTTAGGTCGTCTCCTTCATCCGTCCAGTCGAGTAAATCGATGGCTTTCCAAAAGGCTGCATCCGTAAATGCCGAAGCCGCATCTGTTTGTTCCTGCAAGCGTATTTCCACACTTGCATGTGCAAAATCACGCTTCAGGCTTTCGACAAATTGCGAGTCGATGTCATCCACGTTGATATTTAGTACGGTTGTCATGAATGGGTGCTGACTGATTGAATGCTTGCAAATATAAGTGTTTTTGAGCGTGTAAAGTGCAATTAACTTGTGAGGCAGGAGTTCGTTACAGGTTCTGCGCTGTATCTGTGTCTCTTAGAGACAATGCGGCGGCATTTCGGTTGGACTTGGAGGAGGGCCGACCAGACCACGCTGAAAAAAAAAATTGAAATCGATGGTTACCTTTTTTTTTCCTGTTGCACTAACCTGCATCAAGATCGCCGGAAAACTACCTCGCGGTGTTCATATTTAACCTTTCGCATCGGTAACCTTTAAACTTGATTCCATTTTATGAAAAAGAAAATGTCTCTCACCCTGCTGTTTGCCTTGCTGATGATTGCCGGCGCCAGCGCCCAGAAAAAGCAGTACTCCAATTGGGGAAATGACGATAGGTACGAGCAATACCGCAACGATCAATGCCATTCAAACAGTCGAGGTAAAGGCCATCACAAGGGCAAACACAAAAAACATCAGCACAAGGACAAGCATTGCGGTCATGATGACTGGAACGATTACGGCCATCACAACGCTTGCTGCAACAAGCGCGACCGTGATCGCGACTACGGCTACCACGAGCGCGACCGCTATCGCGACTACCGTAACGGCGATGATAAAAGAAACCAATCGGGCCCCCGTACGACTACTCCGACCCGGCGCGGCCGGAGCGCCACTCCAACAGCCAAACCCACCCGGAATCCTGCCCCCCGGACGGTAGAAACCGGTCGCACGGTAAACAAGCCGACTGCTTCGATCAGAACGGTCAGAACGACCCAAAACATCAAAATGTCTTCCGGAAAAACAACGGGACCCACGCGGCGAACTGCAAATTTTACTAATTCCAGGCGCAGCGCCTCCGGGCAGCAACAAAAGTAGCCGTGTTATTTGCTTCTAGTGCTGTATGTCGCCGCAGATCAGAGACACTGCGGCGACATACAGGTTGGGCTTGGAGGAGGGACGACGTGAAGAGGGCAAACAGTTATTTTGTTTGTTCAATTTCACAAAATATTGGCATGTGGTCGCTTAGTTTTAGCCATTGATCGGCTTTTCCAATTTCTAATTTCTTCGTTTGTTCAGTAAATTTTTTAGATCCGAAAATGTAGTCAATGTGATAAGGCTTCGAAATATTTCGCTGAAAATACAGAGTTGGCGTCGATTCTTTTCCTTGTTGTTCACCAGTCCATTTATGATAGATACTTTCAATCCCAAGTTCGTTTAATTCTTTGACAACGTCTGTATGATTCCACCATCTATCCCATTGATCCCAGATAGTATTGCTGTTAAAGTCCCCGGCAATTAAAGTCTCATTTAGTTTCTCCTTGTTTGCTTGTAAATATTTCCATAGTTGTCCGATGTAACCAAAGTTTGGAGAATTGTTTTTGTGTGTCCAAACTGCGAGAAGATCAAAGTCACTATTAATTTTACAAGGCAAAAAATGTTTTACAGTATGATTTTGGAAATTATTTGTCCAGTCTAATTTTTCAATTTTGATATCCGTTTTTGTGAAAATGCCAAGCCCTTTATTTTTGGTGTCACCCATCCACAGGTAATTTCCAGCCCAATTGAGGTATTCACTATGCCCAATTTCCGCCGGGTTTTCACATTCTTGAATTATGTAAATGTCAGCATCAAAGTCCGAAATATTATCGAACTTCTTTCTAAAAGCGCCGTTACAATTCCAGGTTACTATTTTCATGAGCATATTTTTTGGCCGCGCCAGCGCCGCTCGGGGTAAGGAATAGACAGCCGTAGCGCCAGCGGAACGGTCTCGTTTTTTTAAAAACTTTTTTGATTGATAATCTCTTCAATTAAATATCCAAATCTTTCGGAACCTTTTAAAGAATCAAACTTAATAGATAATATTATTTCTCTATCTTTATTGTGAGTTTTTGAATTATATTTTTCATATATCATTTCAGGCAGATTATTAATTTTGTCAATTATCGGACCAGTCCAACCACGCATAATTTCTGCTAACTCACTTAATTGGGGAGGAGGAACAATACCTCGCAACTCTTGTTCCCATACTAAAAGTTGCTTGCACCATGAAATTAGTTTTTCAACAGAATTCTTTATTTTAGCAATACTTCCAACTTCATCTAATTTATCAAAGGAATGAAATATCTCTTCCTCTAGTGTTATCTTAATCAATTCGATTAATCTTATAAAATCTCTTAAAATATTTTGAGCGACCAGTATAAATTCTTCTGATGACATTTTTTTTGTCTTTTGAAAAACCAGCCCTTTATTAAGATCAGAATAACTTAAATTTATAGGTGTCATTTTTGAAAGTATTAATTCTGCTATTAAATGAAACTGCCAAAATTCTTTTTTTTCCATTACGATTTTTTTTACTCTTTCGTTTTCATCATTTAATATATCTAATTGCTTAATTCCAAATAGATTAATCTTATTGCTAACTTGACTACAAAATGGCCCTAGCGCCGCTTTTAGGTTATTATCTTGCCTTATGTCATCATACGTGCCAGGAGTAATGCCTGTTAGATCACTCGGTAAATGAAAGTCGTTAATACTTCGAGGTAGAAGAAAAAAAACTCTTTCCTTTCCTAATCCACCAATAAATAACCCTAATTCAAACACAACGTTATCTCTTACCGTGACGTAATTTTGGTTTTTAATGTTTACTATATCATCGGGGTTAAAAACGAAAATTCCGAAGTCGAAAAAATCAATAGCATTTATCAGATCATCTAGAGTATTGCTTGTCAAGTTAAATACACCTTGGTTCCAGACAGTAATTTCTGCATCATATTCCAAATTTTCTTGAATTGAATATGCGATTGGCAACCCAGCAACGGAGGACCCAACAAAGATTTTAGGTTTCATTTGTCTAACAAACTTTTTATTTTTCTTTTTTCTTGTTCAAGCCTTTTTAATCTTTCCATAAGCCTTTCTATAGTTTCCTGAACTTCTCGAATCTCAGTTTCAATTTTATTCAATGTCTGATGAAATTCAAGTTTATTTTTGTTCATAAAAAAGCATTTGATTTAGTTTTGTAAAGACTTTACTAACTCTGGCTTCTGCATTTACTTTTTTAATTTTCATTGCAATCATTTTATACAAAAAGATCATTGCTTACTTGTCTGAAAGTGTAAAAAGGGCAAATGCAGATAATAACATCAGAGGAATTTTGAAACCGCTAAATTAACTGAAACTACCCAAACTACCAAAACAAAAATCCCCTGATTGCCAGAAAGCAACCAGGGGATTTCCAAAATCCTTCAAACTATCTCTTACTCATCCGATCCCACCGCCTTGTTCTTCTTCTTCGGCTTTTCCTCCCTCGAAATCACAAGTCCGTCTTTGGCCTCGTTCAGCGTCGCCGTCATGGCAGCGCCTTCTTCGGGATTTTCGCCGAGGATGAATTCTGCGAGCGGGTCTTCCACGTATTTCTGGATCGCGCGGTGCAGCGGACGGGCGCCAAACTGCGGGTCGTAGCCCTTATCGGCCACGAAGTCTTTGGCTTCGTCGGACATGCTGAGCGTGAACTTCATGTTGTTCAGGCGTTTCATCAGGCCTTCCAAGGCGTTGTCGATGATCTTGAAGATTTCGTCGCGGCCCAGTGAGTTGAACACCATCACGTCGTCGATACGGTTGAGGAACTCCGGCGAGAAGGTTTTGTGCAGCGCCTGCTGGATCACGGTTTTGGCGTGTTCGTCGGCCGTTTCCTGGCGGGCTTTGGTGGCAAAACCGACGCCTTGTCCGAAGTCTTTCAACTGCCGGGCGCCGATGTTGGAGGTCATGATGATGATCGTGTTCTTGAAGTCCACCTTGCGGCCGAGGCCGTCGGTGAGTTGTCCGTCGTCGAGCACCTGCAGCAGCACGTTGTACACGTCGGGGTGCGCTTTTTCGATTTCGTCGAGCAGCAGCACGGCGTAGGGTTTGCGGCGCACTTTTTCGGTCAGTTGGCCGCCTTCTTCATAGCCCACGTATCCGGGAGGCGCGCCGATGAGGCGGCTCACGGTGAATTTTTCCATGTATTCCGACATATCGATGCGGATAAGCGCATCTTCCGTGTCGAAGAGGTAGCGGGCGAGGGCGCGCGCCAGTTCCGTTTTACCTACGCCCGTCGGGCCGAGGAAAATGAACGAGCCGATCGGCTTTTTCGGGTCTTTGAGGCCCACGCGGTTGCGCTGGATGGCTTTGGCGAGTTTGAGCACGGCTTCGTCCTGGCCGATGACCATTTTTTTCAGGTCGTCGGACATGCTCACGAGTTTTTTGCTTTCGCTTTGACCCACCTTGCGCACCGGAATGCCGGTCATCATCGACACCACTTCGGCGATGTCGTCTTCTTCGACGGGGTAGCGGCGCACCTTGCTTTCCTCCTCCCATTCCACTTTGGAGAATTCGAGTTGTCGCACGAGTTTGCTTTCCTGGTCGCGCAGGTTGGCGGCTTCCTCGTACTGCTGGTTTTTCACCGCTTTGTTTTTCTCTTCCTTGAGTTCCTCGATGCGTTGTTCGAGTTCCTCGATGTGTTTGGGCACCACGATATTTTTCAGGTGCACGCGGGCGCCCACTTCGTCGAGCACGTCGATGGCCTTGTCGGGCAGGAAGCGATCGGTGATATAGCGGTCGCTGAGGCGCACGCAGGCTTTGATGGCTTCCGGCGAGTAGGTCACGTTGTGGAACTCTTCATATTTCGGCTGGATGTTCTGCAGAATATGAATGGTATCTTCCTGGCTTGGTGGGTCTACGATCACCTTCTGGAAGCGGCGGTCGAGCGCACCGTCTTTCTCGATGTACTGGCGGTACTCGTCGAGGGTAGAGGCGCCGATGCACTGGAGTTCGCCGCGTGCGAGGGCGGGTTTGAAGATATTGGAGGCGTCGAGCGAGCCGGTAGCGCCGCCGGCGCCCACCATCGTGTGAATCTCGTCGATGAAGAGGATCACATCGCGGGTTTTTTCCAGTTCGTTCATGATGGCCTTGATGCGCTCTTCAAACTGGCCGCGGTACTTGGTACCGGCCACGAGGGCGGCCAGGTCGAGCATCACGATGCGTTTGTTGAACAGCGTGCGGCTCACTTTTTTCTGCATGATGCGCAGGGCGAGGCCTTCCACGATGGCCGTTTTACCCACACCGGGTTCGCCGATGAGGATGGGGTTGTTCTTTTTGCGGCGGCTGAGGATCTGGCTGACGCGTTCGATTTCTTTTTCGCGGCCGATGATGGGGTCGAGTTTTCCTTCTTCCGCGAGTTTGGTTACGTCGCGGCCGAAGTTGTCGAGCACCGGCGTGCGGCTTTTTTCCTGGCGTTTTTGCGAGGACTGGTAGCCGCGGCGTTCATCTTCTTCGTCGTATTCGCCCGAGCCTTCGTTGGCCTGATTGAGCAGGTTGGGGTGCGTCAGGTCTTGCTCCGAACGCACGTATTCGAGTTCTTTTTTAAATGTTTCGTAGTCCACGTCGTATTCGTTTAAAAGTTTGGTCGCGAACGTGTCGCTGTGCTTCAGTAGTGAAAGCATCAGGTGTTCGGGCAAGACCTCCTCGCTTTTCATCAGTTTTGCTTCCACAAAAGTGACTTTCAGCACTTTCTGCACCTGTGTCGTGACCTGCATTTGGCCGACGAACAGGTTATCCGCAGGGGGGTAGGCGCTGAAGCGCGGAATGCTGCGCTCCAGGCGTTTTTTGAGGTCGTGCACATCCACCAGCAATGCGTCCAGCACCCGCACAGGCAGGCTGTCGCGCTCTGTAATAATACCCAGCAACAAGTGTTCTGCACCGATATAATCGTGCCCCAGGCGCTGGGCTTCCAGTCCGCTTTGATTGATAATCTGCTTGACGACCGGAGAGAATTTTTTATTCATTCGTATAAGAGTGAAGAAGTTAAAATCAGGAAACCAATCCGGGGTGTTTTAGCGCTTCATTTTGAGCTACAATTTTAGGAGAAATCACGTAAATACACCCTGACAAACACACATTTAACAAAATTTTCTTTTTTCGGTTCTGGGGAATTTGCGGTGTCAAATTTCGACCCCGCGAGCCGTGCCCATCCGATATTCGGCAGCACATTTATGCACTGAAAAAACAGTGCCAGCCTTGAAAAAAACTGACGGCTTGTCAGGTACAATATTCGTCAAAAAAAATGCGCAGCGAAAAATTGCCGTAAACTGCGTGGCAAACCTTACATTTGTCGTCCCAACTGCCCGGCAGGAGGGCTTATTATTCGCAAACAACACTGAAAATCAGTCTTTTATGAAATACAGGATTGACAAGCAGGAGCAATATTCCGTTCTTGCCCTCGACGAAGAGAACCTGAACTCTACGATTGCCCCGAACCTGAAGAGTGATTTCATCTTTTTCAACAATGAAGGTGTGCGCAATTTTATCCTGGATATGTCCACCGTCAAGTTTGTGGATTCCAGTGGTTTGAGCGCCATTTTGACAGGCCACCGTCTCTGGAAAGATTCGGGTTCGTTCGTGCTCGCCGGCGAATTGCAGCCAATGGTGAAAAAACTCATCGAAATTTCTCGCCTCGAAACGATCCTGATCATGATTCCGACGGTGAGTGAAGCCATCGATTATGTGATGATGGAAGAGATCGAGCGCGAGTTGACGAAAAACGAGGAGTAGGAGAGGGGAGTTGAACAGGATGCTCGGGATTTAAAATGATTAGAAGGATTCCCGATACGATGTCGACAATTTGATTGTTGAAGTCGTGTCGGGAATTTTTTTATTTATACCCGATCCTCCACCACGAAAACGGCCCCTCGTACTTCACTCGCCTCAGCAGCGTCATCCACAGTCCCGCATTCAGGTTTTTCGCGCCGCAGGCCAGCACTTCCTGCTTCAAATGGTGGTGGTAAAAACCGGCCATTTCCGGCACACCCACCTGTTCGTAATACGCTTTTGTGCGTTGACGGGCGGCTTCTGCGGCGGCAGCATCCGGGTAAAAGTTGGAATCCAGCAGGTGGATTTCTCCATCCGGGGCCAATAACTTTTTGAGCCTTGCGATCAGTTCCCCGAGGTCAGGAAAATATTGCACCGAGGCTGCCAGTACAATCACGTCGAAGGGTTCTTCCGGCCATTCGTCTTTCAGCACGTCGCCGTACACAAATTGCAGGTTGTCGCGCCGGAAAACCCTGCTACCCTGTTCCAGTTCTGTTTCATTCAAATCCATGGCGGTAACCGTTCGCAAGGGATCGGCTGCCAGCAGGTTCGACATCCAGCCGTTGCCGCAACCCAGGTCGAGTATACGAATGGGGGATTTATGAAAACGGCGATGCAGGTACGCATCCAGCCTTTGGAAACTGCGTTTTCTCCAACGCCACTCACGGGCCAGGGCGGGTGGCTGTGTCACATCCGGCAATTCCAGTAACTGCTCATCGGACAACACGCGCCCTTCGCGGCGGCGCACGTCGAGGTAGAGGCGCTCTTTTTCGGTGTAGGCGGCCGGGTTGGAGAGGTGTAGGATGGGCATGGAGGTGGGTTTAGTTGCCGCAAAGCATAGATTAATTTCCCGCAGATTTACGCAGATTTTTCCGCAGATTTCCGCAGATCGTAGAGTACACCTTTTTTAGATGATCAAATAAAATGCGTCTACTCTACGATCTGCGTAAATCTGCGGAAAAATCTGCGTAAATCTGCGGGAAACCACTCTACGGGAAATAAATCTCCTCGAAACAACCCGACCCGCTTACCTTTACACCCGTTCGCTCACCAAATTATTCCCACCACGCACAACATGCCGCTCGATCTGGAAGCCGAAAAAAACATAGACGCCATGAAACTGGCGCTCTCCTCCCTGCAAAGAAGACTCGATAAAATACACGAAGGCGGCGGCCCCAAGCGCCTCGAAAAACTCCACAAGGAAGGCAAAATGAGCGCCCGCGAGCGCATCGACTACCTGCTCGATACGGGCAAACCGCGCATCGAAATGGGCGCTTTCGCCGGGTATGAAATGTACCCCGAACACGGCGGCTGCCCTGCCGGCGGTGTCGTAGTGGTGATTGGCTATGTGCGCGGCCGGCAGTGTATCGTAGTGGCCAACGACGCCACGGTAAAAGCCGGCGCCTGGTTTCCCATCACCGGAAAAAAGAACCTGCGTGCCCAGGAAATCGCCATGGAAAACCGCCTGCCGATCATTTACCTCGTCGACAGCGCAGGTGTGTATCTGCCTATGCAGGACGAAATTTTTCCGGATAAAGAGCACTTCGGGCGCATTTTTCGCAACAATGCGCGGCTTTCTTCCGCCGGCATCCCGCAAATTGCCGCCATCATGGGCAGTTGCGTGGCCGGTGGCGCCTACTTGCCTATCATGTCTGATGAAGCGCTGATTGTGGAAAAAACAGGCTCCGTTTTTCTCGCCGGGCCGTATCTGGTGAAAGCCGCCATTGGCGAAGATGCCGACAAGGAAACGCTCGGCGGCGCGGCGACGCACTCCGAAATTTCGGGCGTGACCGACTACAAAATGCCCGACGACAAAACCTGCCTGGACACGATCAAAGACCTGATCGATAAGTTCGGGCGTTTTGAAAACGCCGGTTTCGACCGCGTCGAAAGCCGCCCGCCTGCGGGAAAACCCGAGGATTTGTTTTCATTGTTTCCGGAAAACGGCGCCAAACCCTACTCTACGCTGGAAGTGCTGCGCCGCCTGGTCGACGATGGCCAACTGACCCAATACAAGGAACATTACGGCAAAACCATCATCACCGCCTATGCCCGCATCGACGGCTGGGCGGTGGGTATTGTGGTCAACAACCGGCAAGTGGTGAAAAATGCCAAAGGCGAAATCCAGTTCGGCGGCGTCATTTACTCCGATTCGGCCGACAAAGCCACGCGTTTTATCCTGAATTGCAACCAGAAAAAAATCCCGCTCGTGTTCCTGCACGATGTAACGGGCTTCATGGTCGGCACCCGCTCCGAACACGGCGGCATCATCAAGGACGGCGCTAAAATGGTGAATGCAGTGGCCAATTCTACCGTGCCGAAATTTACCATCATCATCGGCAATTCTTATGGCGCGGGCAACTACGCTATGTGCGGGAAAGCCTACGACCCGCGCCTGATCGCCGCCTGGCCGACGGCTAAAATCGCAGTGATGGGCGGCGAACAGGCTGCCAAGGTGCTCACCCAAATTCAGGTGGAAACACTCAAAAACAAGGGCGATGCACCCGATCCGGCAGCCGAAAAAGCCTTGTTCGAGCAAATAAAAGCCCGCTACGATGCCCAAACCTCGCCCTACTACGCAGCAGCCCGCCTTTGGGTAGATGCCATCATCGACCCGCGCGATACGCGGCAATGGATCAGCATGGGGATTGAAGCGGCGAACAATGCGCCGGTGGAAAGATTTAATCCGGGTGTGATTCAGGTGTGAAGATTTCAGATTACATGATTTCCGATTTCAGATTGGATTTTTGATTGCCAATTTATGATTTGGGGCGTCGTATTCAATCAAAAATCATAATTCAAAAATCAAATCGTAAATCATGTAATCATGTAATCATGTAATCTGAAATCATGTAATCTGAAATCATGTAATCTGAAATCATGTAATCATGTAATCATGTAATCCTCACACCTTAAACACCCGCGCCGCTTCCACCGCCTTCAGCCATCCGGCATAGTTCTTTGTTGCCTGCTCAGTCGGCATTTCCGGTTTGAAGGATTTATCGAGTTGCCAGTTTTGGGCAATGTCTTCCTTGTTTTCCCAGTAACCTACGGCCAGTCCGGCCAGGTACGCCGCACCCAGCGCCGTGGTTTCCTGCACTTTGGGGCGTTCTACCTCCACACGCAGCATATCGCTCTGGAATTGCATGAGGAAATTATTCGCCACCATGCCGCCGTCGACGCGCAGGGCTTTCAATTGGATGCCTGAGTCGCGCTCCATCACATCCAGCACATCTTTGGTTTGATACGCCACGCTTTCGAGGGTAGCCCGAATGAGGTGCGAGCGACTGCTACCGCGTGTGAGGCCGAAAATAGCGCCCCGCACTTCGGAGTCCCAATACGGTGTGCCGAGGCCCACGAACGCAGGCACTACATATACTCCTTCCGAAGATTCCAGGCTGCGGGCAAAGTTTTCCGTTTCGGCAGCATCGTGAAATAGTTCTACGGTATCGCGCATCCATTTTACGGCTGAACCCGCCACAAAAATAGAGCCTTCGAGCGCGTATTCCACTTTTCCGGAAAGGCCCCAGGCGATGGTAGTGAGCAGCCCGTTTTGGGAAGCGACGGCCTGCGAACCTGTATTCATCAGCATAAAACAACCGGTACCGTAGGTGTTTTTTGCCATACCTTCGGCAAAGCAACCTTGCCCGAACAGGGCCGCCTGTTGGTCGCCGGCGATGCCTGACACGGGTACATTTTCAATGCCCAGCACGTCGTATTTGGCGTGCCCGAACACCCCGGAAGAGTCCATCACCGTGGGAAGCATCGAGCGCGGGATGTCGATCGCCGACAGCAATTCTTCATCCCAGGCCAGTTCGCGGATATTGTACAACATGGTGCGCGAGGCATTGGTGTAGTCGGTGGCGTGTGTGCGCTCTTCGGTGAGGTTCCACAGCACCCAGGTGTCGATGGTGCCGAACAACAGATTGCCGGCATAAGCGTCGGCCTGTGCGCCCGGCACATTGTCCAAAATCCATTTGATTTTGGTGCCCGAGAAATAGGCGTCGATCAGCAGGCCGGTTTTGTAACGCACTTCGGGGTCGAGGCCACGGGCTTTCAGCGCCTCGCAGATGTCGACGGTCTGGCGGCTTTGCCACACGATGGCGTTGTACACAGGTTTGCCCGTTCGTTTGTCCCACACCACAGTGGTTTCGCGCTGGTTGGTGATGCCCACGGCAGCGATGTTGTGCGCGCCGACTTTTTTTACCACAGTGCGGACGGTTTCCTGCACCGTTTCCCAGATTTCCACGGGATTGTGTTCTACCCAGCCGGGTTTGGGGAAATATTGCGTGATTTCCTGCTGTGCGACAGCAATGGTATTGCCTTTTTTATCGAAAACGATGGCACGGGTAGAGGTGGTGCCTTGGTCTATGGCCAGGATGTATGACATGGTAGATGTGGTGGTTGCAGTTTTAGCAAATGTGCAGCAAAAATGAAAAAACCACGGCACTTCTCTCTTTTTTTCTCTCACCTCTCACCTCTCACTCTCACACTCTCACACTCTCACGCTCTCACTCTCACACTCTCACTCTCTCACGCTCTCACTCTCTGTAAAAGTTCCAAACCCAGTCCGCTGATCAAAAACCTTTCTTTTCTGCTGCGGCTCAACTGGCGGGTCCAGTCGGTGAATCCGCCATCGGCGATTTCGATTTCAGCGCCATCCGGCAGGTTAATAACAATCTTGAACTGGAGAAACTCATAGTAGTTCTGATCGGAAGCGGCGCTGCGTTGGATGTCGAGCGGCCATTCGGGATGCGTCGTTCGGATGTCGGAGACGATGGCTTCAAAAACGCGGTTGGGCTCACCGGCAGGGTCGAGGGCTTTGAGTCGGACAAATTTTACCGGCTGTTTCAGCACTTCATTGAAATAAGTCATATAAAACTGCAGGTGCTGCAACAAACTTTCTTTTTCAAACTGAAAACTGCCCGTATCGCGCCCGGCGGAAGTCAGTGCCAGCACCTGAAAATGCGCCGAAAAGCCTGGCATTTTCGGTACCTCCTGCGCCCGCACATGTCGGTGGGTAGTGCTCAAATGCAGCGTCTCGGCTGGCAGGTGCCGGTGAATCCGCCGCACGGTACTTTCGAGCGCCATGAGGTTGGTAGCATCGGCCGTAACTTCCGTGCCGCGCAGGGCGCTGATGATTTTGTGCTGGTGCGCCGTGGCCACTACCGAGCAGGCACCCAGCGGGCTGACCGGCGACAGGATAATGGGCTCAAAACCCGCCGAATGAGTGGCTTGCAGGGCTTGTAATATAAACGCCTGAAAATCAAGCGCATTTACGGAAGAGGGCTGCACAAAACGATTGCTGCGATACGCATCCAGCAGTTCTTCCGGGCGCATTTTTTCCGTTTTCCTGCGAAAAACTTCCAGCAGAAGAGAGTTTAGGTCTGCGCCTGAAATCTGCTCGCTTAATACATCCACGAGGTTGTCAATGCCCGTCTTCCGGGCAATTCGTTCCAGTATCTTTTCCTGCATCTATTCCTGATTTTCAAAACCAAACAGGGCACAAGGTGTAAAAATTCCGGCGGAGAGGTACTTTCGTTGCGGTATTTTCACCGTCCTCTCTTGCATATGAAAACAATCATCGGGATTTGTTTGTGGTGGCTCATATGGAGTCATGTGGAAGCACAGACCTTTTCGCTACAGGATTTTGCAACACTTTACAACTTGCAGGGCGAATGGGCTGCTCCCTGGGAGAAGGGCCGCCAGATGGAGCAATGGCGTATCCAGGACGCCAAGCATCTCGAAGGCCGTATTCATCGGGTAGATGCGGATCAAACGGATATTACAGGAGAGCAACTGGGGCTGTTTTATTCCGGCAATCAGATCTGGTATGTGGCACAACGGCAATTCGAAGGCCCCCATGATACTTTCCTCCTGAGCAGTATCGATCAGGGCGACTACATTTTTGAAAACCGGAAAGACGGGGTACAACAGCGTGTGGTGTACCATCCGGAAGCCGATTCGGTACTGGAAAAATACCTGGAAGCACCCTGGATCAGCAATCCTTCCTATGGCACTTTTATATACAGGAAATTGGCTGAACCAGGCAACAACGGCCAATTGAACCCCGATTACCTGTTGCGCAAAGCCCGCGCCTTGAAGCAGGAATCGCCTTTTCAGAAAGAAATAGACGGGCAATTACCGCAACGCCTCTTGTTTCAGGATAGCCTGGTGACGGTGCTGCGCTCCCTCAGTCCGCAAATGCCCGTTCACCTGCTGGTGGTACCCAATCGCCGCATTCCGACTCTCAACGACGCTACGGCTGCCGATGAGTCGTTGCTGGGTCACATGCTGCTGACGGCACGGGACATGGCTCAAAAAACTGGTATCGCAGAAAGTGGTTACCGGCTGGCGTTTAATACCAACGAGGATGCCGGACAGTCTGCCTTTCACCTGCACCTGCACGTACTAGGGGGCGCCCGCACAGGCCCGATGGTAGACCCCGGCTGGAGGAGCATTCAACGCCGCTTTGCGGATAGCGTGCATATGGCTCCTTTTGAAAAACGCATGCTGGGAGTGTGGGTGGCCCAAATCAGGAACGCAACCGTGACGCTGAAGTGGGAACCCGACCTGCAAAACAAATTTATTGCATTGTCGTACCGGCAGGAATTGCGGCACGAGGGCGCCGCACCGGATATTTTTGACGGGAAAGCCTTTTTTAAACTGACGAACACACCGGGCCATTATTCTGCCAACTGGATGGATTCGACGGGCGATGCATTTCCGCTGGAAGCCCGATACGACGGCCGGGAACTGACGGTGCAATGGCGAAATACGGCCCGTTTAGAGGGGAAAACGGTGTACAGGTTTCTGGATCAGCAGACCATTGAACTCACGGATTTCAGGAAACAGGATGACGGAACCTGGAAAGTCTTTGACCGACTGGTGTTGACCAAGCAAAAATTTTAGTTAAGAAAAACACAAAATGGCGCCTTGTAACAAACGAATTACTGTAGCAAAACGTCATTTCCTCCAAACTAACCTATCTCTTCCTATGACTAATACTTACACGTTTTTCCCTCCGGGAAAGGCTTTAGGGCTTGTTGTTCTATTCCTTTTTCTTCATTCTATTACAGTTTTTGCGCAAGACAAGTTTACCATCAGTGGTACCATCACCGACCAGACCAGCGGGGAATACCTCATTGGCGCAACGATTCGGGATGTGAAAAGCGGTAAAGGCACGGTGACCAATACCTTCGGCTTTTACAGTCTAACGCTGCCTTCTGATACTGCCCTGATTACTATTACCTATATAGGCTACAAACCCGGCGCGTTTGAGTTTTTCCTGAATAAAAACACCACCCAGAACATGGCCCTGGAGCCGGGTTCGGTGCTGAAAGAGGTAGAAATCAAAGCCGATCGCTACGAGCGCATCGAAGAACGCGCTCAGATGGGGCGCATCGATGTTCCTATTCAGCAAATCAAAAACGTGCCTGCCCTGCTCGGCGAAAAAGACGTGCTCAAGGCCCTGCAACTGCTGCCGGGCGTGTCGGGCGGCGGCGAAGGCCAAAGCGGCATTTATGTGCGCGGCGGCGGTCCCGATCAGAACCTTATCCTGCTCGATGGCGTGCCGGTGTACAATGTGTCGCACCTGTTCGGCTTCTTTTCAGTGTTCAATCCCGATGCCATCAAAGATGTGTCGCTCATCAAAGGTGGTTTCCCGGCGCGTTATGGCGGCCGCTTGTCGTCAGTCATCGAGATTAATATGAAGGAAGGCAATGAAAACGAATTTCACGGAGAAGGCACGATTGGTCTGGTGGCATCCAAACTGACACTGGAAGGGCCTATCAAAAAAGGCAAGTCGTCGTTCATCGTTTCGGGGCGCCGTACGTATATTGATATTATTGCCCGCCCGCTGATCAAAGCCGGATTACGGGAAGAGGACACCGAAGGAGTGGTAGGCTACTTTTTTGACGACATCAATGCCAAGGTGAACTACAAGTTGTCGGAAAAGGATCGGGTTTACCTGAGTTTTTATACCGGTAAAGACAAGTTTTACCTGGATATTGGGGAAAAAGACGAGGATTATGAAGATGCATTCAAAGCAGGCCTGGGTTGGGGCAATATCACGACGGCTGCCCGCTGGAACCATATCTGGAACCCCAAACTGTTTGCGAATACCACACTGACCTATACCCGTTATCGTTTTCATACATCGAACGGATTCGAGAGCCGCGAACTGGATGACAACACATTGGTCAGTGAAGACAAATTTGACCTGAGTTATTTTTCAGGCATCGGAGACGTGGCTGCCAAAGTGGATTTTGATTATTTGCCCGACCCGGACCACTATGTTCGCTTCGGCGCCAATGCCATTGTGCATACGTTCAAGCCGGGAACTTTCCATGCCAGTTACTCTTCTTTTGAAATCGATGACACGGAACCCGATTCGAGCAGTTTCAGCGCCGATTATGTTCAAAAGAACGTGTACGCTACAGAATTTGCAGCCTATGCGGAAGACGACTGGAAAATCAACCGCCGTTTTCGGATTAATGCAGGCTTGCATTTCTCCGGTTTTGTACTCCAGGATAAACCTTATTTCTCGCTGCAACCGCGCCTGAATGCACGCTATTTATTTGGCGACGGCTGGTCGCTCAAGGCAGGGTTCAGTACCATGCGCCAGTATATCCATTTGCTGACCAATGAAACAATTGGATTACCGACTGACTTGTGGTTGCCCACTACGCAGCGCGTAAAACCGCAGGATTCATGGCAAGTGGCCCTGGGCAGTGCCAAAACCCTGGGCGACGACTACGAATTCAGTATCGAACTGTATTACAAGGAAATGAATAACGTCATCGCTTTCCGCGAAGGCTCCAGCCTGTTGCAGTTCCAGAATTGGGAAAACCGGGTATCGCAAGGGCGCGGCACCGCCTATGGTTCGGAATTTTTTATTCAAAAGAAAACCGGGCGGCTCAGCGGGTGGATTGGATACACCCTGTCGTGGGCCAATCGGCAGTTTGATGACATCAATTTTGGCCGCGAATACCCCTACAAATACGACCGCCGACATGATTTTGAAATTACGGCCTCTTATAAGTTTACAGACCGCTTTTCTCTCGCCGGCACCTGGGTATATTCTACCGGAAATGCCGTTACGCTCGGCACCTCACAGTACATAGGGCCATCGGAATACGATTATTTTATCAATACGATTTCGCACACACCACAGCGCAACAATTTTCGCATGCCTTCCTACAACCGGCTGGATATTGGTTTGGAATTTACCAAGAAAAAACGCCGCTACACGCGTACCTGGGCCTGGGGCGCCTACAATGCCTACAATCGAAAAAATCCTTTTTTCCTGTATACTGATACAGATTATGGCATAAATGGCAGAAAAAAAGTGCTGAAAAAGGCTTCGCTGTTTCCGATCATTCCCTATTTCGCCTGGAGTTTTAAATTCTAAAATGAATGATGAATGATGAATGATGAATGATGAATGATGAATGAGGTAACCTAAAGGCCTCCTCAGTTGGGTAGCCGGAAGTACAGCACCCACACTCATAACTCATAACTCATAACTTACAACATACAACTACATGAAAAATATCCTTTTCTTCTTCTCCATATCCCTGCTTATTGCTTCTTGCGATGGCGACTTCTTTAGCCAGACAGTTAACCTGGATCCACCTGAATATGACAAACAACTGTCGTTTCATTTATTGATGGATCAGAACGATACCACGGTTTCCATCGTCGTTACACGCAACTATGGTATCCTGGAAAATATTCAAGAATACCAGGATTGGTTCGTCTCCGGAGCATCTGCGCAATTGTATGAAAATGGCCAGCCCTGGGTAACATTTGCTCCTTTAAATGCAGATTCCCTGTTTGTACTGACGGCTACATTGCCTCACCGTTTTCAACTCGGAAACACATATGAAATCAGGGCATCTCACCCTGATTTTCCAGCAGTAAGTGCCCGGCAGGTTGTTCCTGCCGATTTTGTAGTCGACTCGGCAAGGGTAAAATTCAATGCAGTACCCACAGACTTTGGCGATCGGATCGATCTGGCTGAAATTTTTATAAAAGACCAGCCTGGCGTAAAAAACTTTTATGAAGTAAGGCTCGTGAAGCCGTTTTACCAGATTGTTTTTAATGAAACCACCTTTGAACTCGATACCGTGGGTGTAATTGTAGGCCCTATTTCAGTAGAAGGTTACAACGACCCCAATATCGTGGAAGGGTACCGCAGCGGGGGCCTGCTAAGCGACCAGTTTTTTGACGGGCAGACGTACAAATTCCAGGTTCGTTTTGATAAAGATTATTACGGTAGCGCCGACACCAGTTTGCAGATTGAGGTCAGAAGTATTTCTGAAGATTACTACAAATGGTCGCGCTCCCTGCAGGCTTACTACAATGCAGATGGCAACCCGCTGGTAGAGCCGGTTACCATTTTTCACAATCTCGAAAACGGGTTGGGGATTTTTTCGATTGCTAATTTGAAGCGAATACAGATTTGAGAGGGTGTTTTGGTGTTTTGGTGTTTTGGTGTTTTTGTTGGCGTTGCTCTTGACATTTGAGCGGATGAACAAAGTTTTTTGAACATTCTCATTTAAGCAGGCAATTTGTCAAAAAGATGCCTGAACTCCATCACAAATGCCAAGGGCAACGCCCTACAAAAACACAAAAACACAAAAACACCAATCACCCCACCCGCTTGAACTCCAGTTTTTGCACCGGCTGCACCAGCATCGGTACGTCTTCCACAACGATGTCCGACTTGTCGAGGCCGAATGCTTTTTCGTCCGACTGGCTGAGTTTTTTCAGGAAGAAATAACTGTTGAGCAGGAGGCCGTCGCGCAGGCTGAATTCATTTTCGAGCGACAGGAACTTTTCGATCACCACGAATTTGAAATCCGGTTCCGGGTTGTACTTCGTGCTGCCGTCGGGGCGGATATGGAGGTTGAGTTCCTTATTTTTGACGAGGTCCTGTACTATTTTTTTGAAAAACAACTCCGTTCGGGGTTGTACGCGGAAGCCGAGGTTGATGTCGATTCGGATCACCTTGTCGTCCAGCAATTCCGCCACTTCGTAATTCAGGGTGTACGGGCTGTCGGTTCGGTTGAGGTGCAGGAACCAGTACACGTCGGCGCGTTTGGGTTTTTTGGAAAAAATGGATTTGATCACTTTTTCCTCGATCTGGCTTCTGTGATCGGCTTTAGTCAGGTAAATGAGGTGGGTGCTGAACTTCGGAATCGCGTCGTCTTCGCTGAGTTCTTTCAACAAAGGCAGGTAGGTGTACAGATCGACAAACCGTACAAAACGGTTGTTGATCTTGCGGGCAAAATACCAGGAGTACATCACCATAAACAGGCCTCCACCGATAATCAGGGTAATGAAACCACCTTCAGGGAATTTCTTCAGATTGGCAATGAAGAAGGAGATTTCAATGAAAATAAACAGCATGCCCAGGAAAGCCACCAGCGCCAGCGCCCATTTGCGCACCCTATACAGGTAATAACTCAACAGAATGGTGGTCGTCATCATAGCCAGCGTGATGGCCAGGCCATATGCCGCTTCCATATGCTCGGAATTTTTGAAATACAACATTACCGCAATACAACCGGCCCACAACATGATGTTGACACTCGGGATATAAATCTGTCCTTTCAGATCGGTCGGCTGTCGCACGCCGACACGCGGCCAGAAATTGAGCGACATGGCCTCGCTGATCAGCGTATAAGAACCGCTGATGAGCGCTTGGGAAGCAATAATAGCAGCAGCTGTGGCAATGACAATACCCGGAATGAGAAACCATTGCGGCATGATTTCATAAAACGGATTGCGGCCTGCGAGTTGGTTGTCGCCGTGGTGCAGGAGCCATGCAGCCTGCCCCAGGTAATTAACTACCAGACTGATTTTTACAAAAATCCAGGTGTAGCGGATATTCCATTTTCCACAGTGACCCAGGTCGGAATACAAGGCCTCGGCGCCGGTTGTACACAGGAAAACAGCCCCCAGCAGCCAGAACCCATGCGGATATCGGGTGAGCAATTGTATCGCATAATAGGGGTTGAGCGCCCGTACAATATCCGGATAGTGAAATATTTGTACTATACCCAGCACCAGCAACATCGCAAACCAGACGGCCATTACCGGGCCAAACGCCCGCCCGACTGTCTGCGTACCAAAACGCTGGAAGAAAAATATCAGGGAAATAATGGCGATGACGATGGGCACCGTAGGCAAATGCGGCGCCACCTTTTCAAGCCCTTCCACCGCAGACGCGACCGATATGGGCGGGGTAATCATACCGTCGGCAAGCAGGGTGGCGGCACCGACCATGGCAGAGAACACAAGCCCCTTGCCGTATCGCCGCACCAGCGCATAAAGGGAAAAAATACCACCTTCACCGTGGTTATCGGCCGTCAGCGTCAGGGTGATGTATTTGAAAGTAGTTTGAAATACAAGCGTCCAGAATACGCAGGAAACGCCCCCGAATACCAGCATTTCGTTGATTTCACGAGAGTCTACTATGGCTTTCATCACGTACAAAGGGCTGGTGCCGATGTCGCCGTAGATGATGCCAAGCGCGATAAGTAAAGAACCGAAGGAGACTTTTGAGGTCGTAGAATGATTGGGTTTCATGTGTTTTACTTGAACAACAAGTATTTAATTTTGTAAAAAACCACTGCGATCATCGCGATGGAAAATAACCACCAGAAAACAATTTGAATCCACTCGGTCGGGGTAATTTTTTTGTCGTCGTGATCCATTGGGCCACCCATTTTTTGTTCAAATAATGGACAAAAGTGGAACAGGTGGTATAAATCTGGCGTAAAAGTGCAGCGCTCGATATAAAGATTTTATAAAGAATTGCCTGAAAAGCGATAACCGATACCGGAAGCAGTCAAAATATGAACCGGTTGGTTTGGATTTTCTTCAATCTTTTTTCGCAACTGCCCAATATATACGCGAAGATACTGCGATTGGTTACTATATGGCGCTCCCCAAATTTCATTTAAAATAAACTGGTGGGTCAAAACCCGGCCTTCATTTTGAATCAGGAGCAACAGCAGCGCATATTCCGTTGCTGTGAGGTGTACTATTTCATCGTGCTTGCGTACCTGCCTCGACACCAGGTCGATGCGCAAATGGCCATATTCCCGAATCGGCGTGTTCGCTTCCTGCCTCACCGACCGCAAGGCTGAGCGAATGCGCGCCAGTAACTCGCCCGTGCGAAAGGGTTTGGTCAGGTAATCGTTGGCGCCATGATCGAGCGCCTGAACAATTTCTTCCTCCGTATTTCGCGCCGACAGTACGATGATGGGTTTGACATACCATTCTCGCAGTTTTTGCAACAATGCCTGACCATCTTCATCGGGGAGTCCCAGATCGAGTAAAATCAGGTCGGGCGGGTGCATGGCGGCGGCAATTTGCCCGTCGCGGGCCGAACCGGTTTCCAGCACCCGATAGTGTTGCGCCGACAGGGTGATGTCGAGCAAACGCCGAATCGGCGGCTCATCGTCGATGATCAGTATGGTCGCCTCAGTCTTCATTTTCCGGTTTCAGAAAATTGAATTCTACAGGGATTTGAATACAAAAACGGGCGCCGGTTCCCGGAAAACTTTCCACCCGGATGGTGCCACCCTGCGCTTCCACCATTCCTTTGGCTATGGACAATCCGAGACCAATACCTCCCGCACCGGCATTGCGGCTCTGATAAAACTTTTCGAAAATATAGGGTAAATCTGTTTCCGGTACGCCTTTTCCGGAATCGGACACTTCTATCTGACACATCTGTTGTTGGGCCTGCACGACCACCCGTATCAGGGAGCCGGGCGGTGTATGCTTGATAGCGTTGATCAGCAGGTTGTACAATGCCTGCTCCGTAAGCCCGAAATCCAGTTTCACCAGGGGCAGGTTTTCGGGTACCTCTACCTGCAGGCGATGCCCCATTAAAGCGCCTTCCAGCCGATTCACAACTGTGTATGTCAATTCGGACAAATCGCACCAGTCGGACTTGGGGCGTATAAAGCCGGAGTCGAGGCGCGACATATTGAGCAGGTTCTCTGTGAGGAGGTTGAGGCGTTCGGATTCGTGTACGATTTCCCGAATCAGTGAGGTGCGGTCTTTTTCAGACAAGTTGTTGGCCTGCGACAACAGGTGGTCGGATGCGCCAAGGATGGTAGCCAGTGGGGTGCGCAGTTCGTGCGACAAGGCATTGAACAGGGTTTCGTACAGGGTAATGGTGTGGTGTTTGGCCTCTTTTTCCTGTGCGATTTTTTCAAAAAATCGAATCCGCGCTGTCAGAACACCATTAAGCAAGGCCACAATAAAATACATGGCCAGCATAAGTACGTCTTCATAACTGTTTACATGGAAGGTGTAGCGCGGCGGGATGAAAAAGAAATCCCAGATCAATGCACTCAAAAAGGCGGCCAGCAGGATGGGGTATAGGCTGAGCCGCATGGCCAGTACCGAAACGGTCAGGAGAAGAATGAGCGCCACAGACCGGTATCCTATAAAATCAGAAAAAACAAAACACAGGCTGGCTACACAGACTACAGCAATGATGCTGGTAAAAAACTGGGCGATACGACCGGCTTGTTTTTGCATACAACAGGCGTTGTTTCTGCAAATGTGAGAAATTCCGGGTAATTCACATATAATTCACAAGGCGTTGCACCGTGTTATTGAGTACGCCCTTTCAGGGCTAGCATTGCCCCTTGCCTCTTGCCCCTTGCCCTTTGCCCCTTGCCCCTTGCCTCTCGCCCCTTGCCTTCTATTTCATCAAAAACCTCCTCAATACCGCCTGCGCGGCGAACACCCGATTAGCGGCCTGCTGTTGCACCAGGCTGCGGGGCCCATCCAGAATTTCGTCGCTGAGTTCAACGTTCCGACGCAAGGGAAGGCAGTGCATCACGCGGGCATTCGGCGCCTCGTGGAGGTGTTGTTCGGTAAGCATCCAGTCCGTGTCGGTACAGAGCACTTTTCCATAGTCGCGGTAACTGCTCCAGTTTTTCACATATACGAAATCGGCATCTTTCAGGGCTTTTTGACGGTCATATTCGATGGTAGCGCCGCCGGTGAATATTGGATCGAGTTCGTAGCCTTCCGGGTGGGTGATGACAAAATCCACATCCGATCGCGTCATCCACTCCGAAAAGGAGTTGGCAACAGGTTGCGGTATAGGTTTAATGTGTGGGGCCCAGGCCAACACCACTTTTGGGCGTCGGCCGCCACGATGTTCCTGAATGGTAATGCAGTCGGCCAGGCTTTGCAAGGGGTGAAGAGTGGCCGATTCGAGGCTCACATACGGTTTGCCGGTGTAGCGGATGAACTGCTGCATAATATGTTCCGAATAATCGGCTTCCCGCGATTGCAGGCCCGGGAAACAGCGCACTCCGATGATGTCGCAATAACTACCCAGCACCGGTGCAGCATCTTTTATGTGTTCGACGGTGCTGCCGTTCATGACTGCGCCATCCTGAAACTCCATCGCCCAACTGTCTTTGTCGGCATTCACAACGAGTACCTGCATGCCCAGGTTTTGAGCGGCAATTTGCGTGCTCAGGCGGGTGCGCAGGCTTGGATTCATAAAAACCAGGCCCAGGGTTTTGTTCCTGCCCAGATCCTGAAATGCCAGCGGTTGCGACTTGATTTCCAGTGCTTCCTGCACCAGCGAAGAAACGTCGGGAATGTCTTGTACGGAGGTGAATTGTTTCATAATATGCAGATTTATGCTGCTTGCTACATACCTGGCAGGCCAATTATTTCCCAACAACAGATTTGTATGCCTTGGCAAATTTTTTCAAAAATACGCCTGCCTCCTGTCTGGTGAGGGCCAGTGAAGGCAACAAACGAATTACGTTGGGCTTGGCTTCACCGGTGAAAACGCCATGTTCCGAAAGCAAACGGGGCCGCAGGGCCGATAACTCCGCAGGCAGGTCGAGCCCGATCATCAGGCCTTTCCCTCGTATCTCGCTGATTCGGCTGAAGGCCTCCAGTTCATCAAACAGGTACTTCGAAACCTCTGCGACATTGCTCATAAGATTTTCATTGTCAATAACCTCCAGCACCGCCAGTGCAGCGGCACATGCCAGCGGATTGCCGCCGAAGGTAGTGCCCAACATGCTATGCCAGGGTTTCAAATGCGGTGCAATCAGGATGCCGGCTACCGGAAATCCATTGCCCATGCCTTTGGCTACCGAATAAATATCGGCCTGCACGCCGGATATGTCGTGCGAGAAAAAATGCCCGCTTCGCCCGTACCCGCACTGCACACCATCGGCAATAAACAATGCGCCATGCTGGTCGCACAAAGCACGAATTTCCTGCAAAAAGGCGTTGGTGGCGACCTGAATACCACCCACACCCTGAATGCCTTCCGTGATAACGGCAGCAATGGTCGGCCCTTGCTCCTGAAAACATTTTCGCAGCGCTTCCGGGTCGTTGAACGGCAGGCGAATGATGTGATCGGTTTCATTGACCGGCGCAACAATTTTCGGATTGTCGGTAGCGGCAACGGCCAATGAGGTGCGCCCGTGAAAAGCGCCACTGAAGGCAACGACCTTCTTTCGGCCGGTCGCAAAAGAGGCCAGTTTGAGGGCGTTTTCGTTGGCTTCTGCGCCCGAATTACACAGAAATAACTGATAATCAGCCTTCCCGGACACCTCGCCCAGTTTTTGTGCCAGTTCTTCCTGTATCGGGATATGTACCGAATTGGAATAAAATCCAATCTTTTTCAATTGAGCCGTCAGGCGTTTTACATAATGCGGATGGCTGTGCCCGATACTGATCACAGCATGTCCGCCATACATATCCAGGTACTTTTTGCCCGACACATCCCATACCCAGGCGCCACGCGCCCGCTCGATCGCGATGTTTTGAAGCGGATATACGTCGAAGAGGTGCATGACTTTTGTGAGTGGTGAGTGGTGAGTGGTGAGTAGTGAGTGGTGAGTGGTGAGTAGTGAGTGGTACTCATATTGCTTTTGGCTTTTTCTTTAGAGTGGCCGATAGCAATGTGAGTACTACTCACTACTCACTACTCACCACTGCCGAGTTTCATTAAGTCATAGTATCATGAGTTTCAAAAAGTCGTAGTACTTGAATGCTAAAAATTGGCATTTGATGAAGGCTACGACACAAGAAGAAC
>JAIUPL010000046.1 GCA_020160935.1 Bacteroidota bacterium | reverse complement strand
CAGGTGTAGCGATGGCTGGGCCTTCGTTGTCTACTACTTTGATCAACTGGTCGTGTTCGAGTACTGTGTTCGTGCACCAGTCGAGCACTGTCCAGTGGCGCAGGATTTTGAACGTACCTGGGCAAACAACGATTTTAGTGTCGTGTTTTTGAGCACCGAGGTTGCACAGACCTTCGGATTGTACCTGGCACTGACCGTTATAGGTAATCAGGCCATACTCACCTGCTGCATTATTACCTGGTACAGTTGGAACGCCTGTAATACATGGTTCCGTACCAGCCGTTACGCCGCAGCCGGCGCAGTCGATTGTGATGTCTTCAGGGAACTCAACGTCGTCGAGCGTGTAAGGGATCAGGTTCAGCGTTTGTGTGCACTGGCTGGAGTTGCCCCAAGCATCTGTTGCAGTCCAGGTACGAACGATGTAGTCATCTTCGCAAGCACCACCTTCTACAAATACGTCTTTTTTAGTTACCGTAGGTGTGCTGCAGTTGTCAGTTACAACCGGCAGCGGAGCAGCGATCGAGCCGTTCAGCAGACCGTCTTTGTCTGCGCAGTAGAACTCGCAGTTGCTTGGAGGGCCAGACAGAACAGAAGGAGATACCGTTACTGTGTAAGCACCTGTAGCAGCATTGCTGAACGTCGTAACAACCAGTACATAAGTGCCTGGTGCCAGAGTAGACGTGATCAGGAAGTCCAGGTTGCCATTGCCATCGTCATTCGAGTTAACGAAGTTGGCGCATGGGTTGGAAGGATCAAAACTACCAGCGTACAGGGCACCAAAACCGTCTGTAGGAGTAGACTCGGCGAAAGAGTAAGAACCAGCCGTTTCTACCGTGAAGGTAAATGTTTCATAGAACACATTGGTACCAACGCCGGAAAGACCGCATGGAGCGCCGGACAGCGGACGGTTGAACGTTGGGTCGGAAGCATCAAGCGTACCCGTGAAAGAAGATACCGCAACAGCACCTTCTGTGCAACCGCAAGTTTCGAATACTGGTGGCAGTTTGTCTTCAATTGCGATGTTACCCCAGCATTTTACTTCATTAGCATCAGCAACATCGTTGCCGTTGGTGTCGTCTGTTACGCGAACTGCGTATGTTTTGTGTACGTCGCCAGGGCCCAGTACAGCAGGTACCCATGGGCCATTGCCCAGCGGAAGCGTACGGTCGATTTCAACGATGTAGTCGTCGTAGCAGTGGTATGGGCCACCTTCCAGCACCTGGTCAGCATTTACTTCCAGCGTGCAGGACTCGTCCAGAGAAACGGTAACGAGGTCGTTGCAGATCAGCGAAGTGATTGGAGTTGGGTATGGATTTACTGTTACGTTTACCGTGCAGGTAACCGGGCCATTACCGGCAGCATCAGTGATGCTGATCGGGAACGAATAGTTACCTGGCGCCAGCAGTTCGTGGATTTCGAACGAAGCGGTAGTAGCACCACCCGGGAAACCAACGTTATCCGTAGCCACCAGAGCGAGGTCGAACTGGTAGTCACAAGCGCCTGGAGCCAGTGTGTATATCAAAGTACCTGCTGGGCAGTTCGTAAATGCAGGATCTTCCTGGTCTTCAACGGTTACCACCACCAGTTCGGTATCTGTACCGCAAGCAGAAGTAACGGTGTACACTACGTTGTGAGTGCCAATAGACAGGCCGCTTACAACCGAGTTGAGCGGAACAGCAATGTTATCTACTTTCACTGTAACAACAGCACCTGTGCAAACACCGGCAACGGGTTCTACCGTAGCAGGAGGCGTAGTAGTGTAAGAACCTGTAGCGAGACCAGGATCAGTGCCCACAGTTACATCGGGAGCAGCAGCCAGTTCGCAAACTACATTCGGAATTCCCCGAACAGTGATGGACCAGCTAACCAGAGTACCTGTACCGATAGCCCAGGAATCTGAAGCAGTAAGTGTCCAGTTACCATTAGGATTGGTACCGAAAAACTTTTCAAATCCTTGCTGTGGAGTCAACAGAGGAACATTAACACCGCTTGTATATGTTTTGTCGGTGACAACATTACTTGCAGCAAAAGTAGCAGCCTGCGGTGCAGGATTTCCCGGGTCAGCATCCACATCAAAAGTGGTACCACCAGCAAAAGTGGCAGAGCCGGAGGAACCTCTTCTGGTAGACAGCACGATAGACTGACCATTAGGGCCAGTCAGAACGAAGTTCAAGTCACTGGAATTCGTATGTGTAGCAGTTACCGTAACAGTAGCGCCCGTCATGTAATTTTGAGCGCCGGCTACTGCCACTGTATTGGAAGCACCGGTGAAACTGTTATCTGGAATTGCAGCGTTCAATGTGCCGGAAGCAACAGTGGTCGAAGTGCTTGCTGGAATAGAGGCTGCTTTTACAAAGTCGAGCGACCAGCTATTCAGCGAACCCCCATCTCCGGTAAAATCATCGGAAATGGTCAGACGCCATGTACCGCCAACCGATTCACCAAAAAACGCCGCAAGCGGCTCTTCCGGAATCAGCGCAGCCTGTACAACACCATTAGAATAAACCGGGTTGCCGGCAGCAATACCACCCATACCAGTAGTAGGATTTACCACTACCCGAGTGGCAGCATTGTCGTTAAAAGTGGTACCCTGGAAAACGTTGTCGTTGCCCCCACCATTGTTAGAGGTCAGCGTTACAGAAGTACCCGTATTAACGTGGGTCAGTGTAATCTCCAGGTCGCCCGGAAAAGTGTGGGTAATATTGAGCGTTGCATTCAAATCTACAATCAAATCGGTAGAGTTGATTGTGATATCAGAAACAATCACCTGTGGCGGAGCAGCAAGCGTAATTGTCTGCGCAGTAGTATTGGAAGCAGATAAAGTGGATGTGCTAATGGCGCAGCCTTGTGCGCTCAGTTGTTGCGTTGAAAGGCCGAGCCCAACTAAAAGGAGCAACAAGCCACGCATCAACAATGAAGTATTTTCTTTAATCATGAGATTAGATGACTTTAGAAAAGTGAGTAAAATTTAGTTCAAAAGCAGGCTGGTTGTTTCAGAAACAACCGTTTGCACATGGGATGCTGTGAGGGTCACCGATGTGTGGGGCAGAGTCTGAAAACGTTCAGCCATAACCAGTGCTCCTTTGTCGACAGCCTGTTGAGTTGATACAGCACCCACCATCAGGATTTCAGAAACGGCCTTGTAGTACTCCAGACGGAGGTATTGGAGGCCAATTTGAGTATCCGTTCCTTTTTGAGTATTCAACTGATCATCAACGGTAACACTCTGAACTTTGAGTTTGTTAAGTGCCAAAGCAGGATCTACCAGACTTTGTGCACTCAATTGTTGTGCAGCGCCGAACACAATAAACAACAGCACGAAGACGCGCAGGTGTTTGGTGATCGGACTAGCAAAAAACTTTTGATTCATATGAAAAAAAGTTTTAGATAGTGAAAAAATAGTTGACATATAGGAAGTATCTGAACAGACAGTCAGGTACTTATTTCTTTTTTTCATCAGAGGAGCCGGGCTTACCGAAGGACGCTACCATCTGTGAATAAGCTTGTATATCTTGACGGTACGAAACCAGATCATTGCGCAGTTTTTTCAGCATATCTTCTGCTGTCTTTTGATCAATCAGCCCTTCATTGAAACGTTGTTCAATCCCGGAAAGAGAGCCTTGTAATACAAACATCCCACCCAGGGATGCGGCCGACTTTTCCCACACTACACGCATTTCAGTACTGGGTTCGGCGCTTTTCTCCTGGCTTCCATTTGTTTGAAGGTCCTGAGCGGCCAGATAAACGCCATTCATTTCCTGCATAGCGAGTTGCAAATCCTTTTGGGCCGACTGTACCTGAAAAGTGATAGCCGAAGGGGCGGGCGAAGTGGATGGAGTGGTGTTGCTTTTGGAGTCAGCCTGTTTGCAGGATGCAGGCATCAGCATAAAAATTACTGAAAAGACCACGCCGGAAATGGCAGAGATGGTAGGGGAAATATGGAAGTCCCGAAGAACCATAAGAGTGGACGGAGGTTTTAAAAAAGATTAATAGCAGGAAACGGGAAAGTCAGTCAAAAGGAAAAAAATCGGGCATTACAAGTAAAACCTTCGCAAAAAAACACCAAAAAACGGGACACAGAGCATCGCATTACATCATTCACACTGCAGTTGTATCAGTGCGAAAAAATCAAGTAGAAAAAAATGAGGAGAGCAAATCGAGGGAAGATGGCAGGAGAAATGGCCGATCCCGAAAAACTTTCACTCATGAGATTGATTACGGATTATTACAATCGCTGCTATTTGGATTAAAAGAATTACCGGGCAAATGTAGCATTTTGCAAGCATTGTGCACAACTGTTACATTTTTTTAGACGAATTTTTTTGAAACGGGGGGTATTTGACAAGAAGTGGTTATTCCCGACTCAAAAAACCGGCACTCCGGAACGATAAGAATAGTTAGCAAATACTATACCAAGCAAGAGTATTGTTATGAAAAAGATCAGTATATTGGTCGAAAAATCAAGGCTGACCCGTCAAAACACCTTTTTGCATCTGAATCAGGGTTTCCCGGGCATGTCTATATCCGGTATCTTCGATCAAATCGAATTTATTCCAGTCGATCAGGCTCACTGATTGCAAAGGCGGATTAAAGTAAAAATCCACCAGGTTTTTATGCGTTTGTGCATGATATCGCCCGCTGAGCATCGAGGATTCCATGACCACAAACAGGAGATTGGGCAATTTGCGTTTGCGGTACACATCTGTGTCCAACTGTTCTTCCTTGCGGTGTACCTGCAAATCGACCGCAATAATGACGCCTGCGCCGAGTCGGCTCATTTCCTCTACCGGCATATTGTCGAACACGCCGCCATCCACATACAATTCGTTGTCCACCTCAGCCGGCGGAAATACCCCCGGAATGCTGATACTGGCGCGCAGGGCGGTGGATAGCACGCCCGAATAGTGAAAACAAGGTGCATTGCGGGTGAGGTTGCAGGACACGCAAAAAAAGTTGAGCCAGGAATCTTCGATCATCAAATGCCCGAAGTGTTCCTGCAACATGCTGTCGAGTTTGCGGCCTTTAAAAATGGATACGCGTGGCACGAGGTTGATGTCGGTCGGGCTTTTTTTGAACACCTCCCGGCAGCGCGCACGCATCGTATTGCCATCCCAGCCGCGGGCAACGAGCGCTCCCATCACGGCGCCCATGCTCGTACCACCCACCAGATCGATGGGAATACCTGCTTCTTCCAGTGCCCGCACCACGCCGATGTGGGCAAATCCTTTGGCAGCACCGCCGGAAAGTACCAGCCCTACTGCTTTTCCCGCCATAAACCGCGCCAGTCGGGCAAAATCGCCCGCATGCTCCTGCCGAACATGGTGGTGGAAATTCAGGTTGCGGCCTTGAAGCCATGCTGCCGTACCAGTCGGCGCCTGGGTATCGGGCGCATGCAGCAACACGAGGGATTGACCCGGCAAGGAATGATATTCGTCAGACGAGAGATAGCGCTTTTCTAAAGGGTGTATTTCTGAAGATTGGCCGGCAACACCTACCAGCAAAACTTCATCGGCTTGCCTGAAACAGCGATGTGTCCATTCCGAATCCTCTTCATCGGGAATGTACAACACAAAGCGGTACAGGCTCTCCTGCTGTTCGAGCCAGGACGCCAGGTGGCGATAGGGAGCACTGTCGCCCCGGGCACATTGTGAAATGCCCGGCATACCAATAGACTGGTCGACGGACTTGCTGTCGATGCACAGCACTTCGCCATGTTCGGAGAGCGTCTGTCGAAGTGCATGTACAAAACTGTTTTTATCTGCTCCTTCTGAAACAGGACATACACCTATATTATTAATGCGCTTCGTACGGCGGACCGCAGCACTTCGCTTTTGCAGTCGCTCAATGATATTTCGGGAAATATGGAGCAAGGCCTGCGGGTAAATGGACGTCAGTCGCTCAAAGTCCTTCAGCGAAATACGCGCCAGTACGCTGTCGCGCATGGCCATCACATCGGCATTGCGGGGTTCGCCGGTGATGAGCGCCATTTCACCTACGGTTTCGCCAGCGGCAATTTCTGCAATGGCGTCTCGCTTCCCCTCGGCAGATTGTTGAAAAACCCGCAGTCGGCCGCTGGCAACCACATACATACCATCGGCCTCGTCGCCCTGACGAAACAGGCAAGCGCCGCCCTGCACATCTACCCATTCAAAAAAGGTTTGTATGCCGCTGAAAGTATTGTCATCGAGCGTACCAAACAGGGTTTGGAGGGCTTCGCGGAGTCGGTTTTCAAAAAAATCGCTGAGCAAGGTGGATGGTGGTTAGGATCAATTATGTTGTATTTAGGCGGAGCAGGATAGGAAACCGGATAAAACGGAAATTTACTGGTTTAGAGGTAAAACCGCGTACTCTACGCATAGTGTCCTTTGTGAAACCTTTGTGCCCTTTGTGGTAAAAAATTTAACCACGAAGACCACCAAGGTTTCACAAAGGACACTATGCGTAGAGTGTACATATGTATTTTTTAACATTTTTACAAAATAAACCAGCAGGCTAGCCATCCGTTCAAATCCGATAAAATCTGTTTCATCCGTTATGCCATCCTGCTTCAGCGAGTACATTTCATGTGTTCACATGCTTTCCACCCGTCCAGCCTCTTTTTCCCAAAAAACGTTGTCCGTCTTCTTCTGCCGGCTTTTCGAGAGAAGTTCCCATGCTGTCATTCCAACGATTGAGGTAGCCGAATAGTGCAACCACGCCCAGAATTTCCACTATTTCTCCCTCATCCCAGTGCCGGTGCAGGCGCTCCGAAACCTCGGCATCCACGCTGTTGGGCACGGCCGAGGCAGCCACGGCAAAATCGAGGGCCGCTCGCTCCGCCTCCGAAAAAGCCGGGTGGCTGCGATACTCCCAAATGTGTTCGAGTTTATCGGTAGCCGCGCCATAGCGCTCGGCAGCCCGAATGGTATGCGCCTGGCAGTACTGACACCCGGCAGTGAGCGACGCCACATAACCAATCAGTCGTTTCAAATCGCTGGTTACGCGCCCGCGATTTTCCATCACTGCCTTGTTGAGCCCGATAAATGCGCGGGCAATAGCAGGCCGATGCTGCATGGTGAGCACGGAATTAGGACAGAACCCCAGGGTTTCGTTGAAAAAACGGGCCAGTTCGGCTACTTCAGCATCATGGTCGGAAGGAAGGGGAGAGATGAGAGGCATGATAGAGGGTGAGAGGGTGAGAGGGTGAGAGGGTGAGAGAGTGAGAGAGTGAGAGAGTGAGAGGGTGAGAGGGGCGACAAGTTCGGGATTTTGGTGGAAATCGGGTTTTTGTGTTTCTTTGTTGCACAGACTTGCAGGAATTTTCCAGAAGATACCACAGATCTGTAATTGCCGGAATCCACATAGCCACATGACCAATATAGCGGAAGCGACCTCCCGTATCGAGGAAGCCCTGAAAAAGGGCAGTAACCGACTGGATCTGAGCCAGTTGGAATTGAATGCCTTACCCAAAAATTTCGAGCAACTTGCACCACAGTTGACTGTGCTGAACCTGTGGAACAACAAATTTCAATCCGTACCGAGGGAACTTGAGTTTTGTACCAACCTCGAATCCCTGTTTTTTTCCCAAAATGAACTGATGTCCGGGTTCGGGCTCGATTTTTTTCGCAAACTGACCCTGCTCGACCTGCAAGGCAACCGTTTTGTCCAGTTTCCACCTGAAATCCTGGAACTGTTGTCGCTGCAAACACTGTTTTTGAACAAAAACAACATCGCACGTTTACCCGCCGGTATCCGCTTGCTCAAAGAACTGGAACACCTCGAACTGAACGACTGCCAACTTGAAACGCTGCCGCCCGAAATTGCCGAACTGCCGCGGCTGAAAAAAATTCAACTGCAAAACAACCCGCTTAAATCGCCACCCGTAGAAATTGCAGCACAAGGCGTGGGGGCCATTCGGGCCTATTTTGATGACCTGACAAAAAATGTGCAGCGCGCAGAAAGCCAAAAGTACCTGCTCCCCATTGCCATAGAAAAATATCTGGATGAGTTTCACTACCCTACCCGACCGGGCGCCGTGCAGGAATGCGACGAACTGGCACAGGTTTTAACACAAAAATATGATTATCAGGTTGTTAGAAACCTGTACGATGCTGCTGCCACCCGCGAAGCGATCTTTGAAGCGCTGGATGAATTGTGCAAAAACACCCGCCCTGAAGATTGCGTCATCGTCTATTTCAGCGGCTGGACCGGCGATGGCCTGCCGGATGGCGACCTGCGCAGTTACGACAATGTGTATATCGCACTGCCGGATGTACTGGCCAAATTCTCCTCCATGAAGGCCAAACACGCCCTGCTGATCGTGGACAACCACCTGCAGTCGCGGCAGTTCAACCGCAGCCGGGGCATCAACTTTGACCGAGCGTCTTTTCCTTCGCGCTGGGCCCTGTACAGGCGGGGGGCCGACTGGGAGGAGCGATTTACGCCACGGCTCCGCAAGTTTTTGAAAGACAGTACTTTAAGCGAAATTAATGTGCGCGAACTCGCGTCCGTGCTGAACGGCGTATTAGCCAGTTCGCTGGCTATTCCGGGCGACGAAGGCGGGGAGTTTTTGCTGGAGCCGAAGGTGGAGAGCAATGTGGGAGTACCAACGAAAGCGCCGGAGGCCGCAAGAGATAACCTGGGTGAGGATAAGGAATTTATTTTCCAGATATTTATCAATGAACAAAAAGGTAAAGTTGCACAAAATTTGACTTTCGAGGTTTTAGAGGAAATGCGGAAATACATACAGCCAAATAGTAAATTCAAGGATGAAGTATTTTTGCAATCGCGCCTTTTGAGCGATATGAATGTTAAATTTAATAACGATCTGGTACATCCAGATAATTATAACCGGACTGTTAATAGAATAAAAAATGAAACAATACGTCTATTAGATGCGCTAAACTCCTCAGATTTATATTTAAACGATTTCTCTCTCCAACCCAACACCAAAACACGTAGCGAGGCCGAAAAAGAAGCCCTGGACGACATTTTGCAAAGTATCGCCAGCATAGAAACACTCCGAAAAACCTACCTGGCAGAAACCTCATTGGAAAAAAAACGCGCACTTGAATCCGAACTACAATCTTCTGTAGCCCAATTGGAGGAGAATCAACAGGTATTCGTGCAAAAATTCGGCTCCGGCGATGGCCCGAAAATGACCAGCGTGACTGCTGCCAGTCAATTACTCGCAGAAGAAAACCTCTGGAAAAAAACCCTTCTTGAAAACACCATCCTTGCATTTGAAACCTACCTAAAAGAAACAACATCAGGTACTTACAACGGGGAAGCCGAACGCCGCATTTCCGATCTGCGCCTGCTGGAACAGGAAGAAGCGCTGTTCAAAAACATCCAGGCGACCCCCAATGTGTCGTCCATACAATCGTACCTGACTACGTTTCCCAACGGAAGGTTCCGGGACGCTGTGCAAAACATACAAACCGGCCTGGAATCAGACGAACAGGCGCTCTGGAACGCCGCACAAACGGCCAATACACTTGCTGCTTTTCAGGAATACCAAGCCAAAACGGTGCTCGGCACCTACCGCGAAGCCGCCATTTCCCGCATCGCCCAACTCGAAAAAGAAGGCACCGCTACCCGCATCAACGAAGCCAAACTCATCTTCGTCGGCAATGGCCGCGTCGGCAAAACCTCGCTGTCCAAAGTGCTGGCCGGAGAAGCATTCGACCCTGCCGAAAATTCGACACATGGCGTGCGCATCAAATCCTGGCCCGTACAGTTGCCCGACGGCCGGGAGGTGAAACTCAACGTATGGGACTTCGGCGGACAGGAAGTGTACCACAACACGCATCGTTTCTTCCTGACTACCAGGGCTTTATACATGCTGGTATGGGACCGAAATACGCAAGAAGATGCGCTGGAACACCCCGACCGCGACGACCGCGAGCGCAATTTTACCCACGAATACTGGCTCCAGAATGTGCAGTTGCTATCCGCAGGCAGCCCCGTGCTCATGGTGCAAAACAAGGTAGAGCAAGGCCGCGAACCACTCAACCAAAAGGATTTTGTGCCCAAATACAACGTGCGCGAATTCGTGGAAGTGAGCGCCGCCAAAGGCACCGACCTCAACCGCTTGCAGGAAAAACTGCTGGATCAGTTTCAGTCGGCCCCCGGCCTGAAAGACCTGATCGGATACGACATGCCCGAAAACTGGGTGGCCGTACGCCGCGAACTGGAAAGCCTTGCCCCCACTCAGCCTTATATCAAATACGACACTTACCTCAGCATCTGTCGAAAGCACCAACTGAGCGCCAACGCACCCGAACAACTCAGCACTTTCCTCACCGAAATCGGCGTGCTGCTGCACTTCCCGCAACACCGCACCTTGCGCGAAATGGTGATTCTGAACCCCGTGTGGGCTACCGAAATCATCTATCGCGTACTCAACAAGGAAGTGGAAAAAAACGGCGGCGCTTTCAGCGACCAGCAACTCCGCGACGAATGGTCGGATCATATTCCGCAGCAATTCGATGCGGAACTACGCTTCCGCAACGACCAGGAGGTGGATATTTTTCTGGAGTTGATGCGCAATTTTGAAATATGCTTCGCCGTGCCCGAACATCCCGGCCATTTCATTGCACCGCAGTTTCTGCCCGACAAGCAGCCCGACGGTTTTGTGTGGGATCAGCCGCATGCATTCCGTTTCGGATTTGAATATCCGTTTTTGCACCGGGGGATCATCGCGCGGGCCATCGTGCGCTTGAGCGAATACGCGCCTAAGGGCATGTACTGGCGCTCGGGCATTTTAATTGAAAAATCTGGTAATCAAGCACTTATATACGCCGATTACAACAAAAAACAAATCCGCATCGAGGCAACAGGAAATAAAACCGAAGGGCTCTGCGAATTTGTGATCGACGAAGTTTTTGAAGCCGTCAACCGCGATATGGTAGCCCGCAGCATCCTGTTTTGCCCCGAATGCGACGGCACGCTCGACCGTGCTGCTGTGGAAAAACTCAAGTCGAAAGGCGAAGAAAAAGCCTTTTGTGCAGGCTGCAACACCCAGGTTCCTATCTCGCAAATTTGCCGCAGCGGCAAAAACGAAACCATGCCTAAAATCTTCATCTCCTACGCCCACGAAGACCGCGACCATAAAAATGACCTGTTCAAATGGCTCAATGCCCTCAACTGGAAAGACAAAGTCGACATCTGGGAAGATGAACAAATGGGCGCCGGCGCCGATCTGGACAAAACCGTCAAACAACACCTCGCCGAAGCAGATATCATCATCCTGCTCGTCAGCATCGATTTCCTTAATTCCAAATACATCAAGGAAGTCGAATTTGCCCGTGCCAAGGAACGGCACGACAAAAACGAGGCCCTCATCATTCCTGTCATCGTGCGCGACTGCATCTGGAACATGACGCCCATCGGCAAACTACTTTGCCTGCCACACGACGGAACACCTGTAGAAGATTACCCCAAACGCGACACGGCCTGGAAAGAGGTAATTGTGAAGATTTCTGAACAATTACGGGATAAATTTGGATGGGGAAAGGAATAGAGAGAAGTGAGAGAGTGAGAGAGTGAGAGAGTGAGAGAGTGAGAGAAGTGAGAGAGTGAGAGTTCTTAGAATGTACCGCTTCGCTCAAATCACCCATTACCACCACAAACAGCCCTGAAAGGGCGTCTCCAATAGCACAGGGCAACGCCCTGTGTATTCGTAAAAAAACCGCCACAAACATTCATAAAAACCCGTAAAAACCGCCACAAACAGCCCTGAAAGGGCGTCTCCAATAGCACAGGGCAACGCCCTGTGTATTCGTAAAAAACCGCCACAAACATTCATAAAAACCCGTAAAAACCACCACAAACAGCCCTGAAAGGGCGTCTCCAATAGCACAGGGCAACGCCCTGTGTATTCGTAAAAAACCGCCACAAACATTCATAAAACCCGTAAAAACCACCACAAACAGCCCTGAAAGGGCGTCTTCAATAGCACAGGGCAACGCCTGTGTATTCGTAAAAAAACCGCCACAAACATTCATAAAAACCCGTAAAAACCGCCACGCCAACACCCTGAATATTTCGATAAAAAACCATCCCGAACCCTGCCCATTTCCCCCAAACCCAAAAAAAGTCATTTATTTGCCCCGCCCTTTCTCACCTCTCACCTCTCACCTCTGTATCACCTCCGTCCCATGTTTGCATTTTTCAAAAACAAACGCATCTGGATTACCGGCGCCTCATCCGGCATAGGCGAAGCGCTGGCAAAAGAACTGGCGGCATCCGGCGCGCACCTGATCCTGTCGGCCAGAAATGAAAACGAACTGAACCGGGTAGCGGCCAATTGCAGCCAGGCTGGTGCAGCATCGGTACAGGTGGAAACACTTGATTTATCGGCGCACGATTCCATCCCGGGCGTGGTCGAAAAAGTGTTAAAAAGGGTCGGAAAAGTAGATGTACTGATCAACAATGGCGGCATTTCACAGCGCGCCCTCGCATCTGACACCAGCCTGGATGTCGATAAAAAACTGATGAATATCAATTACTTCGGTACGGTTGCCATGACCAAGGCACTGCTGCCGGGCATGCTCACCCACCAACTGGGACATATCGTTACCATCACCAGCCTGACCGGCAAATTCGGTACCCCATACCGCTCGGCCTATGCCGCGTCCAAGCACGCCTTGCATGGATTTTTCGACAGCCTGCGCGCTGAACTGGCTCAAACGCCCATTAAAGTAACCCTGGTTTGCCCGGGTTTCGTGCGCACCAATGTCAGCATCAATGCCCTTACTGGCGACGGCGCAAAACTGGGCAGTATGGACGAGGCCACCGAACACGGCATGGAACCTGCCGATGTAGCCCGCAAGGTGTTACGCGCTGTCGAACAAGGCAAGGAAGAAATCTGGTTTGGCGGAAAAGAAGTGCTGGGCGTGTACCTCAAACGCTTTTTCCCGGCCTATTTTTCCAAAATGATCAGCAAAGCAAAAGTAAGATGAGAGTTATGAGTTAGGGAGTTATGAGTTATGAGTTATACACACATTTCTTTCGGCCACTCTAAATAAATAAGCCAATAGCAATGTGTGTATAACTCATAACTCATAACTCATAACTCATAACTGCCGAGTTTCATTAAGTCATAGTATCATGAGTTTCAAAAAGTCGTAGTACTTGAATGCTAAAAATTGGCATTTGATGAAGGCTACGACACAAGAAGAACGGCACCAGATAGCCCAAA
>JAIUPL010000018.1 GCA_020160935.1 Bacteroidota bacterium | reverse complement strand
AGTAGAAGCCTTCGGGGTTGCGCTCGCCGGTGCAGAAGGGCTTGTCGTTGTCGTCGATGTCGCTGGTCAGCAGGTTGGCGGCGTCGGCGTCGGTGCGGGCGATCAGCACGGTGGGCACGCCGCTCACGTCGGCGGCCAGCCGCGCGGCGTTCAGCGTGCGGATGAACTGGCTGGTGGGCACCAGCACCTTGCCGCCCAGGTGACCGCACTTCTTCTCGGAGGCCAGCTGGTCCTCGAAATGCACCCCCGCCGCCCCGGCCTCGATCATGGCCTTCATCAGCTCAAAGGCGTTCAGCGGGCCGCCAAACCCGGCCTCGGCATCGGCGACGATGGGCGCGAAGTAGTCGATGTCGTCCCGGCCCTCGCTGGTCTGAATCTGGTCGGCGCGGCGCAGGGTGTTGTTGATGCGCTTGACGACATCCGGCACGCTGGACGCGGGGTACAGGCTCTGATCCGGGTACATCTGCCCGGCGTTGTTGGCGTCCCCGGCCACCTGCCAGCCGCTCAGGTAAATGGCATCCAGTCCTGCTGACACCTCCTGAATGGCCTGATTGCCGGTAAGGGCGCCCAGTGCTCCTACGAAGGGCTGTTTTTGTAGCATATTCCAGAGGCGGGTAGCGCCCCGGCGGGCCAGGCTGTATTCCACTTCGACGGCTCCTCGCAAACGCAACACTTCTGAAGCCTGATAAGGGCGGCGGATGCCTTCCCAGCGTGATTCGGTGGCCCAGCGAGCCTGAAGGTTTTGAATTTGTTCCTGTACATTTTTCATAATGCGGGTTAATTTGAAAAGTGAGCGTTGGAGAGAAGCATTTTGTAAGCAGGTAAAGTGAGGAAGTCTTCCAGGGTGGGCGCAGTGACGAGTTCATCAAACAGTTGAATCGCTTCTTCAAATACGCCCTGATCGTATATCCTTTCACCCAGGGTTTCGCGAATCGACATCAGTTCTTCGTCGCGGAGCCACTGATAGGTTTCGAGGTCAAATTTTTTGTTGCCATCGTACGTAGCGCCATAGTGGAGCCACTGCCACAACTGGGCGCGGCTGATCTCGGCCGTTGCAGCGTCTTCCATCAGGTTGTACAGCGCTACACAGCCCTGGCCGCGCAACCAGTTTTCGAGGTATTGGATACCTACACAGATATTTTGGCGAATACCTGCTTCGGTAATGGTGCCCGGCGCCGGCTGCAACATATCCTTGGCTGTCGGGGAATAATGTGTCAGTGGTTTGTCAATCTGATTGGGCTTTGGCATATGCTCGTTGAAAATTTCCAGCACGGGTTGTACCAGGCCCGGATGCGCCACCCAGGTGCCGTCGTGGCCGTCGGTGGCTTCGCGCAACTTGTCGGCTCGTACTTTTTGCAAGGCTGTTTCGTTGGCCTGCGGGTCGTTTTTTACCGGAATTTGCGCGGCCATGCCACCAATCGCATGACAGCCCCGGCGGTGGCACACTTCGATGACACGCAGGCTGTAAGCGCGCATAAATGGCGCCGTCATAGTCACCTGTGCCCGGTCGGGCAACAGATATTCCGGATGTGCCCGCAGTTTTTTGATGTAACTGAAAATGTAATCCCAGCGCCCGCAGTTCAGACCAGCGGCGTGTTCGCGCAATTCCCACAGGATTTCATCGAGTTCGAAAGAAGCCAGGATCGTTTCGATGAGCACAGTAGCGCGAATTGTGCCTCTCGGAATGCCCGTATATTCCTGAGCAAACAGAAAAACGTCGTTCCAGAGTCGCGCTTCGAGGTGGCTCTCCAGTTTGGGCAAATAGAAATAAGGGCCTGTGTCGCGTTCGATCAGGGTGTGCGCATTGTGGAAGAAGTACAAGCCGAAATCCATCAAACTGCCGCTGAGGGCTTGTTCCTCTACCCGCAAATGCTGCTCGCTCAAGTGCCAGCCTCTTGGCCGCACCAACAAGGTGGCATGATCGGGGCGCAAGGCATAAGTTTTGCCGCTTTGAGGATCTTCGTAGCGTATGGTTCCACGCACCGCATCGCGCAGGTTGATCTGTCCTTCCAGCAGGTTTTGCCAACTGGGCGCCAGGCTATCCTCAAAATCTGCCATGAACACTTTTGCGCCCGAATTGAGTGCATTGATGACCATTTTCCGTTCCGTAGGGCCGGTTATTTCCACCCGGCGATCCAGCAGATCGGCTGGGATGGGCGCTACTCTCCAGTCGTTTTCCCGAATCTTGCGGGTTTCTGGCAAGAAATCGGGCAATTCGCCCGCATCCAGGCGGATTTGCCGCGCAGCGCGGGCTTTTAGCAGTTCCTGCCGGCGGTGTTCAAAGCGTTCGTGCAGGGCGACCAAAAATGCACAGGCTTCAGGGGTCAGTATTTCAGCAAAAGCCTGATCAGGCGGCGCTGTTATTTCCAGCATGGTTTCGCTGGCCAATAGTTCGTCTGTGTGCTGCATAGGTCGAGCAATGGTAAAGTGTGAGAAATGGGTTGTCGAATCAGGCGGTTTCGTCTGCAGGAAACTTGATGGAACAAAGTAAAAGAGAATTTTTCATTATTAGCGAAATTTTCTCTAAAAAAGTTTTTTTTGCTATTCCTGCGAATCCGTGTAGGTTTGCATATCAAACGGAATGCATGAATAAAGAATCGCTTCGCCTCGTTTTCGGGCTGAAAGTGCGCCTGCTGCGGCAGTCGAAAGAACTGACCCTGCAGCAATTGGTAGACAGAACAGGTATTGCCCTGTCGTATCTGCACGACATTGAAAACGGGAAAAAATATCCTTCTCTGGAAAAAATCACCTTGCTGGCCAAAGCCCTGGATACTTCCTATGAAGCGCTGGTGTCGCCACATGGCATTCGGCAACTCGACCCGGTGATCGATCTGCTGGAATCTGATTTTTTTCAGACTTACCCGCTGGAGGTATTCGGCCTGCAACCTGGCAGCATCATTGAAAGTATGGCCCGCGCGCCAGAGAAACTGGGCGCTTTTATCAGCACCATCCTGAAAATTACCCGGAGTTATCACCTCACGAAGGAAAGTATCAACCTGGTTGCGCTGCGTTCGTACCAGGATATGCACGAAAACTATTTCAGCAATCTGGAAAAAGCGGCACAGGAGATGCGACGCGAACTAGGTTGGGCGCCCGAACAAACCCTGTCGCCTTTGGTGCTGGAAAAGGCGCTGCTCGATCAATTTCACATTCGTACGGACAGGACAACCCTGGCCCAAAAGGAAATTTTACGGGGTGTACGATCCTGTTACAGCCCCACCCAGCGCACTTTGTTTCTGAATCAATCCTTATCCGCAGCGCAGGAGAATTTCCTTCTGGGGCGCGAACTGGGGTTTCAATACCTGAAAATAGAAGGAAACCGTCCCTATGAAACCAGCGTGCTGGAAACGGCGAACTTCGAAACGTTGCTGCATAATTTTCAGGCGTCCTATTTTGCATCTGCCTTGCTGATGGAGGAATTTTCCTTTGCAAAGGCTGTGCGCGATTGTGCCGCTCTGCCTGTCTGGCAGCCGGAAGCCTGGCTGTCTTTGCTCGATCGGTTTGGCGTGACGCCTGAAATGTTGTTACAACGACTGAGCAATATTCTGCCTACTCATTTCGGAGAAAAAGACCTGTTTTTTATTCGAATGGAAGGGAATAAATCGCTGGACTACTTTGATATGACCAAGGAATTGCACCTGGGCGGCCAGCAAAGTCCCTATCAGAATGCCTATGGCGCCCACTATTGCCGGCGCTGGATTTCGATCGATATTCTTCGACAACTTTCTTCGGCCACACAGTTTCCTGTGGCTGCCGCTCAATTGAGTGAGTACTGGAAAACGCCCAATCAATACCTGTGTATCAGTATGGCTAAACCGGATGCTTCGGGACGACTGGCGGGCGTGAGTGTGACCATTGGCGTACGGGTGACGGATTCTCTGCGTGCTTCTTTTCGTTTCCTGCAAGACCCGGCCCTGTTGCGGCGTACGGTTCATACTATTTGCGAAACCTGCGACATGGTTGATTGTTCGGTTCGGGCAGCAGAGCCGCTGGAATTGGAAGAAAACAGGCGAAAGGAAGAGGTGCAGGCGGCGTTGAGGGGGGTGATTTCACTGCTGTAGAGTAATTTCCCGTAGATTAGTTTCGTAGAGTAATTTCCCGCAGATTTACGCAGATCGTAGAGTACACATATTTTATTTGATCGTTGAAGGAACGTGTACTCTACGATCTGCGTAAATCTGCGGGGAAATCTGCGTAAATCTGCGGGAAATTACTCTACGAAACTAATCTACGGGAAATTACTCAGCGGGAAATCACTCTACGAGAAACCCATCACAATCCATTTACCTTTCTGAAAATTCCCTTCGTAATATCATCCGTATTGAAATTGACCAGCAACCCCAGTTTTATGCCTGATAGTTTCAAATAGGTGAGCAGTTGTTTATGATGTACCTCCAGAAGATTTTCTACGGATTTGACTTCAATAATAATTCTGTTTTCAACAACGAGGTCAATCCGATAGCCGACATCCATCGCAACCTGTTCATACACCAATGGCAAAGGAACCTGCTGTGCTACTTTTAATTGCTTTTTCCTGAGTTCGTATGCCAAAATGGATTCATAAGCACTTTCGTACAAACCTGGCCCCAAAGCATTAAATACTTTGAAAATAGAGCCTCGAATAAGAAAGGTGAGATTGTTTTCTGTCATAACGAGCGTGTATTAAAGTGTGAATTGCAAATATATCAAAATCTGGAAGAATAGATAACGTAAGGCCATTCAATTGTCCGCCACTCCCCCACCCCAAAATTTCCCTACCTTTGCCCCACATGAAATTTGACGATTACCGCATCTCGCCCGACATCAAGCGCAACCTGGAAGACATGGGCCTCAAACGTCCGACCGACATCCAGTTCAAATCCATTCCGGCCATTCTCAAAGGAGAGGATGTGCTCGCTATTGCACAAACCGGCACCGGCAAAACGGCCGCCTTCGCCATCCCTATCCTGCATATGTTGCAGGCCCAAAAACGCTCGACCCGGTCGGAGGGCATCAAATGCGTGGTGATGGTACCCACCCGCGAACTGGCCCTGCAAATTACCGAAGTATTCGAACGCATCGGCAAGCACACCAAAGTGAAGGTATTCAGCGTGTTCGGTGGTGTAGAGCAAGGCCCGCAAATTGCCCGGCTGGAAAAAGGCATCGACATATTGGTGACCACGCCCGGGCGGATGTTCGACCTCGTGAGTCAGGGATACATCCACCTCGATCGGGTGCAGATACTTGTGCTCGACGAAGCCGACCACATGCTCGACCTGGGGTTTATCAAAGACATCCGCGATTTGATTCGTTTTTTGCCCAAACAGCGGCAAACCCTGTTTTTTTCAGCCACTATCAACGAAAAAATCAAAACACTGGCCTATTCGCTGGTGCGTGGCGCTGCTATTCGCATCCAGGTGTCGCCCAAGAATCCCGTGGCTAAAAACATCCAGCATGCAGTAGCCTATATTGCCATGGACGACAAGCGTTTCTTTCTGGCGCGCCTGATCGAAGAAAACACTGACAACAAAATCCTCGTGTTTGTACGCACCAAAGTCCGCGCCGAACGTGTCCACAAAGCCCTCGAAAGAGCAAACATCCAAAGCATCACCATTCATGGCGACAAGGACCAGAAAGATCGCCTGCAGGCGATGCAACAATTCCGGGAAGGCAGCGTCAAGGTGCTGATCGCTACCGACGTCAGCGCCCGCGGCATCGATATTCCCGACGTCGACTTCGTTGTCAACTACGACCTGCCTGATGTGGCTGAAAACTACGTACACCGCGTAGGCCGCACAGGTCGCGGCAAACAAAAAGGCCGCGCTGTCTCTTTTTGCAGCCCTGAGGAAAAACCAATCCTCGCTGAAATCGAAACGTACCTGACCGAACCCATCGAAGTGCAGGCCATCCACAAAGACGATTATGCCGAAATTGTGGCACAACACGAATTTACCAGCGACAAGATGAAATCCTTGATGCAGGAAATGGAAGAGGCGGAGAAATGGGAAAGGAAGAAACGTAAAAACAAGTCCTGAGTCGTAAGTCCTGAGTCTGTAGAGTACACCTTGTTATTCATGACCTTTCTACTCATGAATGCCTTGGGTAACAAGGTGTACTCTACAGACTCAGGACTCAGGACTTACGACTCAGGACTGCCTTGGGTTACCCTGATTTTTTTTGCAAAAAAAATCAGGGTAACCCAAGGCTTGTGTGTCTCCGTTCATAACGTTGAATAAAACACACAAGAAGTTATGCAAACAAAATTGCTTTTTCTATCGCTGGTATTTTCTACAACCAGTCTTTTTGCCCAACAGGATTCAAGTTCAGTTTCATCCAAATCTGGTAACCACGATACGTATGAAACGCAGACCCTTTTCAAAAACAACAAGTTACGTGGCGGATTTGGTGGCCCTATTTTTTCGTGGAGCCAGGCCAATGGAAAAACGGGTTATGGCGCCGGCGGCGGCGGTGGCGTGGTGATGGATCGTTTTTTTGTCGGACTGTTCGGTATGGGAGAAACCTTCGACCGCGTCAACATCGGACAAGACCAACTGGTGCTCGGTTATGGGGGCCTGTGGTTGGGTTATACCATTCCTTCACACAAATTGCTGCACCTGTACACTTCCGTCAAAATCGGCGGTGGCGGCATTGGGATCACCAATTTTGATGACGACTGGGAATTCGATGAAGATCTGAACGACGTCGTTCTGGTGGCTGTGCCGGAGGCAGGACTTGAACTCAACGTAGCCCGCTGGTTTCGCATGAGCGGCAGCATCGGCTATCGCTTCGTAGATGGCTTTGAAGGCTGGGGCAATTACAAAAAGAATGATTTGAACGCACCTGTGTATGCGTTGACGTTCCGGTTTGGGTGGTTTAGATAAAGTCCTGAGTCGTAAGTCCTGAGTCCTGAGTCTGTAGAGTACACCTGATTACTTTTGGCTTCCCGAAAATATATGCCAAAAGTAATCAGGTGTACTCTACAGACTCAGGACTCAGGACTTACGACTCAGGACTTCATTTAAACTGCCCCAATCTTGATCTCTTCCACCACTTCCGGGTTCAGCAAAGTAGAAATATCGCCGAGGTTGGAGGTGTCGCCTTCCGCAATTTTGCGCAGGATACGACGCATAATTTTACCCGAACGCGTCTTGGGCAAGCCTGGCACCACCTGAATTTTATCCGGTTTGGCAATAGGCCCGATTTCCCTGGTCACGATTTCGAGTACTTCCTTGCGGAACGAAACGTGATCTGTAATGTTTTCAGTAACAATCACATATGCGTAAATTCCTTGCCCTTTGATATCGTGCGGGAAGCCGACCACTGCGCTTTCCACGATGTCGTCGTGTTTGTTGATGGCGTCTTCTACTTCGGCGGTGCCGATGCGGTGGCCACTCACATTGATCACATCATCTACACGACCGATAATGCGGTAGTAGCCGTCGTGATCGCGGCGCACGCCATCGCCTGTGAAATACAGATTTTTGAAGGTAGCAAAGTAATTCTGCCGGCAGCGTTCGTGATCGCCGTAAGTAGTGCGCAGGATACTCGGCCAGGGAAATTTGATGCAAAGCATACCTTCCACGTCGTTTCCAACAATTTCATTACCCGAGGCATCCACCAGTACAGGCTGAACGCCGGGCAACGGCAAGGTAGCATAGCAGGGCTTGGTTTTGGTAATGCCGGCGATGGGTGTGATCATGATACCGCCCGTTTCCGTTTGCCACCAGGTATCGACGATGGGGCAACGTTTTTTACCGATGCGTTCATTGTACCAGTTCCAGGCTTCTTCATTGATGGGTTCGCCTACAGTACCCAGCACACGCAAAGACGGCATGCGACGATTTTTCACCCAGTCGTCGCCGGCAGCCATGAGCGCACGGATGGCTGTGGGCGCCGTGTAGAAAATGTTCACTTTGTGCCGCTGAATCACATCCCAGAAGCGGCCGGGATTGGGAAACGTGGGAACGCCCTCGAAAATCATGGTTGTGGCGCCTGCAAGCAGTGGGCCGTAAATGATGTAGGAGTGGCCGGTGATCCAGCCCACGTCGGCCGTACACCAGTAAATATCGCCCTCATTGTACTGGAAAACATTGCGGAACGTGTATTCCGTGTACACCATGTATCCGCCGTGCGTATGTACCACGCCTTTGGGTTTGCCAGTAGAGCCGGAGGTGTAGAGGATAAACAATGGGTCTTCCGAATCCATTTGTTGTGCCTTGCAACTTTTGCGTTTGCCTGCCACCACATCGTGCCACCAGTGGTCGCGCCCTTCCTTCCAGTTTACTTTTTCGCCTGTGTTTTTGTGTACAATAACGGTTTTTACCGATTCGCAGCCCAGTTCGAGGGCTTCATCGATGACTTGTTTTACAGGAATATTTTTGGCGCCGCGGGCATTGTAGTCGGAAGTGATGACGGCGCAGCATTGAGCGTCCTTGACGCGATCGGCGACGGAAACGGCTGAAAATCCGGCAAACACAACCGAGTGAATGGCGCCGATACGGGCGCAAGCCAATACCGCCACTGCCAGTTCGGGCGTCATAGGCATGTAGATGCACACGCGGTCGCCTTTGCGGATACCCTGGGCTTTCAAGGCATTGGCAAACTGGCAAACCTGCTGATACAGTTGTTTGTAGGTAATTTTTTTGGCTTTGGCCTTCTGGTCGTTGGGCTCCCAGATGATGGCCGTTTGTTTGCTGCGGGTAGCCAGGTGCCGGTCGAGCACGTTCTCGGTGATATTGAGTTTTCCGCCGATGAACCATTTTACATTGGGCTCGCGGAAATTCCATTTAAGCACTTGTTTCCAGGGCTTTTTCCACTGAAAAGTAGAGGCCTGTTCCGCCCAGAAACCCTCCGGATCGGCTACCGAGCGCTCGTACACTGCTTTGTATTCGTCAAAAGATTTGATTTGTGATGTCATGATTTTTATTCGGCAAAAAGTGAATGTGCAGTTGGCAGGGCATTTTGAAAACGTGCGCCCGAAAGTAAAGCAGTCCGGGGTGTTAAAGAAAAAAACCGGGACGGGAAATTTCATCCCGGCCCGGTGACTCAACTAAAATCAAAACGAAACACTGTCTAATTTTTCCTTGATTTCTTCCAGCACGCTGGAATCCTCAATGGTGGAGGGCGTCTGGAAATCCTTGCCGTCGGCGATGTTGCGCATGACGCGGCGAAGGATTTTTCCCGAACGTGTTTTGGGCAGGCGCTTGACGATCATGGCATTTTTGAAACAGGCTACGGCGCCGAGTCGGTCGCGCACCATTTTTACCAGTTCCGTTTCCAAATCGACTTCTGTCATGTCCATACCGGCTTTCAGCACCACGAAACCCATTGGCACCTGCCCTTTCAGGTCGTTGGCTACCCCGATAACGGCGCATTCTGCTACTGCAGGGTGGGCTGCCACAATTTCTTCCATATCGGCCGTACTCAGCCGGTGACCGGCCACATTGATGACGTCATCGATCCGGCCAGTGATGTAGAAATACTCGTCCTTGTCGCGATAACCGCCGTCGCCGGTGAAGTAATAACCTGGATAGGCTTTCAAGTAACTCTCCTTGAATTGATCGGGCGCCTTCCAAAGCGTGGGCAAGCAACCAGGCGGCAGGGGCAGTCGAATACCAACGGCCCCTTCCTCTCCCGGTTTCATAATATTTATATCACTGTCAATGATTTGTACATGGAAGCCCGGAACGGGTTTGCCTACAGATCCGGGCGGAACAGACATCAGTTCGACGCCCGCCAGATTGGCCAGCATAGGCCAGCCGCTTTCCGTTTGCCACCAGTGATCGATGACGGGTATTCCCAGTAGTTTTTGTGCCCATTCGAGGGTGGCAACGTCGCAGCGCTCACCGGCAAGGAACAGATAGCGAAGCGATGCGAGATTGTATTTTTGTTTGAGGAGCCCATCCGGGTCTTCTTTTTTGACGGCGCGGAATCCCGTCGGAGCAGTGAACATGACTTTTACTCCATAGTCGGAAATAACCCGCCAATAGGCCCCTGCATCCGGTGTTCGCACAGGTTTTCCTTCATAAAACACAGTAGTACAGCCTGTTATAAGCGGCGCATATACAATGTAGGAGTGCCCGACCACCCAGCCCACATCGCTGGCCGCCCAGTACACATCGCCGGGTTGTACGTCGTAAATATGTTGCATGGAAAAACGCAGGGCCACGGCATGTCCACCGTTGTCGCGCACGATGCCTTTCGGTTTTCCGGTAGTACCACTGGTATAAAGAATGTAGAGCGGATCGGTTGCCTCCACGGGCGTACAGCCGACGGGATTTGCCGAACGGGCAATCAATTCCCAGTCGAGATACCGATCATCCGTCATTTCGGCTTTTCGAATCCATCGCTGGTGCCAAATGACATGTTCTACCTGGTGTTTTGCTTCGCGCAGGGCTGATTCCAGGATAGGCTGGTACGGGATTATTTTGTCAAACTCCACTCCGGCACTGGATGTCAGAATTACTTTGGGTTGCGCGTCATCGATGCGCAAAGCCAGTTCGTGTGGCGCAAAACCGCCAAAAACCACAGAATGAATGGCACCCAGCCGTGCACAAGCCAGCATACCCACCACCACCTGCGGCACCATCGGCATGTAAATGATGACACGGTCGCCCTTCCCTACCCCGAGTTGGCTTAAGGCGCCAGCAAAACGCGCCGTTTCATCGAGCAATTCCCGGTAGGTGTATTTTTGAAAAGTTTGTGTGACGGGCGAATCATAAATAAGAGCCGTTTGCTCTCCCCTGCCATGAGCCACATGGTAATCGAGCGCCAGGTGGCAGGTATTCAGCATTCCACCTTTGTACCATCGATACAAGCCGTGTTCGTCCTGTGACAGTATGGAATCGGGAAATTGAAACCAGTCGATGGCCTGCGCCTGCTCGGCCCAAAAACCCTCCGGATCGGAGATGCTGCGCTGATAAAGTGTTTCGTAGTGGCCCATATCAATTCGGAATGATATTTCGGATCATACATTAAAGCCCGGAACATCCTTCCGGGTTTTGCGGCGAAGCGCAAGGCAAAGTTATGAAAAACACATATAACTATGTATATATTTTTAATTATTTTTTTGATAATTATTTTACATCACCATCTCTATATTATAGATCTGTCCACTTTTATTGTTGACAAGACTCTTTACAGGGGCCCAAATTACCAGATATACCAAGCGCTTTTCAGGCGGTGGTATGGACTTTAGTCCGTCGGGACCGCGCCATTCATGGCGCTTTATTTATCATTATTATTTAGAGCGCCATGAATGGCGCTGTCCCGACGGACTAAAGTCCATACCACCACTACCTTCACGCTTGGCTGTACCATTGTCAGGCATGGCAGGAAAACAAAAGAATGGGAAAATCGGAAATTACCCGTAGGCCATGATTTCATTGACGGTGCTGATGAACACGTCGTTGTCGAAGGGTTTGATCATGTAGTATTCCGCACCGCTGGCGTAGCCACTTTCCTTGTCGCGCTGGGTACCTTTAGCCGTCAGGAAAATGATTTTGGTGAGTTCGAGCGCAGGTATTTCGCGCAAGCGGCGGGCTACTTCAAAGCCGTTCATGCCCGGCATCATCACATCGAGCACAACTATATCGGGCGTCCAGTTTTCCATGCAATCGAGTGCCTGCTGGCCATTGTAGGCCTTTTGTACTTCGTAGCCTTCGCGTTGAAGCAGGTATTCCAGAGCGATGACGATATTGGGTTCGTCATCAACCACCAGAATCTTTGCAGAATGACCGGAGATTTGCACAGTTGTTTCGTTTGTTCAAGAATAATTTCCGGTATAAAAGTAGGGTATCCTTTTTGAATCAAAAATTTAATACACCTTTTTTTCTCAAACCCTGTCTAAAGGTTCGTCGTTACTTAACGGTAAAATTATTTCGAACAAGGCGCCGTGCCCCGGTTCGCTTTCTACCCGGATAGAACCATGGTGCTGTTCCACGATCTTTTTGGTAATGTAAAGTCCCAGGCCGGTACCATGTGGTTTGCCTTGCTCCTTGCTGTGTAGTTGGGTAAACTGTTCAAAAATCAGTTGACGTGCCTGGGCCGGAATACCCGGTCCGTTGTCGCGTATGCCCAGAAAAACAAAACGATCTTTTTGTTTGAGGTGTATATCGATACGCCCTTCCTGCTGATTACAGAATTTCAGGGCATTTGACAACAGGTTGACAACCACCTGAATAAGTTTATCGCGGTTGCCATTCACAGGCAAGGAAAGGTTAGTAGGCGTTATTGTACATTTTATATTCCTTTCAGTAAGTAATTGTTGCACACCATCAACAGCATGCAGCACAATTTCGGTGAGTTCCAACTGTTCCATCTGCTGAACAGGTTCTTCCGAGCGCAATTTTTCAATGTCCAGTACCTGATTGATCAGCCTGCTGATCCGATCGCTTTCATTTACAATAATTTGCAGGTAAGCCGTTCGGCGTTCTTCATCGAGCCGGGCATAATCGTCGAGGATAATTTTTGAAAGCGCTTTGATGCTCGTAACCGGTGTACGCAATTCATGCGTAACGGTAGTAATAAAATCCGCTTTCAGTCGATCCAGTTGTTTGAGTTGTACATTGGCCTCCGTAAGTTGCAGGGTAAGCGTTTTCAGTTCCTCGTTTTTTTCTTCCATGATACGGCTATGCTGTACTGCTTCGCGCGTCTGGTCGAGGATGCGCATCACCTCGTCGAGGCTGATGGGGTCTTCCTTTGCCACGCTGTCTATCACCACCCTGGCAGAAGCGGCGCCAATAGCGCCTGCAAGGCTGGTTTCCACAAAACTGACAAGGTCGGCCTGTGCGGTTTGATGGTCATCGAGGACGACTTTGTTATAAACCTGATAGTCACTCAGCAAGGCAAGCGTACGCGTTTCACCCAAATAACGGTTCAAAACAGCCTTCAAATCGCCGATTTTTGCTTCCCGTTTTAAAATATCGTATTCATGCCCGCTGATATATTTGTGGATATTCACAAACAAATCGGCCTGGGTGAGGCTCAACATGGTGGGTTGTGTATTTACCGAAACGATGGCATACGTCCACGCATTGAACAGAAGACTCCAGAATGCAGCATGCGTAATAGGATCAATTCCCGTGACACCAAAAAGAGCATATGGTTTTAGAAAGGAAATGTGAAAGAGCCCTTCATTTACAAAAGAGTTGGAAATAATACCAGCCTGCGCCATACTCGGCAATGGAAGGCAAAATGCCCAAACGATAAAGCCGACAATCAACCCGGCTACAGCGCCCTGGTGGGTGGCGCGTTTCCAGTACAAACCACCAATTACAACGGGCGCCAACTGTGCGGCTGCCGTGAATGAAATTAGCCCAACTGAAACCAGATCGTAGGTGCTTCCCACCGATTTTTGGTACAAATAGGCCAAAAACAACATCAAAAGAATAGAAATCCGTCGAATATCGAGCAGGCGTGCTGCGCCATTTACGAGGTGGTTGCGCCCGATGCTGCGCATCCGAATGAGCAAAGGCACCAGAATATGGTTGCTGAACATGATACTCAGTGCTGTGGCTTCCACTACAATCATACTGGTGGCTGCCGAAAAGCCTCCGATGAACGCAGCCAGTGCCAGCCAGGCAGCGCCTTTTTCCAAGGGCAGGCTGAGCACGTAGGTATCCGGATGAATGCCGGCATCAAAGATCATCTTACCTGCCAGCGCAATAGGCAGCACAAAAATATTGATCAGCAGCAGGTACAGCGGAAACACCCACATGGCTTTCGGGATATGGCGCGGAGAGGTGTTTTCAACAACAGAAATATGAAATTGCCGGGGCAGCAGAATAATCGCAAAAAGCGAGAGCATGACCAGTACGTTCCAGGAAAACGGGGTGATACCCGACGACTCGAACGTAAGCATTTTCGCAGTGTCTTCCCGAAGTGTAGCCTGGGTGAAAAGGTCGCCAAATCCGTTGTAAATACCGAAAGTGACAAACAAACCTACTGCGCTGAATGTGATCAGTTTCACAATACTCTCGAAAGCGACCGCAGCCACCAATCCTTCATGGCGTTCGTTGGGGTCGAGTTTGCGCGTGCCGAACACCCCTGTGAAACTTGCCATGGCTACCGTTACCCAAAAACCCGAATCCAGCCAGAAAGAAGTAGGCGCAGGCGCTGCACCACTCTTAAAATGCGTCAGCGTGTTGATCCCGAATGTCACCGCCTTCAATTGAATAGAAATATAGGGCACGATGCCCAATACGGCGATCAGGGTGACAATCACACCCAGCGTAGTGCTTTTCCCATAACGGGAGGAAATGAAGTCGGCAATACTGGTAATGCGCTGGTTTTTGGAAATCAGGATGATTTTGCGCAACATCATGTACCACAGCGGCGCCAGCAGGGTCGGGCCGAGGTACACGCCCAAAAAACTAAGCCCTCCCGTGGTGGCGCGTCCTACCGAACCGAAAAAGGTCCAGGCAGTACAGTACACCGCCAGCGAAAGGGCGTAGACATATGGATTGTTCACTACACTTACGCCACGTTCGGCGCGCTTGTCTACCCACCAGGCAATCAAAAACAACAGGGAGATATAGGCCAGCGAGCAGCCGATTACCAGGCTCAGCGACATTGTTCAAGAGGTTGATGTGCTTTCACTATTTCCTTTTTTTTCGGACAATCAAACCTACAACGACTATCAATACCAGCCAAATAAAGAAGAGATAAAAATAGAGGGCCGGCATTCCGAACCACAATTCTTTCCGATCGAATATCTGAAGTATCGGTGCATTGAGCAGCACAACAAACACCAGGAACAGGATGATTAACTGGGAACTCCGATCATCTGCCATGGCAAATCAACCTGTATGATTTACAAGAAGATGTGCGTTTGCAGGATCAGTTCGCCGCGGTATTCCGTGCGTTCTATTGCGTTGTTATTGGCAGCATTCACTTTGTACACCGGACGGGTCTGGTATTCCAGCGTCAGTTTGGCGTTGTGGCCGGTCACAAAGTAGTTGAGGCCCAAGCCGAATTGTGTAGACGGATCTGCCAGGCGTTCGAAGTCCTTGTGCGTTACGGTTACGTAGGGCATAAAGGCTGTGCCATTTTTGAATTTTGGCAACAGATAGCCTGCCTGCAGGTACATGATGCTACCCGTGCCAATGGTGGGTTGTGCATTGCCAGCGCCGGCAAAACTGTTGGCAGTGGCTGCCGAAGAGTGCAGGTTCAGGATACCCAGGTTGCGCAGGTAGTTGGTGCCATAGTTGAAATTGTAGTACGTAGCCAGCACATTCAGCGCAGAACCTTTCGCTTTGTTCAGCGGCATATCGAGGTAAACATCCGCACCGATGGCTGTTTGATTCTGGAAAGTGGAGTCGCGGCCATCGCTCGATTTGTACAACGATGCTTCCGGGTGATTGTAGAAACCTACGCCTACATTCAATACTTTTTTAGCGCCCAGGTGCGAACCAACAAAGAATGGAAGTTTGTTGCTTTCTTTATCCCAGAACATCCAGTTGACATAACCGGCAGTGGCCCAGTTTTCATTGATTACGTTGTCGGCTACACCGTTTTTGGTAACAGCAGCAGGTGTTTTGCCATTGGCGAAAGGTTTGTTGAGTGCCAGACGATAGTCGAGACGGCCCAATTGACCTTTTGCATAAATACCAAACTGACGGGCAAACTGGTCGGTTGCTTCAATGTTCTGCCAGTTGAAAATAGGCGCATCCAGCGTCATAAAGTTCAGCGTAGAGGCGCTGCTCATGCGCGATACACCATTGAAGTAATGCAAGCCGGCGCCGAGATAGAGTTTGTTTTTTACCACTTCGTATTCTGTCCAGGCATCGTGAATGAACAGTTGCGGTTTTTTCCCATTGTTGCTCACGGTGGTAGTAGCATTGGTGCCATTAGGCGCCGTAGCGCCGCCGATAAAACTCTGGTTGTTGATCCCCCAGTGCGTAAGGATCATGGCACGCGGGGAAATTTGAGCATATGCCAGGAAACGCGAACGGCGCAGGGCCAGATCGGTGCTCCAACCTTTATCCGAACCATCAGAGCCGTCGACAAGATTACCCTGCGCATCGCGCGTGTCAGGATTGTTTTGAGTAGCGGTTGCCCAAAACTGATGCCACATGATAAAACGAACGTATTTGCTTCCGTCGTCATTGAGTTTGAGGGTAAGGGGCTTATAACTATGATCTACTTTAGCAGGAGGCGGCGCCGGAGCGGCGGGTGCAGTAGTGGTTGGTGTGGTACCAGTAGGCTGTGCCGAGAGTTGTACGCAAAGCAAAAGTGTGGCTATTACGGACAAAAACGATATTGTACGCATGACTGAAAATGAGTTAGAAAGAAAGAAAAGTTGGACGTTTTGCTTCGTATGCGGAAGGCGAGCCAAAGGCATCCTTCCGCAGGTCGAGCGCAGTCAGAAATGAAGCGTTAACAGCGAGGGATAATCAAAGCCGATTTAGAGCGTGTCTTAGGCAAGGTGCTCCGAATCGCGGGCGATCTGATCGTACTCACCTTTCCAGGCATACCAGCCGAACAGGCACAGACCCAGCATAATCGGTGTAAAAATCGGGATGATGATGTACCAAAACATTTTGGTGTCGAGCACCGCCTTGTTATTTTTTATGGCAGCGGCAATTTCCGTGGAGGCTTGTTTGCCCATCAGGTATATAACAGCGGCTCCAAGGAGTATCCACAGAAAACCGGAAATACGTTTTATAGAATTCATGATTGTTATGGTTGAAAGTTGGTAAAAGAATGATACACTGGTTTGCAAACGGGAATGATCAGTCCATTACGTTTTCGTCGTTCTTCGACGGGAGGAACAACAGACCTAGTACGAAGCAAACAGAAGCAATAACAATCGGATACCACAAACCAACATATGGGTCGCCGGTCGGATTATCCGTCGTTTTGCTGGCATCAAACAGGCGGGTAGCGATGAACGGCGTCAGACCGCCGAAAATCCCGTTTCCGATGTGATACGGCAAAGACATCGAGGTGTAGCGAATACGGGTCGGGAACAATTCCACCAGGAACGCAGCAATCGGACCATATACCATTGTTACATAAAGAATCTGGATAAACACAAAGAACATCATCATCCAGAAACCGCTGGAAGAAAGCCAGAACGTTTTGGTTGTTTCCACTTTCGGAGCAGGTTTCGATTTGTCGGCCAGTTTGGTTTCTTTCTTCACCGTTTTCATCGAAGACCCATCTGTGAAGGCTTTTACCGTAGTGGTCGTGATGGTAGAGTCGCCTGCAGGATTCACTGCCACCGCCATGCTGTTGGAAGATTTCTCTGCAATCTCGGTTTTTGCCTTCGGATCGGCCAGGTTGTACATAGCCTTGTAAATAGGCCGGTAACTCAGCACTGCCAGCAACATACCCGCCAGCATGATGGTTTTGCGACCAATTTTATCAGACCAGGCGCCAAAAACAAGGAAGAAAGGTGTTACAGCCAGAATAGCGATGCACAAGAGGTAACGTACCTGCTCGAACTCAACCGACAACGTACGTTCGATAAAGGTTTGTGCATAAAACTGACCAGTGTACCATACCACGCCCTGACCCATAACGGCTGCAAACAAGGCCAGTAATACCATTTTCAGGTTTGTTTTGTGCGCAAAAGATTCCTTCAGCGGATTAGCAGAAATTTTTCCTTCTTTTTTGATTTTTGCAAACAAGGGCGATTCTGCCATGCGCAAACGGATGTACACCGAAACCGCAATCAGGAAGATAGATACGATAAATGGAATACGCCAGCCCCAGTCGTTGAATGCTTCCACACCCATGATTTTACGGGTGGTAAGAATCACGCCCAGCGACAGGAAGAAGCCAAGTGTGGCGGTCGTCTGAATGTAGGAAGTGAAGTATCCTCTACGGCTGGCTGGAGCATGTTCTGCAACATAAGTAGCCGCACCACCATACTCGCCCCCCAGCGCAAGTCCCTGTACAAAACGAAGGAGCAAAATCAGGACAGGCGCCCAGATACCAATGCTGGCATAGCCGGGTATCAAACCGATGGCGAATGTAGAACCGCCCATCAACAAAAGTGTCAGCAGAAAGGTGTATTTTCTGCCGATCAGGTCGCCAATACGCCCAAAAACAAGGGCTCCAAACGGGCGAACTACGAAGCCGGCAGCGAACGTGGCCAGTGCAGCCAAAAATGCAGCCGTAGGGTTATCCTGGGGGAAAAACTGTTTGGCAATCGTCGTCGCCATAGCACCGTAGATGTAAAAATCATACCATTCGATCAGGGTACCTACTGAAGAGGCCAGAATGACCTTCATCAACCCTTGCGAACCGGGATCTTGCACTTCGGAGTTGCTCAGAGAAGTAGAGGTGTTACTCATAAAAGTTAGTAGACGTTTAATTTTGTTGATGAACGAAGTGAAGGTTTTTTATTCGGAGTTTTGAATGACAAACAAAAGTATATACACATTTATATATGTTGTTTATTTTTTGAAATATTTTTTCTCGAAAAATGAAATAAAATTTTCCCTGTGGCTATTTCGGAAGTTTTTTTCCATAATATTCTGATGAAAATCCGAAGGAAATTCAATTTTAGAATTTCCTTCTGGCTTTTTTGCTCATAAAAACGAAGAGGGGATAAAATCTGGCTATCAGATTTTATCCCCTCTTTGCACGGAATTAAATATTGAAATTGTCGAAAAACGCGGTATTAGTGCCCCGAATTCTTAAATTACCCGGTTTAGCACTTCGAGAATCTGGAAAAAAGCATCGTTTGTCAGTGCATAATTGCTGTTTTTGCCGTCTCTTTTCACGGCTACCACCCCTCGGTCTTTTAAAATACGCAGGTGATGGCTGGCTACAGCCTGTTCGATACCCAGTCGCTCATAAATCTCGGTAACATTCAGCGATTTGCTTTGATACAACATTTCCACAATCAACAGGCGATGCGGATGCGCAATGGCGCGGAGGGTTTCTGTTGCAGTTTCAAGGAAAGTAAACGAATATGGCAGTTCGGCTGGCATAAAGTTTTCGTTGGTGATGCGCAAATGTAGACAGGATTAAACGAATTTTTACTTTTTACAAGAACATGGCGCGACGTGGCGCCTTGCCACGCCGCGCCACATCGCGTCCTGTTCTGGTTTCTATATCCTAATCGGCTACTGTTACGTCGCCTTTCAATACAATGTGTCGTCCATCGGCCAGTTCCACATCTGCCCACCATACAAACACTGCCGGGTTCATCGGCTTGCCCCGGAAGGTGCCGTCCCAACCCAGTTCTTCATCATTGGGCAACATATCGGTACGCTGGAATACCATCGTTCCCCAACGGTCGTACACTTGCAGGGAATGTATCTTGTTGATGGTTTGATCTGCCGCAAAAATGAGGAAGTAATCACTCTTGCCATCCTTGTTGTACGGGCTGAATACGTTGGGCACCCATATTTGCGGGTCTTTCACCCTTACGATGACTTTTGCCACATCTTCACAACCGTCGACGTTGATGATCCGAACGGTATATTCCGTATCCATAAACGGCCGCGCAATTACCTCATTGGGTTTGGAGGTAAAGGTGAGCGACTCGGATGGCGACCAGATAATAGTATCTACCTGAATCAACGGAATATTCAGCGCGGCCGTCAGTTTGGTATCCTGTCCGAACACGAGTGTGACATCCGGGTTCAGGGTTACTTGTGGTTCAACCGGTACAGGGAAGTTGAGGGTTTGCGCATATTCGCAACCGTTTACATCCTGCACCACGATCGGATACGTGCCGGGTGTCAATCCTCCAAACTCATTGGCAGTTACAAAATTGTTGCCGCCATCAATCGAGTATAAATAAGGTCCGACGCCACCGGTGACCGTTTCGACCACCAACGAACCGGGCTGCCCGCCGCATTTGGGCAGTTCGCGGCTCAGATTTACCGACGATGGATAGTTCGTGTTTTCAGTAACTGCTACCTGGGCAGTATTGGTGCATCCAGTCTGTGCATTGATAACCGTTAGCAGGTATGTGCCCGGCTCATTGACCGTAGGCGTTGCAGTATTGCCTCCGGACAAAATATGTCCGTTGGTAGTTGCCCAGGAGTAATTTATTCCCGTACCTGATGCAGAACCATTGGCATTCAGCAAGCCATCTTTTATAGAGCAGGTTAATTCGAATGCGCCACCTGCCTGTGCCAGCGGCGGTTGAATATTCTGCGAAACGCTGGTGCTTTGAGTGGCCGTACATCCGTTCAGGGTATTGGTAATGGTCAGGGAATAAGATCCTGGAGCGTTTACCGTTGGAGTCAATGTATTTCCGCCGGAAACAATCCCGTTGCCCGCCCAGACATACGTGAAACCACTGCCCGTACTGCCAGAGCCCGGAATCACGGTTTGTGCCACGTAGCAGTTTAATTCGGCAGGAGCAGCAATGGCTATGGTTGGCGGCGTCACATCGCCCGTTACCGTCACCTGATCGCTGTTCGAACATCCATTGTACAGGTCGACCACAGTCAATTGATAAGGTCCGACCGCGCCGATGGTGGGCGTTGCCGTGGTTCCACCGGAAATTACATTCGGGCCCGACCAGGCGTATGAAATTCCTTGAGCCCCGCCACTGGCAGTGCCATGCAGTTGAATTTGTGTCACAGCACAGGTCAGCAGGTTATTCACCGTAGCATCCACCAAAGGAGGTGTTACATTCTGATTCACGGCTACCGAGGTAGTACTGGTACATCCATTGATATTGTTGGTTACCTGCAACTGATATGAGCCCGCATCGTTGACAACAGGAGAAGATGTAGTATTTCCCGAAACAATATTTCCGTTGGAAGTTGTCCACAGATAATCATATTGTGCGCCGGTACTGCTTCCTGCACTGCTCAACGGCAGGGTCACTACCGAACAGGTAAGTTCGCCACTTACCGCTGCTGCTGCTGCTGGTACCGCTACATCTTCCGGAACATTGATGGAGGCCGTGCTGGAGCATCCCGTCAAATTATTCAATACCGTAAGCAAGTAATCACCAGGGTTGCTGACAGCCGGATCAGGCGTATTCGGATCGCCATCAATCGTACCATTGTTGGTCGACCACTGGTAACTATACTGTGCGCCGGTGCTACTTCCGGTGATGTTCAGGTCGGTTGTTTGATTGGTGCAGGTAAGGGTGGATTCATAACCTGCATTCGCATCCGGTGGAGTGACATCTTCCATGACAAGAACAGATTCATCCGACACACAGCCGTTGTTTACATTGGTAATCAACAGGTTGTAGGTACCAGGCGCACCCACTACCGGTGTCAGGGTTGAATCTCCACTAATGATCTGTCCATCCTGAGTTGTCCATAAATAAGAAAACTGAGGGCCGGTGCTGCTTTCTGTCCCGTCGAGTGCCACTGAAGTGATGGCACAGGTAAGTGTGGGAGCATCGCCAGGATCGGCTTCAGGGGTGTTTTGATCCAGCAGAACTTGTACAGTGCTTTCAGCGGTACAGCCATTGCTATGGTCGGTCACCAGAAGTGTATAATATCCACTTTGATCCACCTGTGGTTGCAAGGTTGTGTCGCCCAGCAGGATATTTCCATCATCCGTATTCCAATTGTAATGGAATTGAGCGCCGGTGCTACTGCCATTTCCATCAAGCGTAAGAACCGGATGTGTGCAGGACAACACCTGCGGATTGCCGGCAAGTGCATTGGGTGCTGTAAGATTTTCCAGTACCGTTACGGAAGAAAGAGCGACACAACTGTTGGCCGTATTGTACACCTGCAAGGTATATTGCCCCGGTTCGTCAATAACTGGTGTCAAAGTGCTGTCGCCAGAAGTGATATTGCCGTCAAGAGTCGTCCAGGAGTACACCAGTGTGGATCCTTGCGTAGAGTTCTGGCCGTCCAGTTGCAGGCTGTGTACCACACAATTGAGTTCGCCCGTGACTTCCGCTTCCGCATTGGGCACATTGGCATCCCGGTCAATCAGCACAAAATCGGTGCTCGAGCATCCATTGTAAATATTGGTAACTACCAGGCTATAAGTGCCCGGAGCATCTACTACAGGGCTCAGTGTGCTATCCCCGGAAGCGATATTACCATCGGAAGTACTCCAGTCATATACAAATAGCGCTCCGACACTTCCTTGCCCTGTCAGGGTAGCAGAAGGCACTACACAAGTCAGTGTAGACGGCGGCCCTGCATCTACCGTTGGGTGTGCGATATCTTCCGTGATTGAAACGCTGTCGATCGCTACACAACCATTATAGGAATTGGTAATGCTGAGTCTGTAAAGGCCTGGTTCATCAATGGTTGGAGCGAGTGTGTTGCCATCCTGCGTTATCTGCCCTCCGTTCAGCGCTGTCCAGACATACTGGAAAAGCGGGCCGGTACTCGAACCGTTTCCATCCAGCACAATCGAAGTAGTTACGCAAGTCAATTCCTGGGTAATGCCGGCCTCTGCTACTGGTGCATTTCTGTCTTCATGAATTGAAACGTTCGACAAGGCAGAACATCCATTCACCTGATTGGTAACGGTGAGCGAATAATCGCCTGCCAGTGTTACCGAGGGTTGCAGCCCGGTGTAGGAAGCGATATTTCCCGGGCCTGCCCAGGTGTAGGTGTAATCAGTTCCCTGGCTCGACGCACTTGCATTGAGCATGACCGTATTTACCAAACAGGTCAGTGTATCCGGAGGCCCAGCATTGGCTATTGGCAGGCTGGCGTCAGCAGCAACTGAGGTGGTGGCTGTACTGGTACATCCATTGCTGGTATTGGTTACTAATAATGTATAGGCGCCAACAGCATTTACAACAGGTTGCAATGTAGAATCGCCCGAGACAATATTCCCGTTTTGCGTGAGCCAGTCATATGTGTACTGCGATCCGCTGCTACTACCTGTACCATTCAAGGTTACAGAAGAAACCGTGCAACTCAGCACACCACCCGGGGCTACGGCCACTGCAGGCGGGGTGTAATCTGTATCGACAATGACAGAAGCAGTAGCAGTACAACCATTAATTTGATTGATAACACTCAAATTATAGGTGCCTGGCAAATTGATCAATGGCTGGAGCGTAGATGCGCCCGACACAATAAACCCGTCCTGAGTATCCCAAATATACGCAAATTCATTACCGAGGCTGGTGCCCGAACCATTCAGGGAAAGTTCATCCACGCTGCATGTCAGGGTCTGTTCCGGCCCGGCATTTACCGTTGGAAACTCCTGGCTGGATTGAACCGTTACGGAAGCGCTGTCCCTGCATCCGTTGAGGGTGGAGGAAACCATCAACATATAATTACCACCCAGGTTAACCGTAGGCGTGAGGGTTTGATCTCCCGTCACCAATCCGTTTGCCGGGCCGCTCCACTGATATTGGTATTGGGCGCCCACAGAAGATCCTGCGCCATCCAGTTGTACCTGTGCATTTTGGCACGAAATAATATCATCCACAGCGGCGGCGGCTACAGGTGGCGTGATATCCTGTGTCACATTCACCTGTGCAGTGGCCGTGCAGGAGTTTTGGCTGTTGGTGATGGTAAGCAAATAAAGTCCAGGAGCCGTCACCTGTGGTGTGGCTGTGGTAGCGCCTGAGAAAATGGTACCATTGCTGGTTGCCCATTGATACACAGGGGTGCCCAACTGGGTGCTACCCGTAGCATCCAGCCCCACAACAGGATGGAAACAATTGATCACATCCGGTGTGGCAAGTGCCGGTACAGGATTGACAATATTATTTGTTACCACCACTTCATCCGTATCGGTACACCCTGTATTGGTATTGGTTACCTGCAAGGTGTAAACACCAGCCTGATTGATGAAAGGGGTCATGGTGGTTGAACCCGACAGGATGTTACCAGGATTGGCAGTCCACAGGTATTGGATGCCCGGCCCGACAGTAGAGTTACTTCCGTTTATATTCAACGTAGACATGGTACAAGTACGTTGAAGATCCGGCCCGGCCACAGCAACCGGCAAATTCTGGTTAGTGGTCACGTTTGCAAAATCCTGGGAAGTACAGCCATTTTGGGTATTTGTAACGACAAGTGTGTAAATACCTGGCAAATTAACCACTGGTGTAAGCGTATTTGCACCTGACTCAATTTCACCTGTTGATGTGGACCATTGGTAGGTATAAATCGCTCCTGTAGAACTGCCTGCACCATTAAGTGTGGCAGTGGGATTCTGACAAGTTATAGTTCCCGCAGGGCCTGCTTCAGCAACAGGATGTGCCATATTGCTTGAAACGGTCACCTGTGCTTGTGCGGTACATCCGTTGTCACCGTTTCTCACCACCAGGCGATAGGTACCAACCGCACTTGCTGTGGCAGTAATCTGGTTGTTTGGCCCGGTAATCTGTCCACCTGTTACAGTAGTCCAGGTGTATTGAAAATTTGCGCCTGTGGAAGAATTACTCCCATCCAGTTGTATGGTCGGGTTAAAACATGTGAGCACACTCGGAGGTAATATCTGTGCCGTAGGGACTGCAAAATCGGAGGTGACCACCACTGCATCCGAACTGGTGCATCCGGTACTGGTGTTGGTGATCATCAGGGTGTATGTACCCGGCTGATTTACAGTTGGCGACATGGTATTGCCGCCCCCGGAAATATTTCCCGGGTTGGCCGACCATGACAAGGTATAACTCGGGCCAATGCTGCCCGAACCCTGCAATTGAAGGGTGGGCGTAAAGCAGTTCAAAACCCTGTCGGGACCTGCGCTTGCAACCGGCACACTCTGATCCTGTGTTACATTGACAGATACAGATTTGGTACAGCCATTAGAAGAATTTGTAACAACCAGGGTATAAATACCTCCCTGATTGACCACCGGACTGAGCGTATTATCACCAGAAAGGATATTTCCGTTTGCGGTCGTCCACTGGTACGAGAAATTGGGCCCGGTACTGGAGCCATTACCATTCAAGGTGACAGTAGCATTCTGGCAGTTAATGCCGCCCGGAGCCGTCGCCACAGCATTGGGTTGGGTAAAACTGGCTGTTACCATCACACTGGCTGTTGCAGTGCAAGAATTTGTCGGATTGGTAACTGTAAGTGTATAGGTGCCTCCCGCAGAAATACTGGGTGTAAGTGTATTGCCACCTCCTGTAATGGTACCGCCCGACCAACTATAGGTATAACCTGGAGCGCCTTGCGAACTTCCGGTACCATCCAGTTGGATAATGGGATTAAAACAATTCACAGGGCCTGCCGGCGCCACCAGTGCAGTAGGTGTCTGGGTATCTCCTGTAATTGTCACTACATCCTGGGCAGTGCAGCCGGTGTTGTTATTTGTGACAACAAGGGTATACGTGCCTGCCTGATTAACCACAGCATTCAGTCCAGTGGAGGAGCCCTGGATGTTGCCATCTGTTGTCGACCACTGGTAAGTTATACCTGCTCCAGTGGCAGATCCAGCACCACTCAAGGTTACAGTTGGATGATTGCAACCGATATTAAAGGGCGCGGTTGCATTCACCGCTGGAGGTGCATTATTATTCTGCACATTGACGGATACAGTCCTTGTGCAGCCATTGTTTGTGTTGGTTACGGTCAGTGTGTACGTCCCTGCAACATTCACTGTTGGTGTCAGTGTATTGCTGCAACAAGTAATGCCCGGCCCCGACCAGTTATACTGGTATTCAGCCCCTTGTGATGAGGCATTCCCATTTAATGACAAGGAAAGGGTAGCACAAGTGATTTGAGCAGGAGGGGCAACAGCAGCAGTGGGAAGGGTATTGTTCGCTGTAACGGACACGGTGGCTGTGGCAGTACATGCATTGGAGGGGTTCGTTACCACCAATGTATACGTTCCGCCTGCAGACACGCTGGGCGTGAGCGTAGTGCCGCCCCCTGTGATAGTTCCACCAGACCAACTATACGTATAGCCTGGAGGCCCTTGTGAACTTCCGGTGCCATCCAGTTGGATAACTGGTGTAGAACAGGTGATCTGCAAAGCAGGATTAACCATTGCTGTGGGCGGTTGTGTATCTCCCGTGATGGTAACATTATCTTCAGCCGTACAACCTGTATTGTTATTAGTTACAACAAGGGTGTAGGTACCTGCCTGATTGACAACAACATTCTGCCCTGTAGAAGACCCCTGAATATTGCCATCTGTAGTCGACCATTGGTAGGTAATACCGGCACCTGTAGCCGACCCGGCCCCGCTTATGGTCACGGTAGTATGATTGCACCCTATATTAAAAGGTGCAGTTGCATTCGCAGCGGGAGGAGCACTATTGTTTTGTACCGTGACGGAGGCTGTTTTTGTACAACCATTGGTAGTATTGGTCACTGTTAAAATATAGGTGCCGCCTGCATTTATCGTTGGCTGCAAAGTGTTACCGCAACAGGTAATACCAGGCCCCGACCAGTTATATGAAAAATCAGTGCCTTGCGAAGATGCCGATCCGTCAAGCGTTTGGGTCAGGGTATTGCAGTTCAGTTGAACAGGTGGAGCAATTACCGCAGTAGGTTGCGCATTGTCTGCCGTGACTGTTACCGTAGCAGTGCTTGTACAGTTTCGGGCATCTCTTACCGTAACGGTGTACGTGCCGCCCATAGTTACATTCGGATTTTGCCCCGATAAGCCCCCTGTCCAGGTGTAAGTATACCCTGGCGTGCCACCGTTCACTGTCAAGCCGATTGATGAACTTGGTGTAAAACAGTTAATTGTGGCAGGTGTATTCGCTGTAACATCCAATAACGGTGGTTCGACCAATGTCACAGTCGCCTCTTCCGTACATCCCTGGCTACTTGTGACCGTTACTGAATATGTTCCTGGCCCCAGGTTGGTAGGATTACTGCCCGACCCGGAAGGCGTCCAGGCATACGTGTAGGGGGCAGTTCCGCCACTTGGGGTGGCGGATATGGAACCGTTTGTTTGTCCGAAACAACTTGGATTGACAGGTGTCAGGTTTAAGTTCACATTTACAGTTGCCAAATTCACATTTCCGCTGACTGTACCTGTACATCCATTTTGCGAAACCACACTGACCAAAGAATACGTACCTCCTGCAGTTGCTGTTATTACGGCCGGGCTACTTGTAAATGTGGTCGTGACAGGGGTACCGGCGGCATTGTACGTCACTGTCCAGTCGCCCTGGCCAGTGAGGTTCAGGTTCAGGTTGACAGGCGTGGAAGAACCAACACAAAAAACACCGGAACCGGAAAGTGTAGCAGTGGGTGCTGGCGCAAGCGTTACAGTCGCTTCGTCAGTGCTTGTTCTTCCGCATGCATCTGTTACGGTAACCGTATATGTATTCGTTCCAACGGCTGCTACATTCAAAGTCGAACTTGTTGCACCATTGCTCCATTGGTAGGTGAGTGGCGGTGTTGCACCCGTTACACTCGGTGTCAGGGTGGTATTGGTACTACCGCAACCGTTGAAATCATTCAAGTTTACAGTCAAAGGCTGCAAATCCTGAATATTAAAAGTTACCTGTGTCTGAGTGCAGGAGCAGGAGTTGCTAAGTGAAAGAATGATCGTTTCATTACCTTCCAGAATGCCGTCTGCAAAAACATTGATAGGTATCAGAATAGAAGTTTGACCGGCAGGAATAATAATGGGTCCAACTATCGGTGCATAGTCGACACCCGGCGTAGCCGTACCACTGATCGTAAAAGTTACCTCTTCATCTACCCCAATACTCCCCGCAGCCCTGGTAATTCGAATAGAACCTTGATTGCATCCTTCCAACACAAATTGAGCAGAGGTGGGGTACACCACCGCCGCATTTGCAATACCGCCTGCACTAAAAGAGTTGGCGCGCAGGAATACTGCAGAAGCATAGGCAGCATCACCGGCATCGGCAATAGCAAGTTTGATATGGTAGGTAGAACAAGGAATTACATTCGCCACCGCCGTAAATACGGATGTCCATCCATCCAACTGACATTCTGCAGTATTGGTAGGCGGTGTAGCGCAGGTATTACTATTGCTGACAAAATATACGGAATTCGTTACATCACTTACATTGTCGATGGTTACAGGCGTGGAAGTACTTGGAATGACAGCAATGTTTTGTGTACCGGGAATACCCGGGCCACTGATAAAAAAGCCGAATACGTCATTAAACCCCTGGTCTACAAACTCGCAGTATTCGTCTGAACCAAATACAAAATCAAAAGAGACAGTAGGCGCTGTAGGCCTGAAATCAAATTCAATTTTGGATAAATCATACAGGGTCGCCCCGCCAGCCAAAGCAGCCAAGTCAGGGTCGGGCGTAGGAACGAGCGAATAACCGCCATTTACATTCCCTGCGTTGTTGGGACCAGGCAAAATACCCACAGAACCTGTGCAAAGCACCATGCCCTGATCCAGTCCAATATTGGTAGAGCCATTTGAAAACGTGCCCCTCGAGGTAGCATTTCCTGCGGAGGTAACATTGGTTACATCAAAACAGTTACCTCCAATCAATACCGTATTGATAAGAGTACTGGCAGCAGTGCCTGTAGTGGTAGAGAGGTTCACCAACTCCGGCTGATCCGGGTCATATGCAGGTTCTTCCGGCGGTTTTACTTCATCTATACGGCCAATGGAAAGAGAAACAGGTACTGCACCTGCTTTATCTCTTGAAATGGCTTTGAGTTCCAATGTAACACAGGAGGAATTTGGCGTGATAATAACCTGATGAGGAGCCTCCGGATTTGATTGAAATGGCATATTATTTCGCACCAACCATTGAAACTCCAGGTCCGGACTGTTATCCCCTTGCGCTACAATAATCGAATATGTCCCTCCTTGTTCCAGGTTACATATTTGAACGTTTGTTTTACCGATCTGTGCAGTCGAAGGGTAGCGAATCTGTGAAGGGTTCCATTGGATACTGACCGATTCCTGAGCCAGGACTGTACGGAAACCAACAACAACGAGCAAGAGAGTAAGCGGTAGTGTATACCAATTACGCATAAGCAGAATAATTTGTGAATTGTTCGGAATAGATCGGAGGGATGATTGTCAACACTGGAATCTCGGGGGGTGCTAACAAATAGTATTCCGGGAAAAGAGGGCACAAAATATCTTTAATTTGGAATAGCAACCAACATTCAAAGTCTTTTTTTATTGAATCGTTAAAAAATGGGACTGTACCCTCAAAAATTCGTCTTTATTAAGACATGTAGTAGGAAGAATGTACCTTCACGCCCCGTTTTTATGAAGAACTACATCAACCAAACCTTCTTTTTATCGGTACTGCTGGCCCTGATGCTTACGGGCCTCTCACTGGTTCCGGGAAACCTTACTGTTGGCGATTTCAACCTGCGGAAAATGGATATTTTTGCGGACATCAGGTCGGCTCAACCGGACTCTACCGACATGCTGTCTGATTCCCTGTCGATCGACACGCTTGCCTGGCATGAAACGGATAGCAGCCTGCTCGTTTTACCAGGCAGTTCTGATTCTATCGGTCCGCTTCCGCCCAAAGATTCTTCCTGGTTTGGAAAGGTAATTGAAGATTATACGCCCGAGCAAAATGGATTGACCCGTTTTTTTGAAGCCATCGATTCTATCCGACAGGGAAGAACCGTGCGTGTTGCCTGGTACGGCGACTCATTTGTGGAAGGTGATATTTTACTCGGCGATTTACGCGATACACTCCAAAGCGTCTGGGGAGGACAAGGTGTAGGGTTTGTACCGGTCACTTCCGAAGTGGCCCAGTTTAAGCGGACGCTTAAGCACATATTCAGAGGGTGGACGACCTATTCCATTGTAAAAAAGATGCCGGATCATCCGCAGTTTGGCATCAATGGATATGTGTACCAACCTGAGCCCGATGCAAAAATCCATTATGAAGGCGCTTCTTATTTTCGTCATACAACACATTGGAGCAGGTTCCGCTTTTTTTACAGCGCCAGCCAAAGCCTTTCTTTTGTATGGCAACAGGATGAAAGTGCTCCGCAGAACGACATCCTGAAAGCAAGCGACGGGAATATTAAAACCTGGGAATGGACGGCCAACTACCCGGGTACTTCCGCATTTGCTGTCCGTTTCCCGCAATCACAGGGTTTGTTGCTGTATGGCGCCACACTGGAAAGTGGCCCGGGGATTTATATCGACAATTTTTCGGTCAGAGGAAACAGCGGCGGCCCTCTCAAACTCATCCGCCCCGATGTGGCCCAGCAATTCGACAAATACCAGCATTACGACCTGATTGTGCTTCAGGTTGGCCTGAATGCCGTTACCAATTCACTGAACAATATAAAATGGTACCAGGCAGAACTTGACCGCACATTCGCCCACCTGAAAACCTGCTTTCCAGGCAAACCAGTCATGATTGTTGGTGTGGGCGACCGGGCCAATAAAATAGGTACAGAACTGCATACCATGCGAAGCGTACCGGCCATCGTATCCATGCAACGCGACCTGGCTCGCAAACATGGTTTCCTGTTTTACGACCTGTATTACGGTATGGGCGGACCGGGGTCTATCATCCAAATGGCTCAACACAAACCGCGTTATGCCAACCTGGATTACACCCACCTCACCCACGACGGGGGGCGTGTGCTGGGGCATCAGTTTGCCAACCTGCTGCTGGAAGAACAATCCAGGTGGAAGGCCTCCCGAACGCAATAGCCCTCGTCTACCCTACCTGAAAACTGCGCATACTGATACCTCCAAAGGTTACTTCTTCGTAGGTCTGACGAATTTCTTCCTTTTCAGAGGCCAGCCCAAGTGTATATAATAAAGGTACATAGTGGTCGACGGTTGGCACCGAAAGCCGTGCTGCATTGCCGGCCTGTTCATATTTTGCCAGGCTCAAAAAATCGCGTTTGTCGATCTGGTTGTGCACCCAGGTGTCAAATTCCACGGCCCAGTCATAGGGACTCGTATCGTTGTTTTGTAACCTGGACATGCTCATCCGCAGGTTATGAACAATATTGCCGCTACCCAATACCAACACCCCACGCTCCCGCAGGGCACGTAATTCCTGTGCCAGTTGCAGGTGATATTCCATAGGCTGGTAGTAATCGATACTCATCTGAAACACCGGGATATCCGCTTTTGGGAAAAGGTGCATCAAAATGGTCCAGGCGCCGTGATCAAGCCCCCATTCCTCCGTCTCGTGAATCAGAGAACTCAATTTGGCCGTTTCCCGAGCCAAATCAGGCGCTCCGGGCGCCGGATATTGCGCTTCGAACAAAGCCTGGGGAAAACCGCCAAAGTCGTGTATCGTCTCCGGTTTGGGCAGCACATTGACAAAACTGCCTCTCGTAAGCCAGTGAGCAGACACAACCAAAATTGCCTTCGGTTGATACTTTTCACGCACTTCGGCGCCCATTTTCCGCAGACTTTGGGTAAACGCATTGTCTTCCAGCGCATTCATGGGGCTGCCATGACCCACAAACCATACAGGCATTTTATCAGTAGCAGGGAGCGTTCCGGTTATTTTTGGCAAATCCTGTAGTTTCATATTGCAGGTTACTAGCGGCCAAAGGGCCATCGATTTGAGAAATTCAATCCGTTTCAATGCAAGATTAATTTAAGTGTTTTAATCTTTAGTTTCTAAACAACAAAGTTAGTGCATAGTTCTGAATATTTTTTTGGATTTTATTTCCACTAAAATTATCGATTCAAAATACTGTTTAAAAATATTTTATACATTCAACAATAAAATATTTATATTTTTTTCATTTCTCGAAAACTTCCTTCAACACTGTGCTCGTAGGTTTTATACAACACCTTTCAAACAGCATAGACAATGAAAGTACTCAAGTTTTCGATGGTTATGATCAGTGCTGCCGCTATGCTAGGCTGGTTGATTTTACGCAAGCCGGCCTCAGCAAGTGATATTCTGGAACCTGTTTGCTACACAGCATTCATCTCGCATGCTTCTGACCCGGAAGCGGGGCAGGCTTTGGCGCTGGCAGCACAGGAATGGGAAGGTGTAAGTGCTGTAAGTTACAATGCTGGTTCGGATTTGCTTGTTATTGCGCATACGGATCTCTGGACACCTGCTACGCTGAAAAGCCGTTTGTCTACCCTCACTTCTACTCCACCACAAATTAAACAATTCACCCCTTCTCCAGGCGCACAATGTCCTGTTCCAGTGGAGATTGTAGAAATGATTCCGGGTTTTCTATTGTCTCTTTCCATTTTTTCCACCATTGTATTAGCAGGATTAATGGTCTTCAAGAGAAAGAAAGCACTCGTTTCTCTTTATCAATAACATTTAAACAAAAGACACAACTATGTCCAGTTACTTCAAAACGCTCCTCTTTGCCGCGTTGGTCGGCGTTTGTACCATTATTGCTTGTAAAAAAGATGATGATACGCCTGCAGTCGAAGCCAGTCTGTATGATCGGCTTGGGGGTATCACAGCCATATCAGCCGTAGTCGATCAGTTTATTGCAAACGTGGTGGCTGATAATACCATCAACGGTCGTTTCGCTGCCACCGTAGCCAATCCGTCTCGCGCACGGCTTTTACGCCTCAACCTGATCGATCAGGTTTGTGCCGGCGCAGGAGGCCCCTGCAGTTATAAAGGTATGACGATGAAAGAAGCGCATACCGGCATGAACATCACGCAGGCAGAATTCAATGCACTTGTAGGCGATCTGGTGGCTGCTCTGGATCAATTCAATGTACCCGAAAAAGAGAAGAATGAACTGCTCGCCATTCTTGGACCGATGCAGACGGATATCGTAGGGCAGTAAGGCAAGGGGCGGGAGAGAAGAGGCAAGGGGCAAGAGGGCGAGAGGCAAGGGGCAAGGGGTATTGCCATGTAAGGTGTGTTAAACACACATATTCTACTGCATGTTAGGTAAGTAAGCACTCATAAGCGAGTGGCCGCTCCAAAGGGGGCGGCCGCTCTTTTTATTTTTGTCTGTGTTCGGTGTAATAAAAACCGAGTTGCTGGCGCAATTCGCCGGGAAGAGCAGGCAATTCAGAACGCGGAATCAGCAAGGTGCTAATATTGTGTAAATCGCTAAAAATGAGGTGTTTGGCAGCAGTCGCCTGCAAGTAATCATGCCCGGAAGAGCCTCCTGTTCCAATTTTTCTACCCAACATGCGAAGCACCATCTGTGCATGCCGGTAACGCCAGGTCGTAAAGAGTTCATCGATGTCGATCAAGCCGCGCAACAGGTTGAAAGGCTGGTGCAAAATGGGTTCGTCGCGATACAGGTTGATAAACAGGGCTGCCACAGTGGCTTTATTAGAAAGCCGAAGCCTGCCTTCAGTCTGCATTTGTTCATGGATGGCCGGATCGAGGATCGACTGGAAATAGGTATCCGTACTGCCCAGCATGCGTAGCCGCATCGCTTTTTCCTGATCGTCCAGATAAGAGGTACTGCGAATGGCCTCCTGCTCACGCGCCAGCATGTGGTCAACAGCCATTCTGTAATGTTGCAGGAACTCAAATTTTCCGAATTGCAAAAACGGCGTGCGTTCCAGCCAGTCTTCTACCACCCTGAACAGCGTGTTTCCGCTGCTGATATTCGCCAGATCGGCTTGTTGCGTTTCGGCAAAATCAGACGCATAATGCTTGTTGTTGTAAGTAATGCGCTCCTGCTCGGGCAGCCCCAGCATAGCCTCCACCTTCCGGAACTGAAAACTCTGAAATCCGGAGGCCGGAAACAGATAATTTCTAAAATCCAGAAAATCCAGTGCAGTCATGGTTTCCATCACCTGGATTTGCTGAATCAATAGTTTTTCAATTTCCACCACCCGATTGAGTCGGCTGACGGCTGTGCCGATACTCCTTTCATCGACATTGTCACCTTTGAACATATCTATGACAGACTGCACCTCGTGCGCGATCTGCTTGAACCACAATTCATATACCTGGTGCACAATAATGAATAACATTTCTTCATGCGCAGGCGCCTGCTCGAGTTCGGCACTTCGCAACTGCTGTGCGCCGAGTATTTTATCGAGTTGCAGGTAAGAGTGGTAGTGGATGGTGGCGTATTTGTTCATGGCTAGGACCTGAGTCCCGAGTCCTAAGTCCTGAGTCCTGAGTCTGTAGAGTACACCTTGTTACCTTTTAGGAATTGCCAGGGGTAACAAGGTGTACTCTACAGACTCAGGACTCAGGACTTAAGACTCAGGACTTTTTACTTGTTCGGAACGTTATTCGGGTTCAACAAATCATAAAACTGGTCAATCTTCGGCAAAATAATAATCCGGGTGCGGCGATTGGAGGCACGGCCTGCTTCGGTATCATTGCTGGCGAGGGTATTGTATTCGCCGCGGCCGGCAGCAATCAGGCGGTTCGGATTGACATTGAATTTGGATTGCAGGGCACGCACCACAGAGGTAGAGCGTTTTACACTCAAATCCCAGTTATCCTCGATACAATTGGTTTTGATGGGTTTGTTGTCCGTATAACCTTCCACCATCACTTCGAGATCGGGGCGAGATTCGATGATTTTAGCGATTTTACCCAACACTTCATTGGCTTTGGGCGTCAGGCTGGCGCTACCGCTCTGGTAGAGCATTTTGTCGGACAGGTTGATAAACACCACCGTTTTATCCACTTTTACATCCACATCTTTGTCATCGATGCCTTCTTTCAGAGCGCCTTTCAGGTTGACAGCCAGTGCAAGGTTGATCGAATCGGCTTTGGTTTTGGCTGCCTGAAGCAAGTGGATATACTTGTCTTTCTTTTCAAGTTGGGCCAGGGTTTCCCGAATATTGTCGTTGGCAGATTTTGACAAAACGGTCAGGTCGCCCACTTGTGTGAGTTGTTTATCGCGTTGTGTTTTGAAGTCATCAATTTGTGCGCGGAGATCCTGAATTTGTTCCTCGCGAAGGCGCAGAGCGCTTTGGCTACTACCCAGATCGGTTCTCAACTTGTCGCGATCGGTTTCGCAGGTCGAGAGTTTATTCATGGCAGCATTCAGATTTTCGCCGCATTTACCGAGGTCCTTGTTGGCGGCTTCCAGTTCGGCGCGCAGTGACACGTATTTTTTCTTCGCCACACAAGAGGTCAGAGACAGGCCCAAGACAAAGAAAAAGGCCAGTTTCATTGCAGAAATTCGCATAAAATAGAGAATTTGAAAAGATTTAAAATGTAAGATAAACAGGTCATGGGAACATGCCTGCCGAACGCTGGAGCGTCATTTTTATTTTTGAATCCAGGTGTTTTTTAGAAACAACCCAACATGACATCGCAATCCACAAGCATTTTCAACTTTCTATAACGACTGTTGACTGCAAACTGTTGACTGTCGACTTTTTTTTAATGTCTGTAAAGCGTTTTTATGGGCACATCGACACCAAAGGCAAGGAAATAACGAGAAGAACGGAAACTGATTTCCCGGTCGTCTATTTGCCTGAATTGAGCGCCGGTTTGCCAGCCTGCTCCCAGATAGAATGGCGTACGCTGGATATTCCAGTGCAATTGAAGTCCGGGCTTGAACACATTTTTATAAGTCATTTTGTATTCGCCAAATGTGTCCTCTTTCTCCAGACGATAGGTCATGAGTGCCCCAAGATCGAGCAAGGATACAAACAAACTAAACGACTGAGGGTGTTTCCACGATGCGCCAAGAAGTTTGCTTATGGCAAAACCAACCGGCATGGAAGGTGCTGCCACTGCAAAATCGGATTGAAGCACCTGACCACTCAGCGTATTGCGATCCCAGTTTTCCTGCCCAAAAGATGCGCCCACATAGGCATTGATCCCTACGGTGATGGAATGGGTACGTTTTGTACGCGAACTACCCGGCGGGTCTGCCAGGCTTTTCAGCAGATATTCTACCTGTTCTTTTGATTGTGCATCAACAAGACCTGCGACAAAATCGCCATATTCTTCAAAGAAATTGAGCAATCGGGCACGTTGTTCGCTTTCATCTGTTTTGTCAAGAATCTTGCTCAGGGTTGTCATCAGGCGCATCAATGAACTGATGGCGGACCGATATTCCCTGTTTTCAAGGTGATAGAGAAAATTCATACAACGTTCCGAAATATCTGGCAGCGGACGAAGCGATGGCATTCGGTCGGTAAGCGACTGATAATCAAGCGGTTTTTTCGGATTGGCAAATAATGGAAACTCGAGCAGCCGATTAATCGACTGCAAAGCCACTCCCAATACACTGAACAGTTTCTGTTGCGAATCAGGTGCGTTGGCAGAAGAATCAGTTTGCATTTTTTGGAGGTTCAGCAGCCCTTCCAGGGTGAGGCGTGTGAACTGTGCCATAGCGTCGGGCGACACAAAGCCAACATCCTTTACTTTGCTGAGCCGCTGCTGTAGCAATCCCATTGCCACTTGCCGAAGTGTGGGGTCGAACAAGGCGCTATCCAGCGCCGACAGTCGCATTAGCCCATTTGGTCCCTGTACCGCGTACAACAGGTGCGACATGAATTCTGTCGTTTGCAGCATGGGACGTGTGTTGCTCCATGCTTTTTTGAGGCTGGGCGCTTCCAGGTTGTCGAGTTGTCGAAGGTCAAGTTGCAGTTGTTGTAATACATCGTCGAGTACAGCCACTTTTGCTTTCACCTTATCACCTGGTTGGATGTTTTCATTGCGTGTCAGGTATTTACGCAAAGGGCTGCCGACGGCCAGGAAGGGCTCTGGCTCTGAAACACGTTGCTCCCATGTTCCGAGCCGTTTTTCAATTTGCAGGAGTCTTTCCCGGCGCAACACCAGTGTCTGAGCGGGTTCATGTCCGCCGAAATCAATATCACTAAAGTCAGAAGCAATCGATTCCAGTACGATGAGTGGCTGCAGGCTGGCCGACTCTGTTTTGTCAGACCAGTACACGCGCAGTTCAGCAATCATTTGTTGTAAAGCCTGGCGTTCGTTTTCGGATTGCTGAATCTGTTCCTCGATGCTAAGGGTGTCGAACGAAGCCTGCCAGGCAGTTACAGCCTGCTGATAAGCGGTCAGATCGGCCGTCCAGCGCCGCAGAATATCGGTAATACCCAGATCATTGTACCAGGTTCCATTCAGGTTGCGCGTGAGTTCCAGCCCTGCGATACGCCAATTCAGGGAAGACGTGGGTTTATCAAAAAACTTGTCATAAAACTCGAACGTATTGTTCTCTGCCAGTGTGGCGGAGTCGAGCCGTCCTCTCAAAAATTGAGGAAGCAAATTGATATTGAAACCGGCAGCCGTCGTGTCTGTATTTCCAATCAACACTTCATAAGAATACAAAGGATTGGCAAGAAATTGACTGCGATCGGGCGGTGGAGGCGCATCTTCATGGCTTTGTTGCAGTGCCGAAATTTTACTTTCAATCTGCGTTTCAGCATCGTCCAGATCCAGATATGCCTCTTTTAGTCCGGCAGTAAATTGGCTGACTGTCGCAATTACTTTTTGATAGGCTTCCGACGAATCTGATTTTTCAGCAAGAGCGGCATTCAGATTCTGGGCTGCCGTTTCATAACTGTCATACAGATTACGATGCACCAATGGAAACACTTCTGACAAGGACACAGAGTCTTTGCCTTGCGCCAGCCCGAATATGCTGTACACCGTCAACAGGTTGTAGAATATGGGGTCTTGCCTCAGGCCTCCAAAAAACTCGTCTTGCAGCAATAATTCCGGCAATGTGATATTCAGGTTTTTCAAATCCAGGTAAAAGGCCTCCCGCAGTCCCTCCAGAAACGATTGGGAATAGGTGATATCGGGATTGGCATAACGGGCGCGTACGTTGGGGAACAAATAACCCACCTGCGGCACTTTTTTGTCGAGCAGGTTTTCAAAAAAAGACACCGCTACTTCCTGCTGGGCGCGTTCGAGAATAAAATCGAACAGTCCCTGAATAATGGCTTCTGTGTTGAGCACATTAGCAGATTTCACCTTGTCGGCAACCACCCGCATGGCCGTTTCATTTTGAAGCGCCGGTATCTGCGTGTTTTGCATCGACTGGCGCATCGACAGGTATTTGGAAGGCGAAATGGCCGCGTCGCGGTACATCATCGAACTGATCTGGTAGCGCTGTGGCGTTTGTATCTGGCTCCAGAACGGGGTTTGTGTAGCGTCTACAGTGCCGATGGCACGAAAAACGCTGTCCTGCATGGGTGTGATGAAGCCCTGTAGCAGCGTATTGCGTTTGATGCGCCTTGACAGCCAGCCGGCATCGAGGTAGCGGGGAGGATCCAGTTGAGTAGGCTGGTCATACAGGAACAGTATGAGCAGGGCTTCTTTGGCTGCATCCTCACGCTGAATCGGGCTGGCAGCAGAGTCCTGCATGGTGCGGAGTGCTTGCAACAGGTTTTTGCTGTCATCCAGCAGGTTTTGGGCGGAGAGAAACCCTGAAATGCAGCAAAAAATAAGTATTATGCGAAATCTGAACATATTTCTGCTTTGGAAGTCGATAGGAAAAGTACTGGGGCGGGTGTAGGGCAATGATGGAAGTATTCAGTCAGGCATGCATTTTAGCACACAGCATCAGGCAGACCCTACTTTCAACTGAATAAAATTGGTAAGGTTGTCGTAAGCGCTTAAAAATGCTGTTTTGGAAAGCGTACCTGCTATGGTCACGCCGCTTTGTTTGAGCACTTTGATATCCGTTTGTTTGCTGGCAATCTGGTTGTTCAGCAATTTTTCACGGTATGTAGCAACCAGTGTATCCTGCTTTTGTTGCCGGGTCTTGAAATCCGGATCCTGAGAAAGATCCTGGTTATTTTGCGCAAATTTTTGCAATCGCATAGCAATCTGCTGGCGGGTCATTCGCAAGGCATTCAAGGCCTGAGTGTTCATGTCGGATGGCACCCTGGTCTGAACTGTTGTGTCCTGTGCCGGCTGGATAATGGTTACCTGAATGGCTTGCAGCAACCCACCCATGGTTTTCAGCAATTTATCCGGCTGGCTTCCGTCGGACTTGCCCAGGGAAATGACCTGCACCACAACCTGCGTTCCATCCGTATCAACAGATGCATTCCAGAAACCGGGCTTTGCCATGGTGCTGAAAATCCGGTCCATATCCTTTTTTAGTTTTTTCAGGTCGTCGTTATTAGGATCCATCACTGTTTTGGCAAGGTTAAACTTGTTTTGACAAACAGTTTTGGCATCTGCGACAATGGATTGTAGAAATGCGTTGGAATCGGCCATCGTTTTATATTGATTTCTCTATGTTTTGCTTGTGGAAAACGGTTTTGGGCAGTAAATGTAGAGCGCGCCGTCAATTCTTTTATCAAGAGTTGAATATCAGGCAATTAAGTAGAAAAAATTCAAGCAAGCAGGTTGCAAAGTTCGGGCCAACAATTTACTTCCCAAACCCGGCAGTCTTCATTTTTTTTCCAGTTACAAAAGGGGTTCCGCTCTATTAAACACAGCGAAAAGTACCGCATTGCCTGTTAAAAACATTAAAAAACAGCCAATTTTATTTAACTCCAGCACAACATGAAGTTGTGTAACCTGAGGATCGGTGCAGTCGTCTGCCGTTTGTTTTTTATTCTTAACAAAACCGATTTCCATTCCGTGAACCAACCCGTTATCCCCCTGCCCTCCCCTTCAAACTATCCCGACAAAGATTTTGAACCTGCACTGCATGCCTTGTATAATCGTATTCAGCACATCGCTCCGCTGGACGAACAGGACTGGTGGTTGCTCCAACAAAAAATCCGCTGGGAAACACACCCGAAAGGCGCCCTGCTGCTTCAGCCCGGCGAAGTTTGCAATCATGTCCGCTTTTTGCACGAAGGCGCTGTGATTTACTACGAACACATGGATGAAGCATTACAACTGGAACAGGTGCGCTGGATTGCCGGTCCTGCAGAAATGGTGATTGAAATCAACAGTTTTTTCCAAAGAACCCCCACGTCACAGTACCTGAAATGCACGTCCCCTTGCTCTTTTCTGACCATGTCTTATGCTGATCTTCAGCAATTGTATGAAGAAAGCCCGGCCTGGAATACTGCCGGCCGCCGCCTCGCCGAAGCCTACATGTTGCTGATGGCAGAACGCACCTACTTCCATCAGTTAAACTCGGCGCGAGAAAAATATCACTACTTTCTGGGTCGTTTTTCCGATGTGTTTCAACTGGTGTCGCTGCGGCATATCGCGGCTTTTTTGAAGATACGGCCTGAAACGTTGAGCAGATTGAGAAAGTCCCGACTGAGTCTTGAGTCCTGAGTCCTAAGTCCTGAGTCCGTAGAGTACACTTTGTTACGCTTGGTATTCTTTTGTGAAATGCTGTAAGTAACTAAGGTGTACTCTACGGACTCAGGACTCAGGACTTAGGACTCAAGACTCAAGACTCAGTCCGGCCTTTCTTGATCTCCGTCAATTGCCCATTCCTCCCGCGCCCCCCAACTTTGCATCACCCCATTCAACCGTCATCGACATTATCAACACTCATCAAAATTTATCACAACCATTATCCATTCCGATTATGAAAAAGCAATTAAGCCTTCGTCTGCTGATGCTCACCGTTTTGGTGCTTACCATCATGAATGCCTGCAAAAAGGACGAACCGACCAGCGAACCCGAAGCAGTGGCTACATCCGCCCAGGCACTGCGCAGTCAACAACTCATCAGTTCATCGTTTGGAATTGCCTTGCATGGCGCTGAAAAAGCCAATGGCCTGCTGAACAACAGCACCGAGGAGCGTTGCAGCGCCGTGACGATTTTTCCTGCCGATGCCACCACTTTTCCTAAAACGATCACTGTCGATTATGGCAGCGGCTGCACCGACAGCGATGGCAAGTTCAAAACAGGCAAGGTGATTGTAACGGTAGACAAAATCTGGGAAGCCAATACCCAGGTTTCCATCCAGTACGACAACTACACGGAAGATGGCGCCTCGCTTTCGGGTCGTTTTAGCCTCAAAAACCAAAGCACAGCCAGCGCAGGTATTTACACGGTACAGGCGGAAGATATTAAAGCCGCTGATAATCAGGGAAATACGCTCGATTACGATGCTTTGCAAACCTTTACCCAGATTGCCGGCCACGCTTCCTGGTGGGATTGGAGCGACGATGTGTATGAAATCAACGGCTCCATTCAAACCGTGCTGACCAATGGAGAAACCGTAAACTGGACGATCAACAACCCGCTCACCAAAGCCAATAACTGCCTCTGGATCAGCGAAGGAACCGGCGTGCTGAACATCAACGGCCTCGAAGTGGGTGTAGATTACGGCAACACGACCTGCGACAACAAGGCAAATGTTACGGTAAACGGTCAAACGTATGAAGTAACGCTTTGAGGGAGGAAAGAGAAATGTGTCATCCGAATTTTGGTAAAAGCCAGGATTCGGATTTTTTTAGGTATTTCCCGTAGAGTAGTTTCCCGCGTAGAGTAGTTTCCCGCAGAACTCGCAGATTTACCCGCAGAACTCGCAGAACGTAGAGTACACCTTTTTCTTCAAAGCGATAATGAGGTGTACTCTACGTTCTGCGAGTTCTGCGGGTAAATCTGCGAGTTCTGCGGGAAACTACTCTACGCGGGAAACTACTCTACGTGGGAAACTACTCTACGGGAAATAAATATCAGTCCAGAATTCGGACGACTCATGTCTGTTATTTTTAGTAAAAGTATTACAATAATTATTTGGCAAAACGCCTAAAGAATCAATACATTAGAGCCAATATTACCAATTTCCGAACCATGATGAAAACACGTGTACTTCCCGTTGGCGCAGCCATACTTTTGGCTATACTGCTTGGCGCAAATGCCAAAGAAATCCCAGCCGCTTTTAACCTTGTTTTCCCGCCTGCCAAAAAAGCGCCGCTCTCTTTTGAACAGGCGCATGCGAGCCTTGCCATCCCTGTTCCCGACGAGGCAGAAATGGAATGCAAAAACGGGCGCGAGCACGACATTCCGGTGCCCGATCCCTTGTATTTGCAGGATTATGAAAAGGTGTTGTACAATTTTATTCTCCGCAGGCAATACGTAGGCCTCGACTGGTGTGTCGACAAAAAAGTGCGCGACACAGGCCCATGGGTGGAAGAAACCTATTACGGCGTGCACCCTGCCGTGCGCATTTATTATTCCCCGAAAATGATGTACTGGCTTACTGGCGATCCTGATTATTGGCAGGAAGGTAAAAAATCGGGCCAGGCAGTGCCCAAAGCACCCCGCAGCGGCTCCGTTCCGGAAGGCGCCATGATTGTCAAGGAAATGTACATGCCGCCAGCCAACATTTACACCGAACTTGAACAACTTCTTCAGCAAAATGAAGCAGCCGAATGCAAGGATAAAGCGGTGTATGAAAAACTGCTCAGCAAATTGATTACCGCCTGGACCGTCATGGTAAAAACGGGCGATACCTCGCACGACGGCTGGTTTTGGGCCGGCCCGGGGGCGCCCACCATGGTCAACGGCAAACTGCAAACCATAGAAGAATCCATTGCTGCACAACTGGACGAGGACAACAATACGCCCGGATCCGGCTTTGGTCTGACCTGTATCCGCTGCCATGCATCGGCTGATAAAGAACTGACTTTCAGTGCCTTGAGAAACATCGAGGGTTTTTATCCAAATGAAAATCTGCTGACTTTCCGTTCTGATAATTCCTGGCGCAGTCAGGCCTATTTTGAAAACTATCCACTCAGCCTGCTCACACAAAACCCGGAATGCCTGAAGGACTCCATGGTCCGACATTATTTTGAACTTCCGGGGCCACTGCGCCCTTATACCCAACAAAACGACCCGCGCTGGGAAGAATTCATCCGCTTCCACTTGCCACCAGCCGACCCGCAGGGTAATCCGCAGGATACCAAGCCGCTGCCTGCGCCCTTGCCGGAATTTGTACAATCATTTCCGCCTGTTCCCGGTGGAAATATCAAGGCCTTTCCCTCACAATGGGCCGACCACGTGGTTCCGGGCGCCAAAGTGGAGCAATTTATTACTTCCGACAACTGCCTGGGTTGCCATGGAGGCCTGGGCGGAAATCCGTATGATGTCACCATGTTTTTGCAAACTGGCCCCAATTACGGAGATGGTTACAATGTATCCGAATACGGCGAATGGCGCTGGTCGCCGATGGGCCTGGCGGGCCGCGACCCCATTTTTTATGCCCAACTGGAAAGTGAAATGGTTTACCTCGAACAGGATGCCAAAAAAGGTAGCTTGCTGAAAGGAACTTTGAAAGAAAACCAGGAGCAGGTGACCAATACCTGCCTGAGTTGTCATGGCTCGATGGGGCAACGTCAATTGACCATCGATGCCAAAACGGACAAAACGCTCGACCCGCTTTTCAAGGTGGATTATGTGTACCTCACGCAACTTCTTTCGGCCAAAACGCCCCGGCCCGACAATTACCGCTACCACAAATACGGCGAACTGGCCCGGGAAGGCATCAGTTGTATGACCTGCCACCATATGATTGCCCCGGATGAAGAATCGGTAAAAAACTGGCGCCCTATGCAACCCAACTGGATTAACAACAGCACACCACGCGAACTCGCCTATTTTCTGTTTCACAACACCACTGGAAGGCCTGTTACCAGCCCGCCTACGGAAATTGGGGGGCCGTTTGCCGATGTAAAAACATTCCCTATGGAAGAGGCTTTGGGCATTACACCCAAATACAATGCCTTCATCCGGGAAGCACAGATGTGCGGGGTTTGCCACACCATCAACTTGCCGAATGTGGGCATGAAAAAAGACAAATTCCCGGTACTCACAGCCTCCGAATCCAATCCTGCCTTACAACCATATGCCCATACGATAGAACAGGAAACCTTTCTGGAATGGCAAAACAGCCGCTTTTCCGCCGCTTCCGGGTTTAAAAGTTGTCAGGACTGCCACATGCCCGGTGGTTTTGAAAGCCTGGATGGAAAATTGAATATTGCGCAACTCACCACCAAAATTGCCACGATACAGGACCCCGGCTACCCGGAAGTGGAAAACCGCGCTCCGGATTCTGAGATCGACATTGCCACCCGTGGCAACTACCGACGACATGAACACGTGGGGCTCAATGTATTCCTCCTGGAAATGTTCAACCAGTTCCCGGATGTGCTCGGCGTATCCAAACAGGATTATATGACCTCTGCCAAAAACGGCAACGCACTGGCAATTCAGAATATGGTGCGGCAGGCGCGAAAGGCTACCATTGACCTGGATATGTCAGTTTCTTCTACCGGCGCCAGCCAAATGACTGTCGATGTCACCGTTCAAAACAAAACCGGCCACCGGTTTCCCAGCGGCGTGGCCTTCCGTCGGGCCTTTCTGGAGTTGCTGGTGCTCGACAATCGAGGGAATGTCGTCTGGTCATCGGGCCGAACCAATGCCGCAGGCGTAATTATCGGCCCCGATGGGAACCCGTTGAAAACGGAGTTTCTGCCCGACAAAAACACCTATCAGCCTCACTATCAGGTTATTACCCGACAAGATCAGGTGCAGATTTACGAAGAACTGACGCAAAACGCCAACTTCGATTTTACCACCAGTTTTATTCACCGGGTGTATGATGTCAAAGACAATCGTCTGTTGCCAGAAGGCTGGCGCGATGCCAGCATTTTCAAAAGCCAGGGAGAAGTGATGTATGAGTTTATGGAATCTACCAATCCCAAGGTATCCGGCGACCCGGATTATCTGGATCAGGGGCCTGGCTTTCGGGGGAAAGATCATTTGCAGTACAAAATCGACATCCCAGCGCCTTACAATCCAAACAGCCTCTCGGTGCAGGCCACGATGTACTACCAGTCGATACCTCCATACTACCTATATCAACGTTTCACAACGGCGCCTGCTGGTGCTGCTACGCAACGCCTGTATTTCCTGACCAGCAGGCTCAATACAAAGGGTACTGCTATTGAAAACTGGAAACTGCCACTGGTATCGGTTGTGTCTGCTTTCGATGCGGCCGGAAAGACCTGGAGCAAAGCAAAAACAATAAAATTGGAAGGAATGAATCAATAAAAAGCAACCTGAGAGTGTGTATTAACGTGTGTTTCTATATTTGCCGACCGGCATTTGTTCATCGTTAAAGCACATTACCATGAAATTCATCACTTTACCTGTGCTGATCGCGGTTGCGATCGCAGGTATTGGCGCGTACACCCTTCCACCTGCAACCGTCCAGACCAATGGAAAAACCTTCCGGGACTTGAACAAAAACGGTCGGCTCGATGTGTACGAAGATGCTTCCCAGCCTGTGGAAGCACGCATCAGCGACCTTATTTCCCAAATGAATATGGAGGAAAAAGCAGGTATGATGTTCATCAACGGCGTTACCATCAACGACGACGGCACCCTCGATCGGAAACCAAATGCGCAGGGTATGGCAGCCCGGCTGCCTACTGCCCCGGAGTATATCCAGGGAAAACAAATGAACCACTTCAACTACTGGCAGGTACCATCTGTAAAAGCGCTGGCCGAAGGTTACAATGCCATGCAAAAACTGGCAGAAGAATCCCGCCTGGGCATCCCGATTACCATTGCCTCCGATCCTCGGCACTACTTTAGCAACAATATTTTTGCCATGCAGGCCAACGGCTTTTCGCAATGGCCCGAGCAACTGGGTTTTGCCGCCATTGCCGACGAACAACTGACCCGCACTTTCGCCGACATCGCGCGGCAGGAGTACGTGGCAGTGGGTATCCGCGAGGCGCTCCACCCTATGGCCGACCTGGCTACCGAACCCCGCTGGGCCCGCGTGAGTGGTACCTTCGGCGAAGATGCCCGCTTGTCCGCACGCATGATCAAAGCCTATATTCTGGGTTTTCAGGGTGAAAAACTGGGGACGCAAAGCGTGGCCTGCATGACCAAACACTTTTCCGGTGGCGGCCCGCAAAAAGAAGGACTCGATCCGCACTTTGAATTTCAAAAAGGTCAGGTGTATCCTGGCAAAAATTTCGACTACCACCTGATTCCTTTCGAAGCAGCGTTTGACGTGCACACGGCTGCCATCATGCCTTATTACGGGGTTCCAACAGACCAGACCAGCGAAAATGTAGGTTTTTCCTACAATAAAGACATCATTACCAAACTATTGCGTGAAAAATACAAATACGACGGAGTGGTTTGTACCGACTGGGGGCTCATCACCGACGCGCACATGGGCCCGGTGGTATGGCCAGCCCGCGCCTGGGGGGTAGAAAACCTGAGTGAGGAAGATCGGGTGAAGAAAATCATTGAGGCTGGTTGTGATCAGTTTGGCGGAGAAAGCCGTCCCGAACTGGTGATCAGTCTGGTTAAATCCGGGAAGGTCAGCGAAGCGCGGATCGACCAGTCTATTCGCCGTCTGTTGCGCCAGAAATTTGTACTGGGCTTGTTCGACAATCCGTATGTCGATGTTGCGGCTGCCACCAAACTGGTGGGAAATGCCGAATTTCAAGCCAAAGGCAATGCAGCGCAGCGCCGCTCGATGACACTCCTGAAAAACAAATCCGGCTTTTTGCCCTACCGGAAAGCGATGCCCAGAATATTCGTAAAAAATGTGGATGCCAAGGTAGCCGCACAGTACGGTACTGTGGTAGAAAAACCCGAACAGGCAGATTTTGCGATTATCCGCCTGAACACGCCCTGGGTGCCTGTGAAAACAGAAAATCCGTTCGCCAAGGGATTTCACCATGGCGACCTCGACTTCAAATCACCAGAAAAGGAGGAAATCCTTCAATTGTTGAAAAAGGTGCCCACGGTGGTAGATATCTATCTCGATCGGCCCGCCGTGATACCTGAAATCAGTAAAAATGCCCGGGCACTGCTTGCCAACTATGGGGCGAGCGATGCCGCATTGCTGGATGTTATTTTTGGAAAAGCAAATCCTGAAGGCAATTTGCCTTTCGAATTGCCTTCCTCCATGGAAGCCGTTCGAAACCAGAAAGAAGACCTTCCATACGACTCCAAAAAGCCACTTTACAAATTCGGATTTGGCCTCCGATATAAGTAAATACTACTCACCACTCACTACTCACTACTCACTACTCATCATGAAAAAATATATCAAACCTGTTCTTTGGACCCTACTCGCAATTCTGGTTGTGTTACAATTCATAAGGCCGGAGCGCAACCTCTCAGGCGACGAAACATACGGCATTCAAACACGGTATCCTGTGCCTGAAGACGTCAAATCCATTTTGAAAACAGCCTGTTTTGACTGCCATAGCAACTACACCGTCTATCCCTGGTATGCCAATGTGCAACCCGTTGCTTTCTGGTTGGCCAACCACGTAAATGAAGGCAAACAACACCTCAATTTCTCAGAGTTTACCAAATCACGCGTAGCCGTTCAAAACCACAAACTGGACGAGGTGATTGAAGTGATTCGCGAGGATGAAATGCCTATGACGTCTTACACCCTGATTCACCGCGACGCGGTGTTGAGTGAGGCACAGAAACAAGCCGTTATCAATTGGGCACAATCCGTCATGGATACCCTGAAGGCCACCTATCCGGCAGACAGCCTCGTTTTGAAGCGAAGAGGCTAAGGTCGAATTAGTATCCCTGGTGCCGTCCTTCGTGTCCCTTGTGGTAAAAAAAGATCCACCAGTTTCACAAAGGAAGGCACCAGGCAGCCAAGATGCAGCACATACAGAAACCATCTGCAATCGAATGTACAATTGATTTTTTAATCAAAATCCTCTATTTCTATACCGCTCTGTTTTTTAGTTTGGGAAATTCCTTCGTTCTTTTACCGCTGTATAATTCATCCAGCACATTTTGCAAATGCCCGGACTCGTCACTTTCGGTGAAATTATGATGCGCCTTACCACCCCGGGGAGGCAACGATTCTTACAAGCCACACAACTAGGCATTACATACGGCGGCGGCGAAGCCAATGTATCAGCCGCCCTGGCATATTTGGGTATGCCAGCGGCGCATGTAAGCGTTTTTCCCGACAATGACCTGGGGCGGGCAGCCACGGCATTTTTTCAAAAAACAGGTATCGATACCCGGCATATTCAGTACGGCCCTGGCAGGCTCGGATTGTATTTCATGGAAACAGGAGAAGGGCTCCGGCCCAGCCGCATCGTATATGACCGCTACGAATCGGCATTTGCACACCTGCAACCTGATGCATTCGACTGGAAAAACATATTATCAGATGCCCAGTGGTTTCACTGGACAGGTATCACCCCCGCAGTGTCGGCCTCGGCAGCACAAGCCTGCGTTGAAGCCATCCAAACAGCAAGGCAACTGGGCCTTACCATAAGTGCCGATGTCAACTACCGACGCGTTCTGTGGCAATATGGGAAAAAAGCGGGCGACATCATGCCCGCACTGGTAGAACACTGCGATGTGATTGTGTGTACTGTTGGTGATGCGGCCGATATTTTCGGTATACAGGCTGCCGACTTTCAGGATATGGCCCGCCGAATGATGGACAAATTTCCCAACCTCAAACGTATCATTGCTACCCGGCGCGAGAGTTTGAGCGCTTCACACAACCGCCTTACCGGAGTTTGTTTCGACGCGACAGGATATATGGAATCGCCGACATTTGATCTGCAGCCCATCGTTGACCGAATCGGTGGCGGCGATGCCTTTATGGCAGGTTATATTTATGGATGCCTGAATTTCAATAACTTACAACGCACGCTATCTTTTGCTACGGCAGCCTCGGCACTCAAACACATGATCGAAGGCGACTTCAATATGGTAAGCGCCGCAGAAGTGGAACAGGCAATGCTGGGAGATGTGGCGTTGTTGAGATGAATGATGAATGATGAATATGCTGGATAGATTAAAGTTAGCGCCTGTTGTGCCGGTTTTTTACCACGAAAATACGGCATATGCGCAGGCAATACTCTCGGCTTGTTATGCCGGAGGGTTGCGATTTTTTGAATTTACCAATCGTGGGCAAGGGGCCTTCGAGGTATTCGCCCGTTTGACAGAATTTGCACAGGCGCATTGTCCGGAACTGACTCTTGGTATCGGCACAATCTATTCTGCTGAAACGGCAGAGCGGTTTATCGAAGCAGGCGCTCGTTTTGTGGTGCAACCGGTTTGTACGGCTGAGGTAGGCCAAATTTGCAAAAAGCACGCTATTCCTTGGATTCCAGGGGCTTTTACGCCCCAGGAAATCTGGAATGCCTGGCAAGCAGGCGCCAGTCTTGTCAAACTCTTTCCCGGCAACCTGCTGTCACCCGAATATATACGGGCGTTGCGAGGGCCTATGCCTGAAATTCCTTTTATGGTGACCGGTGGCGTCGAACCGGAATATACAAGTGTGAAGTCGTGGCTGGATGCAGGCGCAGTGGCAGTTGGCATTGGTTCACAATTATTTAAAGGCGAATATTCATCCAATTTCGAAGCGCTTGTGCAGCGTATTGCAGCACTGCACAAAGAGATTGTACAAACATAACCCTCTGCAATATCCATGGATCAAAAAATGGGCACCTATCGCTGGACAGTTGTTGCGCTCCTGTTTTTCGCCACGACCATCAATTACCTCGACCGGCAAGTGATTGGACTGCTGAAGCCAACTCTGGAACAAACTTTTGGCTGGACGGAAACCGACTATGGGCGCATTGTAATGGCTTTTTCGACCACCTATGCGCTGGGATTGCTGTTTTTTGGCCGCATTGTGGATAAAATTGGCACCAAAATGGGCTACACCTTGTCCATTATTGCCTGGAGTATTGCCGCTATGGCCCACGCCCTGGCCCGTAGCACAGCCGGATTTGGAATTGCCCGCGCTGCACTGGGGCTGGGTGAATCTGCCAATTTCCCTACAGCCGTAAAATCCGTGGCAGAATGGTTTCCCAAAAAAGAACGCGCTTTTGCCACCGGCATTTTTAACTCAGGCGCCAACATCGGCGCCGTGGTAGCCCCTGTAATGGTACCCTGGATACTAGGCGTATGGGGTTGGCAGGAAGCCTTTATCATTACAGGCGCCATTGGCTTTATCTGGCTCATTTTCTGGTGGATATATTATGAAATCCCGGCGCGTCAACATCGGCTCAGCGCCACAGAATTCGCCTACATCCACAGCGATACCGATGACACAGAACCTGTAGAAGAACAGCCCGTGCGTTGGTCGCAACTGTTGAGACTGCGGCAAACCTGGACCTTTTTCTTTGGAAAACTGCTCACAGACCCTATCTGGTGGTTCTTTTTGTTCTGGTTGCCATCCTATTTTTCTTCCGCCTTTCAGATCGATTTGAAAAAACCCAGCCTCGAACTGGTGGCCGTTTACACCGCCACCACCATCGGAAGTATCGGAGGCGGTTACCTCTCGGGTTATTTCATCCGGCGCGGCTGGCAGGTGTTCAAGGCACGAAAAACAGCCATGTTTTTATTCGCTCTGTGCGTGCTGCCGGTCATGTTTACTCAATATGCCCCCAACCTATGGTCGGCAGTAGCGCTCATCAGCCTGGCAGCCGCCGCGCACCAGGCCTGGAGCGCCAACATATACACCATCGTATCGGATATGTTCCCCAAGAAAGCCGTGAGTTCCGTGATCGGTTTCGGGGGGATGGCCGGCGCTGCCAGCGGCATTGTTTTTCCCATTTTTGTCGGTCAACTTCTGGATCAGTACAAGGCCGCCGGAAACATTTCGGCCGGTTACAACCTTCTTTTCACCATGTGCGGTTTCGCATACCTCCTTGCATGGGGTGTCATGCACTTGTTGAGTCCAAGAATGGAAAAAGTAAGTATCTGAAACCGTTTCCTTTGTCGTTTATTCAAAAACGTGGAAATTCGCCCTCCTTTTTGCCTTTTGACAACACATGATATAATCTTTCTTCGGAAAAGACGTTCGCGTCAAGTTAAATTTTCAACCCAGCATGAAAGAGTTAAAACCATATCTGGAGGCCAACAAACAACGCTTCCTCGACGAATTGTTTGACTTATTGCGCATACCATCCGTAAGCGCCGATCCGAAATTTGCCGGCGATGTGCGCCGCATGGCAGAATCCACTGCCGACCACCTGCGTGCGGTAGGCGCCGAACAGGTGGAAGTGTTTGAAACAGCCGGCCACCCGATTGTTTATGGCGAAAAAATGGTAAATCCCAAAGCCCCTACGGTACTGGTGTACGGCCACTACGACGTGCAGCCTGCCGACCCGCTCGATCTTTGGGACAGCCCGCCATTCGAACCGGTGGTCAAAAAAACCAAACTGCACCCCCAGGGCGCCATTTTTGCCCGCGGGTCTTGCGACGACAAAGGACAGATGTTTATGCACGTGAAGGCATTCGAAATGATGCTGAAACACAATATGCTACCCTGCAATGTCAAATTTATGATTGAAGGTGAGGAAGAAGTCGGCTCCAAAAACCTGGAGAAATTCTGCCTCGAAAACAGAAAAAAACTGGCTTGCGATGTGGTACTCATTTCCGATACCAGCATTATCGACAATGACACACCCAGCCTGACCGTCGGCCTGCGCGGACTGTGCTACATGGAAGTGGAAGTAACAGGGCCCAACCGCGACCTGCACTCCGGGGTCTACGGCGGCGCAGTAGCCAATCCGATCAATGTGCTTTGCCAGATGATCGCTTCCATGCACGATTCCAAACGCCGCATTACCATTGAAGGGTTTTATGACGATGTGGAGAAAGTGAGCGCCAAGGAACGCAAACTCATGAATGAAGCGCCTTTTGACGAAAAGCAGTATATGAAAGACCTGCACATCAACGATATCATGGGCGAAAAAGGGTTTACGACCATCGAACGCACCGGCATCCGCCCGACACTGGATGTAAATGGCATCTGGGGCGGTTACATCGGAGAGGGCGCCAAAACAGTCCTGCCGTCCAAGGCTTTTGCAAAAATTTCCATGCGCCTCGTTCCGGGACAAGACCCGAAGAAAATCGAAAAACTGTTCCAGAAGCACTTCGAAAAAATTGCTCCCAAAGGTGTCAAGGTAAAAGTATCGCCGCACCACGGTGGCTACCCGGTGGTAGTACCTACCAATTCCATCGAATACAAGGCCGCAGAAAAGGCCATGGAAAAAGCCTTTGGCAAAAAACCGCTGCCACAACGCGGCGGTGGCAGTATTCCGATTGTGGCCATGTTCGACCAGGTGCTGGGCGTAAAATCGGTTTTGATGGGCTTTGGCCTCGATTCCGACGATATTCACTCACCCAACGAACACTACGGCCTGTTCAACTACTACAAAGGCATCGAAACCATCCCCTTCTTTTATCAGTATTACGCTGAAATGAAAAAGAAAAAGTAGTCTACAATTTCACATACAACAACAATTAAACATGAAAAAAACGCTTTTCCTGCTGGCTTTTGCAGGCTTTGCTCTGTCGCTGAATGCTCAGTCCAAAGTGGAACTCAAAAACGCTGTCGATAGCGCCAATTATGCCAACGGCATCGTGATGGCCAACAACGTGAAACGTCAAATGGGTGCTGATTTTAAAATGGAGGCTTTCCTTGCGGCATTTAGTGCAGCCTTGAAGGGCGAAGCCACGCAGATCAGTTCTGACGACGCCAACAAGATTTTCAGCGACTACAACCGCAGCGCTCAAACCCGCGCCATTGAAAAAAACAAAAAGGAAGGCCAGGCTTTTCTGGAAGCCAATAAAAAACGCCCTGGCGTGACCACTACCGCCAGCGGTTTGCAATACGAAGTCATGAAAAAAGGTACCGGCACCGTAAATCCGAAAGCGACCGATAAAGTAGAAGTGCACTACCACGGTACCCTCATCGATGGCACCGTGTTCGACAGCAGCGTCGATCGTGGCACACCTGCTTCTTTCGGCCTGAATCAGGTTATTCCCGGCTGGACAGAAGGCGTGCAACTGATGCACGAAGGCGACAAATTCAAGTTTTTCCTGCCTTCCAACCTGGCCTACGGCGATCGCTCGGCCGGCGCCAAAATCAAACCGGGTTCTACGCTGGTGTTTGAGGTCGAACTGTTGAGGATCAATCCGAATTGATGGGGTTGATAAGGTTGATAAAGGTTGATAAGGGTTGATGAGGGTTGATGAGGGTTGATATTCATCGACTCGATGAAGTAAAAAACATTCTTTTTCGAGTGGCTGATTATCAACCCTCATCAACCCTCATCAACCTTTAATCAACATTCATGCATGAAAAACGAAGCCATCTTCATCCGGGTAGCCAGTATAGTGCTCCTGTTGTTTGCTGCCCTGTTCTTTTGTTACGACCTGGGCCGGTTTCCCATTTTCCAATGGGATGAAGCACGGTATGTCAACAACAGTGTGGAAATCATGCGGCATGGGCACTGGCTGGATTTTCGGATGGACGGGCAGATCGACACCTGGAATTTCAAGCCGCCGCTGGTGTTGTGGCTGCAGGTGTTGAGCATGAAAATATGGGGCGCTACGGAATGGGGTGTTCGATTCCCGACAGCACTGGCCGGCATCGGAATAGTGGCGCTGTTGTTCTGGTTTGGTGTTCGAGTGCTTAAATCGCCGTTGACAGGACTGTTGAGCGGACTATTTTTTCTGGCTTCAGACGGTTTTATTGGACCACATATGGGTCGAACGGCCGACCTGGATGCGGTGCAAACCTTTTTTATTACCCTGTACAGCCTGATTTTTTTGCGCTACCTGCTGGAAGGCGGCAACCCAAAGCGGTACTTCGCATTATTAGGTTTGTTGGTATTCATGTCATTCCTGTGCAAGGGAATGCCCGGACTACTGATCCTTCCTTACCTATTCAATATCAGCCTTTTACATGGCAACTTCAGAAAGGTACTTCTGGCGAAAGAAGCATACATTTTTGCAGCCCTGGCAATCTCGCTATGTGTAGGTTACTATGCATTGCGCGAATGGCAAGATCCGGGATACTGGGCACTGGTAAAACAATCCGAGTTCAATCGTTTTTCCGGAAAAGGGGTAGAATGGCATATTCAGCCACCGATGTTTTACCTCGAAAACTTTGTAGCGAACAAGCGGTATTTTCCATTAATTTTCCTTTTGCCTTTTACACTGGCCGGTTTTCTGTGGATACGTCCCGGCGCCATACGGCGTGTGTTCACCTATTGCTGGATCATAATAGCAGGATACCTGACTTTTATTTCCATACCACCTGTAAAACTGGAGTGGTATGATGCGCCACTGTACCCGTTTTTTGCACTCTTGTTCGGCATTTCCATATCTGAAGGCGCACGAAGTCTGAGTGAAAAAATGCCGCGAATTTCAGTCCAATGGCTTTCCCTGGCGATTACTGTAGCGCTGTGTTTTGTGCCCTACCGACACATCTGGGAAAAAATTCGTTATTCGCCCGAAAAAATGGCCGATTTTGAATGGGAAGGCGTGTTTATCCGCCAATTGCAGGAAGCACACCCTGAGTGGCTGAATTACACCATTTTAAAACAGGTAAAACACCCTGAGCACCTGGATCAGGTAAAATTTTATCAAAAAACGTTTGAATATCGTTTTGGCGCGCCTATTCGGGTGGAAGATAACTGGCATCAGTTAAAAGCAGGACAACGCGTACTCGTATCACAAACTGCGCTGTCCGATTCCTTGCGACAGCAGTTTCCGGAAGCCACAGTCGAGTACGAAACCAATTATGGGAAACTATGGCTTTTGAAATAGCCGGTTGCTTTGAATAATTGCTGCCTGTCGCTACCTAAACCATTGCAGTCGTTTGCCCACACCCGACTCTTAACTGCTTTTCTTCAAATTTATCTTTGGGAAATCACATTCAAAGTGCTTGCCAAAGATGAAAACACTCTTTCTCTTTTTTGCCTTCCTGTTGTATTTTAAGGTCATGCTATATAGCCAGGTGACTTTGTATTCCGAAAGTTTTGAAACGGATGGAGAAGGTGTACGATACACCTCCAATACTTACAGTGATTGCCTGACTTTTGACAACCCCGACTTTTTTTTAAGGACCAACATCAACTCGGTCATACCACCCACTTTTTGTACCACCGGGTTCGGCACAGATCTGAGCAATTTGCAGGGTTCCTGGTTTTGGGCTGGTGAAGATATTCGTTCGAATTCACCCATGCCACTTTCCCGCCCTCCCGGCAATGTTACCACATCAAGTATCAATATCGCTGGCTACAATACGCTTACCGTGTCGCTGTACCTGGCCACTTCCAACAACAATGGCACACGTTGGGAATGGAATGATTCGCTCAATATACATGCCAGCATCAACAACGGGGCTTTCTTTCCGGTTGGCCGATTTGCAGGTAGCGCCCAAACCGGCGGCGATCTGCGTCAGGATCTCAATCTGGATGGCATCTTCGATGGAGCCGTTGTGTCGGTCAGCAGTTTCACCAAATACACATTTAGTATTCCAGGTACCGGGAATACCTTGAGGGTAGAACTCGATTTTGATATGGTGGGAGGCTCGGAAGAAATTGCTGTCGATTTCATCGAGGTAAAAGGTGTGGTTGCGCTGCCGGTGGAATTGATGTCTTTTGATGCAAAACAGGTCGGTAATCAGGTGCAACTGCATTGGAAAACAGCATCAGAACAAAACAACAGCCACTTTTCCATCGAAAGGGGCGATGAAAATTTACGATTTGCCGAAACAGGCCGCGTAGAAAGCGCAGGCGCTGCACATTCGTACGCATGGACAGACCCGCGTCCGCTCACAGGTACCAACTACTATCGGTTGCGTCAATACGACCGGGAGGGAACCTCGCACCTGTCCCCGACAGTAAGTGTTGATTATAAAAACCGCAGGATGCAAGTGGAAATTTTGCCCAACCCGGCAGACGAGTACGCCCGCCTGAACCTCCAACAGGAAACAAGCGGACGCATGTACATTTCCATAATTGATATGGCCGGACGATTGAAATGGGAAAACACCTATGACCTGGAAAAAGGCCCCCAGCAAATAGATTTGCCCGTGCAACAACTGCTGAAAGGTGTGTATTACATCCGGATTCGTACGGAAAATGGAGAGACGGGAGGAGGGATGCTGGTGAGGGGTTGATAAAGGTTGATGAGGGTTGATGAAGGTTGATGAGGGTTGATATTCATCGGCTCGATGAAGTGAAAAACATTCTTTTTTCGAGCGGCTGAATATCAACCTTCATCAACCCTCATCAACCCTCATCAACCCATTAATGCAATTCCAACTCTCTCTGCCGCACCTCCCTGCTATGCTGGCAGCGATTGGCTTTCGTGATCGGGGCACCCCAGGAAGGCGCCATGAGTTTCAGCATATTTTTCCATTCGGGCGATTTCATTTCAGTGGGGAAACACTTTTTCAACACATCGATCATGGCCACCACCGAAGTGGAAGCGCCGGGAGATGCACCCAGCAGAGCAGCCAGGCTGCCATCGGAAGCGCAAACGAGTTCAGTACCGAATTCGAGCACCCCCACTTTTTCATCGTCTTTTTTGATCACCTGCACGCGCTGGCCGGCAATGGCCAGGTGCCAGTCTTCCATGCGCGCTTCGGGAAAATAGGCGCGCAAGGCTTCAAAGCGGTCTTCTGGCGATTGAGCCACCTGCTGAATCAGGTATTGCGTGAGCGCCAGGTTGTGCCAGCCCGCCGCCAGCATGGGCAATATGTTTTCCAGTTCGATGGAAGCAGGTAAGTCCCAGTAGGAGCCGTTTTTCAAAAATTTTGTAGAAAAGCCTGCAAAAGGACCAAAAAGCAAGGTTTTTTTGCCTTCAATCACCCGCGTATCCAGGTGCGGCACCGACATGGGCGGGGCGCCGATGGCTGCTTTTCCATACACTTTGGCGTGGTGCCGTTCGATCACTTCCGGGTTGTCGCATACCAGCCATTGCCCACTGATCGGGAATCCGCCATAACCTTCGGCTTCTTCGATATTTGATTTTTCCAGCAAGGGCAAGGCCCCACCGCCGGCGCCGATGAACACAAAATCGGCGGTGTATTCCTGATCGGTATCGGAAACAATATCCCGTACTTCTACTTTCCAGGTTCCATCGTCTTGCTTGCACAGGTCGCGCACCTCCGATTGAAGGTGCAGGGCAACGTTGTTTTGCGTGGTCAGGAAATCAAACAGTTTATGTGTCAGGGTACCAAAATCGACGTCTGTACCAATTTGCATGCGGGTGGCGGCTACAGGCTCCGAAGCACCCCGGCCTTGCATGACCAACGGCATCCACTGTTGCAGGACATCCCAATCTGCCGAAAACTCCATGTCTTCAAACAGAGGATGCAGGCGCATGGCTTCATACCGTTTGCGCAGAAAGTCCACGTTTTCCGCGCCCCACACAAAACTGATGTGCGGCACCCGACGGATGAACGCCTCGGGCTGGCGGATATCGCCTTCCCGGAGAAGCCAGGCCCAAAATTCCTTGGACACTTCAAAAGCGGAGGCGATTTTAACGGCTTTCGTAATGTCTACCAGCCCCTCTTCATTTTCGGGCGTGTAGTTGAGTTCGCAAAAAGCGGAATGGCCGGTTCCTGCATTGTTCATGGCTTCCGAACTTTCAGCAGCCACCCTGTCGAGGCGCTCAAATATGTCGATTTGAGCGGTGGGAAGGAGTTTTTTCAGCAAAACGCCCAGGGTAGCGCTCATGATACCGCCACCGATCAGGACTACCTTTTTACGAGTTTCGGTCATATGCATAAAAGGCAAGAGGTTTTCAAATACGCAGTTTCCATCACGGCAACATCGCCAATCGCTCCCTCAAATCCGACCACCACTTACTTTCCTTGAAATCTTCCAGGGGGATACGGCCCATTTTCGGGTCGGAACAGGCGTCTTTGGTCAGGTAAATTTTGCCCTCGGCAGCCCATACGATGTCATCGAGCGTACGAACCAATGACACCATGCTGCGGGTGCGCGGGAAGTCCAGCGCCAGTGAATAACCTTTGATCGGAAAAGAATAACGGGCTTCTGCGGGTCGTTCCCCATGGCGTTTCAGTACTGTCAGAAACGGCGCGTCGGGGCTGCGTTGAATGGCCTGAAAAATCCGTGCGATGCCATCGTAAGCCGTGTGTTCAGGCATGCAGAACTGGTACTGCACGAACCCGCGCGGCCCGTACATGCGGTTCCAATTCCGGATGCCGTCCAGCGGATAAAAATAGGAGTCCAGATCCGTCGGATAGTCGCCGGGCGGCTTTTTACGCAGGTACATTTTATTGTGGATATAGGTACTCCAGCGGTTTATCAGGCCAATTGGTGGCGTGAATGGCACATTCCCAGGTTTCTTTTCATGGAATACCAATGGCTCCTTACTACTGCCTTCTGCATGATTGGCAAAAAACACAGCGCCACGACCAAAATTTGAACCTGCCGCCAGTCCATCTACCCATGCAGCAGCATATTCGTATTCCCGATTTCCCGACAAAGCAGCAAACAACTCGTCCCAATTTGCAGACCACACCGTGTGTTGCAACATTTGAGTAGATGAAATGCGGCGGAGTTGAAATTTTGCGCTCAGGATCAGCCCCGTCCAGCCCATGCCGCCACAGGTTTGCCAGAAAAGATCGGCATTTTCTTCTTTCGAACAGTGAACAACCTGCCCTTCAGCAGTCATCAACTCAAAAGAAATCAGGTAGTTGGAAAAACAACCGTGCGTCGGGTGGTTTTTTCCATGCACATCGCTGGCAATCGCGCCACCCACGGTGATGTGCTTGATACCGGGTGTCACATAAAAAAACCAGCCTTGCGGAACGGCCACCCGAAGAATATCGCTGAGCAACACCCCTGCTTCGCAATCGACCACCCCGCTCGACGCGTCAAAATGCCGAATGTGGCGCAACGCCAGTGTCGACAACACATGCGGGGCCAACGCCGCGTCTCCATAACTCTTGCCATTGCCGCGGGCAATCAGGCGTTCCTGGCGCATCACATAGTCGCGAGCCTCCTCAATGGAAGCAGGCGTAGCCACATCGGCTGCGATGACCGGAAACTTGGCCCAGCCTGCAAGTTGTTGATGTTCAACGGGATAAGTCATATAAAATGTGCCGAAGCAGGTTGGTGTCGTTGATACAAAAATAATTATTGGGATTTTGGGAGGAGTGCAGCACCCAGGCCGACAGGTTGTGGCGGGCGGCGAGCGACTCCGGGTCTTCCGGTATTTCAGGGGGCGCCAGATAATGAAATTCCAGTTCCAGCGGTGTGGAATCCTGCCGACCAATCAGGGAGATTTTTGCTACCAGCGTTTGCCGGCTTTGGCTGTCATCAAAATGATCGGCAAAGGGTGTTCCGTTCAGGCGGGGCAGCAACATCAGCCATTTATGCACCGAATCGCCCGGCCATTCTACCAGCCCATAGGCCCAAACAGGGAGGGCATCGTTTTTTTTCACCACTGCCACAGAATCCGCTTTGTTCCAGTAAAATTGAATTTCAGAGATACCTTCCACCGCCAACTGGAAGGCTGTAGCAGGTCGAAAACGAGCAGCATCCTGGTCGAATACATCACGCAAATGATTCTTTACCAAATAGATACCATCGTGATGATCCAGTTCGATATAAGTGGCAGGCACACCTTGCTCGGTGGTTTGACGGCCAATAAAAAACACTTCCCTGCGACCGTTTCCCAGGGTGGCTTGCACCCTGAGGGGCATTTGAAGTCCCACAGTATCCGGTCGGGCGGTTTTCACAATCCGCAGGGTTTTTACATGCGCCAATTCCTGTAACATGCGATCGACGATATCGCCCGGCACCCGCACCGATCTTCCGTCCAGTTCGGTCACCCAGCCTTCGTCCGTACGTTCCAGGAGCAAGTCAGTCGCGCCGGGCCGTCCAATGCTGATACTTTGCAAAGCAGTTGCGTCCACCTCGATCAGAACGGTTTGAAAAATATCTGAAAAACGCCAGGGCAGGCGACGAAACAGCCATCCGGCAAGCAGTGTGACGATGAACAGCAGTACTAGGTGTTTATTCTTCATGGTCGGATGGCAGACCCGTTCGGGATGTGAAGACTAAAATCACCGGCGAAAATAGAAATGAAATACCCTTTGTTATGCTTTTGGCAATTACTTTTGCCCTCCTTTTCCGATCCGCTCCTATCATGCAGCCTTTGTCTAACACCAAAATCACGCTTACCGGCGACCTCGGCAGCGGCAAAAGTGCCGTTTCACGCATCCTTTGCGAACGCACAGGCTATGAATATGTGTCAACAGGGCGCATTCAACGCCAATTGGCCCAGGAAATGGGTATCGACACCCTCGAAATGAATCGCCGTGCCGATACCGACCCGAGTATCGACCAGCGCATCGACGGTATTTTTATCGACCTGGGCAAAGACCCGCGCGGCTATGTCATCGACAGCCGTATGGCCTGGTTTTTCCTGCCCGACTCTTTCAAGGTGTATTTGCAGGCCGATGTGCATATTGCAGCGGCGCGTATCCTCAGCGACCCGACCCGCAACAGCGAGCAATACGCCAGCCTCGACGAAGCCGTGGCAAAAATTACTGCCCGCAAACAAAGCGAAAATGCCCGTTTTTTGAAAAAATACGGCGCCGACAGCACCAACCTGAGCAATTTTGATCTGGTGGTGGATACTACAAAGTATTCGGTGGAAAAAGTGGCGGAGTTGATTTTGGGCGCGTTGTAAATCAATGATTTAAGATTTAAGATTACATGATTTAAGATTTTAGATTGGATTTTGGAAGGATGATTTTTGATTATTGGAGATGCCTTCAATCAAAAATCTCAAATCCAATCTAAAATCTTAAATCATGTAATCTTAAATCTTAAATCTACAACGTCCCGCGCAGTGCCTGTTCCCGCTCGATCGCCTCGAACAGCGCCTTGAAATTGCCCTTGCCAAACGAGCGGGCTCCGCGCCGCTGGATAATTTCAAAAAACACCGTCGGGCGATCCTGAATAGGTTTGGTAAAAATCTGGAGCAAATAGCCGTCTTCATCGCGGTCGATCAGGATATTCTGCTTTTTCAGGTCTTCCAGGTTCTCCTCAATGGCGCCCACGCGTTCCGGAACGTCTTCGTAGTAGTTTTCAGGAACATACAGAAAATCGACGCCGTTGGCACGCATTTGCGACACGGTTTCCAGGATATTGTCGGTAGCCACGGCGATATGCTGCACGCCAGCGCCTTTGTAAAAATCGAGGTATTCCTCGATCTGGCTTTTTTTCAGGCCTTTGGCCGGTTCGTTGATCGGAAATTTGACATAGCCATTGCCATTGCTCACCACTTTCGACATCAGGGCGGTGTATTCTGTGGAAATATCGTTGTCGTCGAAGGTGATCAGCAGTTTGAAACCCATCACGTCCTGGTAGAATTTCACCCATTGGTTCATGGTCCCCAGTTCGACATTGCCCACGCAGTGGTCTACGTATTTCAGACCGACAGATTTGACAGGAAACACACTTTTACGCGCCTCGTAGCCCGGCAAAAAAGCGCCTTTGTACTGAGAGCGGTCTACAAATGTGTGGATGGTGTCGCCATAGGTTTTAATGGCGGAGAGCGTCACTTCTCCGTGTTCGTCGTTCATTTTGAAAGGTGCAAACGCCGATTCGGCGCCGCGTTCGACGGCGGTGTAATACGAATATTCCGCATCGTCGACCCAAAGTGCCAGCACTTTTACGCCGTCGCCGTGCAGCGCCACGTGGCGGGCGATGTCCGTATCGGGCAGGAGCGAAGAGGTCAGCACAATGCGAATTTTATCTTGTTGGAGGACATAACTCACGCGGTCGCGCACGCCGGTTTCGGGACCGGCATAGGCCACCCATTCAAAACCGAGCGCAGCCTGGTAGTACAGGGCGCTTTGTTTGGCATTGCCGACATAAAATTCGAGGTGGTCAGTGCCTTTTAAGGGGAAAGTATCGGTGGAAGTGGGGGTGGTGGATGGTGCAGTGGCAATCATGGTCAGAGCAAGAGAAAAAGTAAGAATGAATACTGCTGCAAAAGTACGGTTTGGGCCGGAAACTGCACGCAGTTTATCGCATCAATACTTCGCTTTCAATTGCAGATCGAGTTGCAGGTCCGTTTCCTGTCCGGTAGAATTGCGCAGCCAGAATACCACATCCATGGCGAAACGTGGGCCGGTGAGGAAGCGTTTGAAATCGGCCAGAGAAGGAATCAAAGCAAGAGAATTGCCCGGTTCGAGTGGTACCGGTTGCCGGTATGCAATTTCGATGTAGTCGTTCGGGTTGGTTTCGTCGTACACGCGCAACGATACCTGGTCTACATAGTTCAGGTTGGCATCGCCAAAAACACCTGTCAGCGCTGCCTGGGCAGTAATGATTCCGGTGATTTCCTCGTCCGTTTTTCCATGTTGCTCCAACAATTGCTCATAGCGTGTCGCAATGTTTTTCAGGTAAAAATGGTGTACCTGAAACACGCCGATTCCTGCAGGAATGGTGAATTGTTGCCGGTAAATCATATCGAAACCGGGCACCTGATCTTCTTTTCTGCAAGACCAACCGGAGCACAACAGCAGCAGCGCGATGCCGTAAATGAGTTTTTTCATGATGCAGTGATGCAAAAGATGGATCGGAGGTTGCCTGTCGGGAATACTGCCGGGAAATAAAAAGTCCCGAATTTTTCCTTTGAAAAATATCGGGACTACGGGGTTCCTCAGTTTAAGCGTCTTTAAATTTACGTGTGCGGTTGCCGCGCACTTTTATTCTTACTTGTTTATCTAAATCTAAGATTTGTCCGTGTTTGTGTTGTCTTGTCCTCTATATCATTTCCATGCAAGATTCATTGAAAGCACCTTAGACGCAAGTACCCCGGCAGCACCCCTACGCAGGAGTCAAATATTTTTTTTTCTTTGTTAAAATCCTTCTGAAAACATGTAAATCTGGAAATACGGCTGTACATATCGGCGCAAACACTGATCACCACACATTTTTGAGCCGGTAACCTAACAAGTATGACAGAAAATCACGACGAAGAACGCGGGTGGCTGGCGAACCTACAACGAGGCGACGAGTCGGCACTCGATCCCATTTTTAATAAATACTATCCGTATCTGTACCGCATTGCGTTCCACATGTTGCTGGATTCCAATATGGCAAAAGACATGGTACAGGATGTATTTTTCAAATTGTGGCAAAACAGGTCCACCATCATGATCAACACAACCCTGAAAGGGTATTTGCAACGCGCTATCATCAACCAGTGTATCTCTTTCAAACGCACGCAAGGTAAAGTAGCCCTCACCCCCCAGGTAATGCCCTATTTCACGGAAACCATTGGAATGCAGGAGTTTTTGGAAGCAGAAAGCCTGGAAATGCGGGTACGGGAGGCCATAGAGCGTTTGCCCGATCAATGCGCACAGGTATTTCGATTAAGCCGGTTTGAGGAAATGAGTTACCAGGAAATTGCCGATCACCTGGGGATAGCCCCCAAAACCGTAGAAAACCATATTTCCAAAGCACTGAAAACCCTACGGGAAACCCTACTGAGCATCGCATTGCTCACAGGAAGCAGCAGTTCTTTGTTGATTTTTTAAAAAAACAATACCAGGCTGGGGGCGATGCCTCCATTATGCGTCTTATATAAAGTATTGCACAAATGAAGGATGAAAAATATCATTTGCTGATCTACCAAAAATTGCGGGACGGCAAATTGAAACCGGATGAAGCAATTTTACTGGAAGACTGGTTGCGGTCATCTGCTGACAACAGAAAAACCGCACTGGAAATTGAGAATATCTGGAAGGCCATGTCCCTTCCGGATGCTTTTTCAGACGACCAGATGCAGTCGGAACTGACAGCGCTCAAAAAACGAGTCAACCAACATGTTACCGGAACGATAAAGTCCCGTCATAACGCCCGAATTCGAAAATGGCTGGTAAGCACTGCGGCAGTTGTAATGGCAGCAGCAGCAGCCACCCATTTTTTATGTACATCAAACGAAACGAAAAATGAACACCTCGTATTTGCGTCACACGACAGCATCAACCAGATGCTTCGTTTACCTGACAGTTCTGTGGTGTGGTTTAACAAAAATTCCCAACTGCGATATTCGCCAACTTTTGACCGGGAACGGCGGGTGTCGCTGGTTGGGGAGGCTTATTTCCAGATACAAAAAGATGCATCTCGTTCTTTTGTTGTAGAAACCGATCAGGTACAAACCATCGTCCAGGGCACTACATTCAATGTACGCGCCGTACCCGACGAGCCTGCAACGGAAATCACACTGGTAGAAGGAAAAGTACTGATAACAAGTCCGGGAACTCAAGTCCAACTCGCACCCAATCAGTCCGTCCAATACTTGCATGACAGCCAGTCTTTCAGTTCCGTTCAGCAATCGTCGCCGGCCGCTACTGCCTGGCATGATGAACTCCAATTCCAAAATACTCCGCTTAAAGACGTTCTTGCACAACTGACCCATTTCCACGGAGTTCGTTTTTCAATCGAAAATCCGGTTCTGAAAGCCTGTTTATATACAGCCTATTTCCCTAAAAACGACCTGAAAGCCGTTTTGTCGAATATTGAAGCCGTATTTGAGTGTAAAATTGAAAAAATCAACGATGAATATCGTGTAATGGGCGGTCGATGTATGGAATAGAACCAACCGATTGCCGTGCTGACTATAAAACCGACCACCACCTTCTTCTTATTTCTTATTCTTTGTTTGTTCGCCAGCGCCCATTTGTGCGCACAAACTGATTTATCAAAACGCCTGGATTTTAAAGTAGATGGCGAAACGCTCGAATCGGCTTTGCTGCGACTCAGCAAAACCTCCGGTGTGGCCATCGGGTTTCAGGGCGCTCTGCTGGAAAAAATAAAACAACCCGTCCGGTACCAGGCGCATCAGGAAACGCTTGCCGATATTCTAAATCAGTTGCTTGCCTCAACTGATTTGAAATGGAACCTGTCTAATGGCCAGATTGTCATAGTTTCCAAATTCCACCCCACGCGTACCTTGAGTGGGTATGTGGTAAAAACGGATCACAAGGCATTCAGGAACGAGGTGTACCTTGCTGAACACATCAGCATACCTTTCGGAATATCACCCGGGCTCCGTTTCCATCGCCTGTCGCACACTTTTTCTGAAATACAGCACACTCTGGAACGCGCTCCATTCCTTGGGCTGGTAGGAATGGCCATTGTCTGATATAGCCGTCTGTAAACCCTCTGTAAGGTCGCAATGCCAGGCTGCCGTTTGCAATGCCGCCGCATAATGCCAGCCGGGCATGTTGCCTCCAACGGCCGTGCGATATTGTTGCAACACATTGTGCAACAATGCTTTGGACCATGTCTTCCGATAATTTTCCAGGGTGCGCAGCACAAACTGGCTGTCGTAATCGAGCACGATGCGCTGTGCGGCCAGGTGCTGCATCAGCGATTCGACATGTTGCGCCATCAAGGCCTGCATGGCAGGTTTTTGCCACAGTGCATGCCGGAATTTCGCGCCATAATATTTCCAGATGGCTTCTATCCACGAGGCATCGGCGTGTCGGAGCAGGTTGTCGAGCAGAGCCTCCGCCACCTCGGTGTGGTTGCCGCCGTCGGTGGCCGATACGAGGTCGGCCGGTTTCATGCCACTGAAAGCGACGAGGTCGTCCAGCGGCACAAAACGTACAAACAATTGCAGGAGGCCACTGCGCCACTCTACTTTTTCGGACTTCGACAGCAGGTCAAACCAGGGTTTCAGCGCCTCGTCCGACAAATCGGGCAAGGTTTGTAGCAGGCGTTTTTCCCGCTTGTCGGGCGTAAGGGCGCCTGCCAGTTTTTGCTTGAAAAAAGCGTTCAGCGCCTTCAAAGTCGGACTTTCGGGCAGCCGGACGAGCAAGCCCAGGGCCGCCAGGCGTACCTCGCGGTTTTTGTCCTGAAAGGCGCGTTCGAGCAGTTCCAGGTCGAGTTCCGACAATCGGATGCCGAGTTGTTGCAAAAACGCGACTTTATCCTCGGCTTTTTCCTCGGCCCAGGTTTTTTCGAGCCAGGCTGTTGCCAGCATGGGATTCCGTTGCCGGGTGTCGGCCAGCAGTCGGCGCCGCAGTTCGAACGGGGCTGTAAACCAGTCGGCTGCGCCCACATCGTTCGCCAGCGCTTGCCAGCGCACATTTTGGGCGGCCAGCCAGCGGCCCCGCGCTCCCATCAGCGGAATCATTCGCGCCGCCACATCCGGCTGCTGCATACACTGGTCGAGCAGATCGGGCAGCAGTTCGGGCGGCAGCCGATACCCTTTGGCTTCTATCAGTCCCAGCAATTCGGGCAGCCCTTCGCGGTAAGTGCCCTGCAACATGCGCTGCAAATGCCCCAGTGCCGCCGTGGGCAGCACCGGCCCCGCAGGCTCCTGCCCTACCCTGTCGTCCTGCCGGGCTACCTGGTGCATTTCAGGCCGAAAACCCGCTTTTTTTAGCAGCGCCGCACGTGCCAGCGCTTGCAGGGCCTGGGCAACGGGGTCGTCTGAGGGCGAGAGCCGCAGTTGCTCCGCCGTGTCGGCTGGCAGGCTGCGGCGGTCGGTGCCGACGAGGATGGTTTGTAGTAGGGATGGCCAGATCATGGGGGTGAAGGTAGGGCGTGGGAATTTTGAATTTTAGTGGCAGGGTTAGAGCCTTAACTTAATGGGGTTGATGCTTTGTTGGCAGTATTTATTTAATAGCAATTTAGTACTTGGTCCCCAAGATACCATTGCCCAAGAGCATTATTTGATGGAGTAAAATTATTGTTATTTTCAGACACTCCCCATGTTGAAAACTGGTGATAGTTATTTATCACGTCTTCTTTCATAAACAGAAGACTTCCTTTGTCAAAAGAAAACAATAAGCCTCCATTATAATAATCAATATCAGTAACAATTTGGTTATATTTTGTAGCGGCTTGGATACAAGCAGGGTATGGATAATTTGTGCCGCTGTATATTTCCCATTTCCCTTCATTGCGTTCATTCTTGATGGCAAACATATTAGAACCTGTACTTGTAAGGTTTTTAATTATTATTATTTTTCCATTATCAAATGCAATTGCAAGCCTATTTCCACACCTTTTCAACTTCACAACATTTCCTTTAAAGTTTTGATACCCCTCATAGTATGAATAACCACTAACATTTTGAAATCCATTTGAAATCTCACTAATCGCGAGCATATTTTCTCCATTACCTCCTGTCCCCTTTATTTTTAATAGCAATTTATTGCTAAAAGCAACAAATAGTCTACCATCAATATACTCCATTTTAACAATCCTGCCATTTTTAAAAATCGAATTTCCAATATGATAATTATAATTTGGCAAAGAATTAAAGCCCGTCGTTGTTTCAGTTATAGCAAACATATTGTGCCCGCTACCGCCATCATTTTTTATTTTTAATAATTTTTTATTATAAAAAGCAATTAATGTTTCATTATTTTCATATATCCAATCGGTAATTATTGAATTAAAGGCCTGATCGCCAATATAGTAATTGTATCCAGGTGTTGAGATGAAATCACTGGCACTTTCCTGAACAGCAAACATATTTTGTCCAGTTCCACCAACATTTCTTATTTTTAATACCTTCTTCGATGAAAAAGAAATCAATAGATTGGAGTTTGTATAAAGTAATTTTTGTGGGATTGACTGAAATTTTGCATTTCCTAATAAAAAATTTCCATTTGAAATCGAGGAAAAATAGTCTGATTTATCTTCAATTAAAAACATGTTTTTACCCGTACCACCAACACCTTTAATTTTAATCATTCTTCCGTCACCTAACGCGATAAGTAAGTTATCTTCTGCAAATAACATATCGAATATCGGGCTATTGAAATCTTGCGAGCCTATAAGTGTTGAAGTATTTTGTAAATTTGAATAATCCCCATTTTGGCAAGTTATTTTAAACATATTGTCTCCTAAAAAAGATTCTTTTTTTACTTTTAACAAAACACAAGAATTCCCATTATTTTTTGCAATAAAAACAACTTGATGAATAGGCACCTCAAGCGTCATTACTCCTTTCTTGTTAGGAAGATCGTTCACGTAAGCAATTTCTTCAACAAGGTCATATTGTCCTATAGCTCTTACAGTAGGGAGAAGAAGTAAAAACAGAACAAAAAATTTTGCATTCATAATTGAGATTGAAGTTTTGTTGAACATGACATTTTTTTTATTGATGTGAGTTACTGCCAACGGTTGGCTTGCCGCCGTGCATTGGGTTTGCGGGCTTGCTATTCGGCGGTATGGACAGCAAGCCGTTGATCATTCCCATTAAGTTAAGGAATAAGATTATGTAAAAATAAAACGAAAGGAGGACATTGTGAAAAATTCCGTTAATCATGCTGCCCCCCTTCCGTGCTTATTTGGGTGCCCTTCGGCAATTTCCATTTTCAGTTTTGCAACAACCCCAACATTACTTTCGCAGGCCTGGCCGTGATTTTACCCGTCGTCGTTCGTTGTATTTGGAACGTATAGTATGGCTCAATATTACGCTACTGAAAACCACGCTTGCTGTAGAGTTAGACCAATTTTTTGACTGGTTAAGCACAGGAGAAACTGCTGTTACCAAAAGCGCTCTTGTCCAGGCTCGTCAGAAGTTACTGCCGAGGTTTTTTAGTGATTTTTTTCAAATTTCAGTTGCTGCGTTTTACCAATATTTCAAAATCCGGTGCTGGAAAGGTTTTCGTCTTTGGGCTACAGATGGTAGCGGGTTTCGATTGCCACGAGAACAGGAACTGGGAGAATCATTTGGGTGGCATGGTAATCAGCACAACCTTGTCCCTTCTGTCCGCATGCCCCTTTGTTTCGATTTACTCAATGATCTGGTCAGTGCCATTCAATTTCATACCAGGAATACCGCTGAAATCGTAGTCGCTATGCGCTGTGTCAGTCAAATCCCCCAAGACATACTGATGGTTTATGATCGTGGGTATGCCTCTCACATCATTCCTTATCTCCATCAGTACTTTCGCTCCAACTGTGTTATTCGCCTGCCGCTCAGTTTCAGTAATACGGTTAAATTGTTTGTTTCCAGCGGAAAACGGCAGCAAATTATAACAGAAACGCTACAAATCAAAGCAAGACGTGCATTGGTCGAGTTAGGGATTAAATTATATCCGGGCGCCACCATCACTTACCGCCTCATCCGTATTCAACTGCCAAATGGAGAAACAGAAATCCTGCTTACTACTCTCCTGGACAAAAAGAAGTATCACTGGCCGCATTTCGGTGAAATTTATCGCAAGCGCTGGGGAATTGAATCCTGTTTCTTTGTCATCAAGTCCTATTTTCAACTCACCAACTTCTCCGCTTATACAGTCAATAATTGCTGGCAGGACATCTACAGCCATTTTTTACTCTACAACTTACAAAGCGCTTTACACCGCCCATTAGGCGAATCTATCCGGCACATCAACGCCCGCAGACAACACAATTACAAACCCAATCGGAACGTCAGCGCCGGATTACTCAAGCGTTTTGCAGTTAAAATATGTCTTCGCCCCATCACTGAATTGCAGGCTTGTTTAAGGGAATATCAGCGCTTAATCCTTCAAACCCTCGAACCGGAAAGACCCGGAAAAAACAAAGAACGACGACGACGTATCCTTCGCGGCACCGAACGACATAACCATGAAAAAAACTATCGCCGCGCTTTTTAATTCTCTCTCTTTAATCCGCTGTTTCTCTTTTTCGGCAAATTACTTGCCTGATATCCGTATGCCCAAACATTGGCAAAAACTTGTACTTTTATATACCCTGCTCCAATACATGATCAATAACTAAAATTTAGTCGGCTTACCTTCATATTTGGGGCTTAACTTAATGGGGTTGAGCGATTGTTGGGCGATTCTACGTTTTTATATGCTAATCTATATATCACTCATGGTATTTAACATCTGTAATACTCCGCTTTTTATTTTACTCAACTCTAACTGGTAATCATCTTGTTTTATAGTATTTCTAATTAACTGTTTTCTTACGCTACTCAGTCTGGAGAGAAACAATATTGTATCATTCTCAATCTCGGGGTTATTTTTTGAAATAAGCAATAATGCGTCTTCAATTTCATCATTTATTATTAAATTTTTTATCTTTTCCAAGATTCCCTGAGAATCACCACCTTCATCTTTGTTATTTTCACGTATTATGTCGTTTATTTTTGATATATATTCAATTCTAATTTTATCAAGTGTTACTTCCAAGTCTTTCGGGTAAAACCTTGACTTATGAACAAAATCACTCCATGTTTGTCCCTTAGCATTTTTAAAATGCTCTGCTTCTGAAAAAGTATATTCGATAGGATTACCATATCTTATTGATTTTTCAATTTCAATGATTCCAGCGACTAATAACGTTTCTGTTGGAATATTGAAAAAAAATCGTAAGTTTAAACCAAATGCTTGTCGCGCTTCAAATTTAGTATATCTATATGGGCGTTTAGATTGATGTTGATTGGGATGTACGAACCACGTACCGTCTTGTCGACCATATAACTCTTCCCTTATCCACTCTTTGAAGGCATCAAGTTTTTTTTCTTCTGCATAAACAAGACCTTCAATCATTAGGTCACTTAGAGTGACCTTTTGATTCTCAGTTGTCAGTTTTTTTAAAATCGAAATGAGTATATCCATTTCCACCCCTAATTATATATTAGATTATTGATGAATTAGTTATTGAATATGATATTTTGCTATCTTTATTCAAATATCGCCCAACGTTTGGCTTGCTGCCGTGCCGCCGTGCGTTGGGTTTGCGGGCTGGCTGTTCGGCGGCATGGACAGCAAGCCGTTGTTATGTGCCTTATTTTTATCCATTCTTTTGTTTCATAAAGTTTAACAAGTTAAGAATGTGTTGTTGCGTATGTCCGTAAAAAGTGAGTTGGAAAAACCAAAGTCCGTCCGCCAAACTGTTGATTTCAATTCTCCACTTAATTTCCAGCAGGTCAATAATTATGTCCGAAAGGTCGTCTATGGCATCACCTATTGCACCGTCTTTCAGATTGTCAATATCATTGATTTCAAGAATTGTTTTGTAGAACCCAAAATCCTTGAAATTACTCGCAACATTTTGTCTGATGTCTGGAAGTTGTGATTTGTCAAAGTCTGGGAAGTCTGTTTCGTCAAATTTATAATCTATGTCAAAATACAGGTCGTAAATTTTCACAAGGTGTCGCTCCAACAATCTTTCTTTGTCAGTAACTGTCAAGTTCGGATGGAGTCCATACTTAACAATTTCATTAATTGTCGGAATTAATTCTGTCATTGCTGTGTCGTCCTAATATGGCACATAACTTTGGTTGTTCGTCAATTCCCCCTATAGGGGCAATTGCGTGAAAACCCGCTTTGTCACCCCTTTCCTTGTCCTCGGGAGTTGCGTGTATCCAGCCGGTTTGGGTGGCTTCACGCAACTCCCGGGTACCATTGGTACAAATAGCAATTGCGTGAATCCAACTTATCTGGCTGGATACACGCAACTGGTTTTCTGAAAAATGACAGGGAAAATATTGGTTCATCCGGCATTTATTTGAGTTTGCAATAATAACGGTTTGTCTCAAATTTCACAATCTTCCAGCACATTTTTTATCCGAATATAACTTTTTCCCTCCCGCCTGACGTTGAAAATCAATATTTACGGCTCCTTCACCCACTACAAAATCAAATCCATTACCTCCAAATTGTTTTCATCCTGCATCAGTATGTGGCTGTTGCCCTTGATGCCTTGTGCGGACTGAAATGAGCATGCTTGGACTTACCCGAAAACGACCTAACTTAACCGGCGTTTTCAACAAACTTTGTACACTTAATAATGCCTGAAGTTGATGTTGTAAAGAAATCCGATCCATGAAACTCCTGATACTCGAAACAAACAGATTAATCCTCACCGGCATTTCCACAGAGGACATGGCCTACATTTTCAACCACTTTCCAAAAGAGCAAATCATGGTGGTTCTCGGGCATCGTTCAGAAAATGATTACCTGAAAGAAGAACAGAAACACCAAAACGGTTACGCCAGTTACAACAGGCGTTTTTTAATGTTTCTGCTCACTGACAAGGAATCCGGCCAGATCATTGGGCGTTGTGGCATTCACAACTGGAATAAAGACCACCATCGCGCAGAAATAGGATATGTGATGGAGGACGAAAACTTTAAAAGAAAAGCATTGATGAGTGAAGCCGTGGAAGCAATCATCGAATACGGATTCAAGGTCTTGAACCTGAACAGAATCGAAGCGATGGTTGGTCTTGATAATGTACCGTCTTTGAGAATATTGGAAAAAAACGGGTTCAAAGAAGAAGGAAGACTGAGAGAACATGTGCGCAGTGCGGAAGGCTTTTCTGATACGTTGCTTTTATCTGTTTTATCTAAAGAATATGAAGCCAAACTTCAAAAACTGTCAATAAGCAGATAAATCCACGCGTACCCCACCCCACCAGTTCCTTCCAGCCGCCGCATTAAAATACCTTCCCCCAAAAGCATTGATGTCGTTGCCGAGGCTGTAACGCTGGTTGAGCAGGTTGTCGGCGCCTGCAAATACTGTGAAGGCTGCTTTTTTGATGCGCCAGTGCGACCAGTCTACCCGTGCTAGTAAGAGGTTATATTTTTCAGCAAAAGCCGTATTGCTGTCGTTAAGGGGCAGCCTGGAGGTGGCATTGGAAGCCAAAAACAAACTCAGTGCTTGTGGAAAACGCACCTGCATGCTCCATGCCACGACCGACTGGGGCACGCCAGTGAGTCGATTGCCTGAATAGTCGGCAGATGCATCGCGGTAATTGCTGAACAGAAAATGGCTATACGTCAGGCTTCCGCTTGCTTGCATTGCCCGAACGAAACCCTTTTGGCGCGGGGCTACTACCCATAAGTTCAGGGACGCTTCCAGGCCGGTTTGTCGGGTGCCGCCGGCATTCACAAAATACTCGGCCCCAGCGGCGTCCGTGCGGCGTACAATGGCATTCGTCAGGTCGTAGCGGAATACGGACACATCGCCTTGCAGGCGGTTTTTCCAGGCGTCGAGGCGCAGTCCGGCCTCCTTGTTCCAGCCAGATTCCGCCTGAAGGTCGGTATTGATCACATTGTTGGAGGGCCTGATTTCGGCCAGCGTGGGAGGCGAGTATCCGCGGCTCAGTGTGGCCCGCAGCGCAATCTCGGGCCGGAGCAGGTAAGAAAAAGCCACGCGAGGCATCCACTGTTGGGCGAGGGTTTGGTCGCCATTGGAGGTGGCGCCCTGGTAGCCGTATTGGTACGTGTTCAGGCTCAGGGCAAATTCGGCGATGAGCCGTTCGCGCAAGGTGGCCGACCAGCGGGAGAAATAAAAAACTTGCGCGATATTCAATTCATCCTGAGCGAGTTGTGCACCTTTTTCGCCTTTGTTGTTTACAAAATTGGCAATATTCTGCCAGCCTTTCTGGCCCTCTAGTCCGAGGTTCCATTTCCAGCGAAGGGTGGAATTACCCTTGCCCAACCAGCCAAAATACGTGCGAATGCCGAGGTTCTGTTCGATTCTGGTTTCGTAGTTGGTGATAAACGGGTTTTTAAAATCTGTGTGAGAACCAAATACAGAAGCGACATACACCAGGCGTTCAAGCAGGTGCAGTTCATTGGAAACACCTCCAAAAAAGGTCTGGTTGTACACACCCGCCTGTTGTTCTACGGCGCCAGGATTGGGGCCCGCTGCCTTGCGCGCCTGTCGAGGGTCGGCGTCGAATTGCGCCTGCGTCAATCCGCCGGGCGTCTGGTAATGCAGGTCGGAGTACATGGCCAGGAGTTTTACGCTGTTGTTTTTGCTATACAGCCATCGTTCGGATGCCTGCAAAAAGGTGCGTCGCAAGGCCGAATTTTCCCGATAACCCTCCGATTGCTGATAAGCCTGGTTCAATGAAAAGCGTGATTTCCCTGCGCTGTGCCTCCAGGAGGCATGTTCCTGAAACAATCCGTACGAACCGCCACACAGTCCAAAGGAAAGCGCGCTGCTGTCTTTTTTCTGGCCGTTGAGATCCAGCAGCACTACACCGCCCGAGTTGGCGCCAAACAAACTCCCATCCGGGCCTTTCAGTACCTCTGCCCGCCCAATGACCTGGGGGGCTATCAGATTGAGGTAGGTATTGCCGCCTGCATCGGTGAGCGGGAATTCATCTACATACACTTTCACATTGCGCACACCGAATGGCGAACGCAGCAGGCTGCCCCGGATAGACAGGCGGTAACTCCCCGGCGAGCGCTCTTCCATACGCACGCCCGGCAGCAGATTGAAGGCTGGCAGCAATGATGCGGCGGAATAGCGCTGCAATTGTTCCGCGTGGATAATTCCGACGGATGCAGGCGTTTGCAACAAGGGCTGCTGCGACAAATAGCCTTGAACGGATACCTCGTGTAGTTGTTGCTGCTGCAACGATGTTGTCGCAAACAACTCGCAATCCTCCAGTGGCGCCGAATTTTCAATGGCACGGCAAACGGCTTCTTCTACTGAATAAAATGCCGAAGTAGTACCATTGTTGTAGCCGCTTCCTACACCATTGGTAATGAATACAAACCCGACGTGACGGGTGGTGTCAAAGTAGGCATTGCTGACAAGCCCGTATGCATCGCCAGCGTGGCCAAACATTTGCGTGCTTTTGGGCAATGCCACATCATTGTTCGGTGTCGACGTGATTCGGTGAATCCCCAGCCCCCAACTACGGAAAAGGCCATTATAATCATCACCATTATCACCATTAAAGGCCCATGTTTCAGCCAACATGGCATTTCTCGCAGTTTCAGACAGGATGGAGTCGCCATCTTTTCTACCATTCATCAGACACAGAAAAATGGCAGCCAGGTCTTGTGCCGAACAACGCAAGCCTCCCTGTGGCCCGAATCGGCCGCCATTGGTACCTGGTACATAGTGGATGACATTATCAAAAACAGGCTGAATGCCCTGGAAGTTATCTGTTTGTGGCGTCCAAACACCGTTTTGTTTTCGGTACAACACGGCCAGTTCATTCAAATCGCTCAAGTCGTTTACATTGAAAGAAGCATCCAGCCCCAGCGGCAGAAGAATATGTTGCCGACAATACATATCGAAGCGCGTATTCGTCACTTTTTCAAGCAGGGTTCCAAGTATAACATAGTTCACGTTGGCATAAGTGAAATACTGGCCCGGTTTTTTATTGTTAAACTGCGAATCCACATAATACGTACCACCCGGAACAAGCAATTCTTTTAGGTTAGGAATCGGGTTATTTCCAACGGTAGCACTCAAAAATGTGCTATAAGTAGCGCCATCTGTGAGAGAAGAGGTGTGCGAAAGGAGCATTCTTGCAGTAATAGGCGCATCGGGATAATTGGGATTGCGCACCTTGTACCCCAGTATATCTCCAATATCGGCATCCAGGTTCAGCAGTTTTTGGTCGACCAGTTGCATGATGGCGATGGCCGTTATGGTTTTGGAAATACTCGCTATGCGGAACTTTGTTTGCACGCTCACATCCATATTTCTGGCATAATCCGACTTGCCGAAAGCGATGTTTTCCAAAATGTCATTTCCACAAAAAACCACCAGGGCTCCACCCATCATATCATGGTTGGATGCAATAGTGTTGATCTGTTCACGCAGGGTTTGCGCCTGTGTGATAGTCGGTAAAAAGAGTATTATTGCGGCAAAAATGCCGGGTATGATTTTCATACTGTCGGTATGGTTCGGTACGGAAAGACAAGTTGTCGAGCAAATATAGAAACACACCTGAATCTTATGAACGAGGAACTGCAATCCTACTACCGCGCCCGGGCCAAAGAATACGACAAGGTCTACCTCATTCCCGAAGAGCAGCAAGACCTTGCCGACGCAACGACCCTTTTTCAGCGCCTGTTTTCCGGAAAAAATGTGCTGGAAGTGGCCTGCGGAACGGGTTACTGGACCGAACAGATTTCCCGGGTGGCTGCGTCGATCCTCGCTACCGACATCAACGAAAACGTCATTGAAATTGCCCGATCCAGAGATTTGCCGGAAACGGTATCATTTGAAGTGGTCGATATGTTTCAATTAGAAACTGAAAACCGCTTTGACGCACTGTTTGGCGGCTTTATCTGGAGCCATATTCTGTTGCAGGATTTGAATGGTTTTCTACAAAAAATGAGTGGTTTTCTACAACCTGGCAGTGTTTTCGCATTTATTGACAGCAAACCGGTGGTCGGAGGATACCACGACAAACGGAGCATCACACAAACCGACGCGCATGGCAACACTTACCAAACCAGAACCCTGGAAGATGGAACGCAGCATGTGGTATTGAAAAATTTCCCTACCCGCGAATTTCTTGTTACAACTCTTTCCGGTATAGCCTCGAACATCCAGTATGTTGACTTAAAGCACTATTGGATAGTGTGCGGCAAGGTGTAATTTCTGGCATTACACCGCTAATTTACAGCAATGTGAGTTTGCATGTCCCAAACAATTCCGATATAAACACCTGAAAAATCAATTAATTCGCCAATCCATGTTGGAATGGCCTTATTCAAATCCCGATTTTGCGCATGACATCATTACGCACTCTCTTTGATCATTCAGAAATCCTGTTATCGTTTTTAGCACTGGTAGCGCTCACAGTGCTGGTTGCAGCCTTGCTGGGACGATACCTGCAAAGAAAAATCACAGAAAAATCCACCGCACACCACATCGACGCTACCAGTTTTGTGTTTTTGAAACACATGGTGGTAGCCACGGTTTATTTTCTGGGGTTCGGCTGGGCACTACTGACCCTGCCCATCACTAGCACTTTTGCACATTCCTTGCAACTACGCTGATTTTGGGTTTCGCTTCCCAGCAATTATTTAACAACCTCATCAGTGGCGTTTTTCTCGTGATCAACCGACCTTTTAAAATCAACGATGTCATTGAGTTTCAGGGATGCCGGGGTACCGTGGTGGAAATCAACCTGAATGCCACCATTATCCTGGATGAAAACAGCGATCGGGTGATCATACCCAGTTCGCTGATGCTCAATGACAAAATCAAAGTGATCGGAAATGTATAGCAGTACAACAACACATTTACTCCAGATCAGGCAGATCGTTTTCTTTTTTAGCCTGGCCTTACACCTGCATTGTCTGGCGCAAAACAGCCAGCACGACGATACCCTGCTACCCTATTATCGGGTATTCGGCAAAGGGCAGCCGGTGCTGATCATCAACGGCGGGCCGGGTATGAACAGCAACGGTTTTACTGAAGTAGCCCAAAAAATTGCCGACCTCGGCTATCAAACCATCACTTTTGATCAGCGTGGTACCGGCAATTCAAAACTGGATACCCTGAATGAAAAAACCATCACCATGGATGCGATGGCAGATGACATAGAGCGCCTGCGCCAGCACCTGAACATGGAGCAGTGGACCGTGCTGGGGCATTCTTTCGGCGGCCTGATGGCTTGTCATTATTATGCAAAATACCCGGAACACGTGGACAAACTCATTTTTTCTTCTTCCGGCGGTGTCAACTTGAATTTCATGAATTACCTCCAGAGCCGGATACAAAACAACCTGACGCCGGATCAAAGAGACAGCCTGAAATTTTACCAGAATAAGTTGGCAAATGGCGATACTAGCCGCATTACCCGTGTAAAAAGGGCTGAATTTCTGGCAAATGCCTATGTGGTAAACAAATCATACACCAAACGAATCGCAGGCAGGCTCATGGAGTTGAACCCTGAAGTAAACAGCCTTGTAATTCAGAACCTGCGGAACATGCACTTTGACTACTTTGGTAAATTTCTTCAAAGTAAAACACCGGTGCTCGTCATTCAGGGCACAAACGATATTATCAGTACGGAAACAGCCGAACAAATTCGGGCTTCCTTCGGCAATGCCGACATTCGGCTTATCTCCAATTGTGCTCACTATGGCTGGCTGGATCGCCCGGATGAGTATTTTGGGGCCATCAGGGCGTTTTTGGAACAATAATTCCCGTTCTTTGCCCCTATGCAAGCATTTCTGAATCTGAAATTCAGCCTCCCGTTTCTGTTGTGCGGGGCGCTTTTTGTAGAAGGGTTTCACAACAACAGACCATTTGCCAACCTTTCGAGTTCGGCCAGCCGGAATGAAGCGCTCTGGGTAGATTCGGTTTTCAGCGCCATGACGGATGCCGAGCGTTTCGGACAATTGTTCGTCGTGCGCGGCCACCTCGACATGGATTCCACCTACGAGCAAATGACGGAAAACCTGATCCGCCAATACAAACCCGGCGGGATCTGCTTTTTCAACCCAACTGGCACAGGAACACCTGAAAAACAGGTAGCACTCACCAACCGCTACCAGGCTGCCAGCCCACAATTGCCGCTCATGGTATCCATGGACCTCGAATGGGGGCTGGGCATGCGCCTGCGCAACAGCACCATTTCCTTTCCGAAGCAAATTATGCTCGGGGCCGTAGAAGACAACCGCCTGCTCTACGAAATGGGTGTGGAAGTGGCCCGCCAATGCCGCCGCCTGGGCGTACATGTCAATTTTGCGCCCGACGCCGACATCAACAACAACCCGGCCAATCCGGTTATCAATGAGCGCTCCTTCGGCGAAGACCGCTACAACGTGACGGCCAAAGCCTACCAGTACATGGCCGGGTTGCAGGATGGCGGCGTACTCGCCTGCGCCAAACACTTCCCCGGCCACGGCGATACCGACGTGGATTCACACCAGGACTTGCCGGTGATCCGGCAAAGCATCGAGCGCCTCGACAGCCTCGAACTGTATCCTTTCAGGATGCTGGCGCAAAACGGCGTGGGTTCTTTTATGGTGGCCCACTTGAGCGTGCCTGCCCTCGACCCGCGTGCCAACCACCCCACTTCCTTGAGTCGGCCGGTCATTACCGACCTTTTGCGGAAAAAAATGGGTTTTCAGGGGCTGATTTTTACGGATGCCATGGAAATGAAGGGCGTCACCAAACATTTTGGTCCGGGCCAGGCTGATGTGGAAGTGTTTCGTGCGGGCAACGACGTAGACCTGCTGCCCGAAAACCTCGGAGCAGCGCTCAGTGCCCTGCAAATGGCTGTCGATAGCGGCGCCATCGACAAAAATCAGTTGTATGAAAGTTGCAAACGCGTGCTGCGCAGCAAATACCGCCTGGGCATCACTACCCCGCAACGCGTGGAATTGGCCAATATCCGCCGCGATCTGAACACCCCGCAGGCGCTCGTGCTCAAACGCAAACTCATTGCCGCTTCGCTTACGCTGGTGCGTGACGAGCCGGGTATTGTCGGTTTTGCGAACCTTGAAAAATATCGGTTTGCCTCGCTGGCACTCGGCGACACGAACCGAACGGTGTATCAAACCTATTGCGGCTACTATGCCCCTGTCCGGCATTTTAACGCGGGAAAAGAAGTCGATACGCTCACACAAATGCGCCTGCTGGATTCGCTAAAACAGTACAATATGGTGCTGGTGAGCATCCACAGCACCCGCGCCCGTGCTTCCGATAATTTCGGCGTGACGGCAAGCCAGATGGATTTGTTGCGACGATTAAATGCACAGAACACAGTGGCCCTGACCATGTTTGGCAACCCGTACAGCATGCGTTTTTTCGACGATTTCCCGATTGTACTCGATGCCTATACCGAAGACCCGATGGTGCAGGAAACGGCAGCCATGGCCATGTTCGGCGCCAGCGACCTGAAAGGAATTTTGCCTGTAACGGCCTCACCTGTAGCAAAATTTGGACAAGGGGTGCGGAAAATATACCCCAACAAACGGCTCGGCTACAACCTGCCCGAGTCGGTCGGGATGCGCAGCGATACCCTGGCCCTGCTCGACACCATCGTGCAACAAATGATTGCCACCGGCGCTGCACCAGGCTGCCAGATCCTGGTGGTGAAAAACAATACTGTGGTGTGGAACAAAGGATACGGTTCATACACTTATGAGCCTTCACCGGCTGTCAATACAGAAACCATGTACGACCTGGCATCCGTGACCAAGGTGGCTGCCAGCACCATTTCCCTCATGCAACTGACCGAGCACGGGCATATCAGCCTCGATGCACCGATGTCGGATTTTATCCCGGAACTGAAAAAAAGCAACAAAAAAGACCTGGTTGTAAGGGAAATACTGGCGCACCATGCAGGTTTGCAGGCCTGGATTCCGTTTTATCTGCAAACCTTGGGAGCCGATAAAAAACCTTCGCCTCTTGTCTATCGGGGGCAACCCGAAAAAGGATACGAAATCCCCGTTTCAGCCCATTTGTACATGCAAAATGCCTGGGCAGACAGTATTTGGCAACAAATATTCAACTCTCCACTGCGCCCCGATAAGGGTTACAAATATTCCGACCTGGGTCTTTACCTCGGCGCCAGAGCCATTCGTAATACCAGCGGGCAGCCGGTCGATGTGTATGCCGACGAGCATTTTTACAGACCGCTCGGGCTCAGTACCACCACCTATCGCCCCTGGAAAAAAGGACTGACACTGCGTTGTGCGCCTACGGAAGATGACCATTATTTCCGTAATGAAGTACTACAGGGCTATGTGCACGATATGGGCGCTGCCATGCTGGGTGGCGTAAGCGGGCATGCTGGTTTGTTTTCCAGCGCAACCGATCTGGCCAAAATATTCCAGATGCTGCTGAATGGCGGCTCTTATGGGGGCTTCGAATTCCTGAAACCCGAAACGGTGCGCCTTTTTACCACGCGTTTTGCAGCCAGCACCCGGCGCGGCATCGGTTTTGATATGAAAGAATTGAACCCGAAAGAACCCGCCAACATGAGCCTGCTGGCCGGCCCCAATACATTCGGGCACCTGGGCTTCACGGGTAATGCCGTGTGGGCCGACCCGGATCAAAACCTGATTTTCATTTTCCTGTCGAACCGCACCTACCCTACGATGGACAATAACAAACTCGGCGACGGCGATTTCAGGCCACGCCTGCAAAGTGTGGTATATCGTTCTATTGAGAAACCGGCACGTGCCGACGCCAAAGGCAAATAAGTACCTATTCAACAGAAACCATTGTTAATCAAATAATTATGCCCATAGCCATTCTTGATTTAGGGACCAACACTTTTCATTTGCTTATTGCAGAAAGCGATGGAAAAGGCGGCTGGAACACGCTCGTAAAAAACAGGATGTATGTCAAACTGGCCGAAAACGGCATACAACGCATTGGAGAAGCGCCTTTTGAGCGCGGGCTGAATGCACTTCGGCAATTCCGCACTCAACTCGACGAGGCGGGAGTGCCCCCCGAAAATATCCGTGCACTGGGAACTGCCGCCCTGCGAACTGCCGAAAATGCACCGGAGTTTTTGGCACAGGCCTGGGAAATTGCCCGCATCCGCCCTGAGTCCATTTCCGGTCACCGGGAAGCCGCGCTGATTCACAAAGGTGTTCGGCAAGCGGTGCCGTTCCCCGACAATCGCGTGCTCATTATGGACATTGGTGGAGGTAGTGTGGAATTTATCATTGCCGACCGCGAGCAAGTGTACTGGCAAAAGAGTTTTCCGGTGGGGGTGGCTGTGTTGTTCCGCGAATTTCACCACTCTGACCCGATTACGCCGCAGGAAATACAACAATTGCTGCAATACCTCGAAACGGCTCTGGCCGATTTGTGGCAGGCACTAGAACAGTATCCCTGCCCTACCCTCGTGGGGGCCTCCGGCACCTTTGATGTGATCGACCTGTTTTTGCTCAATCCTGCCACCAAGCCCGAACATTATGGTTACATCACGCTGCAAGCATTCGACCCGCTGCGCGAAAAAATCATAGGAAGCACACTCGCAGAACGCCAGGCCATGCCTTTGCTTCCCGACGAACGGGTGGAAATGGTGGTAGTGGCCATGGTGCTCATCCAGTACGTGCTCGACCGCAGTGAGATTCAGGAAATTTACACCTCGGCGTATGCGATGAAGGAAGGGATGCTGGAGGAGATGTTAGAGGTGAGTAGTGAGTGGTGAGGGGTGAGAGGCAAATTTTAAAAGGCAAGGGGCAAGAAGCAGAGGCAAGGGGCAAAAAGAAAAGGACAACGGGCAATTTTGGGTATAAAACAGCCCTGAAAAGGCGTATTCAATAGCACAGGGCAACGCCCTGTGTGTTCGATATTTTACCTAATATAGCCGCAAGTATAAATGTTACATAACGAACCAATTCTGTACATAACTGGCATTTCTATCATTGAAAGGTAAAAATGACCAAAAACATGGATTTGAATGATCGGGATTGGTCTTGCTTCGCAGAATTTTTCTCTACTTTTGCGGCTCTAACTTCGAATACAAAACAGCATCCATTCAATGAGCAAAATTACCGTTGTAGGCGCCGGAAATGTAGGCGCTACCTGTGCAAACGTACTGGCTCACGCAGACGTTTTTAATGAAGTCGTACTGATTGACATTCAGGGAGATCTGGCAAAAGGCAAAGCCCTCGACACCTGGCAGCAGGCGCCAATCGACGGCTATTCCACCCGCCTGACCGGCGGAGGCGACTATGCCCTCTCTGCCAATTCCGATATCGTAGTGATCACAGCCGGCGTTCCACGCAAACCGGGTATGAGCCGTGACGACCTGATTTCTACCAATGCCAAAATCGTGGTGTCGGTGACGAAAAGTCTCCTGCAATACAGCAAAAACCCGATTATCATTGTCGTATCCAATCCGCTCGACGTGATGACCTATGCTTGCTGGAAAGCATCCGGCTTGTCCGACAAACGCGTATTCGGTATGGCTGGCGTTCTCGACACGGCTCGCTACCGCGCATTCCTGGCTGAAGCGCTCGACGTTTCACCGAAAGACATTCAGGCCATGCTGATGGGCGGCCACGGCGACACTATGGTGCCGCTGCCACGCTACACCACCGTAAGTGGCATTCCGGTAACGGAACTGATGAAAAAAGAAAAACTGGATGCTATCATCGAGCGCACCAAATTCGGTGGCGGCGAATTGGTCAACCTCATGGGTACTTCCGCCTGGTATGCACCTGGCGCCGCTGCTGCCCAGATGGCCATTTCTATTTTCAAAGACGAAAAACGCGTTTTCCCTTGCTGCGTTCGCCTGAATGGCCAGTACAAACTGAAAGACGTTTTCGTAGGCGCCCCTGTCAAACTGGGTCGTAAAGGCGTGCAGGAGATCATCAAACTGCGCCTGAAAAAAGACGAACTCGACCTGCTGCACAAATCGGCCGCAGCCGTGAAGGAAGTATCCGACCTGCTGGACGGCATGAATGTGTTGTAAGCAAGGTATAGGGGTGTTTTGCCGGCATGAAGGGCAAAACACCCCATTTCCAACACATAATTCGTATGTCTGAAAAACAACCCTCTTTTGCCGCCCCTGAATTCTGGGAGCGCATGACCACGGTAAACAGCGGCGAATCGCTGGCCCAAATGTGCGAAAAGCAACCGGTTATGCTGGTTTTTCTGCGCTTTTTCGGGTGTTCGTTTTGCCGGGAAGCCATCAGTGATATTTCTCAACGCCGCCAAAAACTGGAATCGAACGGTTTCAGGGTCGTATTTGTGCACATGGCGCCCGAGAAAGAAACAGCAGAGAAGTTTTTCAAAAAATACAAACTTTTCCCGGTCGACCACATTGCTGACCCAGAACGGGTGTACTACCGCGCTTTCGGCCTTACCAAAGGTACGCCTCAACAGATTTTCGGGTTAATGAACTGGATTCGCGGTTTTCAGGCAGTGGTACTCGAAGGCCACGGTAGCAACAACCCGAGTGAGGAACTGGGTGACGGATTTCAGATGCCCGGCGTTTTTGTGGTACACAAAGGCGCTATCATCAATCAGTTTATCCACAAGTACCCTTACGACCGGCCCGACTATGAGGAAATTTGCCAGATATAAATTCTGCGGGCTTCCTGCGCTACCCTTTTTTTTCTTACTACTTTATCAACTGCTGCCCACACCTCCTGCCTTGGCACAAACGGACAGCCTGCTTTCCTTGCGCGAGGTGGAAATCCGAAGCGCCGGCATTGCCGACAACGGTTATTCCATCTGGAAAGCAGATTCTTTGCCTGTGTTGGGGAAAATTCCTCTTTCAGAACGCCTTTTCTGGGAAAATGCAGCCGATATACGTCCCAATGCGCCAGGCACACTGGCCACCCTCTCTATCCGGGGAGCAGGTTCCAGAAGAAGCCCAGTTTTCTGGAACGGATTACCCTTAATGAGTCCCATGAACGGTGTCATCGACCTGGCATTGATTCCTGCCTGGCCAGGCGATGCACTTTCGGTGCAATACGGCGGCCAAAGTGCCGCCCAAAGCAGTGGTTCGCTCGGAGGAAGTATTCGCCTGGTGTCCAAACCCTTTCCGCAGCAAACAGGCATGTTTGGCAGCCTGACACAGGCATTCGGTAGTTGGGGACAAAGTGAAACCAGCATTCAGGCAGCCACGACGCAATCCCGCTGGAGTACCTGCCTGCGATCTGCCTGGCAACAAGCCAACAATGATTTTCCTTTTCGAAATACGGCGCAATTGGGCGCACCAAAAGTTCGCCAGGTGAATAATTTTGGCAAAACCTGGAACCTCGAGCAGCACAACCAATTGATTATCAATTCAAAAAACAACATCAAGTCGGGCTTCTGGTACCAACGTGCATTCAGGGAAATACCACCTACAATGACCCAAACGCCAGAAACTACCTGGCAGCGCGACCGCAATACCCGTGCATTCCTCAGTTGGGAACATCGCCTGCGTTCGAGCAGTGTGCTTCAAACGCAGATCGCATGGCTGGATGAAGGATTGTATTTTTTCCTCCATGAAAAAACAGATTCGAGCCGCGCCAAAACCGTTCGAATCAACAGCGACTGGATGCACCAGCACAACAAGCGCCTGCTGCTGAAAAGCGGTCTGTTGGCTCAAAGGCAATGGGTGCGTGTCGGTAGTTACGCAGATAGCACACATTGGTATACACAAACCCGACTGGCACTATATACATCGGGAGAGCGGGTATTCTCATCCGGACGTATTTCCATGCTCCTGCGTCAGGAATGGGCTGAAAAGCAGGGCGCTCCATTTACCTGGTCGGTCGGCGGGCAGTTCAATGCAGGCCCAGGCCTGCTGCACTTTCACCTGGCACGCAATTTCAACCTGCCGGTGTTCAACGACCTCTATTGGGCCGATTATGGTCGAGCCGATTTGAAGCCGGAGAAAGGATACAGCAGCGACCTGGGCTGGAAATTGAACAAATCTGCATTTACAGCAGATATCACTGTCTTTCAAGTACTTATGGACAACTGGATTGAATGGGCGCCCGGGGCTGACGGCATTTTTATTCCCTTCAACCTGAAAAAAGTATGGAGCCGGGGCGCATCTGTCAGCAGCGCCTGGCACTGGAAATATGGACAATGGAACGGCGTTTTGTCGGGCAATTATCAATATGTAAAGGTCACCAATCAGGCGGTTTATGCGGGAGAACCGGCTATTCTGCACCATCAACTCATTTACACGCCCAACCACAGCGCCGCTTTGTCGATCAAGGCAGAACGCCATCGTTTCTCTGTGGCTTACCTGCATCAGTTTACGGGCCCCCGTTTTGTCACTTCCGACAATTTACAAACCCTTCAAGGGTTCCAAACCGGAAACTTGATGTGTAACTATTCCTTCCCATTCAAGAAGGCCCAATTTTCCTTCGGCCTACGTCTCCAGAATGTCTGGAACACAACGTATCAGGTTTTGCAATATCGGCCCATGCCGGGGAGAGGATGGAGGATGGAGGGAAGTATGGCGTTTTAGTTATTGGTTATTGAGTTATTGGTTATTAAGTTATTGGGGGTAGGTAAGGGTTTGTTTGCACGAGTTTTTGGCGACACAACCAGTAAAGCCAAAAACTCGTGCAAACAAACCCTTACCTACCCCCAATAACTTAATAACCAATAACTTAATAACTAAATCCATCTTTTCTTCCTAAAATACACCAGCATCCCCACCATCGCCACGAACATACCGCCCAGCACATAATAATAGCCGAAGGGGTTGTGAAGTTCTGGCATGTTATCGAAGTTCATACCATACACGCCGGCCACAAAAGAGAGCGGGATAAAAATAGTGCTGATAACCGTCAGCAGGCGCATGACGTTATTGAGCCGATTGGAGGCTTCCGCATGGTACAGCGACTCCAGGCTGGACAACATATTTAATTGATTATCAATACTGTCCAGAATTTGTGCCACGTGATCCACCACATCGCGAAGGTATAAACGGCTGGACTCGTCGATCAGATTGCTGTCTGTACGATACAATCGGGTGGCTGCGTCGCGAAGTGGAAGCACCCTGAATCGGAAGTCGTTTACAGTGCGTTTCAGGGAAAAAATGCCGGCCTTCACTTCCGGTTCGGCGCCATTGCGATGCAGGGTTTCCTCCAGTTCGAATAATTGTTCCTGAATGGCATCCATCACCTCATAATAGCCGTCCACGATATTATCCAGTAGTGCATAGGCGAGGTAATCGGCGCCTTTTTTTCTGATTCGGCCGATACCTTCAATGGCTCGAATGCGAACCGGAGCAAAATCGTCGTCGGGGTCTTCCTGAAAAGACAGGACAAAATCCTTTCCGAAAAAAACGGAGATCTGTTCGCTACAAACCTCCCTGGTTTGCGGGTCGAAATTCAGATTGGGTAAAATGATAAAAAGCCCGTCGTCGTATTCTTCCAGTTTGGCACGTTGTTGCGTGTCCAGCACGTCTTCCTGCGCAAGCGGGTGCATATGAAAATCGTCGCCGATGCGCGCTATCAGGGCCGTCTCCGTGAGACTGCGTACATCCACCCATACCAGCCCCCTTGTTTTCCGCAAATCGGGGCTGTAAAAGGGTTGTTCCACGTATTTATCTTCTGTAAACTGTACCGTAAAAACAGTAGAAGGTTTACTGTTACGATCGCCAGTATAGACGAGCGTACCGGGCGGAAGTCCTTTTTTTCGTATTTTGGTGTGTTGGCTGAATTTTCTGCTCATGCCGCAAATATAGGCATCCAACAATCCAGTTGGTGAAGATAAAATTCAATCGATGTGTGACGAAAACTACATTCTCACATCTAAAAAATGCCCCAAATGAAAGATACCCTCAAATTGGTACGATTATTGGAATAGAGAGGAGCAACAGACTGAAACAGTTTTTTTCAACCCATGCAGGTAAATTTCCATGAGGTTGAAATTTCAGAGTAAATGTTTGACAGGCAATGAGTTACAAATATCCCATCGCCTGTTGCGGAGAAAACATCAAGGCGGTTTGCTGATTTTCAACTAAACTTGCGGCCGTTTTTTTAATCCCTCGAATCTGCTACCTGACAGATTATTTAATCTTCCGCCTTTCAAAGTTGGCTTCTCGTAAATCCATGAAAGTTTTCCATTGGTGTCATAACATGGACGCAGCGAGCCCAATTTTTGTAACAACATTTATTCATTCCAAACCGACTCAGCTTTGATGAGGCTAAGACTACCTTTATTCAGCATTCCCACCTATTTTCATTTCCCATCATCTAACTTGTTGACCATGAACAACTCGACAACACCTCGGCGTTGGGCGTTGACGGCTATGACCTGTTTGTCACTGCTTGTCAGCCAAAACCTGTATAGCCAATGCGCCGATTTCGTATCATACCCGCCTGATGCGACAGTCCAGATCATCCTGGCCCTTGGTGCTGGCGGTACAGTAGACCTGAACGAAACGGTATTGAATAACAAGGGGTTTGTAAAAAACCCGTCTTGCGAATACTATCTCTCTGAAAGCGCGAGCGGCCCCTGGTCGGCTGTGCCCGTGACTTTCGATTGCATGGACGTTTCCACTTCCCCACAAACCTGGTATGTACGCGCAGACGGCAACCCTCCCGGTACGGATGGAGGCCCTGGCGCTACGGTGCGTACACTTGCTATTACGGTCGTTGACAACATCCCTCCCACCATATTCTTCAACCCAGGAGACGAATTGCGTTCTGCCGATGTAGGCCTGTGTTCTTACCTGACAACGGGTACAGAATTTGACGCTACAATTGGTGACAACTGTGACTTGACTATTACCTATGTTTTGAGTGGCGCTACGAGTGGCACAGTGACTGGTACGCTCGACCTCGTTGAATTCAATGCCGGTATTACAACAGTAAACTTCTCGGCAGTCGATCCTTCCGGCAATGTTTCCAATGGGACACCATACAATATTGAAGTAGAAGACAACGAAGTACCCACCATTGCAACCTGCCCGCTGGATCAGGTATATGTAACTGCCACTGGCACCTGCAGCAGTGCGCTTTCTAATATTACGGCCCCTGCCTTCCCGGGCTCGATCTCTGAAAATTGCAATATTGTTTCCATCGACTGGGCTGCCACCGGCGCTACTGCCGCTACCGGTTCGGACGATGTAGTCCTGAATTTCAACCTGGGCATGACGACGGTCACTTACACTGCAGCAGATGGCGCCGGCAATACGGGCACCTGTTCTTTTACAGTGACCGTGACGGATACGGAAGATCCGGGTTTTGCCGGTGTGCCCTCCAGCCAAATGATTGGCACATCCACAGGCAGCGCTACACCATTGAATCTTTGTGATGGCGTGTACAACTGGAATCACCCCTCTGTTACCGACAACTGCGTAGGTCCTTACACGATCACCATGGAACTGAGTGGCGCAACAACAGCGGCTGCGGTTGGTGTAACACAGGGCGATCCCACGACCCAGTTTTTCAACCTGGGCGCTACTACGGTTACTTACGTGGCTACAGATGCCAACAGCAACACCAGCAGCACGTCTTTTGTAGTAACGGTATTTGACAACCAGGCTCCCAGTGTGACGCCTGCTCCTGCCAACGTGAACTTCCCGGCGCAATCTGTTACCGCCGGCGACTGCTCGAAAGTAATTACGTTCACACGTCCGAGCATTGGTACGGTGAGCGATTGTGGCACAGTAACATTTACGGAAACAGTATTTTCCGGTCCTGACCCGCTGGTCCTCAGCGGCGCGCCAGCATTCCCGCCTACAGGCGGCGGCGCAATAACGGTTCAATTCCCGGCCGGAACCACCGTGATTCGCTACACATGGACAGACAATGCCATGAACAGCGTTCACATGGACTACACCTTTATAGTAAATGAAGATGAAGATCCTACGCCGTTGTGCAAACCGGCAGGCGCTATAGTACTGGCCCTGGATGCCACGGGCAAAGCCATTCTGACGCCCGGTGCTGTTGACAATGGTTCCAATGACAACTGCGGCAATGTAATTCTGACTATTACCTCTCCCGATGGCGTGGCTGTTGGCAACAACCTGCAATTTGATTGCGGCGACCTGGCCAACAATGCAATTCCTGTTACCCTGACGGTTTCCGACCTGGCAGTTCCTGCCAATACGGCTGCCTGCAACACGACCATCGATATTGTCGACAACCTGGCGCCTCAGGTGATCTGCCCTTCCAGCATTGCACTGCCTACCAACGCTGGCAACTGTACGGCTACCTTTACCGGTGCACTCACACTGGTGCCTGCAGGTACTGCCCTGACCACAGTAGGACAATACACCGACAACTGTAGCGCCCCAACAGTAACGTACAGCCTGAGTGGCGTAACTACCGGAACGGGCCCGATTGCCAATATCAACACGGTACCTTTCAACAAAGGAACGACCGCAGTGACGTACACGTTCAGCGACGGTACGAACAACACGGTTTGCAATTTCAATGTGACCGTTTCAGACCTGCAGCCACCGGCATACTCCGGTACGGGTCAGGCCGCCAATACTACTCTTACTGTATTCACAAACGTGTCGAGTTGCCTGCGTCAGGTAAACTGGATTGCGCCAACGTTTACGGATAACTGCCCGGGCGTTGTGAGTGTGACTTCCTCGCACACGCCGGGTTCTTTCTTCCAGTTTGGCATGACGACGGTTACTTACACCGCTACGGATGCCGCAGGTAATGTTCGTATCCACTCCTTCAAGGTAAATGTGGTAGATGTACAGGCGCCTATCGCCAGGTGTAAAGATGTAACTGTTGCCCTCGATGTGAACGGCGATGCCACTGTATTGCCAACCGAAATCGACAACGGCAGCACGGACAACTGCTTTTTTGACTACTACGAATTCGGCACTTTCAACAATTTGCTGACAGAATACAACTTTGATTGCTCTGATCTGGGTGTGAACACCGTGGTGCTCGACCTGCGCGACGGCCAGGGCAATCAGGACACTTGCCATGCACGCGTGACCGTCATCGACGATATTGCTCCGAATGCAGTATGTATTGGCAATCAAACCTATGTACTCAACGGTTCCGGTCAGTTTACCCTGAACGCAGCCACTTTGAACAACGGTAGCAACGACAACTGTGGTACGCTGACGTACAAACTGAAAGTTGGATCGGGTGCTTACGAAAGTTCACACCTTTTCAACTGCTCGCAAACAGGTACATTCCTGGTAACCCTTCAAGTAACCGACGCAGGCGGCAACACAGACGAATGCACGATGAATGCCACCATCAAGGATATGACCAATCCTGTGGTGACGCCTCCTGCAAATATTGTGGTGGAATGCGCGACGTTCAATCCGAACAACCCCGCAACTTCCGGCGGCAGCGCTACTGCCACTGACAACTGCACGGTTTCCTCCGTTACTTACAGCACTGCCGACGATATTATTACGCCGGGAGGTTGCGACAACGAATTTACGATCAAACGCAAATGGGTGGCTACCGATGCTTCCGGCAATACCGGTTTTGCATTTCAGATGATTTCTGTAGAAGACAATGCGGCCCCTGTGTGGAACCTGCAAACTTCAGTAATCGGCGAAACGGATGTTCCAACTTTCTGTGATGGACCAATTGCCATTGAAATCACCAATCCAGGTGAAATCACAGATGCTTGTGGCGATGTAACTGTAACGTTTACAGTCGATTACCCAACACCTTCTTTTGGATACACAGATATTGTTGTACCACAAGTGATGCCGCTCAATACAGAGTTTATTGCCTATTTCCCGATCGGTACCAGTGTGGTTACACTGCTGGCAACTGACGCTTGTGGCAACACGGCATCTCACACTGTATCCGTGATTATCAAGGACACACAAGGCCCGATTTTCGCCTTCGATCCTCCATTCGATACCATTTGCGGTGCACACTATGTGATTCCAAACACGCCAGGCGCTTGTTCCAATATTTTCACCTGGGAGCGCCCTTGGTCGCTGCTCAACAATGTTGCGGATTGCCTGCCTTTCACCGTTCAGGAACAAATTCTGAATGCACAGGGAAGTACTTCCAACCCGGTACAAACGACGATCAACCTGACCAATCCGTTCAATTACAATGCGAATTTCCCGTTCCAGGTATTCCCGACGGCTCAGTTCCCGGTAGGTATTACCACGGTGCGGTACATTGCAAAAGACAACGCCAATCCGGCCAACAGTTCTGTTTGTGAATTTACCGTTGAAGTCAAGGATACGCAGATTCCGGTGCTGAACTGCCCAGCCAACCAAACACTGGCCTCCACCTGCCCGGATGCGCAGATTCCAAACTACACCAACCTGGTACAGGTAACGGATAACTGCTCGGGTAACGTAGCACTGACTCAAGTACCCACAGCAGGCACCTCGTTGGGCACCTTCTTCGGCCCGGCTCCGCTTACAGGTGATAACGACACGATCTTTATCACTGGTTTTGATGGCTACAACACGAAAACCTGCTTCTTTATCCTGACCCTTCAGGACGGCGACGACCCGATTCCGGCAGAAGTGACGCTTGATCCAATTGTGGACTCTTGCGGCATGTTTATCGTATACGCACCATTGGCATTTGACCCATGCAACCCGGAAGCCGATACCATCTACGGTACTCCTTCTGCTCAGGTGGGCGAATTCCTGAACACCGATCCGCCATCCTACAACCTCATGCCAGGCAACTATGTCATCACATGGGTGTACAATGACGGCAACGGTAACATCAGCACACAACCGCAAAACATTACGGTACTGCACGACGTGTTCCCGCCAGTGGCTATATGTAAAGCCGATTCTGTCAACCTGAGTACCGGTGGTTCCTTCACCATTGCAGCCACACAACTCAACAACGGCAGTTATGATCAAAACGATTGCGGCCCGATAACTTTCAAGTTCAGAACAGCGCCAAATACCTATGTCGATTCGCTCACTTTCACCTGCGCGCAACTCGGCAACAACGTAGTGAACTTTGTTGCTGTCGATATCAACGGCAATGTTTCTGCACCTTGTGTTACCAGTGTGAAGGTAAAAGATGTAGTAGCGCCTGCCATTCAAAGCCTGCCCGTAGATATTACGCTCAGTTGCAGCGATGTGATTCCAACGGCTCCAACGCTCACGGCTACCGACGCTTGCAGCACTCCGACCGTTACATTTACCGAAACATCCACGAAGGATACGATTGGTTGTGGCAAATACAGTTACATGATTACCCGCACCTGGAAAGCAGTTGATGTTGCCGGAAATATGTCGACTGGCACCCAGAAGATCACTGTACAGGACGTTCAGGCGCCCCTGTTCCTGGCTTCTACACCGGATACGATTTCCGTTTTGACTTCCACCAACAACACGGATTGTTCCGCAGTGGTAAACATCAATATCCTGCAGTATATTTCTGATTGCTCCACAGGTAATGACCTGATAATTGCCAATCTGGAAGGATTTTATTCCAAAACAGATACTTCCGAAACGTTTGGCCTGGGTACGCACGCCACTACTTTCTTTGCAACGGATGCATGTGGAAACAAGAGTTCCCACCACATCACGATTATTGTAGAAGACGGCACCAACCCGATCGCGGCTTGTATCAATGGTGTAAGCGTATCGCTCCAGGCTTCTGGTACGGTACTGGTTACGACTGCGCAGATCAACGCAGCAAGTTCGGACAACTGTACTTCGGTAAATGACCTCCAACTGCAAATCCAACGCCTCGATCCGTTGGGCCCGATTACTACGGAAATCGAATTCAACTGTGCCGATGCAGATGCAGTAACACACCACCCGGTTAAACTGTATGTAACAGACCAGTCTGGAAATGAATCTTCCTGCCAGACGTATATCGTCGTACAGGATAACGTACCTCCTACCATCGTATGCCCTCCTGGTAAAACGATCCAGTGTACTGACTCGTTTGAACCACTGGTCAACGGAACGGCTACTGCTTCTGACAACTGCCAGGGCAGCATCATGATTACCTATTCGGATACACTTGCAGCAGGAAGCGGCGCCACTTGTGTCGTACTGAATCGCTATTGGCAGGCACGCGACCTCAGCGGCAACATGGCTGTTTGTTTGCAAAAACTGAACATCCAGGACACAATTGCACCTGTACTGTCGTCGATGGCTCCGAATGATACGGTAAGTTGCTATTCGCTGGTGCCATCTCCTTTGCTGGTGACTGCCACCGACAACTGCTCCGACACGGTAGAGGTACTGCTCACGCAAGATACCATCAACGTAGCAGTAGGCCCTTGTGGTCAGTACAATTACACGATTGTTCGTACGCGCACAGCCGTCGATGATTGTGGCAACACCACCACGCATACCAGAACGATTACCGTACTCGATAATCAGGCGCCACAGTTCCTTGGCATGCCCGATACCCTGACGATTTTCACGGCCAACTACCCGCCAAACAACAACTGTTCCGTCACGATCGGACTCAACGAGTTTGACCTGCGCCAGTATCTGAATGACTGTCAGCCCGATTCGGCACTTAGCGTATTCAACGATGCGCCGCATGGCGACCACGCATTGAGCATTTCCGGTACCTATCAGGTAGGCACGTATGAAATTCATTTCAATGCCATCGATGCCTGTGGCAACTCCAGCCTCGACACCCTGGTGCTTGAAGTGGTCGACAACAGCATCCCGACTGTGGTATGTAACAACGATATTATTATTTCCCTTGGCTCCAACGGTTCGGCTACCATTACGCCGGAAGATGTTGCACTGGCCGGCACTACTGACAACTGCGCGATCGATACCATGTACCTGTCGCAAACAACGTTTGTGTGCAGCGAACTGGGTATCAATCCGTTGACCCTGTTTGTAGTCGACAATGCGGGCAATGTTAACTCTTGCACTGTGGATGTGGAAGTTGCGCTGGGTTCAACAGCCGGTTTCGACCTCGACGTAGTGGCTACACCTGAATCCTACTTCGGTTCCGACGACGGTACGGCCCTTGCAACAGCGAGCGGCGGTTCGGGCAACTTTACCTACGCATGGGATACAGGCGACGATACACCTTCCTTGAGCAACCTGTCTGCCGGATCTTACATAGTAACCGTAACGGACACGGACAACGGCTGTCTCCAGATCGATACAGCCACAGTGGATGAAGGCGCTAAAATTCAGTTGATTGCAGGAAATGCAACTGGTTGCCAGGGTGGCACGGTCAACATTCCGGTTACTGCTGAAAACTTCTTTGAAGTGTACTCCTTCTCGTTTACCCTGAACGCCGGCGATGGAACGGTTGCCACGATTACAGGTGTAACCAATGTAAACCCTGCCCTGACTGGATTTACCGGCAACGTGCTGCCGCTTAACAACCTGGGCGCGGTTTGGACAGGCAACGGAACACCACAGAACTTTACCGACGGAACTACCCTGTTTGAGTTGCAGGTTCAATTGAGTGCAACCGCCGCAGTGGGCTCTTCTGCCCCGATCACCATAACTGCAACGCCAGTAGGTATCGAGTTCAATCAGGACAGCCTTGGAACACCCGTTGTAGTACCGATTGATGCTACGGCCGGTTCTGTAACCATCAACTGTGCAGCCGACGCGATCGACATTGCCGGTGATATCCAGACCTGGAGAACGCCAACGCAGCCGGTACCAGGTGTAAATGTGGCCATTTCAGGTGGCGCAAGTGCCACCCAAACGACTGGTGTGCCAGGAACCTACCTGTTTACGAGCATTCCAAATAACAGCAACGTAACGATTACGCCAACGAAGGCAACTGCAGGTTCTGCCGGTATTTCTTCTGCCGACCTGTTGTTTATCGTGAACCACATTTTCGGAACGCAACTGCTCTCTCCATACCAATGGGTTGCAGCCGACGTAAACGGCGACGCCAATATCTCGCTCAATGACTACCTGCGTATTCAACGCGTGGTACTGGCAACTGACCAGCACATCCTGGGCTCGCCCGACTGGAAATTTGTACCGAAAGCATACGTATTCCCAAGCCCGAATCCGCTAAGTGCGCCGATTCCGCAAACGATTACGCACAACCCGGCCACGACGGACTACCTCGATGACGATTTCGTAGCGGTACGTATGGGCGACGTAAACGGTAACATCACGCCTACATTCACAGGCGGTGGGTCGGAAGAGCGTTTTGGAGGCGACAAGTTCAATTTCCGACTGGAAAAACGCGACTTCAAAGCAGGAGAAATCGTATCGGTGCCATTCAAAGCGAGCGACTTTACCAGCCGCGTGGCTTACCAGATGACCATCGATTTCGATCCGACTGTACTGATGCTCGACGACTATCGCGCCGGTGTACTGGCGCTGACCGACGAAAACTTCGGTACTGCGTATCTGCCTGACGGCCATTTGACCACCCTGTGGGTAAGTCGTGAAGCAAAAACCTATGCCAACGACGAAGTGCTGTTTACGCTGCAATTCCGCGCCCTGCGCGATGGTAACACCGCTGAACTGCTGCACCCGAGTTCTGCAGTTACGGCCGCCGAAGCATACCATACCGATGGCAGCCTGATGAAAATCGAATTCGAATTTACCGAACGCAACAGTGTAGTGAGCGATCAGGCGCCATTTGCCCTGTATCAGAACCTGCCCAACCCATTCCGCGCCGTGACGACTATCGGCTTCCGCCTGCCGGAAAGCAGCCGGGCCGCGTTGCGGGTGTTCAATGCGTCTGGACAGTTGGTGCGTACTGTGGTCGGTAATTTTGAAAAAGGTTACAACGAAGTGCGTTTCCGCGAATCAGAACTGGGCGCTCCGGGCGTGTACTACTACGAACTGGAGACTCCAACGCACAGCGATCGCAAGAAAATGATTCTCATAGATTGATAAACTTTTGATCCGGCAAAGGCCGGGAACGGGAAAAGGTGTACGGAAGTATTTTATGGAACTTCCAGTACATTTAACCCGTTCCCGGCGCGCCGGAAACAACTGGCTATTGTCCTGTTTCAAAAGGTCGTACAATCATTTTTCTCTAATGCATGATTTTTAAAACCATGAGAAATATTTTTCTAATCCTGATGCTGCTGGGGTCATTTGTCTTTACCAGTCAAATGTCGGCACAGGCAGTCATCCTGAAAACCGACACAGTCCTGATAGACTGTAAGTCATCTGATACGTTCCTCATACCCATTCGAGCGCGTAACCTGACGAATGCAGGTTCTATTCAATTTACCGTTTCGTGGAATCCCAACGACCTGGATTATGCCTACACCACTCCACTGAATCCCTTGTTGACCCAAGGTGCATTTAATACGGGTTTTGACTCCACAACTTATCTGGCTTCAGGCCGGATCACATTTACTTATACAATTTTTGGCGGGGTATCCATTCCCAACGACAGCACTTTGTTTTCGCTGGCTTTCCGCCGTATTTCAGGACCGTTTTCGCCGGTGCAAATTATCGGCAACCCTGTTCAAATTGAAGTAACGGACGCCAACGGCAATGAACTGACTGTACAAACCGTGACCGGTGGAGTTCAGCCCATCGACGATACGCCACCTACTATTGTTTGCCCGGACAACCTGACCGTTTCGGTCAGTGCACCTTCTGCGGTAAACGACATTGGCCCTTTGAGTGCGATCGACAATTGCAGCATACCGGGTGTGGGCTGGTCGTCCAGTGGCGCCACCATTGCCAATGCACCGAATGATCCGGATGCCAGCGGTTACATTTTTAACTTTGGAACATCCGTTGTTACCTACCTGGCTACAGATGTAGGCAACAATACGGCAACGTGCTCTTTTACAGTCACGCTGGAAGTATCAACCAGCAGTGATGTACTGACACTGATTGCGGAAAGCGCTTCTGCGGCTTGCGGACAGTCGTTCTCTGTAGATATTACTGCCCTGAATTTTGACTCGCTCGGTTCTCTCCAGTTTTCGCTCGGCTGGAACCCTGCGTTGCTGCAGTACGTTTCTGTCAACAATTTCAACCCGGCGCTTCAACTGGCGCCGACCAACTTTGGCGTTTCTTCGGTAAGTTCCGGCTTTTTGTCGTTCAGTTGGACGACCAACTCGCTGAACGGCACCACGATTCCAAACGGTGCTGTGTTGTTTACCCTCAACTTTAATGTGATGGGTGGCAACAATGGCAATTCTCCTATCACTTTTGGTGATTTCCCTTCTATCCGCGAAGCCTACACCAGCGCAGTGTTTCCGCCCGAGGAAATTCAGGCAACCTATATCAATGGACAGGTGAATTTCGAGGACCTGGAACCGCCCACGATTACTTGCCCTGCCAATGCAACGGCCACGGCCGATGTTGGCAACAATTTCGCCCCGGTAGCCGACCTTACGCCTGCTTCTTTTTCTGATAACTGTAGCAATGTAACCTACACTTACACCCAAAGCGGTGCTACTACCGGCCAGGGAACCGGCAACGCCGATGGCAACTACAACGTTGGACTCACGACAGTGACCTACATTGCCACGGATGCATCCGGCAATACGGGCACTTGTGCCTTTAATGTACTCGTCAACTCGGCTGCAGGCCTCGGCGTCAGTGTGGATACCGTGATAGCCGATTGCCAAAATAACGGCGGCCAGGTAGCCTTTAACGTACGCGTACAGGATTTCAACGACCTGATCGGCCTTCAATTTTCACTGGGCTGGGACGAAACAGTCCTACAATTCGATTCCGTTGGAAATGGCTACCCTGGTTTGAACCTCGATGCTGCTGACTTTTTAAACTATATCGGCACCAATACCGGCATTTTGCGCTTTTTGTCGGGCAATCCGGTTCCGCCATACTGGCCAAGTATTCCGGACGGAGGAATCCTTTTTACCGTATATTTCACCGTTGTCAACCCAACCGGAACGACCAATATTGATTTTGTGCCGCCGTTTGATGCAGTCAACACAGCGTTCAACTCTGTTCCGTTTAATACAACCAGTGGCTATTTCTCCATCGGCGACCAGTCGGCCCCCACGCTGACCTGCCCCGACAATATTGAAGTAGACGCTGCTGAGGGGATGTGCAGTGAAACGGTTGTTGTTCCGCTACCGGATGTGCAGGATGCCTGCGGCAATATTCAGGAGATTATTTCCAGCAAAGACGACAACCTGTTCCAGGCCGGCACCACAACGGTTGTTTTTACAGCATACGACCAGGCTGGAAACACCGGCACATGTTCGGTAACAGTAACAGTACTGGAAAGTCTTCCTCCACAAATCAATAATTGCCCACAAAATATCGTAGTAGCAGCCCCTGCTGATGCCTGCACCATTCCGGTTTTCTGGGACGTGCCGGAAGCAATTGACTCCTGCAGCCAGGGAGGTATTTCTCTCTCGGGAGATTATGCGCCTGGTGATTTGTTTGGAATCGGGGTGACACCTGTTACCTATGTTGCGACCGATGCGTCTGGTAATGAAGCAATCTGTGCTTTCACTATTGAAGTTCAGGATACCCTGGCGCCTGTTATTTCCTGTCCGGAAGATATGATCGTTGCTCCGGATGAAGGTTTGTGCACGGCTACAGTGAGTCTGGAGCAGCCTGTTGTGTCTGACAACTGCGACATTACTCCTGAACTGATCGGATACGAACCAACCGTCGTACTCGATGCAGGCACTACAATGCTGGCTTTTGCTGCTGTCGATGATTCCGGCAATACAAGCATTTGCTCGTTTAATATTACGGTCATTGACAACAATGCACCGGTGTTTGACAAATGCCCGGATGACCTGACAATAGATACCGATCAGGATACCTGCGGCGCATTCCCGACCTGGCAGGTGCCTGTGGCAACAGACGACTGCGACCTGGACGGCGTGGATGTGTTTTCAGACATCGAACCTGGTACATTCTTCCCGACGGGTACCACCGTTGTCACCTACTCTGCTGTCGACAATGTAGGCAATGTAACCACTTGTTCGTTCTCCGTTACGGTTACGGAAAGTATTGCACCTGAGATCAGCGATTGCCCCGGCACGATCATTATTGAACTGCCTAACAACAAATGCGACTCGCTGATTACCTGGACGCCGCCAACGGCAACCGACAACTGTGGCGATCCTACCCTGACCTCCGATCTGGAACCAGGTGTTTTCCCGGCCGGTACCACCACGGTTACCTATGTAGCAACCGACGCTGCCGGAAATACGGCTACCTGCTCTTTTGATGTGGTTCTGATCGACCTGGTTCCTCCTGTATTTACCAGTTGCCCACAGGATGTGACCGTAAACACGCAAGATCCTTGTGGAGTCGTCGTGGAATGGTTGTTCCCCACTGCTGTAGACAACTGTTCGGATATGAATGACTTGAGCCATTACGAATCAGCCTTCGTGCCCGGCGATACGTTCTCTGTGGGCACTACCACACTGGTTATCAGAGCATTTGACGACAGCGAAAACTACGATACCTGCACGTTCAAAATCACGGTGAACGGGCCTTTCAAACGTTTCGAGCAAATACCAGCCAATATCGACCTGGCAGGCTGCGATTCGGTAGCCACATGGACGCCGCCAATGGCTGTAGGATTCTGCGATATTGATACCTTGTACTCCAACTACCAGCCGGGCGATACCTTCCCGATTGGTGTGACCACTGTGCAATACACAGCGGTGGACAACGACGGTTTTTCCACCACAGCCACGTTTACTGTCACCGTGAGTGCAGGCTTACCGCCCCAGATCACTTGCCCCACCGGCGAAGTATTCCTGGATGCAGGCGGGGGCATTTACACCAACCCCGGCAACTTTGTCAGCAGCGCCACAGCCGGCGCCAACTGTACGGCAGCCATTGTCAACTTCGGCTTGCCTACAGCCATCGATGACTGTGGTACGCCTGTGGTGCAACAAATAGACGGACTGCTGACGGGCGCACCATTCCCTGTCGGGCGCGACACCCTGGTTTTCCAGGCCACCGACGCCTCGGGAAGCAGTGCGCAGTGCTCGGTGGTGATCGAAGTGCTGCCGATCCGGCCGCTCGATCCGATAGCCGACCCGAATCCGGGTTGCGCAGGCGAAACCATCACGGTTTCCGTGCAGGCGATTGCAGGAGCCACGTATTCCTGGACGGGTCCGCAGGGTTTCACTTCCAGCAGCAACCAGTTTACGATTCAGTCGCTGACGCCCGCCAATGCAGGCAATTACATCGTAACAGCCAATATCAATGGTTGTATTACCCCGGCAGATACGGTGACGGTACAACTGGCGCTTCAGCCCGATGCGATCGATGACACCAACTTAATGATCGATCCGAACACATTGGATACATTCAATGTGCTGACAAATGACATTTTGAACCCGGTGAGCGATTTCGTCATTACGGAAGTGAGTCCGCTCGCTGGGGTTACCAACCTCGGAAACGGCTTGTTTTCATACCAGGCAGGCGCAGAACCTGGCAGCGTATCTTTCTTCTATGAAGTGTGCTCACAATCCTGCCCACTGCTGTGCGACATGGCTACGGTGACCATCAAGGTAAATGATACAGAATGTAAATTCATTCCGAACATCTTTACACCCAATGGTGACAATATCAATGATTGGCTGGTAATTAAGTGCCTGGATTCCGGTTTCTTTGAGCAGAACTCCCTTGTAGTGTACAACCAGTGGGGCGACAAGGTGTACGAAGCCGCACCGTATTCCAACGATCCGACCAAAGCATGGCGCGGTACACTGGACGGCGAAGACGGCAAGAACCTGCCCGATGGCGTGTATTTTTATGTGTTCAAACCCGGCCCGAACGAAGCAACCGTTAAAGGGTTTATCGAAATTTTCCGTTAAACAATTCTAACCGGGTCGGTGCTGCACCGCCGCCCGACCCGGTTTCATAAAAATATTGCGTCATGAAAAAACTTGTATTTTCATTCGCCCTCATGGTGTTTGCAGCGGCGCTTTTTGCGCAACAGGAGCATCAATACACGCAGTTTATGTACAACAAACTGCTGATCAACCCGGCCTACGCTGGAGCGCGGGGCGTTCCCTCCGTTACGGCTATTTACCGCAACCAGTGGATCGGTTTTAAAGGTGCGCCACAATCGGCTTTGGCCAGTTTCAACTCTCCGTTTCTGTCGAAACGCGTAGGTGTAGGCGTTACCCTTTCGCACCAGTCGATTGGTTTGCAACGCGATTTTCATATGTCGCTGGCATATTCTTATGACCTGGTAGCCGGAGAAAACTTTTCGTTTCGCGTAGGTATCATGGCTTCGTTGCGCTCGCTGGGCATTGCATTCAGCGATGCACAACCCAATACTGGTGGCGACCCTTCGCTGGGCGACAGCCGTGTAAACGATTTTTACGGCAATGTGGGCGCCGGTATTTACGGCACTGTGGGCGACCAGTTTTACTTTGGTTTTTCGGTACCGCGCATTTATTCCAATGCGATCGGTTATGTCAACAACAATACCGTGCTGATTGCCAAGGAGTACCAGCACTACTACGCTACGCTGGGCGGCATTCTTCCGATTGCCGACGATATCAACCTGATGCCTGCCATTTTGTTGAAATACGTGAACAATGCGCCATTTGACGCCGACATCAATGTGAACCTGGACATTCGCAAGAAGTTTACCGCCGGTTTGTCGTATCGCCTCGGTGGCGACGGCCCGGGTGAATCAGTCGATTTGCTCGCTTTCTGGCAAGCCACGCCACAGTTCGGCGTAGGGGCATCTTACGATTTTGGACTCTCCAGTCTGAAAGATTACAACGCTGGTTCCATCGAATTGCTGGTGCAGGCTGATTTGAAAAAACGCACCAAAAAGATGTCCAATCCGCGCTTTTTCATGTAATTCCATTTAAAAATCCAATCGGAACCGGCTTCCGGTACGTAAAAAAACACGGGAACTATGAAAGCCCTACGAATATTTTTCTTTTTACTCGCATCCGCGCTCGCCTGCGGCACATTACATGCTCAAACAACGCCAGCGCCCCCGCCGCTCATTACAGTACAAGTGAAAAACGAGGAAGCGGTGAATACGCCCGGACTGGAATTCAGCCCTACTTTTTATGAAGACGGGATCGTGCTGATTTCCACCAACAGTGCAGGTTTGAAAAAAATGACGGATTCCGAACTGAAACTGCCGGCCATGTCGATCCTGCGTTCGCGCCGCGATTCTACCGGCGCACTGTCGACACCCGAGCCCTTTGCCAAGGAACTGTCTTCTATTGGCGCGCACGAAGGGCCGGTTTGTTTCGACCGCACCACGGAAACGGTGTATTTCTCGCGCAACGCGATCATTGGCGGTAAGGACAAATTTGCCAAGGACAAAACCCAAAAAACGCGGATTTACTCGTCCAAAAAGGTAAACGGCGTGTGGAGCGAACCGCAACCGCTGCCGTTCAACACGAACGAATTTGACGATTTTCACCCGGCCATCAGCATTGACGGCGATAAACTGTTCTTTGCTTCCAACCGCCCCGGCGGCCTGGGCAGCACCGATATCTATGTGTCGTATAAAGTCGGCGATTCCTGGAGCGAACCGGTCAACCTCGGCTCAGGTGTGAATACCAAAGGCCGCGAGGCATTTCCGTTTATCCACGCCGACAATACGCTTTACTTCGCTTCGGATGCCATGGAAGGCGGTCAGGGCGGATTCGATATGTACTACGCCATTATGGACGGCAACCAGTGGACCAAACCGGTCAACCTCGGCAGCCCGTTCAATACCAGCGGCGACGACTTTGGACTGATTGTAGACCTCAATAAAATCAACGGCTACTATTCTACCAATGGCAGCGGAGGCAAAGGCGGCGACGAAATTTTCAGTTTCCATACCGAAAATGGCAACCTCGACGACTACCTGCTGCAAAACCAGCGCGTACCCGATCGCAACCTCGACATCAAAGTGGTGGTAACGGATAAAAACTCCGCTTCCGCCATTTCCGATGCCGATGTGCAGGTGCTCAACTACGAAGCCAACAATGTGATCGGCCGCGACGAATCGGGCAACCTCATCACCATCCAGAACGTAAACGGACAGGATGTGATCAAATCAATGGCGCCCGATAAAGGCATCAACGGCGTTACCGATGGCAAAGGACGTTTCTCTACCGAGGTAAAACCGGGCAATTACGTGGTGATCGTTTCCAAAAAAGGCTACCAAACCAAACAGGTGCGCCTCACCATTTCCAAACCTGGCAATGAAGTACCTATTCAACTCGAGCGCAGTAACAATGCGGCCCCGGGCAAGGTACAATGGACGCCTTCTGCTTTCAACTACGTGACGAACGCACCGCTGGGTGGCGCCATGTTTGTCCTCACCGACGAAAATGGCAAGCAGGATACCGTGATCGCCGACGCCAATGGCATGGTCGATTACTACCTCGACGCCAATAAAAAGTACAAAGTGGATCTCTACCAGGGTGGCCGCGTCATCGGTAGCACGGAAGTAGATACGCACGGTGCTGTACCTGGCCAACCCTTGATGCAAAACATCTCGGTAGCGCCGCTGCTCCCGGGAACGGTCGTTGAACTTCCGAACATCTACTACAACTTCAACGACGCCACGTTGCGCCCCGATGCCCGCAAAGACCTCGATCTGGTGGTCTCCCTGATGCGTCAGCAGCCATCTATCACCGTCGAACTGGCCAGCCATACCGACTGCCGGGGCAATGAGCAATACAACCAGCAACTCAGCCAGCGCCGTGCCAACGGCGTGGTGGAATACCTCGTCAGCCGCGGCATCGAGCAAAATCGCCTGAAACCGGTCGGTTATGGCGAAAGCGAGCCCCGCAACATCTGCCAGGACGGCGTAACGTGCACCGAACAGGAACACGCCCGCAACCGCCGTACAGAAGTGCGTATCCTGACTGGCATGCAAGGCGCGTCCATGGTATATGTAAACGGGCAAATGAACAGTCCGCAGCCTATCGATCCGGGCGTTACGGCCCCGAACGGTGGAAAACATCCGGCTGCACACGGCCCTGTTACCGTTACGGATGCTCAGCGCGATACCTACTACGTCATCGCCGGCTCTTTCCTCATGGAAAACCGCGCACACAACCAACTATCTACCCTGCGCGCTGCCGGCTATGAATCGGCTGAAATCGTGCGTTTCCCCAATTCTTCCTTCTTCTCGGTCTGCGTCGGCCGCTTCAAAACCCGCCGCGAAGCCGATGTGCTGGAAAAACAACTGGAAGGCGCGAATATTGATGCGTTTGTAAGAGCAGTACAATAGTCATGAGTTATGAGTTATGAGTGATGAGTTTTTGTGCTCTACAATCGGCTTTTTTGAAAGAGTGGCCGGAAGTACAGCACAAAAACTCATCACTCATAACTCATAACTCATCACTCATTATTACCTTTGCGGCCTCAACAAATAGATACAGTGTTATGGCAATCATGATCACCGATGAGTGTATTAACTGTGGCGCCTGCGAACCCGAATGTCCCAACAATGCCATTTATGAAGGAGGCGTGGAATGGACCATCTCCGATGGAAATACAGTAAAAGGAGAATACCGCCTGGAAGATGGAACGGTGGTATCGGTTGACAAAAAAAATGACCCGGTTTCCAACGAATACTACTACATCGTACCGGATAAATGCACCGAATGTGTGGGTTTCCACGAAGAGCCACAATGCGCGGCCGTATGCCCGGTCGATTGCTGCATTCCCGATCCGGAGCGTGTAGAATCGAAGGATGCGCTGCTGGACAAAAAGGCGCGCCTGCACCTCTAAAGGGCCAAGTATTTTTACCGCTTCTAAATAGGCGCAAATTTTACATCTTTCCCGAACGATAATTTGGTACTGCCGTTAGTGTCAGTAGTTTTGTTCCGCTAAAAAAGCGACAGCACAGTGTTGAACTGCACTTTGTTCTGTTTCTTTGCGCGGTAGCGCCGCAAGGCGCCAACAAAACAAACAAGAACCTAACAATCTTACCATTATCGATGAGTTGGTTTAGCAAATTTCTCTCGTCTTCGATCGGGCAAAAGGTCATCATGTCGCTGACGGGCATTTTCCTGATGCTCTTTTTGATCGTTCACTTGCTCGGCAATTTACAGTTACTAAAAGACGACGGTGGAGAAGCGTTCAATACCTACGCTTTCTTCATGACCCACAACCCCCTGATTAAAACCATTTCCTATTCGCTGTATGCCTTTATCCTCTGGCATGCCATCCAGGGCATCCGCCTGTGGCAGGCCAATAAGGCTGCTCGTGGCAATGTGCGCTATGCTGTGGCACATACGCGCCCCAACGAGCGCAATGCCCGTAATATGGCATGGTTCGGCATCATCATTTTCATTTTCCTCATCCTGCACCTCTGGCAGTTCTGGCTCCAGATGAAAATGGGCGTACTTCCTCCCGTGGAAGTGGAAGCCTATGACCATCCGGTTCAAAACCTGTACCTCCCTGTAGCAGCGGCTTTCCAGAACCTTGGCTATGTCATTTTCTATGTGGTGTGCATGGTGGTTGTAGGGCTGCACCTGTGGCACGGCTTCTGGTCATCATTCCAGACGCTGGGCATCAACCACCCGCGTTACACGCCTTTGATCAAAGGCATCGGTGTGGTGTACGCAGTGGCCGTTCCGCTGGGCTTCGCCATCATTCCTGTTTGGATGTACTTGATGGGTTAATTCCCAAAAGAGCATACAAATCATTGACTATCAACCAAATTTCGAAAAGGCTACGTCCTTTTTCATTTCAATATTCCTGATAAAAGATATGGCAACCGCGCTCGATTCCAAAATCCCTGCCGGCAACATCAATGAAAAGTGGGAATCCTACAAAGGCCATGTGCCCCTCGTAGCGCCCAACAACAAACGCCGGATCGACGTGATCATCGTAGGCTCCGGGCTTGCCGGCGCATCCGCCGCTGCTTCCCTGGGCGAACTGGGCTACAACGTAAAATGCTTTACATTCCACGATAGCCCCCGCCGCGCACACTCCATTGCTGCGCAAGGCGGTATCAATGCAGCCAAAAACTACCGCAATGACGGCGACTCCGTGTATCGCCTGTTTTACGATACCATCAAAGGTGGCGATTTCCGCGCCCGCGAAGGCAACGTACATCGCCTGGCCGAAGTGTCTACTGCCATCATCGACCAGTGCGTAGCACAAGGTGTACCATTCGCCCGTGAATACGGTGGCCTGCTCGACAACCGCTCGTTCGGCGGTACACAGGTGTCCAGAACATTTTATGCCCGCGGCCAAACCGGGCAACAACTCCTGATTGGCGCTTACCAGGCCCTCAGCCGCCAGGTTTCTCTCGGCACCGTAAAACTCTACAACCGCCACGAAATGCTCGATACGGTGATTGTGGATGGCAAATGCCGCGGCATCATCGTGCGCAACCTGCTCACCGGCGCCATAGAACGCCACTCCGCACACGCCGTTGTGCTGTGTACGGGCGGTTATGGCAACGTGTTCTACCTGAGCACCAACGCCATGATGTGCAATACCACCGCCGCCTGGCGCGCTCACCGCCGCGGCGCCTACTTCGGCAATCCTTGCTACACGCAGATTCACCCGACTTGCATTCCGGTATCGGGTGATTACCAGTCAAAACTGACACTGATGTCCGAATCGCTGCGCAACGACGGTCGCTGCTGGGTACCTAAAAAAGCAGAAGACCGCCTGAAAGACCCGCGCCAGATCCCGGAAGAAGACCGCGACTACTACCTCGAACGCCGCTACCCTGCTTTCGGCAACCTGGTTCCGCGCGACATCGCCAGCCGGGCCGCTAAAGTGGCCTGCGACGAAGGCCTGGGCGTTGGCAAATCGGGCCTGGCCGTGTACCTCGACTTCGCAGATGCTATCAAACGCAAAGGCCGCGCTGCCGTGGAAGCCGCTTATGGCAACCTGTTCGATATGTACGCCAAAATCACCGGCGAAAACCCGTATGAAGTGCCCATGCGCATTTACCCGGCCGTACACTACACGATGGGTGGTCTGTGGGTCGACTATGAACTGATGACGTCTATCCCCGGCCTGTATGCCTGCGGTGAAGCCAATTTCAGCGACCACGGCGCCAACCGCCTCGGCGCTTCGGCGCTCATGCAGGGCCTGGCCGACGGCTATTTCGTATTGCCATACACGATCGGCTCTTACCTGTCGAAAGAAATCCGTACCGGCCCGATTCCGACCAATACACCGGAATTTGATCAAGCCGAAAAAGAGGTCCGCGACCGCATCAACCAACTCATCAACCTCGGCGGTAGCCAGAGTGTAGAAAGTTTCCACCGCCGCCTGGGTAAAATCATGTGGGACAAATGCGGCATGGCCCGCAACGCAGAAGGCCTGAAACAAGCCATTGAGGAAATCAAAGCCCTCAAAGCAGAATTCTGGAAAGACGCATTCGTGCCAGGCAGCACCGACGACTACAACCCGGAACTGGAAAAAGCATGGCGCGTTGCCGACTTCATCGAACTCGGCGAACTCATGTGCCGCGATGCCCTCCACCGCAATGAATCCTGCGGCGGTCACTTCCGCGAGGAATACCAGACCGACAAAGGGGAAGCCGAACGCGACGACAAAAACTTCATGTACGTGGCAGCATGGGAATGGAAAGGTGAAGGCGCCGAACCTACTCTGCACAAAGAGCCGCTGGTGTATGAGGAGATTGAGGTGGTGCAGCGGTCGTATGAGTAGTGAGTAGTGAGTGGTGAGTGGTGAGTGGTGAGTGGTGAGTGGTGAGTGGTGAGTGGTGAGTGGTGAGTGGTGAGTTAATTTATTGAAAACCAATAAATTATATTATGGCAATAAAAGGTGTATTCATTTTTCAAATGATTGTGATGTCGTGTGTGTTACAGGCACAAACGACGATCCGCATCCAAAACGCCTCATTTGAATGGGATACGCCCACAGCCGGAATGGCGCCCGGTGGCTGGATAGATATGGGTGCAGCAGGAGAAACGCCATCCGACATACAACCCGGCTGGTTTGGAGTGAAAATGGAAGCGCAGGACGGCAAAAACTACGTGGGAATGGTGGTGCGCGACAACAACACCTGGGAAGGCATTGGACAAAAACTGAACGGATGGATACGGAAAGACTCTGCCTACACCTTCAGTGTCTGGCTGGCACGATCCAATACCTACCAGTCGGTTTCGAGGATGACCGGGGAAGAAGTGAATTACAAAAACCCTACGATTTTGAAAATCTGGGGTGTGAATACCCGAACAGGCGACGAAGAACTACTCGCAGAAAGTACAGCAGTCGGACACTCGGTCTGGACGCGATACACTTTCACACTGGCGCCGTTCAAATCGGATTACGACGAAATTGATCTGATGGCCTATTATGCGCCGGGCAGCGAAGGAAAAAGTGGTAACTTGTTGATAGACAATTGTTCTGACATTGTTGAAGTAAAAAAATAGCAAAGGACAGGCTGGCGGTTTTGGAAGCCGAAGCCTTTCAAAAAATATCATTGTTCATCATCAACTCATCTCACGCAAGATGAAACTGAATCTGAAAATCTGGCGCCAGGGCGGCAAATACAAGGGAGAGTTTGTAACCTATCCCAATCTGGATGTAAATCCCGACATGTCTTTTCTGGAAATGCTCGACGTACTGAACGAACAACTCGTTTCGCAACGCGAAGAACCTGTAGCCTTCGAGCACGACTGCCGCGAAGGTATCTGTGGCACCTGCTCGCTGGTGATCGACGGACAGGCACACGGCCCCATGAAAGGCACCACCACCTGTCAGGTGCACATGCGCCACTACCACGAAGGTGAAACGATCGTGATCGAGCCATTCCGCGCTCAATCTTTCCCCGTCATCAAAGACCTGGTGGTCGACCGCTCTGCTTTCGACCGCATTATTCAGTCGGGTGGCTATGTGAGTGTGAATACCGGCCAGGCACAGGATGCGAACTCCATTCCGATTGAGAAGGAACAGGCATCCAAATCCTTCGACGCCGCAGCCTGTATCGGTTGCGGCGCCTGCGTGGCTGCCTGCCCCAACTCCTCGGCCATGTTGTTCACCTCCGCCAAAGTATCGCACCTGGCACTGCTGCCGCAAGGCCACGTAGAACGCCAGAAACGTGTACTGGCCATGGTGGCGCAAATGGACAAGGAAGGTTTCGGCAAATGCTCGAACGTGACAGCCTGCGAAGCGGAATGCCCGAAAGAAATTTCTGTGGAAAATATCGCGCGGATGAACCGGGAGTACCTGGGCGCGGTGTTCGTTTCGGATAAAAAAATGGGCTGAGGATTTGAGAGATACCCGCTTGCGCGGGTGGGGGAAAAGGATTTTGCGGATTTAGCGGATTTTATTGATTCTTTTTGTGGCCTGGCGGCCACTTTCTTGTTGAAATTTCTTTGAAAAACGAGAAAATTGAGAAAAATCTAAAAATCAAAAAGTGGCCGTCAGGCCACAAAAAGAATCAATAAAATCCGCTAAATCCGCAAAATCTTTTTCCCCCAACCCGCGCAAGCGGGTATCTCCTCCCCTCCCCCCACACCCTCATCACCTATGGAAATACCATCGCCCAGCCCTACCCCGCTCGAAACCGCCAGAAAATGGCTGGGTTTCCTGAGCATTTCTTTCCTGCTGCGCTGGACGATTCTGCTTTTTCTCGGCTACTGGCTGTGGTGCAACTGGCACGACGACCTGCCTGCCGAAGCCGCCATTCAGCAGTACGCGCTCCCCGATTCCCGTTTTTTGCACATCGACAACATGGACGTCCATTGCCGCATCAGCGGAAAAGGCGACCCCATTTTACTGTTGCACGACGCCCAGAGTTCGCTGCATACCTGGGATGGCTGGACGGCCGCTTTATCCGATAAATACCAGGTGATCAGCGTCGATTTGCCGGGATTCGGGCTTACGGGGCCACATCCGCGCGGGAGTTACAGCGCGTTTATGTACGCCAGTTTTCTCGACAGTGTAGCCACACACCTGAATTTGCGCAAATTCCACCTGGCAGGCAACGGACTCGGCGCCCAGATTGCCTGGCATTACGCGGCCGAATCCACCTCGGGGAAGGTCGACAAACTGATTTTGCTGGCAGCGCCCGGCTTTGAAGAAAAAAAATCCTCCATCGTCAACCTGCTCGCCCGTACGCCAGTGATCAACCGCGCCCTTTGGAAAATCACGCCGCGCTCGTTTATCAATATCATGCTGGAAGACGTGTATTCCGACGACGGGCTGGTGACCGACAGCCTGGTGCAGCGGCATTTCGACCTCCTGCTGCGCAGCGGCAACCGAAAGGCATTTACCGACCGCGCCTCGGTGAGCGACAACCGCCCACCCGCCGACGTGGTGGAAAAAATAGCCGTTCCCACCCTCATTCTCTGGGGTGCGGAAGACACACGCATCTCGCCCGAGCATGCGTACGACTTTCACCGGCGCATCAGAGGCGCTTTCCTGAAAATTTATCGAAATACCGGCCATTGGCCGCAGGAAGAAAACCCGGTTCAAACAGCGAAAGACGTCCGGGCATTTCTGGAAGGGAAGTTTTAAAGAAGTGTTTTGGGGTTTTGGTATTTTAGTGTTTTTGTGTTTTAGTGTTTTTGTGTTTTGGAAGGGTAAGGCGGCATGGTTGATATACTTCAAAGAAGACAACCTGATGGGATACAATATCCCAATTACCAAGCGCAATGCACCTCCAAAACACTAAAACACTAAAACACTAAAACCCCAAAACACTTCATTTCACCTACCGGCGGAGGCCCGTTTCCAGATACGAGGTGACATAAGGTACAGCGCGTACGATTAAAAGACAAATGGCAACTACGTAAAAAACTAGCATAGGTGGGGGGATTGAAAAGTAAAATAATTGTGTGTGTAAGCCAAAACCCGAACGAATGTTTGGGCAAGACGACCAAAGGTGAAAATAATATTTAATATTGCAAATATTCGCAGATGATTTTTTTGTTAAGCATGCTTTTACAAATGAAATAACTCTACTTTGGAGGTTATGAAGTACTTTTGCGGCAGCAAATGGCGACGGGAATCCGGCAAGTTGTTCCCCACCTGCGCCCCGGAATGCATTTTTTGTCCGGCGATTGCATAATTTAATTCCTGCTTTCCCGAAATTCTGTTTACTTTTCGCAAAAGCAAATTCACTACGTTGTACATCTCTAAAAGTTCCCGGAATGGTATTTAATAATATCCTTGAAACAGTCGGCAAGACGCCGCTCATTCGCCTCAACAACGTTGTGATGCACATTCCTGCTACCGTGTATGCCAAAGTTGAGGCCTTCAACCCCGGACTGAGTGCAAAAGACCGCATCGCCCTGCACATGATCGAGCGCGCCGAACGCCTCGGCAAACTCAAACCAGGCGGCACCGTGGTAGACGCCACGAGCGGCAACACCGGCTTCAGCCTTGCCATGGTATCGGCCATCAAAGGCTATCGCTGCGTGCTGACCGTTTCCAGCAAAATATCGGAAGATAAACTCAACAACCTCAAGGCCATGGGCGCCGAAGTGATCCTGTGTCCGCAGGAAGCCAAGCCCGACGACCCGAATTCGTACTACCGCATGGCCGAACGCCTGGCAAAAGAAATTCCGGGCGCCTACTACATCAACCAGAACTACAACCTCGAAAACAGCGAGGCGCACTTCCTGAGCACAGGCCCCGAAATCTGGGAACAAACCCAGGGCCGCATCACCTGGCTCATTGGTAGCAGCAGCACCGGCGGCACGCTCTGCGGCTCGGGCCGTTACCTGCGCGAGCAAAATCCCGACCTGCACATTATCGGCGTAGACGCCTATGGTTCCGTACTGAAAAAGTACCACGAAACAGGCGTGTACGACGAAAAGGAAATTTACCCTTACCGCATCGAAGGCACCGGAAAAAACATCATTCCGGCCAATATGGACTTCCAGTTGATCGACAAGTTTGTGAAAGTGACCGACAAGGACAGCGCCCTGCGCGCCCGCGAACTCGCCCGTATGGAAGGCATGATGGTGGGCTACTCCAGCGGCGCCGCTTTGCAGGCCCTCGAACAAATCCAGGACGAACTCACGGAAGACGACGTGGTGGTGCTGCTTTTCAGCGACCACGGTTCGAAATACGCCACCAAGTTCTTTAGCGACAAGTGGATGATCGAACAGGGCTTTATGGAAGCCCCGGAAGTAAAAGCCGTTTGATTTACGATTTCACATTACTATGCAACTCATTCAAATAGATCGTCGCAGTGGACTTACGCGCGAGGAATTCATCGAAAATTACCTCAAACCCAAAAAACCCGTCGTGTTCACCGACCTGGCCAAAGACTGGCCTGCCATCAGCAAGTGGACGCCCGAGTTTCTGAAAACAAACTACGGCCACCTCGAAGTGCCTGTTGTAGGCCCCGACTACCACAAGCCTGGCCCGAACTACATGAAAAGTGGCGAAACCATGAAATTCGGCGACTACCTGGACATGATTCAGGCCGGTCCTGCCGAAAAACGCATTTTTCTGTGGAACATCCTCGACCACGCCAAGGAACTGGTCAATGACGTGTCCAACCCGACCATCTGCGACGGCTGGATCGACAACTACCCGTTTATGTTCTTCGGTGGCGCCGGTTCGGTTACCAACCTGCACTACGACATCGACTGCTCGCACGTGTTCCACACCCACTTCTGGACGCGCAAACACATCGTGCTGTTCGACCAGGCGCAAAATCCCTTCCTCTACCAGCACCCTTTCACCGTGCAGAGCCACGTGAACCCGCTGAAGCCGGATTATGAAAAATACCCGGCGCTGGATAAAGCCACGGGCCACGAAACCATCCTCCAGCACGGCGAAACACTGTTCATCCCGTCCATGTGGTGGCACTATATTGTGTACGTCGACGGCGGCTACTCCATCAGCCTCCGTTCCCGCGACTCGGTCCTCACCCAGGCAAAAGGTCTGTGGAACATCGCCCGCCATTTCGTCATCGACAAAGGCATGAACACCATCATGGGCCCCCGCTGGAAAGACTGGAAGGAAGCACAAGCGCAGAAAAAGGCGAAGGAAGCAATGCGCGCTGCTTAGTTATTAGTTATTAGTTATTGGTTATTAGGGGTGGGTAAGGGATTATTTACACGAATTCCTGGCCGCTCTAACAGGGAAGCCGGGCAATGGTGCAAATAATCCCTTACCCACCCCTAATAACCAATAACTAATAACTCAATAACCAACTCATCATTCATCACTCATCATTCATCATTACAATAAAGTGGATTTATTCGATCGTATTCTCAAGCAGGCCGGTCCCCTCGGCAAATACGCTGAAGTGGCGGAAGGCTACTACATGTTCCCTCAACTGGAAGGCGAACTCGGCAACCGGATGAAATTCAAAGGCAAAGAAGTCATTTGCTGGAGTATCAATAACTACCTGGGCCTGGCCAACCACCCCGAAGTGCGCAAGGCCGACGCAGAGGCTGCCGCACGCTGGGGCCTCGCCTACCCTATGGGCGCCCGCATGATGTCGGGTGAAACCAAACTGCACAAACAATTAGAAACCGGCCTGGCCAAATTCGTCGGCAAGGAAGACGGTTACCTGCTCAACTACGGCTACCAGGGCATCCTGTCGGTCATCGACTCGCTGCTGACGCGCCACGACGTGGCCGTGTACGACGCAGAAAGCCACGCCTGCATAGTGGATGCCATGCGCATGCACATGGGCAAACGCTTCGCCTACACGCACAACGACATCGACAGCCTGGCCAAAAACCTGGAACGCGCCAAAAGGATCACCGATGAAACCGGCGGCGGCATCCTCGTCATCACGGAAGGGGTATTCGGCATGCGCGGCGACCAGGGCAAACTGCGCGAGATCGCAGCCCTGAAAGAAACCTACGGCTTCCGACTGCTCATCGACGACGCACACGGATTTGGTATGCTGGGCGCTACCGGCGCCGGCGCGGCCGAAGAACAGGGTGTGAGCGACGACGTAGACCTGTATTTCAGCACCTTCGCCAAAAGTATGGCGCTGATCGGCGCGTTCATCGCCGGCCCGGTGGATATCATTCGTTTCCTGCGCTACAACATGCGCTCGCAGATTTTCGCCAAATCGCTGCCCATGCCGCTGGTTGAAGGCGCGCTCAAACGTTTCGAACTGCTGAAAACACAGCCGCAACTCCGCGAGAAACTCTGGGACAATGTGCGCATGCTGCAAAATGGCCTGAAAGAACGTGGTTTCGACATCGGCGACACCAATACCTGCGTGACGCCCGTGTACATGCACGGCGAAGTGGAAGAAGCCATGGCCCTCGTGATGGATATGCGCGACAACTATGGCGTGTTCTGCTCCATCGTGGTGTACCCCGTCATCCCGAAAGGTATGATCATCCTGCGCCTGATTCCGACGGCGGCCCACACAGAAGAGGATATCCGGATTACGCTGGATGCTTTCTCGGCTGTGCGCGAAAAAATGCAGCAAGGGCTGTATAAAGGGCATGTGCCGCAGGTGATGGTGTAACACGGATTACACGGAGGGAAGACGGATTTCCGCGGATTTTTTTGGGAAGCCTCGTTCGTACTGCGGGTATGGGCGGGGCTTTTTTGATGGGGGATTTTGAAGACGAGATCAGGGGAAAGCATACAATACCTTTGATTTTCGTAGCAAAATGACGTACTTTGCATAGTCGATCACCAGAATTTGTAAAATCAAAGCGTCATGTTAGCAGATTTGATCACGATATCACCGGAAATTCAAAGCGGGGCACCCGTTTTTGCTAAAACCCGTGTACCCGTAAAAATCCTGTTCGACTATATCAAGAACGGAGATACGATTGAGGAGTTTTTACATGACTATCCTTCTGTCAAGAGAGAGCAGGTTATAGAATTGCTCATGCTTTTGGAAAAGCCTTATATCTATTCGGAGCATGAAGAAAATACTGCTGGATGAAAATTTACCCCGGCCTCTTGCCAAACTATTTACTGATCCGTTAGTGGTTGTATCGGTGCATGACATTGGTTGGGCTGAAAAGAAAAACGGGGATTTAATTCGGTCTATGTTGGAGGAAGGGTTCGAATATCTACTCACAGCCGATAAGAATTTACAAAACCAGCAAAATTTAGATAAATACCCTGTTCGACTCATTGTTTTGCGGGTATTCAATAATCGTTTTAAAACGTTGCTCCCCTATCTTGAAATTATTCAGGATGCAATTGTAAACGCAAGTGATTCAGAGCAGATCATTGTAATTGATTTGCGGGAAATGAAATGATAACGAGCATGCTCTCAGAAAGCCTCGTTCGTACTTTGGGTATGGGCGGGGCTTTTTTATTTGGGTTTCTTTCTGACAATCAGCACCCGCTGATCGGAGAAATCCATCCAGGCGAAATCGTAGATCAAGCGATACATTTTTCCCTCCTTGTTCCAGTAAATGCCGGTCATGTATTCCCAGCGGAATTTGGCGCGAGTGAGCACATATTTGTCAATGGTTTCTTTGACCGAACTGCCCATCAGCGTCATCAGGATTTCGCGATTTCGGTGGAGGTAAGCATCAATTTCGCGGACTTCGTTTATGGTGGATTGTCGTTTTTGAAAATGATGCTGGTTTTTGCACAGGATACTGCAAAAACGTTTCAAAGATTGGAAAGATTTTATCAATAGCATACCCGGTAAATGGTGGCATTCGAGGGAAAAACTATGGAGTGTACCGCGCACCAAAGAACTTTTCAGGGCTTTTCAGGATTATTTTAAAGACAGGTTGATGATTGATCGGGAGACGCCGGTAGTGTTGCAAACACTGGAATCGGATACAAATATAAAGTTTGAAAAACAGCCTGACAAGGTCACCGTACACCTTCATCCCACCAATTCCGACTACTGGTGCCTTGATCTGCCAGAAAATATGGTTTCTACGCACCTGAGCATTATTAAAAACATACATGGACGTCGCTGGAATATGGATTGGTATATCTGGGAAGTTCCAGGCACTCAATTAACCATGCGTTTTTTGGCGCAGTACCTAACAGCAGTGGTTAAGTATACCTTTCAGCCAGATGAAAATATCCCTGAACGCTTAGCAGAGCCAGTACTGCAACAAAATAATCTTCTCAAGACGCAGGCAGTAGCGCGGTATGAATCAGCAGTAACGGCCATGGAGCAAATGCTCATGCTGAAAAGATACAGCCGTCGAACGATCAAATCCTACAAAAACTCGCTACGGCAATTTATTATGCATTACAATGACATCAAACCCAGTCAGATCACACGCAAGCAGATCAATGCCTATATTATGCAACTCATCCGCGATAAGCATATCACCGAGTCCTATCAAAACCAGATTGCATGTGCCATAAAGATATTTTATTGCGAGGTACTTGACCAATCTGATAAGGTAGAAGGGTTGGTACAGGCCAAAAGGCCACAAAAAATACCGCAAGTGCTGACAGAAGAGGAAGTAGCGCGTTTGTTGCGATCCGTGGATAACCTCAAACATCGATTCATTCTGATGATGATATATTCTGCCGGATTGCGACTGGGTGAATTGACAAACCTGAAACTAACAGATATTCAGGCAGGCGCCCACCGAATTTTTGTGCGCGACGGCAAAGGGAAAAAGGACCGTTGTACTATTCTGGCAGGGAAAACTGAACAAATGCTGCACACTTATCTGCTACTTTTCAAGCCAGTGCATTGGCTATTTGAAGGAGCGGACGGCGGCCCTTACAGTGATCGCAGCGTACAGGCTATTTTCACAGCGGCAAAAGAGCGTTCGAGAATCAATCCTTTGGCGACGGTGCATACCTTACGACACTCGTTCGCCACACATTTACTGGAGAAAGGGGTTGATCTGCGCTATATTCAAGACCTGTTGGGCCATGAAAGCAGTAAAACGACCGAGATTTATACCCACATAACCAAAAAAAGTTGGGACAGAATAAAAAGTCCGCTTGATGATTTGGAAATTTGAAAACGTATTCTACATTTACATTGTTAAACCTCCTATCTATGAACCTGATGTTCCCCATGATTTGTCGATTGAGCAGTTGCGTCAAGCTAACCAGGTTGGTTAGCTTGACGCAACTGGCATGTACTGATCCGGAGGTGACAAAGCGGATTTTGACGCAACAGAGAGGTATATAGGTGGAGTTGACGGCAAACCAGAGTTCTGCGAAATTAGAACACGATAAAAAGGTCGTAGAAAACCTTGGCTAACGGGAAATTAAATCTTTCAAAAATTTGATAATCAACGAATTATGAGCCGTTAGTCAGAATCAAAAAAATAAAAATATGAAACTACAATGTGAATGCGGTACAGAACTTGAAGTTGAGATTTCAGAAGGTACTAACCCTGGATGCGCTGAAAGCGAAGATGTCAATTGCCCAAACTGTGATAGGCTTCTACATTCTTCGGTTTATAATGATGCTCGTGTGTCTATTCGTGTAATTAAAGAACTAAAAAGTCAATCTAATACCAAGAAATAATCCAAATCATGCCCATTGAAGTAAAAATAATTGGACATAAAGACACGCCTGAATATGAAGCAGGGTTGCAACTTAAAAAGTTATTTGAGGAGCAAACACCTCAAACAACCGAAAGCGGCAGCATCCTGATAGCAACAAACATTACACTTTTTGGGCAAGAAGTAAAAGATATAGACATTATTGTTTTAGGGAAGTTTGGGAAAGGATTTTTCAAAAAACTGAAATTTAGACCTAAAAACGAAGATGATTTTAAGTTTAACAATGTGTACTTCAATTCATTTTGTCTTGTTATTGAGTTAAAAAGTCATCTTAAAGAAGACGTTGGATTTAATAATTTATCTCATCTGCTTGTCTCCTACAATGATAAATTCCACGATGTAACCTATCAAAGTGAAAAACAGAAATACTCTCTTTTGAGATTTTTTAAAAACTTCGATGAAATTGGCTATTCCCCATACATAGTGAATTTAATTTGGCTAAACAAAATAAATAGTGGCGATTTGATAAATTTGGCTGGGAGTAGAGAGCATAACTACTTGCCTTCTGAGTTCAAGATTGATTGGCTGTTGCAATTGCTATGCGTTCAAAATAAGCCTTACCACTCTACAAAAAACGAAGGGAAAGAATACTATACTTTTAATGCTCACAAAAATTTAAGTGGTGGCGATTTTTCAAATTTTGAAAAAGCCTTTAACTTGTTTACAGAAGTTAAAAGTAAAGTAGGGAATATAACACGACAACATTTTGAGCGTCTAAACAAAAAAATATTAAGAGGTCAAAACTATGCTGATGCTATTTTAAACAGACAAGAAAATGGAAAATTTGTAATTTTTTCAGGAAGAGCGGGAACGGGCAAAACTGTAAAACTACTTACAGTAGCAAGTGATTTATGTGTAAATCATGGTTACAGATGCTTAATTTTGACTTTCAATTTTGCACTTGTCGCTGATTTGAGAAGGACTTTAACCCTCGCAGGAATACCAGATAGCGCAGGTGAAGAAAGTGTAAGAATTACAACCCTATACAAGTTTTTCATTGATTTATTGGAGGGCTTTGAGATATTCAAAAAGGCTGATTTGCCAGATGACCAAGAACTTTTTAATAATTATCCAAAATATTGCAAGTCATTAGTAGAATACATCGAGCAAAAGCAACAAGCGGGCTTAGAACTTGAAATGAAGGAAAATCAACAATCACTATACTGGGATTATGTATTAATTGACGAAGCACAAGATTGGCTTAACGAAGAAATAGAATTATTGTATAAAATATTTGGCCACTCTAAAATAATTATTGCAAGAGCACCAGACCAAATGGTTAGAAGTGGTAGTTCTGCGAAATGGATTAGACCAAAGTGGAAGCCAAATATTGATTATGTACAGACCAATGAGAAAAAGTCTTATCGTCAGAAAGTAAATCTTGTGAAGTTTGTGAATTCATTCGCTGAAAAATTTAATTTGCCGGGCTGGGAGTTAGAACCGAACGAAGAATTTGTTGGAGGAAGGGTAATAATAACATCTCAATACAACTACGAATTACATCAAATTGAGTATGAAAGATGCAAAGAAAATGGGAATAGAGCCTATGAAATGATGTTTATTGTTCCAAATTCGTTAATAATTAAAGGGCATAAAACCATAAATATTAAGTCAGAAGGATTTGACGATGATGTAATCACAAAAACAATAAAAACGTCTTATTGCAAATTAGTTGATGATTTTGCTGGGAAAATTGATTTTTGGGATGGAACAAATAAAGAACTACGAAGGGAATATCCAGTAAAAGTTGACCAACATAGAATTATTGGTTACGAGGCATGTAGAGGATTAGAAGGTTGGACGGTAGTTTGCATGGATTTAGACGATTTTATAAATTTTAAGACTAAATATTTTAAAGAAGAAGAAGAAAAAGAACAAACAACTTTGGCTTTGGAAACTTATGATGAAAAGAGAGAAAAGTATATCAATTTATGGGCTTTAATTCCTTTAACAAGAGCCATTGACACATTGATAATTACGATAAAAGACAAAAATTCACCTTTTGCTAAAAGATTGTATGAAGTTTACCGAGCAAACTCTGATTTTGTAGAATGGAACATTTGACCCCATCAGTATAAATAATTGAAAATCAATAAAATGATGAAATTCGCAGAACAAAGCATGGTCGCACATGGCGGCGAAAGCCCAACCCGCAAAGCCAACGTTCGCCGCCACGTCGTCCATGCGCCCGTTAGCGGAAACTAAAAACAAAAAATTCATAAAGAAATAAAACTAACCAATCATGAGTAATTTTAAATTGAACTTGCCCACAGATATCCCATGGGAACGCATTTGCGTTACCGAGGATATGATTGACCCCATCGTTTGCGATGAGCGGCTTCCTGCCAAATGGCAAACCTCAATGGCGGTTTTCAAGTACAAACCAGAGGAGGAGTACCAAATGTACCCCATGTACGACCTCACGTACCTCAAAGTAACTGCCACCATTACGGGCTACCAGCCTTTGGATAAAGAAATTCAAGGGCGGATAGATTGGGATGGTGTGGACGTTTCCACTATTACAGGACTGACCGACTTGCTCAATGCCTACAACCCATGTCACGGTGCTATCCTTCAAGTAGTGGTAGGCCCGCATGGGAGAAAGCCAAACATCCCTTTGAAAGACTACCCGTTTTTTATGGACTTCGAGCCTAAAAAACGAGAATTATATGAACTTGCAACTGACACAAAAGAGAAGTCATCACGATCAATTGAATCACTCAATATCACAAAATCTGCTGGTTCAACCCAATCTATGGAGGTATTGGATATAGACATGGGAAGCAGTGTAGGATTTGGAAGTGAATTTAAATACGCCGGCACAGGTGGGGGGTTTAATTTTTCAACCTCCAATCAAGGACAATGGGGAACAAAAAGACTTAATGCAGACGAAAGTATGCAATCTCGTTCTTCTGATGTCGGGCAAGAAAAACGGGAGTCTTTTTCTTTTTCTACCCAACTTTCACAAATGTATCATTTACTGGATAGTTATCATTTAGGAACAAACAGAGTGGTATTCTTTATCCAGCCGAGACCACATACATTGGAAGAACCATCAGGCTTTGTAAGGGGGCCTCGACCTGTCGATGGCATTCAAGAGTTCTTCTTGGTTGTTGCACAACCGAAAGGTCAAAATGATTTTTGTGTGTCTTTAAGACTTGATACAAGCCATTTGACAAAAACACCAATAATGATTCATGCAGAAAGAAGTGAATTTACTCCGACTGTAATCGCTCATGCCCCACTTCCAACTAGCGCAGATACGCAAGTTGATAGGCAAAATTTATGGGATGTCTCTTGGGATGATGTCTTTTATGACAAATTTGTCAAAAATGTGGTCGTTCAAGATTTTTATACAGTTCCAGACGGCTTTAATATAAGGTCTATTCAGCCAAATGGAATAAGCCAAAATGGTGCAACACGTCACATCGTATCTCCTGATAATAGAACAGTGATAGTAGAGGCTACTGCAAATAGTAGTGTTTGGCTGAAAGATGAAGATTCCCAAACACTACCTTGCTGGTTTGGTGATTGTCCACCAGAGCAAATTGAGCCAATCACTGGAAGGGCTGAATTAACCGCTACGGTAAACCTTATTTCCCAAACCCCAACAGTCCAAATTGGGGAGCAAGATGTTTTAATGATTACTACCAGAGGTTTGTGCTGCTGTGGATCAGAGCAAGCGATAAAACCGATGGATGAATATGTAGTTTCTATAAAGCCCATTCCAAGTGAGATGATGACATATAGAAACCCAAGAGGCAATCAGATTGCTGCCAATCCTAATATCCCCCCGAATATTAGAAATATTGTCAATGACAACCATGACTTAATCGGCAATTGTAAGGAATGCATAGATAAAAATACTGCAATTCAAAACCCTGATCCGAAGTACACCCTCCGACAGGTAAACGAATTAAGCAGTTGGATGAAAAGCGAGACCCTTAAAAGTTTGAATGACCCTACGGTGAAACTTCAAAAATTTGAAGATACTGAATTCTTCACAAAACAATTGGAGTACAAATTAGTGCAGATTAAAAAAGGCAGAGAACTTTTAGGCAAATCTGTGGCAAAGGACATTCCAAAAGAAGTGTTACCGAAACTGGAAAAGTATTTTGGGAAAGATTGCAAAGAAATAACACGCCGAGATATGCTTTCGCTTCGAGGAGAACATTTGGCACAAGTAACTGGAATGAGCAAAGCGGACATCCAAAAAATTAAACTCAATTCTTTGGGTGTTAAATTTAATGCTGAAAAGCCTAAAAAAGGCAAGAAGGGGGATAGCACTACACAAATGGAGAAATAATATGGAAAGGAGATATTATTTCGGGCCAGATAAGTTGGCTTTTAGTTTACTGGAAAACGGAAGGGTTGTAACAGCCACAACCCTTCCGTTTCATGGTATTATTAGTCGAGGCCTACTAAATTACTTTGTTCAGCACAAGTTGAGAAATGAATTTTGGTATAAGTATGCACCGTATTTAACAGAAAGCGACTTTGAACCCGAAGACCAAGAGTTTAAAATTATTAAAAAGTATGTTAAAGTCGCAAAAGTATTGTCTTTTGGACAATCTGCTTATTGCGTTCAGCAATATGTAGAGCGGTATTGCAATGATAGAGATATTAAGGCTACGAAAGTAGAAATTTGGAATATCAAAGAAGGACATACATCAAGTGTTTGGAAAGTAACTATTGCCTTCCAAAATGAAATAGAAATATTTTGTGTCAATGTTGCAAGAGATGAAGCAGCCAACCATGAACTTCGAGAAAGTTCTGAAAAAATGAGAATTATTGGAGATAAATGCCCGAAAATTAATCTTGCTAAAATCTATTCGATTGATACTATAAATGACAAATTATTACCTTCAAATATAGTGATAACAAGAAATGAATGGATTCCAGATTCTTACGAAATTCATAATAGAAAGAACAAAAACACAGACGAAACAGAGTGGCTTATGGTCGATAGGTTTTTGACCAATAAAGATAACCCTGCATTTATTTCATCCATTTTGGGCAGAGTATTTACCACTCAAGAAACAGCGAAAATTGAAAAAGGAATCAACGATTTTTTAACTCAAGCGGCAACTTGCTTAACCATAACACCAAAAATCAACATCAATGATGGTGATGTGGTTTGGAATGGAGAAAAGGCTTTTATTGTCGCATTAAATTAACATTGATATGCCGAATAGTTATATTACAGTTCCCGATGGGGCAAATAGTTTTCAATACAACGGGACAACTTATTCTGCTGGAAATCGATTTGAAAGTAACAATCCATGCGAACTACTTGGATTTGCACAAGCGTTTGATACTACTAATCCAAATAAAGGCAGAAAAGATAATACACCAAATTTTTGGAGCAATTTAGAAAGTGCTTGTCCAGGTGGACAAGCCCCCCCCCCCACAAATGCTACCCCTAATACCCCAAATGAAGACAACCCTGGGAATACAGGAGGAGATAGTGCAAACCAACAAGGAGCGCCTACTGTGCCTCAAGGCAGTAGTGGAGGTGCTCCTCCAGAAAACAATAGCGATTCAAGAACTGCTCCTACTGACGAACCGACCGCCCCATCAAACGGGGAGCCGCATCCTACGCATAATGGCGAACAACCACAAGAACAAACAAATGCAGGCGACCCAGTTGATATTTTCAGTGGCGCATTTTATCTACAAGAAATTGACTTAACCATACCTAATACAATATTACCACTATCTTTTGTCCGGTTTTATCGAAGTGGTGCAGCATCCTTTGGGCCTTTCGGGTGGAATTGGGACCACAATTTCAACTTGTTCTTGCGTGAATTAAATACAGGTGATATTGCACTTTGGAGAAATTTGCATGAAGAAATCTTTAAGTTTGATGGTGTTACATTTGAACCCCAAAGAGGTGTATTTGAACAATTAGAACGCATTGCTGGACTAACCCAAGTTTATGAAATTAAAGGCGAAGGCGGTTTAACGATGCGCTTTGAACGTCCTCTTAATTGGATTGACGGAGAGAGAATTCCTATTTTATGGATAAAAGACAGGCACGGCAACCAATTGTCATTTTCGTATGGCGCAGAAGATAAATTATCAGAAGTTAGAGACGAGGATGACCGCTTTTTTCAATTTCAGTATGACCAATGTGGGCTTTTAGTTTCTGTTTCTGACCATGCAAATAGGACATTTCAATATGAGCATGACGAACAGACTATGCAACTGACTTGCGTAAAGTCACCCCCAATATCTGACCATCCAGATGGCATTACAAAAATTTATCACTATGAACATCCTTGGGCATTACCTGAATTAAGACACAACATTATTCGAGTGGAAGATGCGAAAGGTAATGTTTATTTGGAAAACACTTACGAACAAGACCCTGCCAACTGGAGTTACGCCAGAGTAACAGAACAATTATATGGCGGTTTTTTATACCAATTTCAATATACACAATTGCAATGGGTTCCTGCCAATCCACTTTACATAAATATTCCCGCTGTCAGGGTGGAAGTAATGAATCCAGACTTTGGGTTAGAAACTTACACCTTTAATTACAGAGGCGATTTACTTGACCGTAGATATAGGTTGAATAAAGACAAATCTTATCGTGTAGTCGTATGGCAGTATGAATTTGATGAACAAGGCAACCCCTCTAAAACAATTAGCCCAGATGGAAGTGAAGAAATCAATATTTTTGATTTTGGGAATGCCGACCCAAGAATGAGAGGTAAATTATTACAAAAGGAACGCACGTCTGCGTCAGGATTCCCTTCTCCGAGCCGTATCATTTGGAAAGGTAAATATGAACCTCAATATCAGCAGATAAAGGAAGAAATTAACGAGTCCGGGGCAAAGACTACCTATAAATATGATTTTGATTTAACTCCCGCAGCAGCAAATAACACAGGGAAATTAATAGAAATTATTCAACCAGATACTACCTTGCCTGATGGAACAATTCAAACAGCAAAAACCCTTTTTGAATATAATTCAAAAGGACAAGGAACTGCAAGTATTTTACCTGATGGAACGAAAAATGAATCAATTTATGGCACAGTAGGCATACAAAAAAGTCGATTGATTAGACAAATAAAAGATGTTGGAAAATTAAACATTGTCGAACAATTTAAATACGATTCTTTTGGATTTCTATCAGAGTTGACAGATGGCAATGTAACAGCACAAAAGATTAATGCACTTGGGCTACTTGAAAAAACGATACTCCCTGCTGTTAATGGTATTGAGGCGACCTACATATTACATTACGATACAGACAAAAAAGTTATTTCTGCGGAAAAGCCAAAAGGAACATTAAGGGATGCTCTTATAACGGATGATTTTATTATAGACTTGTTTGAGCGGGATGTGTTGGGGCATCCGACCAAATACCTATTGAGTAGCAATACAAGTGAAAGGAGAACAGTAAAAATTTGTAATGATTATCGGGGACAACCAATTGAAACCATAAATCCTGACGGAAGTAGGATAAGAAAAACGTTTGACGAGAGAGGACTACCGTTGAGTGAAGAAGTCATTGGTATTGATGGCAAAACAATTTCCTCAGTTAAAGTTTATGGCCGTTCTGGCAAATTGATTCAAGAGACAAACCCTTTTGGATTGACCACAAAATATAAATACGATGGCTTTTCAAGAATAAGTGAAATTTCTCTACCCAACGGTACAAAAATCAAAAATAAGTGGTTTATTAACGATTTGCTTGAATCCGAAGAAACTATTGGCAATGATGGAACAGGCATTGTGCGTCAATTGGCTTTCAAATCTTATACATATGATGAAAAAAATAGGAAAACTACTGAGACTGTTAAAGTTTTTACAGATAACCCCTCAGTATTTACTCCAGTAACCACAACTTTTTACTACGACAATTTAGACCGTATTCTAAAAACTGTCAATAGTAGAGGTGGAGTTTTCACTAAACAATATGATGGATTAGGGAGGGTAGTGATTGAAATTGACCCAATGGGTAATGAAGAACATTATGCCTATGACAATAATGCAAATATTTTAAAATCGGAAAGTCATCATAAAGAACCTAATGGCACTGTATCAATTTTTTTAAAAAATTATAAGTACGATGAACGAAATCGAAGAATAGAACTGATAGAACCTGATGGTGCAAAAATTATAAGTGAATATGATGATAGAAATTTACTTGTTAAACAATGCGATTATTTTGGGATCATCAAAGAAACTTCGTATAATTCATTTAACGACAAAATTCAAGAAGTCAATGATGTTGGTGGATTGAATATTACACATCGTTGGACGGTTGACAATATGTCTCGGATAATTTCATACATCGACCCTACTTTACAAATTACTAAATATTTTTTCGATTCAATAGGAAGGAATTTCAAAATTGATTGCCCGAATGGGTTTTCGAGTAATAAAACATTTAATAATCGGAATCAAATCATTAAAGAGAAACTAAGTAGCGGTGTTGAGTTTGAATACAAATATGATACAGCAAATAGAATTTCTTTAATAACAAATAGTGTAACCCCTGCGTCTGTAAAAAAAGTAGAAAACCATGAGTTTTCTTACGATGGGTTAGACCGTGTGCTGAGTGCAAAGGTTGACTTTAATAGTGTTTTTCGCCTGTATGATAGTCGGAGCCGCCTACTTTCAGAGACAACCTTAGGCGATACAATATGGTGTAAGTACAATGATATAAATGGTGATGTGGAAAAAATTTGGTCTGACGGAAGAACTGAAACTCTACGCCATGATTTAAACGGAATATTGGTACAAATTGAACAAACAGCAAATGGTGCTTTGGGTACAGCCAATGCGCTACTGGCAACTTTTCAACCAAGTGGGCCTAATTTACTTGGTGTTGCATCATATCTTGGGGGAACAAAAATCACACCTCAATACGATGAAAGAAAGCGACTTACTGAAATATCCATCCAAAGTCCTATTGGAGCGAACGAAACAATTAAATATCGGTATAATAAGGCAAATCAAAAACAGGTTGAAGCGATCTTTGGGCAAAACGCAAAAATTAGTTATTTTGAATTCGATAATCAATATCGGTTATCTACTGCTAAGGATGGTTTTGGGAGTTCAATTAATTCTGCGGTTACACAAGCCGAACACGACAACTCAATCAATCAGGTGAACTTAGCAGCATTTGCGGCTTCTCATCAAGAGCAATTTAGTTATAATCTTGCTGACGCAAGAACCAAATACACAGAAACTGGAAATCCTGACAAGAATTATACTTTTTTTGCAGGGCATAAAATCCAAAATGACGGCTTTTCTGCATACACTTTTCATTTAGATGGGACTTTAAAAAGTGATGGTAGTATTGAATATGAAGTAGATGCTTTGGGTAGGATAGTCACTATTAAGGCAGGATTTACTGTATTAACTACAATTGATTACGATGCTTTTTCGAGACCAAGTATCATTAAAGAATTTGGCAAACCAGATAAATCGTTTAATTATTTTGGTGGTTTCATAGAACAGGAGAACGAGAGCGGCAATGTATCAAGACAAATCACACTTCAACCTGCTACAGGTGTGCCTATTGCTTATCATTCTGCAATAGGTACAAATTATACATTATTTGATGGACGTTTTAATCTCATTGGTTTGATGGATGCCAATGGTTTTATTGTAGAAACATATCGTTATAAATCCTTTGGCAAACCACAAGTTTTTGACCAAACGGGTAATGCGTCACCAGATTCTCCTTTTGGGGTTACTCCAATTTTTGGAGGGCAAAGATATTTAGATGTTACTGGTTTATATCTGTCTAAACGAAGGTTGATGAACCCTGTCAATGGCGTTTTTCTTGCTGCAGACCCCAAAGGCTATTTAGATTCTCCATCACTATATGTATATGCTGCACAAGACCCAATAAATAACAATGACCCTAATGGAGAGATAATACCTTTCATTATTGCTGCTTTTGTTATTGCTGGGGCAACAGCAGGAGCAGGGTATAGTGTATATGATGCTTACCAGCATCCTGAAAAGTATGAAGGTGCAGCGGGAGTGTGGAGACCGCTTGTTAATACATTTGGAGGTGCTGCGATTGGCGGAGTTTCAATTGTTGCGGCAGAAGGCGTTTTAGCGGTAGGTGGAGTAGGTGTGTTTGCAGCAGAAGGAACTACGGTAACATTAACAGCAGCACAAACTTTTGGACTTTATGGCACTGCAAGTGCTGTAGGTGGCGGTATAGGACGATATGGCTTTAATAACTTATTTCCAGAGTACATTGACCCTGTAAGTGGCAACACAATTGCAACTGATTTTATCATAGGAGGCGCAGTACCTGTCGTTGGTTCGGCATTACGCCCAATGATTAATGGAGCAGGTCAGATGATAAGTCGTTCGATTAATGGTCCATGGAGAGCATTTGGGAATAATTGGAGATTATTTAGCAATCCCAGAACTGCATATTCTTGGAGGAATATTTTTAGTGACTCAAGGACTTATAATGCCATTTCAAAACAATATTGGCGAGGACAAGCAAATGGCAACTCTCTCCAACATTTGTGGTCATTGAGAACAAATGGTTTACTACCGCAACGTTTTCGCAATGCTGGTTGGAATTTATTAGAAGTGCCTAGAACGTTGAACACTTGGATGGGCGATATTCCTGCAAGAAATTACGCTTTTAGAGGTATTGTGGGCGGTATTCTCACTGGTACGGGATTAGGTAGTTATTTTGCAACTGATGCATTGTTAGATTCGGATAATGAGGCAAGTGAAAGCAATGGCAACCAACAAATTCACCCAAACGAAAAACCACCATCATCAAAATGAACTTATTAAGCCAGTAACATTGCAAACACAGTATAAAATCCGCTATCAAGACATCTACGCCAACCGCCGCCAAAGCCCAACGCACAAAGCCAACGCAGGCGGCGGTATGCGCAGATGCAACCGTTGGGCGAAATAAAACTAATAAAAAATATGAAAAAAGTCATCACATTTTTGTTCTTAATTTTCTTTAACATGGTTGCAATGGCTCAAACCAATTCTCTGTTGGGGCGGTGGTCGGGTGAGCATGGAACCACGAAGTTAACAGTTGTGTTCGCTGCAAACGGAAAAGGAGTTTGGAAAGCCACTTCAAAATACGATTCAAGTACCGGTTGTATTTGCGAACATACCGCATCCAGTCCTATGAAATGGAAGGTTAAATCCGATAAAATCTACATTGACCTTGGTACTGCTACGGGTACATACAAAATGATACAAAACGATTCAAAACATGTAGAAATAATGAAATTTTGCGTTGCAAGTTGCGAATCCTTACTTGAAGTATTAAAAAAAGACATTTCAGACCAAAAGTATTCAGATGACTTATTATTTGAAGGGAAACAAAAAGTTTGGATGCTTGGTATAGAGTTTACGAAAGTTGTCGAATAACTGAATTTCAGCAAACCGAAATAATAAGTGTATTTTGCGATCAAAAGTATAAATATGGCAAAAAAATTAGTCCGATTCGACTGGGCGATGAAAAAAATGCTTCGCCACAAAGCCAACTTCGACATCCTCGAAGGGTTCCTCTCGGAGTTGCTCGGCGAAGAAGTGAAAATCAAACAAGTCCTTGACAGCGAAAGCAACAAGGAGACGGAGGACGACAAGTTCAACCGAGTGGATGTGCTTGTCGAGTTCGCCGACGGCGAGTTGGTCATCGTCGAAGTCCAAAACAGCAAAGAGTATGATTATTTTCACCGGATGTTGTATGGCACGTCGAAAGTCATCACCGAACATATCAAAGAGGGTCAGCCTTACGCCGAAGTCAAGAAAGTGATTTCCGTGACGATTGCCTATTTCGATTTGGGGCAGGGAAAGGACTACGTTTATCACGGAACGACCGTCTTTAAAGGCATCCACAAAAACGACATTTTGACGCTCGCTGACAAGCAAATTGAACTATACAAGAAGAATAATGTACACGAAATTTTCCCAGAATATTGGGTAATCAAAGTCGGTAAGTTTGGCAATCGAGTGAAAGACAAACTCGATGAATGGATTTATTTTTTTAAAAATGCCGAAATCAAAAACGACTTTTCAGCAAAGGGCTTGCAAGCGGCGGGAGAGAAATTGGACGAGATGAAACTGAATGAAAAAGAGGCAAAGGACTATAAAAAGTACTTGAAAGAATTGCGAGATATTGCCAGCGAACAACATACAAAAATGGCTGATGCCCAAGACTTGATAAAAAAGGGCAAGATAGAGGTTGCTCAAAACCTTAAACTAATGGGGCTTCCAAACGCAGATATAAAAAAGGCAACCGGACTTTCTGACGAAGATATTGACAACCTGTAAAATCGCCCAACAATCCACTGTCTATCATGCCTACTAATCGTCGGCACGTCGGCAGTGGTAACGTTATCGCCAACTAAAAAAATAAAACAGAACAAACAAAAATATAAAAATCAGATAAAACAAATAATAGGTTTTTGGGGCGGCGAAGCCGTCCAAAAAACCAACGGCAGCAAAGCCGCCGTTTTTTATAAATGGCAAAAACGTAATCCCGAAATGAAGATATTTGATTGGATTAGAGGATATTTTGATAAAGTTCGTTCCCGTTTTCGTAAGAAAAAACAGGAACAGGATGTTCGTGACCGCATAGAAAAGACGAAGGGAACGAGCCAAGAGGAAGTGGAAGCCAGTATCGAGGAAAAAGTAAGGCAAGAAGAACCACTCACGACAGCCGAGATTTTAGAACTCGCTGAAACCCAAGCGGCAATCGAATTGCAAGGGCATATTACATCGCCGAAAAAAATTCGCGAAAGGGTTTTTGACCTCGTAGAAATCGAGCAAGAGGTTACAGCCCTAAATAAAAAGTTGATTGAGGTTCAGATAAAGCAAAACCAAATTGAGCCTATCCGTTTTCCACAAAATTATTCGACTGATAAGGATATTGAGGAGTTAGAGCGCATTTTGCAAAAGCATAACAACAAGCAAAATCTTACGCTTTCAACTTCTGCAATTGACAAACTCAAAAGCAGGTTTGGGCAGTTTGATAAGTTTTTACAGGAAAGGATACTTGTCAAGATATACCGAATAAGAGAGGAAAAGCGGAGGAAAGAGGAAGAAACTAAAAAACAGCAAGTAAAAGAATTGGTTGGGCGTATTGAAAACCTAATCAATCAGGGCAATTTGCAAGAAGCACAAAGTCAATTAGCAAAAGTAGCAACAAGCATTTCAGGTTTACGAAACCCTGAACAAAAAAAGAGTTTTCGAGAAAAGTTAGAAGCACTAAAAGCAAAATTCAGAGATAGACAAATTCGGGAAGAAGCAAAACGCCAAGCAGAAGAACTAAAAAAACAACAAGAGGAAGCCGAGCGGAGAAGTTTAGAAGAAGAAGCCAAACGTGAAGAAGAAAGGCTACGGAAAGAACAAGCCGACCTTATACGAAAGCAACAAGAAGAAGCCCAAAAGAAAAAAGAGGAAGAGAAAAAACAAGCATTACAACGGCTTCTTGCAAAAAAATCAAATTGGCAGGACTATGCCCAAGTTTTACAAGCCAATGAAATAACTACGTTGTATCATTTCACAGATAGAGCAAACATTGATTGCATCAAACTGCACGGAGGGCTATTTTCATGGCAGCATTTGAGAATAGCAGGGATTGAGGTTCCATATGAAGGAGGAGGTATCCTTTCAAAAGATTTGGACAGACGTTATGGATTAGAAGATTTTGTCAGGGTTTGCTTCACAGAAAATCACCCAATGATGTATGTTGCTCGAAATGAAGGAAGAATTCCGAACCCAGTAATTCTGAAAATAAATACAGAAGTTTGTGAATTTCAAAATACGAAATTTGCGAACATGAACGCAACCCGAAATGGTCATAATTGCGGAAATTCTTTGGCTGATTTACAAAGAATTAAATTTGAAGTTGTAAGGCAAAGAACTCATTTTCATTTATCAGAACAAGACAAACCTTATTACCAAGCCGAAGTCCTGGTCAAAACTTGGATACCAATTGAGTACATCACTAACATCAATCAGTTTTGAAATGATATACATTGAGAATAAAAAGAAGTCGGAAGTAAAGTTGCAAGAGAAATACCCCAACGCAAAAATTGTTGATGTTACGTCCAAAGCAACGACAGGTTTAGTCAAATTAAGCCCTTTCTATCCGCATGGCGAAATCCCCATTCCGTTTTCGGAAGGGCAAACAGCCATGTGCGTTGAAGGAATTTGGCAAGGATTGAAAGTTTTTGAAAAAGAGGATATTGACCCTAAAATGTTCAAGAACGATACGATGAAAAATATAAAGAGGACTGTCCGAAAATTCGGGAAACCGTTAGGGCATCGGAAAGGTATTCGAGGCACGGAACTGTTAGATTATATTCAAGCAAGGATACAAATCTATTTGCCAGCGTATTTGTGGGTTTTGGAAAACAAAGTTCAATACATCATTGAGCGGTTGAGAGATGCAAGCAAGGAGCAGGATATTGTTCTACTTGACTACGAAACAAATGATGATGTACTCAATGCTAAAAAGCCCCTTTCCCATGCTTTTTTAGTCAAAGCCTATGTTGAAGGGAATTACCCAACCGTTGAAAGTTTGTCAAATCAGAAACCCAAAGCAGACCCAGTAAAAAAAGGAAGGACAGCCAAAACCAAGCAGCCAAAAGAGAAAAAAGCAAAATCTAAAAAACCAACTGTTAATCAACCCAAACTTTTTTAAACCATAATTCGCAAAACAACCAGAACGATATGATGATATATTTGGAAATCGGCTTTATTGTGTTGATTGTTGTCCTGCAACTCTACACATTTTGGGATGTGAGAAGGAAGATGCGTGACTTACGTTCGTTTTTCCCCAAGAACTTTAACGAAATCGAGGTAGTGAAATACCTTGTTCCGAGAGGATTATTAAAAGATAATTTCGAGTTTGCTTCTTTTATTGGCGGAATTAGCAAAGGAAATCCAACAATAATCGGAGACGATGCAACCGAAAAAGAAGAAGTTGAGGTTTTGGTTATTGACGAAGCCACAAGGCAACTGCATGAAGAATTTAACGAGGTAATTCTATCCACAAATGCTTACTTGTGCAAAAACAAAGGTGCATCAGCAGACTTCAATATTTTGCAGGACATTTGTGATAGACACATCCAACGCCTTGACAACAGCATAAGCAACTTGATAAATGTGCCGCTTTATATTGGTCTTGCAGGAACATTTTTAGGAATTATCATTGGTTTAAGTGGCATTGACTTTACTACCGCATCAGGTGTAATTGACCCGAAGAGTATTAGCCAATTGATAAACGGTGTTATTGCTGCAATGGTAGCAAGTCTATTTGGTTTGGGCTTGACAGTTTGGAACACGGCATTGAATTACAAGCCAGCCGTTTATCAAAATGATACCGATAAAAACCATTATTACGATTTTATCCAAAGGGAACTCTTGCCAGTATTGAATATTGGCATGGCGGGCAGTTTGACTTCCTTCCGCAGCGTCTTGAATAACTTTATCACGAAGTTTGGAGAGAACATTGGCGAATATCACGATACCGCCGAGTTGTTGAATGATAATCTTTCAAAACAGCAACTTGTTTTAGAAGAAATCAACAAATTGAGCCTTACGAGAACTTCGACAACGATAGCCGAAACGTTTGTGAACCTCAAAAACTCATCGGAACAATTGAAGATGTTTTTGGACTACCAAGTATCATTAAATCAAAATGTTACGGAAGCCAATAAGGTAGTCGGAGGCTTAAATGACACCCTCAATTCGTTCAAATCTTTCAATTCCAACCTTGAAGCAATCGCCAAAAATGTAAATTCGTCTATTGAATTACAACGGCAGTTTAAGGATATGTTGGAGTTGCATTTTCCAACTATCAAAGACCATCGAGAGGTTTGGCGTGGGCAAGTTGATGAACTGAACACAGATATAAAAGGCGTTTATGGAGAGTTGAATAAATATTTCCAAGAAAGTACGAGCATCATTCAAACCTTCATCAAAAACAACGAGAACTTCTTTACTGGTTTGAACGATATTCAAAATGGTGTCTCAATATTTGTAAGAAATTCGGCTATACAAAATGAACATTTCAAGGCATTGAATGTCGGAATGCTTGAAATGCGACAAGATTTTAGGCAGTCACAGCAATCAAACTATGAATTGAACAGAGAATTAGTTGAAGCAATCAAAGGCTTAACGCTCAAAATTTCTAAACTCGAAATCATAACAACCCAAGAAACCGACAATGGCAAAAACTAACGAGAAGAAAAAGGACTTTTTTTGGTTGAGTTACTCGGACTTGATGACGAGTTTGTTTTTTGTCATGCTCGTTTTGTTCGTCTTGGTTTACAGTATGCAAAGCAGCATAATCAAAGATTTGGCGGCAGCAAAGGAAGAACTTAACCGAATAAAAGAAATTGAAAAGGCTGTGAATAATATTGATAAGAGATATTTTGCTTACGACAGCCTGAATAAGAAGCATATTTTGAATATCCAGTTCCTTTATCCAACGGGTAGCGCAATGATAGATCAAATTACTCCGAATAAAAGACCCGAACTAATTGAGGCGGGTAAAGCGATAAAAGAATTGATTTTGAAATTTCCCGAAGCCGAGAATATAAAATATCTCGTTGTTGTGGAAGGGCAAGCATCAAAGGACAATTGGGAAGGAAACGATGAATTGAGTTATGACAGAGCGCAATCCCTGATAAAACTTTGGGAATATAGTCAAATCGGACTTGAAAAACTAAAAAATTGTGAGTTGGTTGTAGCAGGAAGCGGCGAGGAAGGAATACCCCGAACTCAACCCGATGAACCACCAGCAAACCAACGATTTTTAATAACCATCATTCCTAAAATTGGAGAGATTAAGAAAAGAGAGTAGACACTGCGCACTATAAAACTCTGAAAAACAATGAAGTAAATAAAATAAAGGCGATAACAACGAATATACGAAAATGCTTCCTAAGCGTCGCACTTTCGTATATTCAACCGTTCGCTGTAATATGATCTTAACAGTAAAAAACGATAAATTTCATTTTTCAACTAAAACCAAAATCTTAATATGGCAACAAAAGTAGTAACTCTACCCGAAGACGATCCAAATGAGGCACGCAATGAGCTCCGTAAATGGCTTCAAAAAGACAAGATTCTCTTCATTGTGTTGGGGGAAACAAAACTAGCGAAAGAAACTGTTCAACGAGCCGATACTTTGACAGGGGGAGACATTACCGAGCCACAATGGGTGATCTACGCTGCAAAACGCGAAGATGTAATTGAAGTACTTGAAGCTCTTGATGATCCTTCCAACTTCGTGACCGACTGGAACAAACCCTTGGCAATAGCTGTTTCAATGACCGACACTATACGGGATATGATTCCTCGCAATGGCACCCAACCCACTTACTCACGTATCGACGATGCATTCAGAAAAGCCGAAATTGATTAGTCAATCATCTTCTCAAAAATTAATTCACTGCATTATAAATAAAAATTACCATGAAGAGAACTATAGTTATAGGTGTGATGTTGCTTACCGCTTCTCACCTATTTGCTCAATTTTTAAAGATCAATGAAATAGATCAGTCGGGTGTTGTTCGCCCTCTGACTAAAGTTCGCCAAATAGTTGATCTTAATAGCCAAATCAGCATCGAACTCGACAAATCGACAATAACCGCAACAGCAAACTCTAATCTTGTTGCCGATGGAAGTAAACGAATCGATTCACTTATAGATGTGCTCCAACTTTACAAAAAGTACATTGAAACTATACAAATCACTATCGACCGTTATGAACAGCTCTTTCAATCCCCTGAACAAGATTTAACAGAGTTGAAGACAGCACTTAAAGAAAGGGCAATCGCTGGCGATGCAATTATAAAGATTTTCGACAACAATTCACGCTTTCAAAGACGCCGTGAGGAAGAACTCCCATCTGTGAAGGGCAAAGGCAGCAACGAACGTTATCGAATCATAATGCGCCTATTAGCTGATGAGATGCAGTACGCCGACGATGGCCTACAAGAATTACGAAAAAAAGAAGGTTTCTATTTCCAACTCGCCGCATGGTCGGTCACGAAGCGTGGTTTTGAGCCAATTCACCTCGACGGGTTCGATGATTTGCCACCGGGGGAATATTACGAGTATGAACGCAACCAATTGTACCTCAGTGAGGCGCAGTTGAAAGAATTGGATGAGCTCACCAATTTTTTCGAGAATATGGACAAAAGCAATACTTTCGAGAAACTATCTGGTTTCCTATTTGACCTTTTATCAAAAGCGGTTGATGTAGACGGGACATCGGCGCAAGTGAAAGATGCGCAGGCATTATTAAAAAATTTGGAAACCACTGCCAAGGCTCAAAAAGATACAATTATAGTACGCCTTAACACACTTGCTGGAAAATGGAATGCATTTAGTCAAAATTTAAAAACTCTTAAAACCAAATATTCAGCCGAAGAAGGTGTGTCAACGGCAAATTCCAAAACTGATGTACTGCGAGGGTTTGAAAATGAAGTTCGAGGTTTGAAAGACTCCTTAGCACAGATTTCTGCGCTGGCACAAAATATCATTAAACTCGACGAATTTAAAAAACTCGGAGACTCGGCCCAAAAAGTGGCTGAAAGCATAGAAACCATAGGCGACAATTTGGCCAAATCTGCGGAAAAATTGGTTGATCAATCCCGTGATGCCTATCAAATGGCTGTCTACGGCCGGAAAATCAATGCCGAAGCACTCGAAATAAGTACAAAGGTGCGTAAACTTGGTCTCGACAAAATACCCAATTCTACCGCACTTGACTTGATGTTTACGGGCAAACGAGAACCAGGAGATTTGATCGTACTAAAAGCAATGCTATGGAAAGGCAGCGACAAAGTGCCCATCAAGACGGAAACCCGGGATTTTCCAATGATGAACGCGCTAGGACACCTACAAATGAGCGTAGTGTACGCCTTTGCCAAACCAGTACCCAAAGATAGTAACTTTAAGGGCGGGCCTCTCGTAAGTGTGCTTTACAAGTTCAAAAGCCATAACCTTGCGTACCGCAACTTCGTTGATGTTGGCATTGGCTTGCATGCAGCCTCCTATGATTTTAACAACGATGATACACCAGAATTTGCAGGAGGTATAGTTACTAGTATTTTCAAAGACTATCTACAATTCGGATGGGGGTTCAATTTCAATGAAAGACTAGGTTATTGGTTTGCAGGGCTGAGAATTCCTATCCCAAGTTCGTCTATTTCATTGCTAGGCCAATAATAAAATACACGGCAGGTAAAGGTAATCATGACAATACTCAATTCGAGATAAATAATAAATCAGCGAACAATGGATGTACTTCTATGCCACCTAAACGGATGGCACGTTCGTACATCCAATCGTTACCTGCAAGCAAGAAAAAAAAGAACACAACTGCATACTAAAAATCCTTCTCAACACTAAAAATTTTGACAGAAGAAATAAATTTACAAAAAACATTTGTTTTAGTTAGGAGTCCTGCCTATATTTGCGTCGGCAATTTTGTTTAACAAATTTTAAATTTTTTAAAAATGAAGAAATCAGTTTTTTATCATGCAGGTTGTCCAGTATGTGTAAGTGCAGAACAGGACATCATCAACTTAATTGGAGCCGAAAATGTGGAAGTAGTTCACTTCGGAGAAGACGGTGGCAGAATAGAAGAGGCTGAAAAAGCAGGTGTTAAATCTGTTCCAGCTTTGGTCACTCCAAATGGCAACGTTCTTCATATCAATTTTGGGGCATCAATGGCTGATGTAAAAGCTTAGTCCATTTTTTTAAACTAAAATGTTAGGAGTCCTAAGTATTAAACTCCATTACTTTTCAAGTTCAATAAAATGGGCACAGTAAAAATTATCGTTTCAGTACTCGCCATAACAATGGCAGGTACTGCTTTTTATCAATCCAACAAAAATTCTAAAATGGAAAATACCATCCAAAAAAAGGTCAATGTATGGGATACTTATGTGACCAAAAAAGACGGGAATATTATGCACTTTGATATTATTGCCCCTATCGAGATAACTGATACCACCACTATTTATAATTATGGAAAGGAATACCTCAAAACAAAGGGACAAGCAGGGCAGCCAATCACATCAAAGCAATGCAGGCTTTGTCATGTTGAACGCCTAAGACCCGAATGGGAAGCGGAAATTGACAAAAAGGGCTACTTCATCATCGAAATGGAAGGATGTAATTAGTTTATAAAATTAGGATTGCTAACTTTGTAGCTTTGTGGCAGTCTTAATTTTTTTATATAAATGATAAATAGTAACATTTGAAGATAGAAACGAAAATAGTAAATGGTCTTGAAAGGCTTTCAGAGGCATTGAAGTCCTTGTTATGGGAACAGGCAAAAACTCATGGTATTAGTCCAATCCAAATCCAAATACTGCTTTTTGTATTCAATCACCGCACCGACCTTTGCAATGTCAGTTATTTAGCCAAAGAATTTAACGTTACGAAAGCAACCGTTAGTGATGCCGTCAAAACATTATTTAAAAAAGGATTACTGGAAAAGGATTTTTCACCCACTGACAACCGAAGATATAATTTGATCATCACGCCCACTGGAACAGCATTGGTCAATCAAATATCTGATTATGCCTTGCCCGTTTCCGAGGAATTATCCTCATTTGACAAGCTCACATTAGCAGATATATTTGATATCATTTCCAAATTAATATTTCAATTAAACCAACGGGGCATTATCCAAATACAAAGGACTTGTTTCAAATGCAAATATTACAGCGGTGATAAAATAAATCGCCACTATTGCAACCTGATGAAAAGCAATCTAAAAAAACAAGATATCCGATTGGATTGTGCTGAATTTGAAAAAATGGCATAGGTTAATCTTTGCACAGAATTTCCTCTAATTCTACATCATGCGATTCCAAGGGGATTGTCTCCATACGTTGAAAAGGATAGCAAATACCCAGTTTGTATGTGTCCGGATGATGCACTAAAAAATTATCATAATAACCGCCACCGTAACCTAACCGATAATGCTGATAATCGAAAGCCAGACCAGGCACGATTATCAAATCATACGCCCCAGTAAATACCTCAGAATTGGCAGGATGACGAGTGCCAAAAACGCCTTTTTCCAAATCATCCAAGGAATTTAAAACGAGGTGTTGCAATTGCCACCTCGGAAGTGTTTTGGGCGTAACTACAGTGATGCCAGCTTCCAGCATTCGTTCTATTAAGGGATAAATATTGATTTCAGCACCCATCGGCAAATAGCAATGGACAATTTGGTGTTTGTTTTCCACAATGATTGTCCAGATTTCTTCACAAATCCAATGGTCGTATTTGTCCTTCATTGGCTTTTCCAGCTTTGCCCGTTCGGCAAGCATCTGCTTTCTTAATTTCTTCTTTTGTTCGGCTATTGTCATGTATCTGTAAATCCAATTCTTAAATCAGACAAAATTATCCGATTTATTTGAAAAACCATTATCTTTGCCCTGTAAAAACAAAAAAATATGTTTTCAAAGGCGTGCGAGTACGGAATTAAGGCAATCATCCATATCTCCCACCAGTCGCAGCAGGGCAGACGGGTGAGCTTGAAAGAAGTAGCGAAAGCTATTGATTCGCCTGTTGCTTTCACAGCGAAAATATTACAATCCTTAGCCAATAACCAAATTATCATGTCTGTAAAAGGACCGACGGGCGGCTATGAGATTCCACAGGGGGAACAGGCAAAAATCACGCTCCAACAAATTGTGAAGGCAATAGACGGAGACAAGATTTATAATGGCTGCGGCTTGGGTCTGAAACAATGCAATGAGCGAAAACCATGTCCCATTCATTTTAAGTTCAAAGCCATTCGGGACGATTTGAAATCCATGTTGCAGACCACCACCATTGCGGAACTGGCGGACGGATTGCACGAAGGAATGGCTTTTTTGAAACAATAATATTTTTTGACGTTAAATCGGACATTTTTGTCCACCATAATAAGCATGAAAAAGCAAAAGAACATTTCAAACATAGAAGACATCCAATTAATGGTCAATTCTTTTTACGAAAAGGTACGGAGGGATGATTTATTGGGTGATATTTTTAATTCGATTATTCAGGACAATTGGGATACACATTTGGAAAAAATGTACCGCTTTTGGCAGACGGTACTCCTGAGTGAGCATACCTACTATGGAAGTCCGTTTGCTCCTCATGCTAAAATGCCGATTGAGCAAAAGCATTTTGAGCGTTGGAAAGCCTTGTTTGTTGATACGGTGGACGAGCATTTTATCGGTAAAAAAGCAGATGAAGCCAAATGGCGTGCAGAAAAAATGGCGGAGATGTTTTTGATGAAAATTGAATATTTCAACAATGGTCAGACGAAACCAATTATCTAATGAATTTAACCATAAAATATCCCATAGCGATAGCCGCCGTTTTCTTATGGATAGGCTTTGTCGGAGCCATCAGTTTCATGGAAGCTTGGTTGAAATTTCGAGCACCTGGCATTACCCTCCCGCTTGGTTTGGGCATCGGACGGCTCGTATTTAGTGCTTTAAATAAAGTAGAATTGGTGCTTTCCATTACGATTATAGCGAGTATGTTGTATTCGGAATTGAAGCATTTTGAGTGGCGGCATTTTTTCTTTTTAATACCTTTTTTGATTGTTCTCCTTCAAAGTGTATGGCTATTGCCCACCCTTGATGCCCGAGCCGAAATGCACATTCAAGGACAAACCGTTCCACCTTCCAATTTGCATTTTTACTATGTCATTTTGGAAATTGTAAAGGTGGGTTGTCTCGTCATTTTTGGAATAAAATTATTTAAACCATAAAATTTTTTAAAATGAATATCACAGCAAAAAGCATCGTAGGTGAATTGGTCGCAGCAGACTACCGAACAGCGACAGTCTTTAAGAACCACAAAATTGATTTTTGTTGCAAGGGCAACAGAACCATTGACGAAGTGTGCAATAAAAACCAACTTGATACAGAACAACTGATTGAGGAATTGAATCAATTTACAGAAAAGTCAAATTATTCCACAACCGATTTTGCTTCATGGGACAGCGATTTACTTGCGGACTATATAGAGGAAAAGCACCACCGATATGTAGAGCAAAAAATCCCTGAACTCAAAGCTTATTTGAACAAAATCGCCAAGGTGCATGGTCAGCGTCATCCGGAGTTGATTGAAATTGAGCAATTATTTACGGCATCTGCCCATGAGTTGCTTCAACACATGCAAAAGGAAGAAAACATTTTGTTTCCGTTCATCAGAACAATGGCAAATGGGGCGCAACTTGAACGTCCGCATTTTGGTACGGTTCAAAACCCAATAAAAATGATGATGCACGAACACGACAATGAAGGAGAACGATTCAGAAAAATCGCAGAATTGAGTGATAATTATACGCCACCTGCTGATGCCTGTACTACTTATAAGGTCGCTTTTGGAATGCTCAAAGAATTTGAAGAAGATTTACATTTGCATATTCATTTGGAGAACAATATTTTGTTTCCGAGAGCAATAAAAGCTGAAAAAACAATGAATTATGCCTAAACCTATAAAACGACATATCGTCCTCCAACCAATAAGCCGTGAACACCACCACGGCTTATTGTTGTCTTGGAAAATACGCCAAGGGTTTAGTTTTGGTATTGCTCCTGAACGGATGAAAAAATATACGGATTGGTTTTGGGAAAACCATCTTCAAGCCCACTTTGAATTTGAAGAAAACTATATCTTTCCCATTTTGGACAAGGAGCATCCGTTTATAAAAAGGGCTTTGAGGGAGCATCGAAGATTAAAGCGATTATTTATGGCTACTGATAAGATTGAAAGAAACATTTCATTGATTGAAGAGGAATTGGTTGCCCACATCCGATTTGAAGAACGGGTTTTGTTCAAAGAAGTGGAAGCCGTTGCCACCACAGAACAATTGAAACGTATCGAGCAGGAACATTCTAAACCGATTGTGGAGGAGTGGGAAGATAAATTTTGGGTAAGAAATAAAAAATAGAAATAAGCCAGCAGGTAACATTGCATACAACGGCAATTGCCAGCAAAAGCTGGCAACTGCGTGTATGCGAGACCGTTCTGCGAAATTAGAACACGATAAAAAGGTCGTAGAAAACCTTGGCTAACGGGAAATTAAATCTTTCAAAAATTTGATAATCAACGAATTATGAGCCGTTAGTCAGAATCAAAAAAATAAAAATAT
>JAIUPL010000017.1 GCA_020160935.1 Bacteroidota bacterium | reverse complement strand
AAATAATTGAAAATCAATAAAATGATGAAATTCGCAGAACAAAGCATGGTCGCACATGGCGGCGAAAGCCCAACCCGCAAAGCCAACGTTCGCCGCCACGTCGTCCATGCGCCCGTTAGCGGCAAATAGAAAAATAAATAATCATAAAAACCAGTAGAAATGAACCAACGAATAGAGGATTACTTAAGCAAACTGGAAAATGAATTGCTTTATGGCGATTGGCAATTGGTCGAGTATAGCTTAAGTTGGGCAGAAAAATTTCAATCAGCGGCTGGAGTTTATGCTGTAAAAGAGGAAGGGATTATCTGTTATGTCGGTGAAACAGGCAATATAAAAAAGAGGATGCGGGATTTGCTTGATACCAGAAACCATTCATTGAGAAGGACAATAGGAGGTTCGAGGTTTGCTGGACAGGAAGGATACGAGATGGCAACACCAAGCCGAAAGTTCCCGGCTCAATTTGAAGAAGAACTAAACAGGCTTTTCGAGGATAATTTTGAAGTGTCCGCGATAGAAGTTCCGATAGGTAGAAAGGAACTTGAAGAAAGACTGGTCGAAAAACTCAAACCAAAATATAATACAAGAGAGAAAAGAAAGTCAGATGAATGTGAAAAGGCATATTCTGTTGCCGAGAAAAGAAAGAGCCATGGGAACGCATATAAACCGTGGTCACTCGAAGATGATGAGGAGTTGGTTCGTCTTGAAAAAGAAGGAAAATCAATTGCAGAAATCGCTTCTATATTTGGACGAAATCAAGGAGCAATCAACTCTCGATTAAATAAGATTTATGAAAGAAAATAAATGCTGCTAACGGCCGCATCGCGACAAAATCTACGATGTTTAATTATTCAATGAAATATGGAGTATCTGAAACTGCACGGTTGTTAAGTGTAGATAGAGATACCGTACAAACATGGGCAAGAATCTTTTCAGACTATTTGAGCCCAGACGCTAATCCAGGCAAAGGGAAAGTTCGACATTTTCTCATTAATGATATGAGAGTGTTTGCCTACGTTTTTACCTATTGGGAAGAAAATCCAGACATTGAGAATATTAAATACGGGCTTAACGCCAATAGTCAGTTCGATGATGAGGCAATACACAATTTTATTATAAGTATTACGCCTTTATTTAGAGCTATGCCGGATGATATTGATGAAACTTGGAGGGGTGTTGTTTTTGGTGGTGAGTTTGAATTAGGAGATATTTTTACTACTGCTGAATCATTTAAACTTGCGGGTGACAAACTTGTAGAAATAGCGCACGAAAATTACGAAGAAAGGGAATTGTTTCAGCCAGCACTTTATAATTATCGCCATGCGACAGAATTATACATCAAAGCAATAGTAGGAGAGCAATTCAATCATAATCTGCTTGATTTAAAGGAAAGACTCAAAATAGTATTAAGAACTAGATTTAAAGCAGTCCTCCCTGAATGGTTTGAAAATGTTATTGAAGCATTTGATTACTCAGACCCAAACGGAACAGCATTTCGATATGGTATTACTGTACCCAAAGATGAATTGTATGCTGATATGAAGCATATAAAAACTCTTATGGACTGGCTTTCAAAATCATTTAAGCGAATAAAAAAAGCCGAATAATTTGAATATATTGGTACCTTTTCACAATAATTGCCGCTAACGTTCGCTTTCCCGTCAACCGCTCGCTGACGCGGCGGTTGACGGGAAAGCGAACGTTAGCATCAACAAAACAACAAAAATGAATAAATGATATACTATTTTGCATATGGAAATAACATGCACCCGAATACAGTAAGGGAGAGATGTTTGATTGGAAAGGAGAAAGCAGGTGTAGTTGAAGAAGTAGGTATTGGGCGAATCAAAGACCATAGATTGGCTTTTACAGTATCAACCCCAAACTGGGGTGGACCAGTTGGTGATATTGTTTTTGAACCCAACTTTTATGTATATGGTTTTCTATACAAAATTGATGAAAGAGCATTACATTTATTAGATGAAGCCGAATTTGTGCCAGAACATCAGTATTATACACGAAATGAACTGCCGATTGAAATTGTAGAAAAGGAAAATCCATTCAATGTGATTGACAGGCAAACGGCAATTACCTACCAAGTTATTGAAAGCAATCGAAAACCTGAAAAACCGCCTCATCCAAAATATATTCAAAGACTAATTGAGGGAGCAGAAATAAGAGAATTACCACGTCAGTACGTCAATTCTCTGAAATCAATGGATGCGAGCATACATGGAGCAGAAACAGGTCACTTTCTTGGACTCCCAACTAAAAATAGAGGGAAAGATTTTAAAATGCCTATTATTCAATTAAGTAGTGACAACATTAAGAAATTAAAAATAAAAAAATTTGCCTTCGTTAGATTTGGAGAAAAAACATGCGTAGCAAAGGTTCGGACAGATGATACTTTGATTAGCAAAGGTGGAGTTTGTCGTATTGATGAAAGTATAAGACGAGCATTGGGATTTCCCGTGCTTGAACCAGGAATTGAGTTTTATGGCGGGTTTATTAGTATTTTTCCTGCCCCAAACTCTTCTGAACCTAATCAATTAATACCAGCAAGATTCCTCCTTTTAAGAATGGTAAAAGTTGATTATTTAGATTGTGAAAAGAGGATTGTCGTAATGGATGAAAGTTTAATGGCAATACTTGGAATTGAAAAAGGTGATTATGTCCAAATAAATGGAATCGTTTACGATAATAGGACAGGAACTTACAAAAATAAAAATATACAAAGAAGGGCGTTTACCGGTTCAACAAAGAACCGTAGAGAAGGCGGTGAGTTAAGACCATATCCAGAAGAAGGAGTGGTACATCTTGATTTGGATGCCAGAGAAGAGTTAGGATTTGATAAGTATATTGAGTATTACCCATTGTATGTTGCTGCGAGTACGAAAGATTTGCTTCTGGGTAGGTTTGTTTTTTACATATTAGTTATCGTAGGTATTTTGGTTGGTATCCAACAAAGCGTTGCTCCTCTCTTCGTATCTTTTATTGAACATCCTGATAAAACCACCAAAGAAATTTACGGACTAATCTTTTCGACAACCATTTCAATCTTGATAGGTATCGCAATTGCTTGGAACGATGTTGCTCGGAAAGTAAAGCCTTAAATAAAATGATGCTAACAACGGCTTACTGTCCATGCCGCCGAACAGCCAGCCCGCAAACCCAACGCACGGCGGCACGGCAGCAAGCCAACCGTCGGTGCAAAAAAGGCACTCCAAGTCTAGTCTATTACACTATAAATGAATTCGATATTATGAAAATAATTTACATTGTTTTCTTCATCTTTTACTACACATCGCTTCAAGCGCAGATTTGGAAAGAAGACTTGCCTTGCGGCGTAATTACACCTCCCCAAGTCAATGAAACGCCCGCAGGAGTGCCCCCGCTTACACCAGAGTTTGATGCCCCAAAAATTATCCCAGTCGTTTTTCATATCTTACACCAGTCCGGAGTTGAGAATGTCTCCCGAGAAGACATTTTGGGCATTTTAGAACGCCTCAACCAAGACTACCACAAAGCCAATCCAAACCTGCCCAATTCACCAACGGTGTTCAAAAACCAGGCTGCGGACATGGAAGTAGTTTTCAAGTTGGCGACAATAGACCCGGATGGCAATTGCACGGATGGTATTAATCGAATTTATACGAATCAGACTCATTTCTATCTTTTTGATAGCCCGCCGGTTCATTGGCCAACGGAAAAATATTTGAATATATATATTTGCAAAACTATCAATAGGCCTGCTGTCACTAATGCCTCTGGCTTACCCTCTGGGCTCGCAGGAATTGCGTCTTTCCCTAATCCGACTGATAATTTCTTCGATGACTGGGAGGGAATATTTATCGGCTATTTTACAACTTTAATTATTGATCAAGCCAGTAACCCTTCATTTGAAGGTAGTTTTTCTACTATTTCACATGAGGTAGGACATTGGTTAAACCTGCGACATATTTGGGGAGATGATAACGGTAACTGTTCTGGGAGCGATTTTGTAAATGATACTCCAAATCAGGCAGACGCTTCCTATAAATGCAATGAAGACTTCCCATTCATTAGTTGTAATAACGCTCCTAATGGTAACATGTTCTGCAACTTTATGGACTATGGATCTTGCTGCACTATGTTTACATCAGGACAGAAAGACCGAGTAAATGAAGCATTAAATAGTTCATATCGAAATCAAATTTGGGAAATAAATAATTTGAACGCAACAGGTGCGCTTGCAGGTGGAACTAATTTCAGTTGTCCGACACCTCCAAAGGCAGATTTTGCTTTTAATCGTGATTTTTTACTGAAATGCGAACCTGATATTTCGTTAACGCTAATGGAACGATGTTTTAGGGCGATGCCAAGCCAAATAGAGTGGTATTTGCCTGGGGGAACCCCCAGTCACTCAACTGACTTTAATATTACAGTTAGTTATCCAGCAGCAGGCGATTACAATGTTACCATGATTGCTAATAATGCCTATGGAGCAGACACTCTTATCAGGACATTGAATGTGCAAACCGTTCCCACCCTTTTTTATTCTAACGGAAGTATTGAAAACTTTGAAAATGCGGGTAGCATTGCCGATGTAGGGGCGGTATTTAATAGGTTGGGAGGACAGAATTTTTCTCTAAGTAACACGACAGGGTATAATAGCACACATTCTCTGATGTACCCACAAACTCTTGTGGAAGATTTTAGAGCAACTTTTATTACTCGAAAATTCAAAACAACTTCTGCGGACACTATACTGCATTTCAAGGTTGCTCGCGCTTCCGCTTATAATGCAAGCCTATCTGTTGATGCCGAAATAGAATGTTATCCTAATTATTCTTTTTCTAGCCCTCTAGGAAGTTTCCGAGAAACTGCACTGAATTCTGCCCCTTCTAATTTTAATTTTCACCCTACCAGTACTAGCGAGTGGAAAACTATCAGTTTAATTATTCCAGACAGTATTAGAAATAGAGAAGACGTTCAATTCCGTTTTAACTATACAGGTGATTATACACAAAATTTCTTCATTGATGACATCCAGGTCGCAAGTTCTTCTGTTACTTCGGTAATCGCTCCCTCTGTCGCTTCTACTTTTGATCTCTTTCCCAATCCTGTATTGGATGGTTCTTTCACCTACGAAATTAAAGGAAAGCCGTTTAAAGGTCATTTGTATCTCTATGACGCATATGGAAAACTATTGATACAACAAGAAGTGAACAGCAATTCTGGGACAATAGACACCAAAGGAATTCAGCTAGGTATTTACTTCTGCCAACCAGTTTCTGCAAAAACATGGGAGGCTTTCTTGCCTAAAAAAGTCGTTATATTTTAGGGTAGCCTAACAGTCATTGTAAAATTTAAAACACGCGCGAAATAAATAATTGCACCGAACTATGCACTACCGCCAACCACCGCCTGTTCCGCCCTCGCGCTTAGGCCGTCGCGCAGGCGGCGGTTGACGGCAGTGCTATCGTTTCTGCTCAATAAAAAAAATGAAATTTAACCTATTCAAAAAGAAAGATGATATAAATGGTATTCAAGCGGAATGGAATACCAAAGGGGAACAGTATGCAAAAGAAGTTAACGCAATGGTTGAATTTGGTGAGAAATATGGTTGGGAAAATTGGAAGGGGAAAGAACCAGAAGATAAAAGAGACCATTTAGCGGACAGGGTAATAGAACTTTTAAGAGAGGCTAATTTTGAAAATAAAGTCAATGAATTTAGACAAAGTTTTCCGCCATCTCATGCACCTTTAATCAAATACTTCGAAGAAAAAGGACAATCTATAGAGCAGATTCATTTCATTGAAAACGAAAAAATAATATTTTTATCAGGAACAGCCTATCAAAAAAGGCAGGCATTTATTCTGAATGGAGAAGAAGTAATTAAACTTGATGGAGCAATTGATTCAATTGGCAAGTCAAAAAGAGGTAATGTTTTTGCCATTCAAATTGGAAATAAAATAGTCACAACAAAAGGGTGGCAAGGAGAATTAATCTCTGAATTCGAAATAAAAGAAAATAAAGAGTTAAGAACTAATCAGTTGATTCCATTCAATAACGGTTTGAAGGTATTGTCCTTAACGAGTGAAGGAATTTATTTAATGTCAAGGGAGGATGAAAAAATGATTCATCCTGTACCAGATTTAGAAGATGAAGAATGGACTTCTTTAATAAGCATGGAGAACGGAGCAATATCGAATGATAACAGATATATAGTGGTCGGAGACCAAGATTCCGACCATAGAGTTCTTGATTTAAACGGCACTCTAATTGCTGAAATTGGACCACAATCTTCTTATCCTCATTTTTGTTTGTTCTCAGACGATGACTCGCAACTAATTACAAATTCTTGCCATTTCTATAATGGAATTACAATTGGCGTGGATACAATTAGTTTAAATGGACTGAAGGTTGAAGCGTACGCAGAAAGTGATTTATATACTGTAGTTGATGACGGAATGCGAGTTTATTGTGGTATCGCCATTGATGATTACTATATTTTAGGTGACGCATTTGGTTACATAAAAGCCATTGATATGAAAGGGCAATTAAAATGGAGGCACTTTTTGGGCTCTACCATTGGTGGAATCACAATATCTGATAATAAGGAAATTTTGTGGGTTGCGTCTTGTACAGGGATGATTCATAAATTAAGACTTGGAAAAGGGCACAGAGACAGTCATACAATTGGGAATGGAAACCATTTTGAAGATTTCAGATTGATTATTTGGAAAAATGAGCCAATAATGAAATGGTAAAAAAAAACTGAGCAGAGCAACGGCTTACTGTCCATGCCGCCGAACAGCCAGCCCTCAAACCCAACGCACGGCGGCACGGCAGCAAGCCAAACGTCAGCACTGCAACTATATCAAAATAAAATAAATAAAATAAAATGAAAAGCGACAATTTCGATTTTACAGGCTGCCTCCTTGTACTTGCTTATATTCTCTTTTACATTGGTTTACCGTGTGCAATTGTGGCGATTGCGTGGAAACCAAGTTTATCTAATGTACAAGACTACGTCACTGCCAATGAAGTTGGAAAAAGTATATGGGCCAATGATCCGGAGGCAGAAGTTTGTATAAATAGAAATTGGTTTTCTGCGGACTACTACCTAAAAAGCCAGAATAAAACTTACATCATAGGAAACGGTTACTATTGGATAATAAAAGTATCAAATGAGAAAGTAAAAGAAATTGCTCAAATACCTGAACTTGAAAAATGCAATAAGATAAAATGAATAACGTGAGCATACAACATGGAATATATGCTTGATTAGGATCAGTCATTCGCCCATAAAAGTTACACAAATTGCTTCAAAATATTTAACTTTGCTTTCAAAAAGCAAATTTTAGACATGAAAAAGGCATCCAAGCCTAATATTTCGAAACGAGTCTTTTGGGACATCGATTTTGAATCTTTGGATTACGACAAAGACCGTCTTTTCATCATTGACAAAGTGATGAACTATGGACTTTGGGACGACTTTGTGGCCACAGTCAGATATTATGGCAAAGAAATCATCAGCAAAGAGATTGTTAAGTCTCCCTATCTGAAAAAAGACGTGCTTAACTTTTTGTGCTTTTACCTGGGTTTGAAACCATCTGATTTTGAATGTTACACACGCAGACAGTTACAGGAGCCACACTGGGCTTATTGAAAGAACTGATGTCCTTGCCCGAGTTGAGCCAGTTTGGCTTGGTCGGTGGTACGAACCTGTCCTTGCGGTTCGGACACCGAGTAAGTATTGACATAGACTTGTTCACGAACGAGGCGTTCAATACCGAGGCTACATATAACCACCTAGAGGCACGATTTCCTAACATCCTGCAAGCCTCGCAAAGTGAGACGATGCTCTTCCTATATATCAATGAGGTCAAAATAGACATGGTTTTGCTTCCGTATCCTTATTTGAACCCAATGGAGCAAATTGAGGGTATCCGTTTTGTATCCCTTGAAGATGTTGCCGCCATGAAATTGAGTGCCATTGCGCGCAGGGGTGTAAAAAAAGACTTTTGGGACATTGCCGAACTTTTGGATGTGTTTAGTCTCGATGAGATGCTTGAGTTTTATAGGGCAAAGTACAGTTCACGTGATATTTTTCACTTGCTTCGTTCATTGGTCTATTTCAACGATGCTGATCCACAGAAAGACCCTGATCCGCTGAAAAAAGTAACATGGAATCAAGTGAAGGACAAGGTGCAAAAAGCGGTTAAAAGATATTTAGATGATAATCTATAACTGAATAAACGCTTTAAATAGAATAAATGATAAAACGCCGCGAACAATCGCTTGCTGGTAAGTACTCCTAAACGTCGTACCTGAAAGCAAGCGTAACCGTTACAGGCAATGAAAATAAAAAATGATAAATAAAATAAAAGAAAGAATATACGATTTTTTTGTGAATTCCTATGATTTCAATGGAATACCGTTGAGGCAGATTTCCACAGAATTCAAGATAAAATATAAACCTTCAATTGATATAATAAAATCGCTTGTCGAAGAAGGGGCTGTTTCAATCCAATCCAGTACTAACCCGCATATCATATTTTTTCAGCACTACCCAACAGAAATTCAATTAAAAATACTGGAAGATGCCAAAAAAATAAAAGCAAGAAAAATAACGACAATTGGGGATATTGTAATAATGTCAGAAGGAACTGAATATCCAATTTGTTTATTTCCTTCCCAATCATATTTATACTCAAAAAGAGACCTATCAGAATTTAGTAAGACTGAATATACGAGGCAATTAGCACTGGGCGAACCACAACTAAAACCAATCTTCTTTGAGATTGAAGTTTTGGAGAGATATATCAATGACCCAAGATTTGACTTTAAATTCGACGATTATTCGGGCGGTATTAGTTGCAAATATGATGATGAAGGCAATAACCCAATTGTCAGGGAAGAAGACCAGATTTTTTTAAAAACTTTTGGACTTGGTTTTGATGAGTCGGGCAAGAGATTGGCAGTAGTTTATTTAAGATATTTGAAGGATTTAACGTGGGAACACCAGGTCTATTGGAAATCAAAAGAAGCAAGCGGTGATTGTAAAATGGTAAAAGAATACCACGACAATACTGTAAATGGAAGTTGGACTTTTTCATCTTCAATTTTTTCTGCGTTTATTGGCGAATCTACTTGTTTGAATCAACTTGCAATAGCAGGTTTCGGGAAGCCGATTTTCCAAAAAGAATTCAATGACGAAAAACGGCCAAAGGAATTCACCTTCTTCTTCACACCAACTCTAAAAAACTACAACGAATTCATATTGCTTTTAGACAAAATGATTTCAGACAATATAAACAAAGAATTCTTTAATGGTGAAATTGAATTGTATGAAATTCAAAAGATTGAAGAAGGGTTAGTTGAAAGGAAGCCAAAAGGAACGTTGCGGCTTTTTGAAGAATGGCTAACTTCAAAATATAGCGTACAAGACCAAAACTTAATAAAAGAGGTATTTGAGCCGTTTAAAAATGTAAGAAAAGAAAGGCAAAACCCTGCCCATAAAATCAATGAAAATGTTTACGATGAAAAATATACTGATAGGCAAAGAGAAGTTATTAAGGGATGTTACGATTCAGTTAGATTATTACGCCAAATTTTTCAAAGGCACCCAAAAGCACGAAATGTTGAAATACCAAATTGGCTCGATTCAGGAAATATTAAAGAATTTTGATAAAAGCCGCTAATCGAGTAGGGAGAGGTGAGTAGTTCACCCACCTCAGCCCTCTCACACCACCGTGCGTACGGTCCTCGTACACGGCGGTTCATGGAGCATTCGTCTTTGGTCGAACGTGGGGGTAGTAGTCTTTGAAGGAGTGATAGCCGCGTTGCTTGAGCCATTCTTCCGTAACGGTCATCCCCATCACAGGGCTGCATGACAGTCGCCACCCGCCTTTGCGCGAGTAGGCGTACCGCATCGCCCAAGCCCAACAAAAAAGGTCTTCATCTCCATAGCCACTAAACACCAATAAAGATGAAGACCTGCAAGCCCCTCCTAATCCGTTTTCTCAACCAGTTCCCACAACTCCTGACCGATTATTTCCCTCAGCGCAATCTGTTTGCTGCGAAAAGCGGCATAGTCTTCTCCCGGGAATACTTTTTTAAACTCCGCTTTAACATCCGTCAACCCACTCGAAAAAAGCAACGCCTCGTCCAAATTTGGAAAGTAGAAGGTCACCAAAAAGTCGTAATCTCCATCAACATTGGTAGCAATCGCACGTTTCAGTACGTTCCAGGTTTTGAATTTGCCCGATTTCACCGCCTCTTCCATCACTGGTTTGAGGGATTCAAGTATTTTCTCATAAGCGTCCATATTGGCGTCGGTAACCTTGATTTTGGACCTCAAAACGTAATCGCCCACTTTCACGTTCTCTATACTTCCTGCCCCGAACCTGGGGTCGAATACATCCCGCCCAACCAAAGTTCTCAGGGTATTCAACGCTCCGATGGAAGTGGAGATTTCTTTGGCCGTTAAACCCTTTACAGGTTCATCCCATGCCGTCATATCTTTCCTGTCTTGCATTTCCTTCCCGCTGGGAAACAATTCAAGGATAGCATAATCAAAATCAAAATTGCCCTTGAGGGGGTACGCCCTTCTGAACAAGCCCCAAAATTCGAGGGCTTTTGCCGCTTTCCGGCCATCATTCAGTTTCTTAAAAATCTTGCTGGCATTCAGGTAATTCTCGTTCATGCCGGGTGTAACCTTTATGTAGGTTGCTTCCAGGAAAGTAGATCTGGGTGTTTGGGCATGAGAGGCCACGGTTACGAAAATTGCGACAACGAGTGTGGCAAAAAACATACAAGTTTTATTCGTTTTCATTTTGAAAGTAGAAATTTGATGCCTACTCTGGACGGTTTTCGGCTTCCCCGATTTGGCTACAGTGAGCGCTTCGGATATTGGTTCTTCACTACCTTTATCCTGCACAAATGCTTGATTCTTTCACAAATATCCTTGCGCCCATTTATTCCCACCAGGTCGATTATCCCAATCAAGGCGCTTGTTGACCAAAGGCGGATTTCTGTTGACCGAACTTTTTTTCGTATAACCAAACAGGCATTTCCTGTATGAAAAAATTGATGCTTACCCTGTCCTTTCTTTCGCCTTTCGCCTTAGTCTTCTCTCAAGGCAACGCCCTGGACAGCCTGGAGCAGCGCCTCGCTACGGAGCAGTCTTCCACTCAGCGCCTCGAAATCCTGAGCCAGTTGACCAATACGGCTTTCGGGGCAGACTTTGCAAAGGCGCTCGGATACGCCAGGCGCGGCGTAGCACTCGCCATGCAATCGGGTGACAAGGAGTGGTTGCCGAAGTTCGAGGAAATGCAGGGCCGGATGCACGCCAATCTCGGTCAACTGGATTCGGCCAGCCTGTTTTTTGATAAGGCAATGAAGGGCTACGAAGCCACTGGCAATCAAAAGGGGAAGGCCACTACCCTGTTCAAAATTGCCTGGGTTTACCAGAGCAAAGGCGAACTCGAACCCGCTATGAAAGCGAATCTGGACGCCCTTCGCATCATGGAAGGGCTGGGCGACCAGGAGGGAATCGCCAGTGCCCTTGGCAGGGTGTCTGATGCATTGTACAGTCAGGGAAAGGCCCAAGATGCACTTGATTATGCCAGGCAGGGCATTGCCATTTGCAAAAAAAACGGATTCAAAAACGAAGAAGTCAATGTGTTGCAAAGTGCAGCCTATGCATGCATGGCGTTAGGCGATTTCGAGCAGGCCCTGATGTACAGCAACCAGTCTATCTCGATGGTACGCCAACTCGGCATGGGGCAGTCTATTCTAGCCGACCACCACAACACCCGTGGCAACGCCCTGAAAAGACTGGGCAGGTACCAGGAGGCATTGGCGGATTACAACGCTTGTCTTGACATTTCCACGAAGATTAACTATGCTGGCGGAACCACCGCATCCACGGCAAATTTAGGCGAGGTAAACCTGCTGATGGGTAATTATGCCGCTGCCCTACCCTACCAATTGAAAACCATCGAATTTCAGGAGAAGGGGGGCGACCTGCCCAATTTGGTAGAGAACTATGTGCATGCCAGTAATATTTACGAGCAACTCCATGACTATAAATCAGCCCTTTTATACCAAAGAAAAGCCCTCAAAATGCGGGACAGCACCGTTTCCATCCAAAGCGACGCGGCAATTTCAGACCTGCGTATGCAATATGAGACGGAGAAAAAAGAAACCACTATTGCTGCGCAAACCGTACAAATTGGGCAGCAACGCACTGTGCAGTGGCTTTCCATTGGAATGGCTGCACTCCTGGGGCTTTTGGCCTTTTCGTTTTATAAAAACGGGGCTGCGCGGAAAAAGGCCAATGAATTGCTGACCGCAAAAAACGCCGAGAACGAACTGCTGCTGAAAGAAATCCACCACCGCGTGAAGAACAACCTCGAAGTGGTATCCAGCCTCCTGGCCCTACAATCAGCGCAGGTGGACGACCCAAACGTGAAGGTTGCCATGCAGGAAGGGCAAAACCGGGTGCAGTCCATTGGCATCGTGCACCAGAAACTCTACCTTGGCGAAAACCTCGCTGCGGTAGAGATGCGAGACTATTTCCTCAACCTGGGCGACAGCATCCTCGACTCCTTCGGCGCAGACGACCGGGTGACCATCGAGTGCGCCATGAGCCAATTGGAACTTGATATTGACACGGCTGTACCGCTCGGCCTCATTGTAAATGAATTGCTTACCAATGCCTTAAAATATGCTTTCCCCAATGGGCGAAAAGGAAGGATTGAAATCAAATTGGAGCAAAAAGACGCCGACGCTTTCAGCCTGCAGATTGCCGACGATGGCGTGGGTAAAATTGCGGAGGCCGTGCAGGGCACAGGTTTTGGCGGAAAATTGGTGGCGTTGCTCACCCGGCAACTCGGCGGCGAATTAAGGGAAGAGGTCAACGGAGGCACTGTTGTGCACTTTGATTTCAAAATGAAAAAATCTGCATAAATGGACAGCAACCTGAAAATCCTGATTGTAGAAGATGAAATGCTCATCGGGGCCAAAACCTCTCTCTTCCTCACAGAATTAGGCTACGAAGTGACGGCCCTTTTGCCCCGAGCGGAAGAAGCATTGCTGCATGTGCAGAAAAATCTGCCCGACATTGCTGTGCTCGACATACGGCTAAAAGGTGATATGGACGGCATTGCCCTGGCGGAGTTGCTGCAACAACAACACAATATCCCCATCATCTTCCTGACGGCTAATTCCGATGACGCTACCTTCCACCGTGCCAAGGCTACCAGACCATTTGCTTTCCTGGCCAAACCATTCCGAAAGACGGAACTGCAACGGGCCATCGAATTGACCATCAGCCACATGGAAGCCGAGGCCAACCAGGGACTCTCTAACCCAAAAAACGAAACAGAAAACACCTATTTGCTCGATGATCGCATTTTTGTGCGCTTCAAGGACCGGATGGTGAAAATCGTCTTTGATAATATCCTGTATGTCGAGGCCGAACGCAATTACTGCCGCATTTTCACTCAACACAAGGAATATTTATTGACGATGCCGATGAAGGCACTGGAAGACAAACTGCCACCTGCCCAGTTTCAGCGAATCCACCGGTCTCATATCGTCAACCTGGCGCATGTAGATGAAGTTGCCGACGGGAATGTTATTATTGGCACAAAACACCTGCCGCTCAGTCAGTCGCTACGGGAAGAATTTTTAAAGCGGATTAGAACGGTTTGAGGGAATTTCCCTGCCCCTCGCTTACCGTATCCTGTTTAAAGTAAAGCCTCCGATGTAAGTTTTCAAAAGTTGCCAGGGTTTGGTACTTTTCCAAAATCCCCGCTTCTTTTTGAGCGATCCAACAAAACAAACCCGCCCATGTCCAATCTATTCCTGGCACTCACATTCATATCCTACCTGCTACTCATCCCTTTTCACATAGAAACGCCTAAAGGTACCGGCGACCAAAATGTGGGCATGCTTGTTATTTTTTATGTATTTCTGGCGTATGTCGTTTTGAGCCTGATTTCAACCATCATCATAACAATTAATGGCGGTTTTAACTGGATTTCCAGTTCTACGCTTTGGCGCAATCTGGGAGTTGGGGCACTTTGGCTTGGAATGGTTGGAGGGGTTGCTATTTGTATGGGAATAAAAGCGGAACTTGGCATGGGCAACAAATCGACCGGCATCATGCGTTTGTTGGCTTACCTGTTCTATTATGGGGGCGTCTGGCTGCCTTTATTCATGTTTGTATCTTATTTCAGCATGATAAATCCTGATGGGCGAATTGCCATTTCCCCAAATTTGTATAAAACGTTGTTGTTGTCAAGCAGTGCCATTGGATTGGTATCGATGGTAGCAGTCACACCGATTAGAAAAATGATTGCAGCCAATACGGATGAATACAACACCAACCTGGCAATGATAGAAATAGACAAAGCCAAAACGGTAGAGGAACAATTTTGGCTAACCACCAAAATTACAGATGACAGGCTGCTAACGGTTGTATTAAACAGGATAAAAGACCAACCGAATCTGGAAGATGAAATGATCGGGATTTTAATGCAAAACAATCAGTTTATCTTTTCAAAAGTGTATGATTACATATATAAAAACCCGATAGAGCACCCCGAACGATTAATAGAACCCATCAACCTCAACCTGAGCAAAGTAAATACTCAAATACAAGGGACTACACTTGCCCCCTGGGTTGGGGCGAATGGATTTGAGGATGTCAAATTAGAGTCTGTGCTTCGAGTCATGTATCAATATTTTGGCAAAAACAGGGAGCCGTTTCGGGCAAATATGTTGGCTATTATGAAGACTTTGGAAACACCTAAAGAACGAAACAAAGGGAATAAGGACACTGCCGAGTTTATGGCAATTTTGAATAAATACAAGGGTGAAGTGCAAAACTGGTTAGAGGGGCATGCTTATCAGAAAAGGGGATGATCGACTTGCTACCTATCAAAAGAAATAATTTATATCGCCCAGAAGTTTTTTCTTATGAACCTTCGAGTTCATAAGGGCCACAATGCCCAACTTTCGTTTGGGAGAAAGCAAAAGGTCAAAAGCCAGAGAGAAAATGGTGTTTAAAACGCTTTGCGTCCCTTTTGCCCCCGCTAGCCCACAGGCTTTTCCCAGTACAAAGCACTCTTGCACGGCCGTGCCATGTGTGTCCCACTCGCTTCGGCTACATCGACAACGTACTGCAGTAGACTCCGTACTCAGGCTTCTAATCGGTCGCACTTCATATATCTGGTTAGAGAACTTTTCATCTCCCAGATTGGTAGTATACTTGCAAATTCGCATATTTGCAAGTAAAGCAGCAGGTGACTATTTGGGGCACATAATAATGTATCCTACAACCATGCGGTACAAAGCCCTCTCGCAAAGCCAATGCAAGGCCGAACGAAGTGAGTGCTTAAATTGTATCCAATACAAAAAAGCAAATTGGATTGATTAGTGCTTGAACATTGAATTGACGTTAAACTCATCTAACGATAAAATAAAATGAAATCCAAACCCATACTTTATTTATTAGAACTTATAGGAAAGGGAGAAATTAAGTTAGCCCTAGAGTATGCCCAAAACCTTACCCAACTGAATGACTTTAGTCAGGAAATTAGCAATCTATATAAATGGTATATTCATTTATACTTTGAGTCTAATATATCGAAAGGAGGTTTCCATTCTAATAATACACAAGTTAATGAAATATCTACAAAACTACTCACAATTGTACGGGAGTATCAAGCTTATTCTGAAGACCCAACAAGTTATTATAATAAAGTTAAATTATTTTATAACAAACCATACTCGTTACTGGAAACAAAAAATCTTGTAGGAAGAGAAAATGACATTCAAAATATAAACGCATGGCTTCTTGAGAAAAGTCGGCCTATCCTGAATATAGTAGCAATCGGAGGAATGGGAAAAAGTGTATTAAGTTGGTATTACCTGAACAAAATAACACCTTTCCAACAAAGAATATTTAGAAGTAGAATCTGGTGGACATTCTACCAAGAAAAAAACAACTTTAATGATTTTGCCAGTACCATATTGTCACATTTGAAAAATGTCAATGAAACTGAATTCCTTTCCCAAAACCCCAGGGAAAATGAGAAACTCTTACTTCAACTTCTAAATAATGAACCTCATCTGTTAGTTTTAGATGGATGTGAGGTATTAACTTCATCTTATATAGATAGGTACAATGAAAGTCAACAATATTCCAGAGAACACAAAGTAAAGACGACTAAAGAGCAATCCTTAAGAAACATAGTAGATATTAGGTTTAGATCTTTTTTTTCACAGTTGGCTCAGATACATTCTTCAAAAATTATTATTACTTCAAGAGTATACCTGTCAGAGTTTGAATCTGTCACTGGGCAAAGGTCAGAAAATGTACAATTTTTAGAGTTAAGTGGTTTGGAGCCCTCAAGCAGTTTAGATTTTTTTACAGAATTAGGAGTCAAAGGATCGAGTAAAAATATCCTGGAGTTGTTTCGAAAAATTGATTTTTATCCATTATTGATACAAGTTTTGGCAGGAACAATTGGAAATGACAAGCAATTCCCATGCGATTTTGACAAATGGACGACAAATAATAAAATTGATGAAGTAGATAACTTTAAGTTCATAGAAAATAGGATATATTCTTATGCCTTTACATTATTAGAGAACAATGAAAAAATGTTACTATTCATATTATCTCTCTTCAAAACTCCTATAAATTTTATTACAATTGAAACTCTTTTTCAACATTACAACCCTAATGGATTCAACCTGACAGATTCAATTCAAGAATTAGAATCAAGAAATTTAATAAATTGGAACAGAGAAAAAAACGACTATCACATTCATCCTATCACTCAAAGAGTGGCCTTAAATAGTGATACATTATTTGACAGCATAAATTCAGAAGAACTAAAAAAACCATTGATAAGTCTTGCTAATTTTAGTTCTAAAGATTCTTTTTTCAGAACAATATCCGGTGCTTTCCCATACGATTTAAGTCAAGAAGATAATGCCAAAACGAAACCTGAATTCACAATTGCATTATTTAATTTTTTTATGAAAGTTGGAGAGTATCGACATGCGAGTGATTTAGTATTGCATGATTATGGTGATAGAGTAAGATACAGAGATTTCAATTATCCGGCATTAGTAGAACTAACAGAATATTTAGTTGCCAACGTTACAGAAAAAATAATTTTAAAGACCTTGTTGCTTCAGTTGTCTGATGCATACTTGCATTTAGGGTTAATAAAAGAATTGTTTCTTTTATTTGAATCTAATTTTGAAATTTTCCAAGAAAACTACAATCTTCTTAGTATATTGTCTAAAGGGCATTTTCATAATAACAACTTATTGCTTGCAGAAAAATACATCCAGAAAGCCATATACATTTACAGAAAAGAGTTTTTTTTCAGAAATCAAAGAGATTTTACGGGATTCCAAATAATAGCAGGGGGCTATGAGCAATTCAAGGTACAAACCTACTTCCCACTTCTTGAGTTACAACAAAAGTTATCAATTATTTTAGCAGCCGCAGGTAAATCTGAGGAATCAGATTTTGTAGTAGAAGAGATAACATCTTCAGTTGATTCTTTGTTCAACAACCAAATATACATGCAGATATTGAATCAAAACACCTTAATTGAACACTATCTTTTCAAAGGCGCAGTTGAGATTGAAACATTAGATAAACTAACAAAAAAGGGTATTGATATAATAAATAGTTCACTTTGGAAAGAACATGCAAATTTCCCTCCTTACGAGACTGAATCTTGTTATTACCGGGGTGTCTACTACTTTTTTAAGAATGAGGTTGAAGATGCTATCACCCTTTTCAAAAATTCCTTATCTATTGCTCAAGAGATTGGGCTGTATGAATTTGAATTAAAATCAAAATTGTTTTTGGAATTGTGTGAACTAAAAAAAGAAAACAAGAATACCACAAAAGAAATTAAAAACCTTTATATTCTTTGCAAAAATTCAGGATTTAAATTACCTTATTTAGAAAATAATTTTATTTTTTTAGACAAGGCATTAAAACCAACTAATGAAAACATAAAAAACAGAGATTTAATTGGCCCATTTAAAACCCCTAAAGCAACAAAAAATAGTTACCCTGAAAAAAAAATATTTATAGCATTGGGAAACGGATTGCCCATAGAGAACATCTCCCAAATTGGTAAAGAAAAAATAAAAGAAGAATATTTTTTCAAAGAACAACTTTGGCTTTATGAACAAAATCATTTAAAGAAAATTGAAAAAAAAATTAACACTTTAAAAGAAAAACAGAAAGAGATTAGGGAGCAAATAGAGCCAATAATGTTTTTTACTCTTGAAGAGCACCAAAACATAGAATACAAAAGCGAATATGATAAATTATCCTCAATTTACGCAACTGCATATTTAAAACTTCAGCATAATCATACACACAGAATAGACAACCTTTTAGATGAATTAATTAGTGCAAACCCCAACATCAGTAGATTTTTTTTTCTTAAATATCTAAATGCAAAACGGTTAAATCTAACAAATCAAGTTGATTTTTTTTTAAATAAATGCATTGATTTAAACCCATTGTGTCATGAGTATTATTTTGAGAAATTTAAATCTCTTATAAATAGGAATGCTCATTCAGAAGAGATAAAAAATTTAGGAGAAGCAATTAATTTAGCACCTGGCACGCTAGATTACTATTTTCTATTGTTAAACAGGTCTAAAAATAAAGATGACTACATTCTTTTACTTGAAAAATGTAATGCAGCGCTGTTTCATCAAATCTCTTATATTGAATTGAACTATATCAAATATTTAACTTTGATAAAACTGGATAGAAATATTGAGGCAAAAGAATCTCTTAAGTCAGCATATACCTCTCTTGATAATTTTTTCATTAAGGATAATAGTATCGCTATGAAAATAAAAAAACTTGCAAAAAAGAATAAAATTAAATCACATGAAAACTACTTAAAGATATATCAAAAAAGGAATGCTTCAAACACAATATGGAGAAGAATAATAAACTGGATACGATAAACGAGGGATAGGACATTGCCTTGGTTAACCTCTGATTGTTCCCAATTCAGTAGCGTATTCTTTGCTAACTGGATAAAAAAAAACAGCCAGAATTTCCAATACTCCACACACTACCCCTAACTTTAGCAGGTTTTTATTCCTTCTTGCATTTTTATCCCCCCATACCAACGAAAATGGAACACTCCCAATCGTGTCCTACCCCCCGTTTGCCGTATCCAGTTTAAAGTAGAGACTCTGATTTAAGTTTTCAAAGGTTGCCGGGGTTTGGTACTGGAGGCTGGAATGAGGTCTGTCAAAGTTATATGTTTTGTACCACTGTCCCAGCAGTTCGTTCACTTCGTCCAGGTTGTAGAACCAGTTTAGGTTCAAACACTCTTTTCTGACTGTTCCGTTCAATCGTTCAATGATGCCGTTTTGCGTTGGTTTTCCGGGTTGGATGAATCGAATTTCGATACCTTTTTCATCTGCCCATGCTTTCAAGACCTGGCTGATGAATTCCGGGCCATTATCACAACGGATGTACATCCACTTACACTCCTCCCTTTATTGGGCCAGATATTGCTTTTAGTAACGGTGTTTCAGACTACCCCCAATAAATATTTGATTTATATTGGAATTGCCTGTTTAACGCTGCTTCTAGGACTTATGACCTTTATTGGGCTGATAGATATGAACTTCAAAATACTCCTGTCGACATTTCCATTTCTGATCGTATCTTTTCTGGCAATCAGGGAAGTACGCAGACTGAGAGGTTCGTGATTTTTTGCAGGTGGCTGAAAAAAAACTAACATGCGCTTAACCTGATCTGTCCAAATACCTTTTCACTCAACTACCCATGTCCATCACAAAAGAATCAGAACTCCATGGAATGCAACAGGTAAGCGATGTAGTCGCTTGCACGCTCCGGGCAATGCGCAGCCACGCCCGCCCAGGCATGAGTACCAAAGAACTTGACGACTTCGGGGCGCGCATGCTAAAAGGCTTCGGAGCCAACTCGGCGCCATTCAAAACCTACAAATTCCCGGGTTGGACCTGTATCAGCGTGGGCAACGAATTTTGCCACGGCATTCCTTCAAAAACAAGGATATTGAAGGAAGGAGACCTGATCAACATCGACGTTTCTGCGGAACTGAATGGGTTTTGGTCTGACAACGGGGCTTCTTTCATATTGGGCAGAGACAAAAATGGCCATCAGAAACTGGTCAATGCCTCCAGGGAAATTTTGCAGAAGACCATCGACAATATACACAGCGGGGTGCGTATTTCCGATATTGGACATTTTATTGAAACCGAAGCAAAAAGAAGGGGTTTCAGGGTAATCAAAAACCTGACCGGACACGGAATTGGCAGAAGTCTGCACGAAGCGCCGTCGGAAATTGCCAACTTCAGAGACCGATTCAATCTTGCGCGGTTCAAGAAAAATTCAGTGGTCGCCATAGAAACATTTATCTCTACGCATTCCAGTTTTGCAGTTGTCCTGCCCTCCTTAATCCGGTACCATTCTAAAGTAGAGATTCTGGTTTAGGTTTTCAAAGGCATGAGGGGTTAGGTAGTTCAGTGCGGAATGCGGTCTGTCAAAGTTATAGGACTTAAACCAGATGCCCAAATAGTCGTTTACCTCCTCCAAGGAGTTGAACCATTGAAGGTTCAGACACTCGGTTCTCAAGGTGCCGTTGAGGCGCTCAATGATGCCGTTCTGTGTTGGTTTTCCGGGCTGGATAAACCTCAATTCAATGCCGTTTGCTTCTGCCCAAAGCGCGAGGTGTTGGCTGATAAATTCCGGGCCATTGTCGCATCGAATATAGGAAGGCTTGCCCCTGAGGGCTACGATGTTGTCCAGTACTTCGGTCAATTTGGCGGCCGTGATGCTATGGGCAGCCTCTACCCAAAGATCCTTTCGAGAGCGTTCGTCCACCACGTTGATGATCCGGACGCTTTGCTGTTTTTCTCCAATGACCCACTCGCTTACAAAGTCCATCGCCCAGCCTTCATTGACCTGTTCAGGGGGCAAGAGTTCCAGATATTTGCGCTTGATCCGTGGTTTTTTCGGGTTCCGGTGCAGACTCAGACCTGCCAGACGATATAATTTATATGCCCGCCGTTTGCTGATTTGCACACCTTTGGCGCGCAAATAGGCAAACAACAAGCGGAAACCCCAGGCGCGATATTCCCGACGCACTTTGCGCATTTGTTCCACCACATCCAAATCCTGCCGCTGGCGAACCTCTTCCGGCTTCCTCGCCCGGCGCTCGTACACACTGCTGCGCCGATGCCGCAAATAGGAACATCGACGCCGAAGGCTCAAGGCCGGAAACCTGGCTTGTACTTCGCCCACTATGCTTTCTTTTTGTTGTGGGCTGCAAACTTTTTTGCGATCTGAAGCGCCTCAGACACTACCTCATGTTTTAGTTGCAGTTCAGCGTACATTTTTTTCAAGCGCAGGTTTTCCGCCTCCAGCTCCCGAAGCCGGCGCTTCTCTTCGTGTTGCATATCGTCCAACTCGTTTTTCCATTTGTAAAACGTTGCCGGGCTGATCTGATGCTCTTCGCATAGTTGCTCCACTGTCTTACCGCCTTTCAAATGTGAGGACACGATCGCCTGACGCTGGCTCTCATTAAATCGACTTTTTCTCATGTGTACCAAGTTTAAAGTGTGAAAGTTACAATCTTGTACTTTCTCTACTTATTTTTGGTACCGACTTTTGGAGGGCAGGACACAGTCACTATGAATGACGGCTGGACCATGGTAGGCAACAAAGGTGGCTTCATGGCACAGCATGAACATACGATCGTGGTAACAGATGGCAAACCAATCATTTTGACCCGGAAAAATGAAATGTGAAATAATAAACCTGTAATACTTCCTATAGTTAACTTCGATTTTACGATACAATCCGGCATTGGGTTATTCGTTATACCGCGCGAAATCCCCTTCCGGATCATTGTAATCAGTCACATCTATAATCGAAGGAGCGCATAAATGGAAGATTCCAAAATCAAGTTCAGCATCGGTAACATTTTCATCCCGCTCATTACCGCCTCAATCGGGCTGATACCTTTTGCATACGACAAGATGTCGAAAAGCCCCCAAACAGCAACAGCCGTTGTCACCGCAGAAGGGCTGGATGATGAAAAAAAGAACCTGGCCATTCTTTCCTTTCAGGAAGGAATGAAACTGTACAACAAAGGGCTGTTTGAAGAAGCCAAAATTTCCCTGAAAGCCGCCATTAACCAGGGAGGCGTCGTGGATGCCTACTATCCACTGGCGCGCTGTTACATGAACGGCAGCGTGAAGGATTACGAGAAATTCAAATTTTACTGCGAAGAAGGTGTAGAAAAGGGCGATCTGAAATGCCACTACGGCTTGTGGAGTTATTACAGCCATCTGTCGTCATCCAAAGACGACCTCAAGGCCGCTGAGCACGCCAAAAAGGCATTCGACGCTGTGAAAGCCGCGGCAGAAAGCGGTGACGCATTTTGGCAAGGAAAACTCGGTTCCCTGTACAATTACTATCTAAAAGACTACTCCAAAGCGCTGTACTGGTACGAAAAAGCCGCTGCGCAGGATGATGCTTTTTCCCAGTGCAAACTGGGTGTATTGTACGAAAGCGGGCAGGGCATAACCAAAGACTTTCACAAAGCATTGTACTGGTACGAAAAGGCCGCTGCGCTGGACTATATGGAAGCGCAAAGCAACCTGGGTTTTATGTACGACACCGGACATGGCGTAAAGAAAGACTATAAAAAAGCGCTGTACTGGTATGAAAAAGCAGCCGAACAGGGTGATGCATTTTCTCAAAACAACCTGGGCGTGCTCTACCACAACGGCCTGGGCGTGAAAATGGATTACATCCGCGCCAAATACTGGTTTCAAAAGGCAGCAGAGCAGGGCAATCAAAATGCCATCAAAAACATGAAAATGTACCAGTAAGCGTTAAAAAAGGCTTCATTTATAGCCCACAATGTTTCGTTTTTGGAATGGCTACATGTCCAAAATCTTCCCCAATTTGTGCAAACAGGCACTTCCAGCGCCCGGCACAAGTATTTTCAGTGGTCGGCATTAACCATGTTTTTGACCTGAAAATGTATGAAAAAGAAAAACCGGAAAGCGTTGGACACTGCCCATGTCCAGCCCCACGCAATGGGCGCTACCGTGACCCCGCAAGGCGTAACCTTTCGCGTATGGGCTCCAAATGCACAAAGTGTATTTCTGACAGGCGATTTCAACAAATGGAAACCTTATGAAACTTCCATGCTGCCCGAGGAAGGCGGCTATTGGGCTATTCATGTAGAAGAAGCCAAGGCCGGAGACGAATATAAATACGTGATTGTAAACGGCGAACAACACCTGCATCGCAACGACCCTTATGCACGCGCCGTAACCAATTCTGTTGGAAACAGTTTGGTATATGACCCGCACTCTTTCGACTGGGGCGAAGATGATACTTTTGTAATGTCCCCTCATAACGAGTTGATTATCTATGAAATGCACATTGGAACCTTTAACAGGAAGGACGAAAATACCCCGGGTACTTTCCTGACGGCCATTGAGCGACTCGACTGGTTGGAATGGCTGGGTATCAATGCGGTTGAAATAATGCCACCTTTTGAGTTTGCAGGTGATTTGTCATGGGGTTACAATCCTGCCAACCCATTTGCCATCGAAACGGCTTATGGAGGCCCTGATGCTTTTAAAACCTTTGTAAAAGCCTGCCATGCACGCGGCATATCCGTGATTCTGGATGTGGTGTACAATCACTTTGGTCCCTCCGATCTGGACCTTTGGCAATTTGACGGCTGGAGTGAAAATGACAAAGGCGGCATTTACTTTTACAACGACTGGCGCTCCGAAACGCCCTGGGGTGACACCCGCCCCGATTATGGCCGCCCCGAAGTGCGTCGCTACTTGATGGAAAATGCATTGATGTGGCTTTCAGAATATCGTTGCGACGGCTTGCGCATGGACATGGTGCCATATATCCGAAATGTACATGCCGATGGCAATCCAGATAACAACCTGGAAGCGGGTTATACGCTTATCCGTGAAATCAACGAAGCGATACACCATCATTTCCCGCACAAGATTACCATTGCAGAAGACATGCATTCTATGTCGCAAATTACTGAAAGTGTGGAGGAAGGCGGCTTCGGCTATTCCGCACAATGGGACGCGCAATTCGTACACCCGATGCAGGGTATTCTGAAAGCAGCAGCAGACGAACAACGGGATATGCTTGCACTTGAACAAGCATTTCATTTCCGCTATGGCAATAATGCTTTCAACAGAATTGTATATACGGAATCACACGATGAGGTAGCCAATGGCAAGGCGCGCATCGTAGAAGATATTGCACCAGGCCAGGATGGCAACAACTACTATGCAGAAAAACGTGCTTTGCTGGGATTAGCGACCGTGCTGACAGCCCCGGGTATTCCAATGCTGTTTCAGGGGCAGGCCATTCTGGAAGACCGCTGGTTTCAGGATACCGATCCGCTCGACTGGCACAAAGCAAAAGACAACCACAAATTTGCGCTGAGTGTGCGCGATTTGGTTCGCTTGCGCCGCAATTTCCACAACAAAAGTTCAGGTTTGCGCTGTCAGTCTTCTGAAACCCTGTTTCTCGATAATGACGACAAGGTCATCGCTTTTCACCGCTACGATGCTGCTGGCGGCACGGATTCCGACTCGCTTGTGGTAATCATGAATTACAAAAATGTAGATTATGAAGCGTATTCATTGAATTTTCCCTCGGAAGGCGACTGGAATTTGTTGTTCAACAGCGGCTGGGAGGGATACTCCAACTACAACGATGAAAGTACTGCCACCCACGCCATGGCAGTAGCGACAGAGCAAGGTATTGTGGCCGAAGTTAATTTGCCTGCATACGGGATACTGATTTATGGTAGAGGATAACAAAGTTTTGCCGACTATAAAGCCAATTTCTTCCAACGAAGTGTTTTCTTACTTTTGGCCTTGAAATTATCCTGTTACTAAAACACTACTATGACCCGCATTTTTCTCTTTGCACTGCACTTGATCGGATTTTCTTCCAAACTGTTACATGCCCAGGGTGAAGGCGCACCTGATCTTTCGTTTAATAGCGCCGGCTATTGGGTCAAGGATTTTGGTTTCAACGACAACCTGAATGCCGTCTTGATACAGTCTGACAACAAGATTGTGGTCACCGGCGTGGCGCTAAGCAGCGCTTTTCAGGGCGAATTGATTGTAGTGCGACTCAACCCCGATGGTACGCCCGATGCATCCTTTGGTACAGGTGGTGTTTTTACCTACACATCTCCTGCTGAAAGTTATGGATATGAAATACATGAAATGCCAACAGGAGAACTGCTCATCGGCGGCATTTCCATTAGCCTGAATACCGGCTATGCCGACGTTTTATTGCTGCGCCTGAAGGCTAACGGCACCCTGGATACCGACTTTGGAAATGGCGGCACAGTCATTCACTCCTTTACCAATTTCGATGATTTCCTGCAAGGAATGGACGTGCAGGCAGATGGAAAAATTGTTGTGAGCGGCACGGTGTCAGACATCTCCGGGTTCGATATTTTCAATACGCCTGCTATCATGCGTTTTACTGCCGATGGAGAAGTGGATACCAGTTTTGGAACCGACGGAGTGACGCGCTTCCCTGCTGTCGCCATCGACAACGAAATGAATTCCTGCCGCGTGCTGCCCGATGGGAAAATCGTGGCCTCGGGGCACTATATGAACACATTTACCGGCGCTACCGATTTTGATATTCTGGTGGTAAAAGTGGACGAACAGGGCACACCCGATGCGGGTTTTGGCACGGAAGGCAAGGTAACTACTGCAATTTACGGCGGTATTGACGATGCGTTCGGGATTGACATCGACACGGATGGCAGCATCGTGGTGGGTGGTTTTACGACGCAGCCTGTTACCCTGTCGTTCGACCTGGCTATCTTGCGATACACACCCAATGGCGAACTGGATACCAATTTTGGTGAAAACGGCTTCGTGCTGTACGACAATACGCCCTATGACGTATGTAACGATCTGGTGATACAACCCGACGGAAAGATCGTGGCTGTGGGCGGTACGGGCGACTTCCTGTTTCCCAAAAAATTTGCTGTATGGCGCTACCTGAGCGACGGTTCAGCAGACACGTCCTTCGGAACAGACGGGCTGGCAACACTCGAAATTTTTCAGGATAGCAACCACGAATTCAATGGCGTGGCGCTTCAAGGCGATGGAAAAATCGTGGCCGCCCGGATTTTCACGAACGAACAGGTATTTGCCGGAAAAGTGCTGGTTTCAAAACAGGATTAACGCAGATCGACACGCAAGCGAACAGAAGCCGCCTTACCCGGCGCTGTAAATGCATTCAAAACATCGAAAGGCAATTCCACCGATTTCAGGCGTTCGCGGGTTTTTACCTGTATTACTGATTCGCTGTTTCCATGCAGATCGACGATGCCGCTATCGTGGTGAAAAGTATAGTCGCTTTGATTTAGAAGCAACAGGTCCGAATCGCCGAGGTTGCGCAAAGTCACTTTCAACACGCTCGTATTTTCCTCATATTCAGCGCTTTTTACCTGAATACAGGCATTCAGCAGGGGCAAGAGGTGTTCGGCCCGGCCAGCCAGTGTATTGTTGATATACACCACGGTGCGGTGTGCTAACAAAGCCTCCCGAATACCCTCTGCCGAACGTTCCCGGGCCAATATGAGCGTAACGGGTCGGTGCCCCCCCTCATGCACTTGGTAATTCCAGTCGATGAGCCCGTGAATATCAGACGTGCCCATGAGGGTCAGGTTGTTGTCGAGGGCAATCTGAAACGCTTCGTCGGAGAAATTGACGTCGTTCACCACTTCGATGCCGTGCAGGAGCCCTTCCGCAATCATTTTACGGTGCATGTCGGTAAGTGTTGCCACGCCGTCGGGGCGCTGGGCTGTCCAGTTGGGATGGTTCCAGAAAATGAAAGCGCCCTGGCGTTTGGCTTCGCGAAACGATTCCATCGGGTTGTCATGCAGCAGTTTGTTGGCATCCGTCAGGAAAATGGCGTTGGTGTGGCCGGGTGGCATATCGCGGGTAATCTCCGAGCCATTCACCACGATCAGGTTGCTGCCTTTGGCTTCCTCCTGTGCTATCTGAAATGCCCGGTTTCGGTCGGGGTGCGGAATATCCGACTGGTGCGGCTGGTATTCCAGGTGTTCGGTCAGGGAAATGGCATCCAGGCTATCCCGCAACGCCTCCTGCACCCGAATATCCGGCCAAACGGAGCCATCGGAAAACACGGTATGCTGGTGGAAATCGCAAGCCAACACATGATAACCCGGCACATCAGGGAAGCGAACTACCCAGTCGTGGGTGTGGTGGTGTTGGGCCGACAAATGCTGTGAGCACAGAAAGAGCAATGGTAGAAGAAGGACGCGATTCATAAATAGTGTAAATTTGGCTACAAATAAACAACACGAACACAACCTACACTTGTATCATGCAACAAATACTGCCTGCCTTATTTTTGACATTCTCTTTTGTTTATGCTGCAAAATCTCAATCCATTACCCTGCAACCAGCATTTACCGCCATTACTGTTGCGGATATCGACACTTCCATTCAATGGTATTCCAACGTTCTTCATCTTCAAGTCCGCAACCGCACTGACAACTTAGAAAGGGGTGTCAAACAAGCCGTTCTGCACAATTCAGAAACAATGATCGAACTGCTTGAATTTGAAACGGGTATTTCTGTTGACACATTGCTGGGCAAATTTCCGCCAGGTGCACAGGCGCTTGGTTTCTTCAAATTCGGGTTTTATGTGACGGATATTTCCAAAACACATGACGAACTGGCCGAAAAGAAGGTTCAGTTTGTAGGAAGAATAGTTACAGACCCTATTGACAAAAGAAAGACTTTCCTGATAGCTGATCCTGATGGCCATCTGATACAGTTTTTTGAAAAGTAGTATTTCAAAATATTTTTCTCCATACGCACAAGATTCCCCGTTTTTTCAGCAGTTTTGTCCAACCAATCCTGCCATGAAGAAAACAAACATGCTGCTCCTGCTGCTCCTTGCCACAGCCGCCGGGCTTTCTGCGCAAACACCCTTGCTGGTGGTACCTACGGGTCACTCTGGTTCCATTCAATCGTTTATGGCATCGGCCGACGGGAAATATTTCCTGACACTGGGCAGCGACAACCTCATCAAATTCTGGAATGAGGAAGGCAAAGAAATCCGCACCATTCATACACCGGATTTGAAATACCAGAACCTTGAACTGTCGCCCGATAACAGCCGCATTCTGGCCCGAGGCAACTACCTGGAAAACAAAATCTGGATACTGGATGCCGAAACCGGCAAAGAAATAGCCACCCTGGAAGGGCATACGCAGGGCGTACAACATGCATGCTGGTCACCCGATGGCCGTATGATTTTAACAACCTCCCTCGATTCTACCGCTTTGGTTTGGGACGCAGTCAAAGGAAGTATTCTGCAACGCTTCACAGGCCATACCGGCGCTGTTGTGTCTGCCCGGTTTTCACATGACAGCAAACAGATTGCAACTATTTCCCAGGACCAAACCGCCGTAATATGGGATATAAAATCTGGCAAATTAGTTCGATTGTTTGAAGCAAGCGGGAAAATACCGAGCGACCTGGAATTTTCAGCAGACGGAAAAGTGCTGGCTACCGTCACCGATTGGGGCGATAATGGCATCACCTTATGGAGCGTAAAAGATGCCATTCCAATCAAAAAACTGGACGGTTATTCTATCCGCTTTTCACCTGACGGGAAATGGACCTGCATTTTCCGGCGCGGAGATGGATATCTGTACTCATCAGACCATTTGGATGGCGCCCCCGTTCGCACTTTTCGGGCCACACCGCCGCCTTCTGACGGGCCCATGATCATGGAAGCACAGGGCGGTTATTTTACACCTGACAGCAAAGGATTACTCCTGAATGCGGTCGGAGGCGCACCTGAAATATATGATGTAGAAACGGGCAAATTAAAATTTGCTCTGAAAGGCTATGCCCTGCCCGTACAATGTGCCTCTTTTACGCAACAGGGAGAAGGAATAGTGGTCAGCAGCGACAACAACCTGCTCCTGTGGAACCTCTCGCAAAGTGTGCTTGCCAAACGCATCCTGGGCATGCAAGGGAGAATCAGCAACACCAGAATAACGCCTGATGGACAGAAAATCATTTCCGTAACTGATAACTACTACGGCGCTGTTCGCGACGCAGCAACTGGCCAACAAATCAGGGAACTCTCCACAGTCTATGGTATATATCCACTTCAATGGTATCGAAATGTGTTGGCCATCTCGCCCGATGGTCAGTACTACGCCAGAGGTAATACCTGGGGCTCCTACGACGGGCCGCCCTTCCTTGCTATCTGGAAGGTTGCCAGTGAAAGCAGGGTGGATTCCATGTACGGCAGTTTTATTGCACATGATGCCGCTTATAGCCCTGACAACAAGTACCTCGCCGTTGCTGCATCAGAATCCTTGATTCTGTGGAACTTTGAAACACAAAAATGGGATTCTCTTGCGCAGGATTTCATGAATAGATATGAATCCGTGGTGTTTCTGGACAACCATAGACTGGCAACCAGTAACAATGGAAAAATCGACTTCTGGAACATTGCAACCAAAAAATTGATCTCTTCCGATTCCATCTCGGTCTCCTCCTACGGCAGAGGCATTGCTTGCAGCCCCGACAAAAAGTGGTTTGCTGCCACGGTTTCCAATAGTAAAATAGGACTCTGGCGCTGTGATTCGGGTGAAGTGCCCCGGCTCATACACCTGTTTGAAGGGCACGATAATTATGTAGATTTCCTTGATTTTTCGCCCGACTGCCGACGCCTGATTTCCGCTTCCTATGACAACACCTTGCGTATCTGGGACATAGAGAAAAAAGTGGAAATCGCCCGAATCATCCACCTCAACGAGCAGGACTGGGCAGTGACTACGCCTTCCGGCCTGTTCGACGCTTCGCCCGGCGCCATGGAACTCATGTATTTTATCATCGGCGATGAGGTGATTGAACTGGAACAATTGAAAGAGCGCTACTACGAACCCGGGCTGTTGTCAAAAGTAATGGGCCTGGCAAGCGGGGAATTGCGCAATGTAGAACAGTTCAAAAACCTGGCGCTGTATCCAAAAATCAAGGCGGAAGTGGCGGACAACAAACTCATTATCCACCTGCAAGCCCAAAACGGCGGCGTCGGCAAACTCAGCCTGTTCGTCAACGGCAAGGAAGTGGAGGAAGACATCAATCCGCAGCGCCAGACGAACCTGAGCATCCACCTCAAAACCTGGGAAAAATACTACCGAACTGATACGCTCAATACCATCGCCCTGCGGGCCTACAACGCCGAGGGCTGGCTGAAAAGTCAGGCATACAAGTTGCCTTACACCTATGTGCGCGCAAAAGGCCAGGGCGATGCGGGCGATGCGCCTACGCTGGGCGACGCCAAGCCGCGCCTGTTTGCCCTGGTGGTAGGCACGGCCGATTACAGTGGCGATAAACTGGACCTGAAATACGCCGATCAGGATGCAGCGTCCATTGCGGTGGCTATTACGGCGGCCGGAAAAGAACTGTTTGGCGATGGCGTGCAGGTGCAACTGTTTTCAACGGGCATTTTCGGCGAAAATGCAACACCTGCCAACAATCAGATTTCATCCAAAACCAACATTCGCCGGGCATTTGAAACACTGGCAACAGAAGCCCGAAACACGGATGTGCTGCTGTTGTATTTCTCTGGCCATGGTGTCACCTACGGCGAGGCGGAAAAGGCACAGTTTTATTACCTCAGCAAAGACATCGCTTCCGAAGACCTGAGCGACCCCGAAGTGCGTTCCAATTTTACCATTTCTTCGGAGGAATTGACGGAATGGATCAAAAAAATACCCGCCCTGAAACAGGTACTCATTCTGGATGCCTGCAATTCGGGCAAAATTGTGGAAAGCCTCGCTGCCATCGGCCAGAAAGAACTGAATCCTTCGCAGGTGCGCGCACTCGACCGTATGAAAGACCGCACCGGCATGTTTATACTCACAGGCAGCGCCGCCAATAAGGTGAGTTACGAAGCCAGCCAGTTTGGCCAGGGTCTGCTCACCTACAGCCTGCTGGAAGGGATGAGCGGTCTGGCACTTGCGCCTGACAAACGGGTGGATGTGATGACACTTTTCCAGTACTCGCGCGATAAAGTGCCCGAAATGGCCAAAAGTATCAACGGGATTCAAACGCCCATCCTGGCTTTTCCGGCCAATGGCAGCAGTTTCGATATCGGCATCGTCAACGAAAAGGTAAAAATCCCGTTGGCGCAGGTGAAACCGGTGTTCATCCGAAACAATTTCCAGGACGACGACGCCTTTGAAGACGTGCTCGGCCTCACCGATGCATTGGAGCAGCAATTCCGCAAAATGACCTCTAAAGGCGGCCCTTCCAAAATTATCTATGTCGATGTGAAAGAATACGAAAACGCCTATTCCATGAAAGGCCGGTACCGCATCGCGGGCAATGCCGTGGAAGTGCGTGTGCGACTTTTTAAAGGCAAAACGCTCGTGGGAGAGGAATTCAAAGTGAACGGAGTGAAGGATGATTTGCCCGGGCTGGTGCGGTCGATTATGTCGGAGGTGATGGGGAGGATATGAGGGAACGGATGTTTGGGGGTTCGGCTTCGGCTTATGGATATTGAACCTTGTTCGGCTTCGCCTCACTGCTGAGAATGGGGCCTTGTTCGGCTTCGCCTCACTGCGGCTGGGGGAAAAGGATTTTGCGGATCGTGCGGATTTAAAGGGATTTTTTGTGGCCTGACGGCCACTTTTTTTGATTTTTTGAGAATTCTGAATGTGGAAAAACCACAAGACGATTATTCCTTGATTCCGGAATGTCAAATTATTACTCTTGCAAACAAGATCATATCTGGCTCAAATCATAAAAAACTATCAACAAAGTGGCCGTCAGGCCACAAAAAATCCTTTTAATCCGCACGATCCGCAAAATCCTTTTCCCCCAGCCGCAGTGAGGCGAAGCCGAACAAGGCCCAAAAATCCTTTCCCTCCTTGTCCAATCAATCACACTATGAAAATATCAATCCTCTTCCTCCTGCTCGCCACCACCACCCTCGCCCAGAATGGCAGTTGGGGCGAATTTCCCATGATACCGCCCAAATCATCGACAGTACGAAATGCGCCTGCCAACAAAATAAAAGGCACACCCGCCTACGATAAAGCCCTGCGCGTGTACGAGCGCCTGCGCGAAGCCCGCGGTGATTACCGATACCCCGTACCCACCTTTTACCTGACGAAGAAGGAAATGGTAGCGGAAATGAATTACCGCGAAAACACTATTTTTCTTGGAGAAAAAGCATTCGACGTATGCGAATCCTTTGGAGCACAATCGGAAGCAGCCATTGCCTTCCTGCTGGGGCACGAACTAACGCATTATTACGAAAAACACGCCTGGCGCGGCAATTTTGCTGTTGAAAACGAGCAGTTGGGCCTTTCCACAGAACTCAAGGGACTGTACCGCAACATGCTGGAAACGGCCGGCACGCCCGAACTGCGCAGCAAACTGCTACGCTTCGACACCCTTTCCCGCCAATTAGCGGATGCGTCGATGGAACTCCAGTCGGATTACCTCGGCGGCTTTCTGGCGTATTCTGCCGGGTACGGAACCTTCGATCAGGGCGACGAACTTATTCGCAGACTATACCACGAATTCGGCCTGCCCGACAACCTGCCCGGCTACATCAGTCGCAGCGAACGGGAGGATATGAGCCGCAAGTCTGCACAAAAAATGAAAGACCTGGCCGATATTTTTGAAATGGCCAACCTGCTCAGCGCAGCGGAAGAGTACGAGGCAGCCTATCGCTACTACCGAAAAGTGCTGGTAGAATATCAAAGCCGCGAACTGTACAACAATGTGGGTGCGGCTGCCATGATGCATGCCATGAAAAAGTACACTCGTGCCGACGAACTAAAATTTCGCTATCCCATTCAAATCGACCTGGAAATGGCCAGCAGCCGGGGCCCGCAGGAAGACTCCATCCGCATTCAACTGCTCCGGCAAGCCATACAGCATTTCGATGCAGCCATCAGCCTCGACCCCGATTATGCCCCCGCATACCTGAACAAAGCCTGCGCGCTGGCACTGCTGGGCGACCGAACCCGCGCCAGGTATTTTGCCGACGTGGAAGCCCGCCGTGCTTCCCAAGGCCGCTATGCCGATCATCTCGACAAAGTGGAAATCCTGCTAGGTATTCTGGATGCCGGATTGAATACCGCGGAAGGTGCAGCCAATGCGGAGGCACACTTCAAACTGGCTGCTGCTACCGACAAAAGCGGGCTGGCAACGTTCAATCTGGCCGTTTTAAAGGGGACACCATTACCCGCTGCACCGCCCGACCCCGGCAGCAACAAATTTTTCGAGGAGGAAAGCATCGATGGGCAGGAGGTATCCGCTATGCTGTATCCGGAAGACGACAAGATGCTTCCTATCGACGAACTGTTGACCTTTTATGAAAACACCCGGCAAAGCAAGTTTTCGCGGTTGTATTTCCATCGCCTTTCCGGCAATGTCCATATCCTGTTTCTCAGCACCGTACCGGACTATTCCGGTGCTACGGCAAGAGGCATCAAAATTGGGCAAAAACGGGTAGATATTGAAAGCAAATACGGGTTTGCAGCGCGTACGATTCTGACTCCAACAGGTTTGATAATGGCCTATCCAGAAATAATGTTTGTGCTGGATGGGGATGTGCTGGAAAGATGGGTGCTGGTGAAGAAGTGACCTCCCCCCCGGCCCCCAACAAAAAACCTACATTTTTTCACAAATCACTTATCTTTCCACGCATTAAACCATGTGGAGAAAACTCGTTTACCCTCATAGCCTTATTGTTACCTGCCTGGTGTTCCTACTCATCGGGGTACTCAACTTTGTGCGGATCAATGCGCATTTCCTGAATCCATTCAAGGAAACCATCCGCGATTACGAGGTAACTGATATTGTGTATTCCAAACTGCGCGATCATCGCATCATACTGGACAACAACGTTGTGCTGGTCAATACCGGCAAACCCGACCGCGATACCATACGAATGGTTGTAGATCGCCTGATCGACGCAGGGGCAAAAGTGGTGGCACTCGACGTGCTGCTGGAGGGCCGGAAAAACGCTCACACCGATTCGCTCTTGCGGGCGGCACTCACCCGCATCGAAAAAGTAGTGCTTGCCACAGAACTCGATGCCTACAGCGACGAGGATGGAAAATTCAAGATGCAGGTGGGTTGCGACACGTTTTTTGGCAATTACGTGTACACTGGCTTTATCAATTTTATTTCCAAAGACTCTAACAGCACCATTCGCTATTTTTCGCCCCGGGAAATGACGACCGACGGCGAATGCCTTTCATTACCGGTGCAAGCCGCCAAACTATACGACCCACAAGCGACGGAGCGCCTGTTCGAACGCGACAAAAAACTGGAAGAAATATACTACACCGGAAACGGCGATCAGTTTATTCAATACGAAAGCAAAGACATCCTGAGCCCGGCCATCGATTTGAAAAAACAGATTCAGGACAAAATCGTGCTGGTCGGCTTTTTGGGTACCTACGCCTGGGACAAACCCATGCTCGATCGGCATTACACGCCTCTGAACGAGCGCTACACGGGACGCAACACACCCGATATGTATGGAATGGTGATTCATGCCAATATCATTCAAATGATCCTGAACGGCACTTATGTGACCGAACTATCCGGTTTTGCGCAGTTTTTGCTGACTTTTTTGTTTTGTTACCTGAACATTCATTTGTTCTACGAAATTTTCCGCCGTGTCAGCACGCCCTTTCATTTTGTAACACGCTTTTTGCAATTGGGTGAAATCATCATCCTGTTCTTCATTGTAGCCTGGATGTTCCGGTCATTCCGTGTAAAACTGGATGTCGCCTACTGGATTGCCTCGCTGGCCCTGGCCTTCGATGTCATCAAGTTTTACGACAACGTTATCCGGAAAAGGATTTCACATCTCGGCAAAATCCCCTATCAGTTTACTCCCCCACCCCGTAAACCGCAGGCAATAAAAAAGCAGGAGGAAAAACCCGAACCAGAAAAAGCCGCCAAGCAAGAACCGCAGCTCCCCCAAGACAGCAAAAAATAGTCGCTTCTGGCCGCCAAGTTGCTTTATAACAAAATGAAAATCAACACTCTACGACAATGAAAACTTTCTCCACCTCGTTGTTATTATTTCTTCAGAGCCTTTATCTGAGCGCCCAAGGCAGTGCCCATGTCTTACACGTCAGCGGACAAGTGGAATACTACTCTCAACATGGCGCGAAGCCTGTACTGCTGTCGCCCGGCATGGAACTGGACATGAAAGGAAAGGTGCGTTGTAAAGCCTCTTCTTCTGCCAAATTGCTTAGCAATGGCAAAACCATCCTCGTTTCGGGCAGTAAAATGCGCGACCTGCAGGACCTGGCAGGCGCCAAAGGCGGAGAAAGCAACAGCGGTTTTACCAATCGCTTCCTGAATTTTGTGGAAGAAAGCGTGAAGGAAGGCGATTCAGATGAAAAACTCAAAGAGCACCACCGCCAATACATGAACAAAGCCAGCGGTGGCGTAAAAGGGTACGCCAGTCAGGCGTATGCCATACGTCCTCTTCTCATTTCTACGGGTAAAATGCCCGCTGCACCCGTCACCTTTCAATGGCGGGGCGCCCAAGGCGAGGGCCCATACACATTTTCCATTGCCGAACCGGGTGGTAGCGCCCTGCTGCAAGTGCCCGTCAACGACACGATGCTCACACTCGACCTGAGTCAGGTAGCCCTGTTGCCCGATGAGGAATATGAATGGAGCGTCACGCGTGGCAGCGCCGCCAAATCGCCCGCTGCGACGATCATGCTGGCGCCATCCGTAGTGGATGCTACAAAAAACAACACCACACATCAGGCTAATTACAAAACTGCCTCGCCCGACGAACAACAACTCATGCTGGCCTATGCGTATGAAGAGGCTGGTTGTTATCAGAATGCGTATCAGATTTATTCGGCCTTGCACAGCGCACAGCCCGATAATTTGCTGCTGCGCAGGGTGTATGCGGCGTTTTTGGCGCGGATGGATATGTTGGGGGAAGCAGTCAAAGTGAAATGAAAAGAAATATGTCGGAAAAAATGAACCCAAACTTATGTATTTGTTGGATGATCTTGTTGCCCTACCTGGGATTCACACAAGGCAAGGAGCAAATCTGGAAACCGGCCGATCGGCAATACTTGTTAAACGGCTTGAAAAAAACCGAATCCGATTTTCTACAAGAAGTCGAAGGGTTGAGCAATGAGCAGTTACATTTTAAGCCCGACAGCAGCCAATGGTCTGTTGCAGAAGTAATGGAACATATCGGTGTATATGAAGAACTGCTCTATTGGGACCTGGTGAACAATCAATATACGGATGAGAGACCTGATCTTGTAGATTCCGTTCGGGGCATAGACAGTGTAATGATTGCCTATGCTACTGATCCTAATAAAGGGCAGGCCCCTCTGATAGCAAAACCTTTGGGACGGTTCAAAGAAAAGGAAGACCTTATTCACTTCTTTACAGGCTTTCGCAGGGAAGTAATAACCCTGGTGCAAGACACAAAAGTTGATTTCAGGCTTCACTTTATTTTCAGGCCCGCAGACTGGGGAGTATGGCATATCAGAGATTTGCACCAATATACCTTGCTTTGGATTGCGCATACGGAAAGGCATTTGAATCAGATACGTAGAATAAAATCAAACCCAGGTTATCCAAAGTAATCTGTTTTGCGCAGTACGTTTGTTCCCATGGCGATAATGCACCTGCGCCCTGTACTAATTAAGGCCTTGAAAAATATTTTTTCAAAAACCGCTTACCTTGAAGGCCAAGAGATGCAATAAATCATCAGCACCATGCGCATAACCGAGTGGTTAGCCTCGCCCGGTCCTTGTCGACGGTTTGGAGACAACGGACAATTGTTTGAAGGCCTGAAAAGGTTGGACAACTCGGCTATTCTTTGTGTACAAGCCAAGGCCTTGCCGATGGCGCACAAATTTGCTCGTCAGTATGGCCTGGAGGCAAATGCCGCAGAAGAGGTGCTAAACCAGGGTACGCTCATTTTTTTGCGCAAAATACAGGACGGCTCCTATCAGTTTCAGGGCCACGCACCATCTACCTACCTGGTAGAAATTATCCGGCGTGTGGCACTGATGCAAACCAGAAACCTGAAAAAACCACACGAAACCATTGATAATCACCACGATTTGCACGATCAGGACGTGGAGGCTGCCCAACGCCGGCAAGAATCAGCCGAACTCGTTCGACAGTTTTTAGGACAAATGGGCGATCCGTGTGAAACAGTCATCCGGCTGCATCATATCGACGGCTATACCGATGATGAAGTGGTGCGGCAGGGCTGGACCCGCTACACCACCACCGATTCGCTCAAGATAAAACGAAGCGATTGCATGAAAAAACTGATACAAATTGCTCAAAAATGGAGGAGTACGAACAATATCTGAACGACCCTGGCGACAAAGAGGAACGCCGTGCCGCAAGAAAGGTAATGGATGGCCTTTCCGAACTTCGGCTCCAGGCCAAAGTGAAAGAAGTAGCCCTCGAAAGGGCTGCCCTGTACCGACGTATGTTCTGGCAACGCTTTCTCCTTGCAGTGGTCGCGTTGATGCTGGTCGTCGGCGCGGCATACCTGTTTTTTGGAAAAAAAAGTTCGCCTGCTGCCCCCAATGTTCCGGGGCAGCCTATCGAGCAGCAAAGCAATCCGTCCGTGCCGGGCAGAAGCCAGGACATACCGCCTCAAAACACAAACAGCAAAAAAATTGACAGGCCCGTCGCACAATTGAACCCCGATGAGCGCCTTCCCAATCCACGCTATCCGGCCCCTGATGCAACTTCATTTCGGGGGGAAGAGCAAACCAGCCAAAGCCTGAAAAAACTGCTCGATCAGATTTGGTATACGCATTACCCGCTGACGGGTTTGAGTGTGAAAGAACCATTTTTGAATGCACATACAAGCCTTAAAAACCGTGATTTCAACGCTGCTTATGTCGAATTAGACGGTTTGGAAGGACAATTTCCCAAAAATGATACCCTGCGCTACCTGAAAGGCTATTGCCTGCTGGAAATGGGCGAAGGACTTGAGGCACAGGCTTATCTGACTTCTCTGGAAGGTCGACATGCCGCCTGGGATGCCCAATTGCAGTGGTATCGAGGATTGGCCATAACATTGACCGGCGAACAGGAAAAGGCGCTGGCACTATTCCAGCAGATGGCCGCCCGCCCCCAACATCCTTATTACAAACAGGCGAAGAAAGCAGTGGGACTTTTAACAAAGTAATCCAGCCTTTTCAATCCTCCTTCGGCACAAAAACGAACGCAAATCCTAAATTAATTGTGCCATGCGAAAACTGTTATTTTTCATTCTTTGCTTCACTTCCTGCAGCCTCGCTGCGCAGGCCATTGACTCCGTCGCTGTTCGTCAGGCAGACAGCCTTCTTCAAGCCTCCAAGGCTTTGAGTAACAAGAAAGACTTTGTCCATGCCATAGAATTGAACAAGCAAGCCGAAACCATTGCACTGGAAAAACTGGGGCCCGAATCGGCTACTTATGCTGCCTGTTGCTACCATCACGGCAGGATCTGTATGTTGAGCCGGAATGTGGACGAAGGATTCCGGTGGTTGAATCAGGCCAGGGGAATACAGGAAAAGGTGTTTGGCAGAATGCACATGGAATATGCCAGAACCCTGTATATGATCGGGTACGGCTACATGCAACTGAGCCAATTTGAAAAAGCCGTTAATTTTGCCTTTGAAACAAAATTGATTATTGAAAAAACGGATGGCAAGACCAACAGTTTGTATCGCGGCAACCTGAACAACCTGGCCATCTGCAATACCATACTCGGCAGAACGGAGGAGGCTGAGGCGATGTTCTTGGAAGCACGGGAGATCAATGGACAAGTCGGCGGAAAGGAGACGGAGGAATATGCAATGATAACAGCCAATGTTTCTCATTTCTATTTACGAATGGGGAATTACAAAAAAGCACTCCAATACGCACAGGAAGCCACGGATTTGTCGCTCAGGTTGACAGGCGAAAACGACCCGATTTATGCCAATAGTTTGAAAACCCTCGCCAGCGCATACGGCAGGTTCAATGATTTCCAAAAATCGGAACAAATCTACCTGCAGGCTTTGTCTATTTATGAAAAAGCGTTTGGAAAGGACGACAGGCAGTATGTCGAAGTACTGCACGACCTGGCAACGTTGTATTCCAAAACAAATCAACTTGAAAAATCCAAGGCATACTTTTCGGAAGCGCTCGCCAAAAAGGAAAAAATATACGGTAAAGACAACTGGAGTTATTCATCTACGGCCAACAACTTTGGGGTGTTGTACATTGGAACAGGCGAATTTGAAAAAGCGGAGCCACTGCTGCTAAACTCCCTGGGAACCACAGAAACCTTGTTCGGTCCCGATAATGCTGAAAATTTATTTACGCTGATAAACCTGGCCATCCTGTACAACAACATGAAGCAATATGGGAAATCAGAGGCCTTGCACCTGCGTTTGTCCAACATCTTCCAGAAATTGATGGACAATGCCTTGCACCATCTTTCAGAAAAAGAAACCCGGGATTATGTGGATAAATATTCCTACTTCCAGGACTGTGCCCTGTCGATGGCGCAGGTTACCAGCCCGGCCCCACCCTCGCCTTCATCGCTTGCTGCTATCTGTTTCGATAATGCGCTTTATTCAAAAGGTTTTCTGCTCAATGCTGCTGTGCGTGCGCGAAATCTTCTTGCTGCCGATCAGGCCGATGCAGACCAGGTGATCCTGTTAAAATCCATACAACGACGCCTGGGAGATGCCTACTCAAAGCCGACCGCAAAACGCGACAGTGCTTCGATCGCAAGCCTCGAAACCCAGGCCAACGACCTTGAAAAAGGCCTTGCCCGCAACATTGCCGGTTATGCCGAAGCCAGGCGCAATGTGCGCTGGCAGGATGTGCAGCAACAATTGAAACCTGGCGAGGCTGCCGTCGAATTTGTTCGTTTCGCTTATTACAGCAAAAGTGCGCAACACAGTACCGACAGCGTATTTTACGCTGCCCTGGTACTGCAATCCGGCACAACGAAGCCTATTTTTATCCCGCTTTTTGAAATAGATCAACTCAACGCTGTACTGAAATTCGAAGGCCAGCCACGTCCTGCTGTTTACAACGAATTGTACGCCAGCAGCAAAAAAGGCGACCAACTGTACAATTTGATCTGGAAACCCGTTGCGGCCGTTTTGCCTGAAAACACCACCGTATATTGTGCGGAAACAGGCAAATTGTATCGACTCAACCTGGGGGCGATACCCACACCGGATGGAAAAACGATTGCCGAGAAATACCACCTGACCATCGTGGGCAGCACCCGCCAACTGGTTGCAGAGCAGGCACCCGCTCAAATCGCCAATAATACGGCTCAATTGTATGGCGGCATTCAGTACGGTCTGGTGAATACAGGCGCATCAGACGATTCGTCTACCGACGGGGCAGCCACACCACGAAGTTCCAGTTTTGCGGAAAACGACTCCACCCTGCGCGCTGATAACTGGAATTACCTCCGCTGGACAGATGTTGAAATCAAGGAAGCCGCCAAAATCATGGGTGCACAAGGGATCGCCACTGCCTTAAAAGAAGGTACGGACGCCACCGAAGAGTCTTTCAAAGCCCTCGGCGAACACAATCCGTCGCCCCGTATTCTGCACATCGCTACGCACGGCTTTTTCTTTCCAGATCCCAAAAATGTGCAGGCAAACAACAAACAGACCGGCGAAGAGAAAGCCTTCAAAGTGTCGGATCAACCCATGATTCGATCGGGACTGGTGCTGGCCGGCGGCAACTACACCTGGAAAACAGGCAAACCTGCCAGTCCGGGAATGGAAGATGGTATCCTCACTGCCTATGAAATCAGTCAGATGAACCTGTCGAATACAGAACTCGCCGTGTTGTCGGCCTGCGAAACCGGCCTCGGCGATCTGTACGGCAATGAAGGCGTGTATGGTCTGCAACGCGCTTTCAAAATAGCAGGCGTGCGCTACCTCATCATGTCGCTGTGGCAAGTACCTGATTTTCAAACGCAGGTGTTCATGAGCACGTTCTACAAGCATTGGCTCGATGGCAAAATGTCGGTGCCCGATGCTTTCCGCGCTACTCAATCGGACATGCGTGCCAAATATGGCGATGCGTATGTCTGGGCGGGATTTGTGCTTGTGGAATAGCAAAGGGCAAAAGGCAAAAGGCAAGAAGCAAAAAGCAAGGGGCAAGGGGCAAGGGGCAAAAGGCAAGGGGCAAAGGGCAAAAGGCAAGGGGCAAGAAGCAAAAGGCTCCAAAAGGCAGAACCACTATTTCCCCATTTCGCTTGTTGCCCCTTGCCTTTTGCTTCTTGCCTTTTGCCCCTTGCCCTTTGCCCCTTGCCTTTTGCCCCTTGCTTCTTGCCCCTTTGCTTTCCATCCTCCCTCAAAAAAATCTCCCTTTTCTACTTACCTCTCCTCCTGTGTCTGCAATAAAGGATGGAACGGTCGTTCATCGGCCCTTCCATCCCCGGAAACCCGCATGCCTCCCCCGATGATCCCATTCATTGAAATCAAATCAAAAACATTTTATGAAAACCATTTTGTATTGCAGACAAAAATCATGTGCGCTTCTGGCTACCACGGCTTTGCCAATAGCGCTGCTCTCTAGCCCGCTGGCAGGAATGGCCCAGACACATTTCTCCGCCATCGACAACAGCCAGGCTTTCGATCACAGCCAGTCAGAATTGGGCAACGTGCTCGGGCAACTGGAATACAGCGCACTCCTGTTTTTGCTGGGTGCTGCTGCCCTGGTTGGAATCGCCTGGATTTCCTACGTGCTCAGGACTTGTGCCGACCTGAATAAAAATACCAGGAACACAAAGGGGCATTTGCTCTTGCTGCTGGCTATGCTGGCCAGTATCGGTACGATGGGCAGCGGCTGCTCCGCAACACAACTGGCACGTGCCAATGAAATGCGCGCGGCGCAAGCAGCAGAAAGCAGCGTTTGCATCTGCCAGTCGGGCGCACCCAACAATCTCTTCTACGGAATGTCGGGAATGAACAACCTCACCCCCTCCCTACTACACCTTTTCCAGTACTTTCAGCAGACCGGCTTGCAAGCGCTGCGGCCGTCCAATCGAATATCGCAGTCGCTGAACGGCAAGTCTTTTGAAAAAACGTCGAGAATGCCGCCATTTCAAAAATTTCGATACCTCTAGTAAATGATTTGCAGAAGCGAATTTCAAAGAAAAATTGCTGAAACAGAGAGGTAGTTGCGCTCTGCTTAAAATTCCCTCCAGATATGACATTGCTCACTCATTTTTTAATACCTTGAATGCGATTTTTGGCCTTGAAAGTCCTAGCCCATTCTTCACTTCAAAAACTAGAGCGATGTTCGAATCCGACAAAACTGCCTTTCAACTGAATGCCAGTACCGATCTAAGCAACTGGGTCGATCAGATGGCCCAGCATTTCCAGCCTAAAAACGTGCATTGGTGTACCGGAACACAAGAAGAATACGACCGACTTTGCCACTTGCTCGTAGAGAAGGGCACCTTTATCAAACTCAATCCTGAAAAAAGACCCAACAGTTTTGCGTGTTTCAGCGACCCCAGCGACGTGGCCCGTGTAGAAGACCGAACTTTCATTTGCAGTCGGCGCAAGGAAGATGCAGGCCCTACCAACAACTGGATGGAGCCGAAAGAAATGAAAACCCTTCTCGAAGGGCTTACCCAGGGCGCCATGAGTGGCCGTACCATGTACGTCATTCCATTCTGTATGGGCCCGGTGGGTTCCAGCCTCTCGCGTTATGGCTTACAAATCACCGATTCGGAATACGTGGTGATCAATATGAAAATCATGACGCGCATGGGTAGCCAGATTCTTCCCTACCTGAACGACGAAACCGTCAAATGTGTACATACACTGGGCGCGCCGCTCAAACCTGGCGTGGAAGATGTAAAATGGCCCTGCAACCCGACCATCAAATACATCAGCCATTTTCCGGAAGACCGCCTCATCATTTCATACGGCAGCGGTTATGGCGGCAATGCCTTGCTGGGTAAAAAATGTTTCGCACTTCGCATCGCCAGTGTCATGGGCCGCGAAGAAGGCTGGCTGGCCGAACACATGCTCATTCTGGGCGTCGAGTCGCCACATCATGAAAAAAGTTATATCGCCGCGGCTTTCCCCAGCGCTTGTGGAAAAACCAACTTTGCCATGCTCATTCCTCCGAAGGAAATGGATGGATGGAAGGTTACTACTGTTGGCGATGATATTGCCTGGATACACAAAAGCAACGACGGCCGTCTGCATGCCATCAACCCGGAAGCAGGCTATTTCGGTGTGGCGCCGGGCACCAATGAAAAAACCAATCCGAATGCCATGGCCAGTATTCGTGCCAATACCATTTTCACCAATGTCGGCATCACGCCCGACGGCGATGTGTGGTGGGAAGGCATGAGCAAGGAAGTGCCCGCAGGTGTGATCGGCTGGAACGGGCTGCCCTGGGACAAAGAAAGCGGCAAACCAGTGGCGCACCCGAATGCGCGTTTCACGGCGCCTGCCGGACAAAATCCGGTGATCGATTCGGAATGGGACAACCCGAACGGCGTGCCCATTACAGCCTTTGTATTCGGTGGCCGGCGCAGTTCTGCTGTGCCGCTGGTGTATCAATCCTTCAACTGGAACTTCGGCGTGTACCTCGCCGCCACGATGGGCAGCGAAATGACCGCCGCGGCTTTCGGCGAACTCGGCAAGGTGCGCCGCGACCCATTTGCCATGCTGCCGTTCCTGGGCTACCACCTGGGCGACTACTTCAACCACTGGCTGCAATTTGGCCGCGACCTGCCTAATGCCCCGCGTATTTTCGGGGTCAACTGGTTCCGTAAAACGGCAAACGGCGATTTTGCATGGCCCGGTTTCGGCCAGAATATGCGCGTGCTGAAATGGATCGTACAACGCAGCAAAGGCCGCGCCAGCGCGGTAGAATGCCCCATCGGATGGCGCCCGCGCTACCGCGATATGGACTGGGAAGGTATGGAAGGATTCAGCCGCGAAGAATTCAACGAAATCATGCACGTAGATCGCGAACTCTGGAAACAGGAACTGCTGGGCCACGAAGAACTCTTTGAAAAAGCATACGATCGACTGCCGAAAGAGTTTTTGTTCATGCGCGAATTGCTGCTTTCCGCGCTGTGGCGTTCTCCGGAGAAATGGAGCCTGGCGCCGGAATGGGAGTAAAATGATTGAGCGAAAGCAAAGAGCATTATTTACCCGCAGATCTTTCAAAGGTCTGCGGGATTTTTTTTAATCGCTTTGCCGATCAAACAATCAGACACGCTTCATCACCATCCAGTAAAAAATCAGGGTAGGCGGCAGCATCACGAGCGTTCCCCAAATGCCCCACTGGACAATTAACTTCCTGATTTTCAGGTCATCCGAAGGCTCTTCAGCAAGCGCCTGGTACATTTTTTCCTGAAGGAACAATATCGGCATGGACAAGGCCCACATGGCAATAAGCGCTATGACCGACCAGAAAAGCCAGTCGGGGCCGTTGCGCGTTCCGCCAAATGCAGCAGCCAGGCACAAACCATTGATGACGGTTAAAAATATGCCCGGAAGGGTCAGCCACATGTCTGTGATTTGAAGCAAACGTCCGGCAAAAACAAACAATTTCTTGTCGCCGGAATAGTAGGCATAGGAAAACCAGATGGGGCCAACCACCATATTTCCCATCATAAGCACTACCCCGACAAGGTGCAGGATTTTATGCCATTGATAGGAAAAAACAAGGTTGAAATGCAGGAAATGGAAAAAATCGGCGAGGGTAAGTGCCAACAGCAAAATGCCGTTCATAAGAGCCAGCAGGGTAACTTTTGACATTGCCATATTCAGTAGTAGTAAGTAAAAATGCAACAAGGCATTGTCGGCAACGAAAGTAGTGATTTACACTGATTTGTGTAACTTTGCCAACATACGCTCCCAACAATAAACAATGGATAAAATCAGGGTCGACTTTTTTGATGTCCTGGGCTACCTGATTCCGGGCTCCGCTTTGCTGATGGTGCTCTGGATTGGCGGTGATGGCAAGGTGCAGACGATCTGGCAGGTGTATGATTCGATACACCAGTTGGACAACAAATCGCTGCTCATTGGCTTGCTGCTGGCTTATATTGCCGGTTTTGTGTTGCATGCACTTGGCGACACTTTGTATGATTTGTACCGATTCGGAAAGATCAGAAAGTATGCTAAAAGTGATGTCCAGGAGAAATGGGCGCTTGTAAGAGAGTACGGTCAAAAGCACATCGCTATTCTGGAACGCTGGTATGCCTTGCGCGCCTTGTCACAAAATCTCAGTGCAGTTTGCCTTGTCGCTGCCTTTGCCTCCATACTTAAACTTATTTTTTTCCACGATAAAGCGTGGATGGCTTGTATTGCCGGCGCCTTCGTAATGCTATATATTTTTCTAAGGCGAGCCGTCATTTTTCACCACTATCTGAACGACGATCTGGACGCCATTTTGAATTTGCGGCTGGATGCTTTAAAAACAAATACAAAGTCGCCTGGCTGAACAATCTTGTTCCATCTCTTGCATATAAAACAAACATGACCAAAAAGGTAATTATCATCGGTGGAGAAGGCAAAGGAGGCCCTATTGCTGCTGTTATAGAAGACAATCGGCACACGTTCGGAGATATGAGCCTGGAAGTAGCCGGTTTCTTAAATGATATGGAACTCGGCCGAACCATCCATACTTTTCCGGTTTTGGGTGGCACCAATGAAGTAGCGCATTTTGCCGAACAGGGATATCATTTTGTGTACGCCATCCATATGCTGGGCCGCAATTACAAAACCGAAGAACTGTTCCATCAGGTAAATGTGCCGCAGGAATTGCTGGTCAATGTGGTCAGTAAAAGGGCTTTTGTAGCACACAATGCCATACTAAAGCCCGGGGCCTGTGTATTGGTAAACGGTTATGTTGGCGCAGGGGCTGAAATCGGCGCCTGCACCCTGGTTGCCTCCCATGCTTTTGTTGGGCACGATTCCGTTGTAGGGCCTTTGTCTCACATGGCCATCCGCTGCGTAGTAGGCTCCCGCATCCACATCGGTAAAGTTGCGGATGTCGGTATCAATGCCACCGTGATCGAAAAACGCAGTATTGGCGACTACGCAGTGGTGGGCGCTGCGGCATTGGTCACAAAAGACATTCCGGAGGGGCAAATCTGGGCGGGTTCGCCGGCCCGGTATTTCAGGAATGTGAGCAGGGATTAGCGTAGGAGATTTTTACTCCATTCGGCTTCGCCTCATGAATATGGGACTTGGGATATTGCGGATCAGGCGGATTGTATGGATTTTTATGGCCGACAGGCCATAATCTGTTAAATCCACCTGATCCGCAAAATCCCAAATAAAACAAGTGAGGCGAAGCCGAGCGTTCTAACATTAATCAGGATTTTGATCCCGTTGCCTTGCCCGGACTTTTCTTTTTTACAGTCGCCTTCGGTGCAGCCGCTTTTTTCACAGCCTTCCGGGGAGGCAACATTTCGGGCCGATATTCGAAGTGCATGGTGTCGTAGTGGTACCATTTGCCACCCCAGATAAAGCCGTGGCGTTCAAAAATATCGACAATTTCCAGCGGCACTGAATTGCGCCATTGCAGCACTGTTTCCACAGAATCCTGCATCCAGTCGTCCTTGTGATCCCATTTCCAATACTCCGATCGGCTGGTGTTGATGTCGATTGCGATGCCGAATGAATGTGGACTCAGGCGATTGGTACCCAGAATAGGTCGCCAGTTGAAGGTGCCGCCAATATTCGTCACGTAGGGACGCAAGTGCGGGCGTGCCATCAGTTCTTTTGCTACTGCCTGCAGGTGTTTATCGACGCCATTCACCGAAGTCACCCAGATGCGTTTGGTACGCCCGGCTTTGGTTCCAGGCCAGACGACAGGGACGAGGCGGCTGCGCACCTGCGCTTCGTTTTCTCCGTACATTTTTTTAAAAAACTCGACGCAGCGCAGGGTGCCCGGGTCGCAGTTGTAGGTCGGTGTGTCGAGCGGTGTGCCAGGTGTGTACAACAAGGCATGCATCTGGTCTTCCAGATCGGTAGAATCAAATGCCTCGTCCTCGGTTTTGATACGGCCGTCGTCAAACTGTATTTTTGAGCCGTCTTTCCAGATCAAATGGTTTTCATGGTACCCTTTCAAGTGTTGGGGATAGGCTTCGAGAAGCCTTTGGGCGCCAACAGGCACAGGCAGCGCCATTTGAGCACGGGCATCGAAACAATTGATAATCAGCAGGATGAATAAAAAATAGCGCATGGTCGGTCGTTAAGAGGAATGCAAAGATAGTGCTGATGGGCCACTTCATGGACACAGGGGCCGTTCGGCTTCGCCTCACGGTGGGGACTTGGGATTGGGCATAAAAATCAAAACATGTGGCCGCAAGGCCACGAAAATCAATAAAATCCGCTTTTTCCGCCCAATCCCAAGTCCCCCACTGTGAGGCGAAGCCGAACAATCTATCTTGCAAAAAATCCTGAATTTGTATTTTTCCACCTCCAATCATTCACCATCTCATCCAATGCCATCCTTCAAGATATCCATTTCCACCATCTTTCACTGCTCGCTGGAACGCGCCTTCAAAACGCCCATGTTGTGTGATATTTCAAAAGTACACACAGGGTTTGGCATCATGCCGCGCATCACACATTGCACCGAAGATGAAAACTGGGGCAAACCCGGCGGAAGCAAAAAAGTATTCGCTGCACCATCGATTGCTTTTAAAGGCGGAGAAAGTTCGGTGGACACTGTGCTGGAACGCATCGAAAACCGGTACTGGAAAATCCAGGTCAGCGATTTTAAAGCCTGGATGCTCAACTTTACAACATTTACAGGAGAATGGGCTACCCATGAACTGGAACCGAACCGCATACAAATTGATTATACCTACACCCTGTATGCCGATTCTGCCTGGCTATACCCTTTCAATTGGCTTTTCGCCCGTGCTTTCTGGCCTGTTTACATGAAACGAGTGCTGGAAAATGTGCGGCAAATGGCTTACAACGAGGAGCCCTATCAATATCAATAACGCAGCCGACAACATGGAAAACAACGACTATTTGAACAGCGTAATCAAGCAATTTGAATATTACAAGTCGCTGGGCGACAAGGCATTCGCCCAGGTATCGGACGAACATTTGTTCTGGCAATGCAACGAAGACAGCAACAGCATCGCCACCATTGTAAAACACTTGTGGGGAAATATGCGCAGCCGCTGGACCGATTTTTACACTCGGATGGCGAAAAAACCTGGCGCGACCGCGAATCCGAATTTGAAAATGACTGGAGCACGCGGGCAGAAATGCTGGAAAAATGGGAAGAAGGATGGGCCGTTTTTCTGAATGCCCTTCGCAGCCTGAGCGCTGCCGACCTCGATACTGTGGTGTACATTCGAAATCAGGGACATACGGTGCAGGAGGCCATCAACCGGCAGTTGGCACATTACCCCTATCATGTCGGGCAAATTGTTTTTATCGCGAAAATGTGCGCGACAGATTGGCAATCGCTTTCCATACCCCGAGGTGGCTCCAGGGACTTCAATGCAGAAAAATTTGCCAAACCGCCGCGACGCGAGCATTTCACGGAAGGTTTGTAACAACACAACGATATTTGATTCACGCAATGAGCAGAGTACTACAACGACTGCAGCACCAACCGCGTCTGCTGTTTCTCTTCGAGGCTATTGGCGCACTCGCCACTGCGACTTTTTTGATTTTGGTACTGTCTAAATTTGAAACGATTTTCCGGGTGCCGCTTTCCATGTTGTGGCTTTTGTCCGGAACAGCAAGTTTTTTTGCCGTGTATTCATTGGGGTGTTTTTTGTTTTTTCCTGCGAATTGGCGACCGTTTTTGAAAACAATTGCCATTGCCAACCTGATGTATTGCGGTATTACTGCAGTGCTAGTCATTCGCCATTTCAGTTCCATTACACTATGGAGTGTGTTGTATTTCATAGTGGAGATACCGATTGTTGTGGCACTTGCCAGGTTCGAATGGAAAACATCCAAACAATTATTTCATCGCTATTAAAATGTTGAATACCGCAGTTAAAACTATTTCTTGGTGGATTTTTGCACTTCTGTGCATCGTGATCGGCCTGTACCCTTCCCTTTATTTCATGATTGACCGGACATTCGGCCTGCTGTCATCCAAAAGCCCGGAATTGCTGAATAATATGCTCTGGAATATTGGTTTTTACGGGCATATCATTCCTGGCGGACTGGCGTTGCTCGTCGGCTGGATTCAGTTCAGTAAAAAGATCAGGAACAGCAAGCCACTCCTACACCTCGGCTTCCCCGAATGGAGCAACACCGAACCGACGCTGGTGTTGCAGGAAATACTCGATACACCCGACGAATATGTGAGTGGCCACAGAAGAGAAAGCAAAAAACCGCTTTTCATCACGGCGGCGGGCATCGACCTCGACCAGGCAGCAGCAGGCGTGGAACAAATGGCGGGAGCGTACAGAATTCCGGATTTGCTGAAAAGAGTGGATATGTTGAGCAAGTATGCGACTTAACACATTTCATTTTAACACAAAGTTTTTTAACCACGAAGGACACAAAGTATTTGTAATCAATACTTTGCGCCCTTTGTGCAGCCCTTTGTGTCCTTCGTGGTTAAAAAACTTTGTGTTGATTTTATTTTAAAAACAATATGTTTAAATTTTTCAAATACCTTAAATTTGCCAGCATCCACAACAAGCAAGTTTGATAAAACATGACACACAACGCCCGCTCCATCCGCCCTTTCATTGGCGCTAAAAACTTTGAACTTTCCTGCCGATTTTACACTGACCTGGGTTTTGAAGAGCGCAAAATCGCACCCAACATGTCCTTGTTCCAATCCGGCAACCTGGGGTTTTATCTGCAAGACGCTTACGTCCGCGACTGGGTAGACAACACCATGATTTTTATGGAAGTAGAAGACGTAGAGCAATTCTGGAACGCGCTTCAGGCACTTGATTTACCCGGAAAATACGAGCAAGTGCGGATCGAGCCCATTCGAACCTTGGACTGGGGTCGGGAGTGTTTTGTGCACGATCCCTCGGGTATTCTCTGGCATTTCGGGCAGTTTTCCAGATAATTCGGGAATTGTATGGGTGCACTGACAATAGGTTGTCAGTAAGCGCTTCTACCTTTGTAGCATCAATTTTTTCGATATGAAAACCTACAAAGTATGTCAGAGTTGCTCCATGCCTCTGAAAAAAGACCCTGCTGGCGGAGGCACCAATACCGACGGCTCCAAAAGCAATATGTATTGCAGCCTTTGCTATCAAAATGGCGCATTCCTGCAGCCTGATATGACCGCCTCGGAAATGCAGGATTTTGTCAAACAAAAACTGAAAGAGATGGGCTTCCCCGGCTTTTTGGCAAAAATATTCAGCAACGGCATTCCCAAACTGGAAAGATGGAAAAATCAGAAATGATCATCGGTCGCCTGGCTACATCACTGGGCCTGAGAGACGAAAACGCGAATATTGAACTGGCAAAATCCATAGCGGCGTCCATGGATCAGGAGGCAGTGAGCATCCTGGTCGAGCACCTGAAGGGTAAAAACAGTGCTATTCAAAGCGATTGTATCAAGGCCTTGTATGAAACCGGATATATTCAACCTGCTTTGCTGGCGCCGCATCTCTCCACCTTTGCAGGACTGCTAAACCACAAAAACAACCGCTTGCAGTGGGGCGCCATGACTGCCCTCGACGCCATTGCCTCGGTCGATCCCGATGGCGTATTCGATCACTTGCCTGCTATTATGGATGCAGCCGACCATGGTTCGGTGATTACGCGCGACCACGCGGTGGGCATTTTGGCCAAACTGCTGCGGCACCAAAAACACCATGCAGTAGCATTTCCCTTGCTGATAGAACAATTATTGAAATGCCCCGTCAATCAATTTCCCTCGTATGTGGAAAAGGCAGCGCCGGGTGTTTCAGCAGCACAAAAAGAAGAATTTGTGCGCACCCTTCGATCCAGAATGATCGATTTGGAAAAAGACAGCCAGAAAAAACGAGTGGAAAAAGTACTGAAAAAACTGAAGTAAAAAACCACAGGCGCCCGATTGTGCAAGTCAGACTTCGCAAAGTTGACAAGGCGGAGCAGGCAGAACCGGGGTTGGGCGTGCAGTCGAAAGCCGGACAAGTCAACGGCAAACTGCTTCCTTGAGTCGGTAGCGTACCCCTAAAGGTTAAAGTGTTCGAGTCGCCGCAGAAAGAAGGCGCCTGTGGAGTTGCAAAGGTAGGCAAATTTTGAATTCACAGATACAATTTGCCATTTCAATCATACATTTCTCAGCGCACGATCAGCAAAATAGTTGTTCTTTTGCGTCATTGAACGCATTCGCAGCGCGTTTCTGATATATGAGAAATTTTTCACTCCTGCTTTTAATTTTTTGTGCATCCATTTTTTCAGCCCATGCACAAAATGAATTGTGGCTGCACCTGGCCCCACGCCTTGGCAGTCACCCATTTGCCCTGAACACGCCTGTAAACCACCCGGATGGCGCTTATCCCATGCAGTTTTCCAGGTATGAGTTTTATGTTTCCGATATAAGAATTACCCACGATGGCGGGCAGGAGACACCCTGCACGGATGTCTACCTGCTGGTGCGCCCTGCTACCGATTCCATGTTTAACCTGGGTCAATATCCGGGCATTGAAAATGTGGAAGCCATCCGTTTTTCCGTGGGCGTACCACAGCCGATCAACCACGCCGACCCTTCTCTACAGCCTGCCGGGCATCCGCTGGCTCTCCAGGACCCTTCCATGCATTGGGGCTGGGCAGGCGGGTATCGCTTTGCGGTGATGGAAGGTGTAGCCGGCGACAATGCAGGGCAGGCTTTCGAAGTGCATGGACTGGGCGATAACAACTACAAAAGCCAAACGATTGCTGTTGCTGCCGAACAGACGAATCCGGGAATGAAAGTAATACATCTGAATGCCGACTATGCGCAGGCAGCCCGAAATATCGACCTTTCTCAGGGCGCCATCGAACATGGTACCACGGGTATTCCGGCTACTATGCTCTTCAATTTTAAAAACTATGTTTTTTCGGCACAAGCGGTCACCGCGGTTGTTTCTCCCGAATTTTCTGGCAGTTTTTATGTGTCGCCCAATCCGGTACAACGAGGTGCTACACCACAGGCTTTTTTCTCTTTACCTGAAAAAGCCGCATACAATATATTGGTTACCAATGCATTAGGCCAAGTATTACTTCGCTTGAACATCGATGAAAATTCCTCTTCTCCTATGCTGCTGGAAGGTCTTCCTGCTTCTGGAATGCTTTGGGTGCAATTGTGGCAAAACGGCCGCGTTGTGGCTACTGAAAAACTGATGCGCATGTAAGGGCCCTGGCATGAAAGCAGCGCCGATCATCTATGTCTTTGTATTTTTTCTGGTTTCGTGCCGGAAAGAAACACAAACGCCTGTCGATATACAACCGGAGCCGCTTTTGGTAGTGCCCGAAGGTTTTCCGACACCGGAATTTCCATCAGACAATCAACTCACGCCCGCGCGTTTTGCACTGGGCAAAAAATTGTTTTTCGACCCGCTCATGTCGCTCGACAGTACGGTTTCCTGTGCGTCGTGCCACGATCCGTCACATGCATTTTCTGATTCCGTTGCGCTGTCGCCAGGTGTCGGAGGCGCGCCTGGCGTCAGAAATGCGCCGACATTGAGTAATGTCGCGTACCAGCCTTACTACACCCGCGAAGGCGGATTACCCACCCTGGAGATGCAGGTACTGGTGCCGATTCAGGAACACAATGAATTCAATTTCAACATGTTGCGCATTTTAGATCGTATAAAAAACGATCCTGCATATGTGCGTTTGTGCAGGGAAGCATATGACCGAGCGCCCGATGCATTCGTCGTCACCCGCTCCATTGCCTGTTTCGAACGCACCTTGATTTCCGGGAACAGCCCTTACGATCAGTATGTATTTCAGGGAAAACAACAGGCATTGTCAACCGCACAACGCCGCGGCATGGAATTGTTTTTTTCCAGTCGTGCATCCTGTTCTGAATGCCATGCAGGATTCAATTTCAGCAACTACGCATTTGAAAACAATGGATTATACGAAGAATACCACGATCCGGGGCGCTATCGACTGACCCTTGATTCGACCGATCTGGCACGGTTCAAAGTGCCGACCTTGCGAAATGTGGGCCTCACTGCGCCTTATATGCACGACGGCTCCATTGCCTCGCTGGAAAAAGTGGTAGAACACTACAACGCAGGCGGCCAGCCGCACCCGCATAAAAGTCCGTTGATCCGGCCCCTGCATCTGAGCGCACAGGAGCAATCCGACCTGGTTGATTTTCTGGAAAGTCTGACGGATACTGCATTTGCAAAAAATCCAAAATTCAGGCGCTGAGCATCATTCCAGCAACAAAAACCCCGCCCAGGCCATGGGCTGATTGGGTTTGGCGTACAACAGACGCATTTGGTGCTGCGCCAATCGGAAAGCATCTGGTACGTTCTGTTTCTGTTGCAGCCAGGCATCGTAAAAAAAGTCCATAAACTGCTGTGCATGCGTATCCTGAATGCTCCAGAGTGTCATGATAACATAGTGTACGCCCGCCATTTTGAATGCCCTTTGCAGCCCGAAAACGCCTTCTGCCCCTTCCATTTTTCCCTGGCCAGTTCCGCAGGCCGACAGTACGGCAAGTTGCGTACCATTCAGGTCCAGGCGGCTGATTTCCAAAGCAGTCAGGATACCGTCTTCTTTATTTTCGGGTGCAGCCATCCCTTTCCAGACACGGTTGGCGCCGGCGAGTGCCAGCCCGGAACGGGCCATCGGATTGTCGGCCGAAGCAAAACCGTTGGTAGCACCCGGCACAGGTGTTTGAATAAAAAAGCCGTGTGTAGCGAGGTGTAGTAATGAGGGCGCTGGTTGAATGGCCTGTTTAAACATTTCTTCGGAGGCATTCCGGCCATCGGCAAAAACAGCGTCTATGCCTGTCTTCTTTAAGCGATCCTGCACCTGTTTTGCTTCCTGGTGCGAGCCAGGCAGATAATCCCAGTCAGTGTAAGGCACACCATCTCTGTTTCGTATAACAAATGTGGTCGTATCGGGCATACCTGAAGAAGCATTCTGCAAAATGTGGTCCGCATCATAAAGAATGCCACCCATGACGAGTGCGCTCACCGGCAACGCTGCTACACGTGTCGATCGTTTCAAATCAGGCACCTGATTCGTACTGATCAGCCGGTGCACCTGCATCAGGTCGGATACAACCTGCTGATCAGACACTGGAATGGCGGCAAAATTGATCTGATGCAGGAAGCCGGCAGGAGCGAAATACAACGATTTTACACCTTGCAAAGAAGCCTGTAAGGGATTCCAAAGCAATTCCCGCAGGTTTTTCCCATCCGAAGGATTGGATTCTGAGGAATATAATTTCCGAATGGCCGACATCGAACGCAATTCTTTTTCTTCGAACAGCACAATCTGCTGCGGATTTGCTTCCCGAGGCCGTATCACCCAGGCTACATACCAGGTGCTGTCGCCTGAAATATTGTCGACCATTCCAAGTTCGATAGCCGCCTCATCGGGCCCCAAAGCCGATTGAACGTCTTTCCACAAAGTTGCACTACTGGCCTCTCTGAACATATTGGAGCCCAGCGCCAGATTTCGTTCCAGTTCGTTTGAGCGCGCTAACAGACTGTCTACATGCGACATCCGTTTTTCCGGAGGGAGTGCATATTGCCGGGAAATATTTTTCTGAAGCGCCTGCCATGCCTCGAATTGTGCATTCAGTTGGGCATCCGGGTTGTTGCGCAGCGATTGAAACAACTGGCGGCGACTCATGAGTGATATACCTTTCACCGTCATTTCATAATTGTATGCCGCGGCGGCGAGTTCCGGAAATTCGGGGTGTCGCAAGGCAAATTGCATGAAGGAGCGGTGCCGCCATTTCAAAGTAGTATTGTAATACTGCAATTGCTCGCGTTCACTGAAATCGATCAGGTTTTCCCTTATTTCCAGAAGGGAATATCCATTATGCTGGATAGCCAGCCGGGCAGCATCTTCCATCCGGCCACTTCCCTCCAGTGCCTTCATGGCATACTCTGCCAATACAGTATGCTTGCTGTACAAACGCGGATACAATTGCAAACATCGGTCGAGTTGTTCCTGCATGTAAGCAGCGCAACGTTCATATTGCCCGGTTGCCAGGTACAACTGCCCCATGACAGCAGCGAGGTTGAAAGCGTCGGCCGTATTGCGAATGGCCGGTTTTTCCAACATATCCAACAATTCAGGACTCAGAGCAGCCGCCTCTTCGTTGCGATTCAGCAGCAAATAGTTATTCATGAGGTTGCTAATCGCGACGGCATAATAATAGTGCTTATGCCCCACCGAGTTCTCCACGATTTTTTTTGCCTCCAGGGTCAATTCGAGCGCAGGGGCGGGTTTGCCGATTTTTTTATACAAGGCAGCGATGTTGGAAAGGCGCAAACCATAACGCAAATGATTTTTTCCCAGGGTGCTTTCCGTTAACTGCCTGGCTTGCTCATATTCTTCCAGCGCCCGGTCAAAAGCGCCGGATTGCTCGTAAGCCAAGCCAAGGTTATTGACCATAATGGGCAGATACGGATTGTCTTGCTCCAGATATTGCTTCGCAAGACGTACAGTGGTCTCAAGTTCGGACACCGCCTTTGCATTTTCTCCCATATCCAAGTGCAGCATGGCCAGGTTGGACAGGTGCGTCATATAGTCTTCATGCTGTTCGCCCAGGTATTTAATTGAGTGCTCCACACCGGCCTGCAAATACGTTTGCGCTTCGGCCCACATGTCGCTATGGTGGAGAACATAACCCAGCATGTCGAGGCTATTGCCTTGTATGGCATTTGATTCAGATGAATCGCGCCTGGCTTTTTCCACCATGAGGCGGGCTAAAGGAATTGATTCGGCAAATTTGCCGGAACCGCATAACACGGCAATTTCTTCCGACAATTCATCGCAACTCATGGCTGCAAAGTTTTTTTCAGGCGACTGCGCAGAAGCCACTGCACTCAGTATCAAACAACTACAAAAAATAACTTGTCTCAGCAAGAAGGAGGACATGACGATTGTTTTTACATCCTGAATTTACCAACGAACAGCCAGTTGCCCGATTCTTCGTCTTCGATCAGGTAATAGTACAACCCGGGTTTAAAAACCATTACTTTTTCAAATAAAAAATTACCGTCCGGAGCGACTTTTAGTGCAGCGTTCGCAATCGGCTGCATGGCTTCAAAGGATTTGAGATCGTTGTTAAAAATCAACACACGCAAACCGGGCTCGGCCACAACAGTACTTTGAATATTTCCGGAAATGCGAAGCGACAAGTGCCCGTTTTTGGCAGGGAGTTGGGCATTGGGCAAAGGTTCCTCTACAGTTACTTTCCAATCCTGGCTTCTATATTGGGAGCCGACATAGGTTTCCAGCGCCGGGATTGGTTCGTAAGAAGCAGCCACAGGACGTGATTTTTGAACGGCTTGTGGTGGCGGCGCTTCCTGTACGGCCGGTGTTTGTTCGATAGTTGGTGTCGATATGATTTGAACGGGCTCGGAGGCAGGCGCAGGCGTGGCGTCTGGTTTCATGCGGTATTGTGTAATCCACCACAAAACCAGTGCTCCTAAAAGCGCCAGGATCCCAACACCTCGCCATAGTCTTTTCCGGGAGGTTTTCTCTGTTGAAACTGGGACGGAAACAAACTCTGTCTGGTCGAAGCGGCGGGTAATTTGTTGCAGGTTGGCACGCAAATCGTTTTCCGGAGATTGGCCGATAGCGTTGTACAGTTCCCGTTCGAAACGAACACGCTCCGCCATATCCGGATGGGAAGCCAACTGGCTTTCAAATTCCTTCCGGGTTTCGATATCCATCACACCGCTGAGGTAATCGTGAATCAGGTCATCCAGGCTTTCGTTATTCATATGCGCTGGTATCGGTTTTGTTTGTGCGATAAGTGGTACTCATTTCATGAAATCGTTCGTCCTTTTGGATGGATTGGATGAGTTTGTCTTTGCACACCTTGTTTTTCTTTTTGACATAATCGGAAGTAAAACCCATATCGGCAGCAATGGACTGCAGCGGCTCCCGATCGAAAAAACGCTGGAGCAACTGCCGGCAATCCGGGCCGAGTTGTTCAAATTTTTCCCGATACAGGTTGCGTTTTTCCAATTCAATCACCTGAAATTCAAGGTCGGCATCTATATCATATCCCTCTTCCGGGCTGGAAGTGACCTCCGTTCGGCTGTTTTTTTTCAATTGTCTCAGCCAAATGTTTCGCCCGATGCCCATGAGGTAGGCCTGAAAAGGCGCGGCGAGTTGAAAATCGGGGCGGGCGGCATGGTGGAAAATCACGACCAGTGCTTCCTGAAACACATCGCAGGCATCGTCGTAAGAGGCATGGTTGTTTCGAAGCATACTATACAAAGGCGGAAGAAAACGCCGATAGATTTCTTCCAGCGTCCGCGTCTCGTTGCGTAGTATTCCCTGAATGTAAATTGATTCGTCTTTTTCCATCACTGGCTAATAAGAATAACCTGCGCAAATGTAGATAAAAAAATTACACGGCAAACAAGTTGATTTTCAACGAATTACAAAGGATACGAATTTTTTTTTGAAAAAATTTTCTACAACAGGGTCACCAAATCCTCCTTTTCGGGATATGATATTACAGCGCCTGCTGATTCAATTGACAGGCGCACAATTATCAAACCTTCTAAACATTACAAAAGAAATGAACTTCCTTGCTAAACACTCCTTGCTGCCCTTTTTTGGTTTTGTGCTGGTACTGACAGCCGTTTCCTGTAAAGACGACAAAACCCTGCCCTCCTGCGAAGGCGTAACCTATGAGTACGAAGGCGCCGACGGCCCTGAACACTGGAGCGAACTTTGTGTAGATTATGTGGATTGCGGTGGAAAAGTGCAGTCGCCTGTCGACATTACGAATGCTGTAGACGATGCTTCACTGGCTGCTGTTGCTCGCACGTATTCCAATTCAGGCACCCACATTGTGAATAAAGGCCATACCATCCAGTTCAATTACGACGGTGGCAGCACGATCGTAGTAAATGGAGAATCGTACGAACTGCTTCAGTTTCACACACATACACACAGCGAGCACACCGTAGGCGGCGTATCGGCTCCGATGGAGATTCACTTTGTTCACAAAAATGCTACCACCGGCAAACTGGCTGTCATCGGCGTATTTGTGGAAGAGGGCGCCGAAAATCCGATCCTCAAACACTTTGTCGATCACCTGCCTGCTACAAAAGATGCTACCTACGAAGGTGCAGTCAGTTTTACGGCACAAGATCTGATGCCTTCCGACCTGAGTTATTACACCTACGCAGGCTCTCTCACTACCCCACCCTGCTCTGAAATCGTGACCTGGATTGTGCTGGAGCACCACATCGAAGCAACAGAGGAACAAATCCACGCTTTCGAAGCGCTGGAGCACGAAAACGCCCGTCCGGTGCAGGCGCTGGAAGGCCGGACGATCAAACACCACAAGGCTTGAGTTGAAGAAATAACTGGATCAATTTCGATTAATATAGTGCGTTCGGAGGCTGTTTTATAAGTATCAGCCTCCGAACGCTCCGTAAATACCACACTTTTCCCCGGTATTGTTTTTTTAGAAAGATGGGATGAGCAATAATCAACCCATTTTTCCCTATGGACAAGGATTTTCAGGTTTTTGATTTTCACAGGATCTTCATTGGCGACGCCCCTCCTGTTTTTTTTCTGGAAATAGTATTCCGTACCATTATCATGTATGGATACACCATCCTTTTGCTAAGGGTGTTAGGCAAACGAGGCATTGGGCAATTATCCGTACTCGAACTTGCGATTCTTATTTCCTTTGGATCGGCTGTAGGCGACCCGATGATCGGGCGTGACATGCCTATTTTACACGGCGTAGTAGCCATTACCGTTGTTGCAATTTTCCAGATCGGACTGGAAAAACTGATCAATACCAATAAAAAAGTCGAAGTATTGATGGAAGGAGAGCCAAATCTGGTGGTCGACAACGGTGTTATTCAATGGAAAAACCTGCTGGAAAACAACCTGTCGCGCGAAGACTTGTTTCGTGCCTTACGCAGCAAGGATGTGGAACACCTGGGGCAGGTAAAAAAAGCATTTTTTGAAACAAATGGGCAAATTTCCGTGCTGTTTCAATCAGCCCAAAATGTAAAAAAGGGCTTGTCGGTGCTGCCCGACAGTGAAAACACTCACACACTATTTATCAATAAATCCATGAAAATACCGGCCACAAGTGTTTATTTCTGTCGGGAATGTGGCGACACACGCACCCTGAAACAGAAAACCAAAGCGCCTGCATGCGATACATGTGGGCAGGTAGCCTGGCAAAAAACCAATCTTTAAACAGGCGCTTAATTCTTCAAAATTCTTGCAGTACGATAAAATCCCGAAACATCCGAAATCAAAATTTCATACACCCCTGTTTTCCAATACTCCGTTTCAACAGATTGAATGCCATTCTCCACAAGCGCCTGCTGAATCACAAGGCGCCCGTTCGTATCAAATACTGTCAAAACACCAGCAGCGGTTTCTGCCCAAATGAACAACTTGTCTGATACCGGATTGGGCCAAACCTGTACAATTGGCACTGTTTCTTGTACATCCAGTTCAACGACGGGGGACACATCGACGAGTCCGCCGGTTCCAAGAGTAAGTAATCGGTAATAATTTTTTCCAGACAAGGGATGCTTATCCGGAAAGCGGTAAGATGTTGAATGTGTGGAATTTCCGGCTGCAGGTACGCTGCCAAATGGTTGCCAGGAATACCCATCGGCGCTCCGGTCCAGTCGGAAATACGACACATCATGCTCCTGTGCCGTTTTCCAGTTTAATTCGACCTGATACGCTACCGCATTTGCGCTAAAGAAAATGATCTCTGCGGGTAGCGGAGCATTTGTTACATCGAAAAATATACGTGCCAGCGCCGATTGTGTTGCAATAGTATTATCCAGATCGCAGGCAACAGGATCGGTGGTATTGAATCGGGAACTGATGTATCGGCCCGGGTGTACGTATGCCGTATTGCATTGCTCCAGGGCATTCACCGTACAGGAGCCATCTTCCAGCCCCACGTCATAAAGTTCCGATTGCATATAAAATTCCAGTACGTAGGAGCCGTTAGAAAGTCCCTGCAACACATCGAGCGATTGTGTAATTTGCCAGTTATTGCTTTGTGTGGAAGTGTAGCAGGTGCCCGGAACGAGACTTGATTGCGCTTGCAATGTCAGAGTGCTCCAGCCGGGCGGTGTAGTTAATGCAGGATAAATGCGATAATACAGCGTAGTCCTATTTACCCGGTCGAAGTATGCGGAGCGCAAAAAAGAAGCCGCCCCTGTCAGCACGAAAGAGGACACAACGCCCTGATTGTTACTCGTTCCATTGGGGATTCCGATAAAAAAACTGCCGGTCGACATGGCGCCCGGGCCAAACAAAACGGCGTGATTCAAGCCATTGATCGTCACATACAACTGGTTGGCATCGCCGCCTACGTAGTTGTTGTCGAAGCCATCGGCTCCGTACAGGCAACAGGTAATGCCGCTTGTAAATACCCATATAAGCAAGGTATCACGAAAGCACGTGAAGGAATAGTTCATGTGGAAAAGTGTGAGGGAAACAACACCAAAGCGATCCATGCAGATTTTCATTCCAATGCGACCCATTTCGCCTTGAGTTGATCTAACGTGCATCACTCGATTGCCTGAATCCCGGATTATGTGTTTGTTTTTTATCAAAGATTAAAAAAAACAGGTAGAAATCATACAAACCCAGTCATTTTATTGCAAGTAGATGCCCACGACTAAAAACAGCGCGCATATCAAGGTCAGCATCACCAAAAAAGGATTAATAAACCGCAGCCAGGTTTTCAGGCTAACATTCACCAGCGTCAGCGATGGCAATACAAGACCGGTAGGCGCTATGAACGACATGATGCACATGCCGTAGAGATACGAATTCACAATTTCGCGCCCCGGAACATTTACAATAACAGCCAGTGCGCCAATAATCGGCATCGTCAGCACAGCCATGCCCGAACTCGACTGGATAAATAGGGAAAAAACAAAGTAAAAAGCCAGCAGCATGAGGATAAATACTGCCGGATGCACGCCCTGAATGGCCTGAGAGGTATAATACAAAATAGAATCGCTCACGTTGCCGTCGTTGAGGATCACCGTCACGCCGCGCGCCACACCTACCACAAATGCCACGCTCAACAGGCTTTCGGCACCTTTGATAAATTCGGCCGTAAATACCTTCTCTTTCATACCTGTAATCAGCGCCAGCAAGACCGAAGCGCCCAGAAACAGGGCCGACATTTCCAGTGTCCACCATTTCAAAAAGACAACGCCGCCGATCATCACCAGAAATGTAGCGATGTAAATAAACAAGAGCAATTTTGATTTAAAAGGCAAAACGGGTACGTCCGACTGATCTGAAACGGCCATTTCGTAAGGTGGCGCCACTGCGCCATCAATTTGCAACACCAGCGAAGCGGCAGGGTCTTTTTTCACCCGGGCAGCATAACGCAGAATGTACCAGATCATCAGCCCGGTAGTCACTACCCAGATGATCAGGCGTTCCGTGAGTCCGTCCATCCAGTTGATGCCCGCGGCATTGGAAGCGATGATGACGGAAAACGGGTTGGAAAATGAGGCAATACACCCCACTGAAGTGCCGCCGAAAATGATGGCCAGGGGCACCAGCAAATCGTACCCGGCTGCTACAAACAAGGGCACCAGAATCGGATAAAACACCAGCGCTTCTTCCGCCATGCCATACGACGCCGCAAAAAAGGAAAGGATACCCGTCAGCAATCCGATGAGCAGGGGTTCGCGCCCTTTCATGGAATGCGAAAGCGCTGCAATGCCCTGCACCATGGCCCCGGTTTCGTTGAACACATACATAAACCCGCCAATGACCAGAATAAACAGGATGATGTCGATACTGTCATAAATGCCTTTGATCGGCGCCTGCAACACTGCCAGAAAACCCTGTCCGTTTTTGGGTTGCTCGACAAATGTGCCCGGAATGGAAACGGCTTTGCGAATGTCGCCACCGGTAAATTTTTCCAGTGCAATACGAATACCCAGGCTGTCGAGGGTGCGCTGTGTGAGGGGCAAGGTGCGCTCACCGGCCGGTGAGGTCACCAGAAAATGTTCTTTTTCTGCCGACAGTTTGCTGTATTGCCCGGCTGGCAACAACCAGGTGCAGGCAGCAGCCAGCACAATGACCAGCATCAGGATAGCAAGCGGACTGGGAAAGGATTTTTTTTCGGACATCGATTTTTCGATTTGATGAAGAAGAACCTGGTTGGCGAAGGTAAAACACGAATTAGATACAGCACGTACATACTCAAAAAACAAGCATTATGTTTGCTGAAAATCATGTACCCTCATGCACACCGGAACTGCCTATAAAATCAGCGAATTTCTTTTGTGGACGCGCCGCACTTTTTACTGGTTGCTGCCCATTTCCATTATTCCTGTATTGCTGTATCAAATGTTGGGGTGGTATTGGCTCGCCATCCCCTGGACGGTAGTAGCCATGCTCGGCACCGCCACCGCCTTTTTGATCGGTTTCAAAAACACCCAAACCTACAACCGCACCTGGGAAGCCCGGCAAATCTGGGGCGCCATTCTCAACAGCAGCCGCACCTGGGGCGTGCGCTGCCGCGATTTTATCAACGACCCGGAAAAATCAAAGGAATTGATTTACCGGCATTTTGCCTGGCTCACAGCCCTGCGCTACCAGATGCGGGAGCCGCGCGCCTGGGAAAGTAAGACCAAGCCTTACAACATCGAGTTCAGCCGTTATTACACCGTTCCGGAAAAACAGACTCCTCTGGAGACAGAACTTGCGCAATATATTTCAGCACAAGAATTGCAATACATCCTAAGAACCAAAAATCGCGCAGCACAATTGATGAGCCTGCAATCCAAGACATTGCGCGATCTGGCCGACAGCGGTGCGCTCGACAATTTCAGGTTTATTGAAATGCAACGCAGCATCCAGGACTTGTACGACCAGCAGGGGCGCAGTGAACGCATCAAAAACTTTCCGTACCCGCGCCAGTTTGCAACCATCAACTCCTTCTTTATCAAACTGTTCTGCATCCTGCTGCCCTTTGGCATGCTCCGCGAATTCGACAAACTCAACGAACAACTCACGGCCCCCCTGCAAGGCTGTATGGTATGGCTCGTTGTGCCTTGCAGCGTGCTGGTGTCGTGGGTGTTTATGTCGCTCGAACAGGTAGGTGAAAGCACCGAAAACCCGTTTGAAGGCAGTGCCAACGACGTGCCTATTTCGCAAATGAGCCGCACCATAGAAATTGACCTCCGGGAAATGCTGGGCGAAACGGAACTGCCTGCGCCACTGCAACCGGTGAACAAGATTGTGTTGTGAAGATGTGTTTTGTGAATTTGTGTTTTGGTGTTTTGGTGTTTTAGTGTTTTAGTGTTTTGGTAGTACGTTGCTCATAGCATCATTAATTAGAATGCCAAGAATGAAGCACCACCAAAACACAAAAACACCAAAACACCAAAACACATCTTCACAACACCCTCGTATCGCCCGCCACTTCCAGTCCGGCATGGCGGCCTGTGCCTTCAAAAATGCGCTGTTTGTTTTCCAGCAGTTCTACGCGCAGGGTGGCCTGCAGGCTTTCATTGATTTTTCCGGTCATATCTCCTGAAAGTGGCGAAGCCAGTGCAGTGCCTGGCGCCTGGCGGGCCGCAATGCGCAATTCGTTGCGCGCGCTTTTAAAAATCAGTTCCAGTCCGTCATCGGCAATGCTTAGAAATTTTTGTGCACCGGTGTAGGTGGCAAATTTAAACAGCCTGCCTTCCAGCCAAAAACCGCTGATATAGCCAATAAAATGGCTGAATAGCCAGGGAATATGTGCCACCGAGGCCATGAGCGATGCCCGATCGCAGGTGTCGAAATGATTGCTTTGCATCCACGCATAGGCCCGCGGGAAAGAAGAACCCCAATCTTTTTCGATGTAGCCTTTGCCGCCGTTAAAATCGACTTCTTGGCCGTCTATCTGCAAGACGCCTTCGAGTTGGTGGTGCAGGCTCACCACGCCGTGGTTGCATTCCATAAACGGCACAAAAGAATACCAGCCCATAATGCCTGGTGCGCCAAGCATTTTAGGCCAGGCATGCGTATCGCGGAAACGAATCGTGCCGGAAATGCCCGGCAAGTCGAGGTCGATACTGCCGGCAGAAAACCAGTTGTTGCCCAGCGCTACTTCAAAGCGGTCCTGCGCCGGCACAAAATCCGAGGCGGCGAAACGATGGTACGCCGAGCGGCATTCCGAGCCGTACATCACCTGCACAAAGGCGTGTTGCTCGCCGTGAGCCCCCATGGAAATGCCCGGAATAAAAGCCATCGCACAACGTTCGTCGCGGCTTACCACCTTAAAATACCAGCCTTCGAAATAGCGGTGTGTACGGCCCCAGCCGTGGTATTCATCGGGGTGCCAAAGAGCGCGCAAGCGGCGTAGCGTATCCATGCAAGGTCGGGTTATGTGTTTTAGTGTTTTTGTGTTTTAGTGTTTTTGTGTTTTTGTGTTTTGGAGGTGCTTCGCCCTTGGCATTTTAATCAATGATGCCATGAGCAAAGTACCTCCAAAACACAAAAACACCAAAACACAAAAATACTAAAACACAAAAACACAAAATCCCCATTTACACTTGATTGGCCCGGGCGCGTAGCAAATGATCGGCCAGCACCAGTGCTGCCATGGCTTCCACGATGGGTACGGCACGCGGTACCACACAGGGATCATGGCGGCCTTTCCCACTCACAGTGACGGGTTCGTCAGCAGCGTTGAACGATTCCTGGTCGCGCATAATCGTTGCCACAGGTTTGAATGCCGTGCGGAAATAAATATCCATGCCATTGGAAATACCGCCCTGAATGCCACCGGAGAAATTGCTGACGGTCAAATGGCCGGGTTGCTGTGGTGGCGGATTGAACTGGTCGTTGTGTTGCGATCCCAGCATTTTTACGCCTTCAAAACCCGATCCGTATTCAAAACCTTTGGCTGCATTGATACTGAGCATGGCCTTGCCGAGGTCAGCATGCAATTTATCGAACACCGGCGCACCCAATCCGGGCGGGCAACCGCGCACCACCGCCGATACGACGCCACCGATGGTGTCGCCGGCCTTGCGCACTTCCTTGATCAGCGCAATCATTTGTTCTGCAAGGGCAGTGTCGGGGCAGCGCACATCGTTGGTTTCCGTCAGCGACAGATCGAGTTCGGAGTAAGGCTTATCGAGAGCAAGCGCGCCCACCTGACTCACATATGCCTGAATATCAACACCTTGAGTTTTCAGAAATAATTTTGCCAGTGCCCCTGCCGCTACGCGGGCGGCTGTTTCGCGGGCGCTGCTGCGGCCGCCGCCCCGAAAATCGCGGTGGCCGAATTTGGTTTGCCAGGTATAATCCGCATGGCTGGGCCGGTACGCCGTAGCGATATGGTCGTAATCTTTGCTGCGCTGATCTTCATTCGGGATAACGAAAGCAATAGGCGTACCCGTGGTTTTGCCCTCAAACACACCGCTCAGCACCTGCACCGTGTCACTTTCCTTGCGCTGCGTAACGATCGCGCTTTGTCCCGGCCGGCGGCGATCGAGTTCATGCTGAATAAATTCCAGATCAAAGTCAAGCCCCGCCGGGCATCCGTCTACAATGCAGCCGATGGCAGCGCCGTGTGATTCTCCAAAAGTAGTGACCCGAAAAAGTGTACCGAACGTATTCATGAATCCCTGGTGTGGTTGGACGGCAAAGGACGCAAATTTTTGCAACACGGATTGCGCGGATATTAACGGATCACACGGATTTGATTTCAACGCAATGGTACTTAACATGTAAATCAAATCCGTGTGATCCGTTAATATCCGCGCAATCCGTGTTGCACTTATTGCTGCGGTACAAACTTCTTCTCGTACGATTCCCAGGGCACTTTTTTGTGGCTGTCGGTACCAAAATAATTGATGATGGCCTCCATTTTATTCGCGTCCTGGTAGCCGCCGAGAGACTGGATGAGGTTCATGTTTTCATCCAGAAAAACGGTGGTCGGAAAAGTCAGGCGGTTGTTGAGCCATTCGGCGGCCAGTTCGTGGTGGCCGCGATTGCCGCTTTTTTTGAAGCGGTAGGTTTTGTCCTTGAAAACGATGTCGTTTTGCTGTTCTGCATTGAATTTCACCGGGTAGTAGTGGTCGTTCAGGTATTTGGCCACCGATCCGCTCACGAACGTAGTGGAGTCCATGTGCTTGCACCAGCCGCACCAGGAGGTGTACACGTCGACAAAAATCTTGCGCTTTTCTGTCTTGCTTTTCTCCATCGCTTCTTCCAGGGTCATCCAGTTGACAGTGACGCGTTCTACGGGTTTGGCTGCTGCTTTTTTATGTTGCGGGGCAGCCGATGGCAGGCTACGGCTGGTCAGCGGATTGCTGTAGGCAGGGCGCGTGCTGTTGCTGCGGGTCGTTGTGGTGCCGCTGCCTGTGGTGGGGCGGTAACTGCCTTTGGCGGTCAGGGTTGCGTCGCTGCTTGTGCCGCGTTCGGAAGTTTCCGTGCGCGTGGTGGTGGCGCCACTGGAGCGCTCGGATGTTTTTTGTGTTTTGGAGTCGCGGCTGGTAGCCGCCGGGTTGCTGCGGGTCGGGCGGGCACTGGAAGGCGCAATGCTGGTTCTGCCGGAATTGGCAGACGGCGTGTTGCCGCTCCGGGGCGTCGTCTGAGCCGGAAGCATCGCAGCAGTAAGGGCGATTATACAAACAATCAGGTATCTATACATAGTCTTCTCTCCAGTTCGGTTTCTGATTCTGTGAACAAAAGTAGCATTCTTGTAACTGAAAAACCAATGAACGTCACCTGCCGGGAGCACTATTTAAAAGAACTTTAACCCTAAATGTTATCAAAAAGGGGCGGGGCGGTTTTGGAGGGTTTCGAGAAGGCGGTTGAGGAGGGCTTCCAATCTTTCCATCCGCTCTTCCAGGCTATCCTTCTTCGTCCTTTTATATGGGGCAGACTCTTCTTGCACATAAAAATGAGTGCCGGCCTGTATATCAAAAAACATCTCGCCACTACCTGTAATCAACCAATGTAGATTCAAAGTTGGGTATTCAACTGCCATACGAGTCAGCAGTTCGGCAGAGAGGCTATTCTCTCCATTTACAATTTTACTGATACTCGGCTGGCTTACTCCAACACTCTTTGCAAACTCTATCTGATTGAGATCAAGTGCTTTCATCAATTTTTTTAGCCGTATGCCGTGGTCAATGTGAAAATGTTGCATAGCGCAAATATTCTTTTTGATTATTTTTTAATTTTATTCAAATTATGAATATTTTTGCTGAAAGTTACCAAAAAAGTAAATCCGGGAAAAGTTGCATTAAATGGGAACTGATTTGACAAAAGTAAGCAAGGAATCTCCTAAACGGTCAACAACATATCTGCCTTTTCTAATGGCGGCCATTGTGCTGCTCGTCATTGTGGCGTTGTTTAAGCGTATAGATGTTAACAATGCTTTGGGCGATATGAGCCTCGATCCGAAGGAAGAAGCCAAATTGCAAAAACGATTAAAAGAAATTGATGACTCAGAGCAGTACGCGTTGGTGGCAATTATTGATGGGTGGTATCCATGTAATCACTCCGGGCGAACCACATTTTTCCTTTTAGCCGGAGAGGTTTGGAAATACGGAACGACCTCAAAAGGAAAGTTTAGGCGCTACAGTGTTAATTATCTGGAATCTATGAATGTCTCTTACACAGCCGAGTTTAGAGGCACCCTTTCTGAATGCTTGAAAGAAGAACAAAGGAAATTGTTTAATTATCCATATCTTCCTGAAAACCTGGCCCGCCCCCTCGAAAACCGTTTGCCAAGGCCACCCTACAATAGCAAGATGCAATAACTTGCAGGAGTTCAACGTCGCCACTATATTTGTAGCAAAATCGGCACCATGAAAGTTTTAAAAATTGTAGAAGGCGATATTTCAGACAAGATCGATACTTTATATGTCTGGGAGCAACTGAACCACATCGACAAAGTGGCGCTTACTTATATCTGCATGATGGACGAGCAGGAAGAAGACGACTGGTCTGATGAAAATGGTCGCCATATCGTGATCCTGCTTCCTTACAAGGAGGTCAAACGGCTCAAAGATGTTCGTCCGCTCATGCTGGCAAAGGCGAAGGAGAAGTTGGGGTTGGTAGCGTGAAGAGAAATGAAAAACCCCATTAAAAGCCATTAATTTTGAAAGTCAAACATCAAGCATCCTGTGCGCATTACAATTGAAGCCATTGATATTCAGGAAGTTGAAAAAATTATTCTTCTATTAAAGAACCTGAATATTAAAAATATTGAGATCATTCCAAGGCCATCAGGGGAGGCGCCTTCGATTACAAAAGGAAATAAAAAAGTGGACCCTCGTGCCCTTTTTGGCATTTGGAAAGACAACCCGAGAAGCCTTTAAACAATCAGGGCCGCAAACTGGAAACGAGACTGGAATGTTTGACTTATGGTTCTGTGTGATACCAATATTTTCATAAGCGCCTTTAATGGTCGGCAAGACGCTATCGATCAATTGAATACAATTGGTCTGAACGAAATCGTACAGTCTGCAATTACCGTCATGGAACTTCTCCAAGGAATGGGCATGGCTCAAATGAAGAAGCGCATCAAATTCTACGATATTGTCCAGATCGACAGTGCTGTTTCTGCCAAATCAATCGAATTGATTGAATTCTATCGCCTTAGCCATGGCCTTCAGATTCCAGATGCAATTATTGCAGCCACATCTATTGTGTATCAAATTCCACTATATACCTATAATTTGAAGGACTTCGACTTTATCCCAGAAATATCAATTCATGGTAAAAAATAATTATTGGCGAACTATAACTACCTATTATTTTCGACTAGGAAAATCTCCATAATCAACTACCAATATCCTCTATACCCCCTCAATGCCACTTCGGCAACGCGCTATACTCATACCCTTCCATCTTTTCCAGCAATTCCCCCACCGTCGGCGCATCCAGGCACAAATTCCGGTTATTGGCACGTAAAAAGCCGTTATCCACCATATTGTCCATCATCGTCAGCAGCGGGTCGTAGTATCCGCGGACATTCAGGAGGCCGATCGGTTTTTGGTACAGGTGCAACTGCGCCAGCGTAAGCGCTTCGAAGTGTTCGTCCATGGAGCCGTAGCCGCCGGGCATGGTAATCACACCATCGGTATCGCGCAGGAGCAGCACGCGGCGTTCCGACATACTTTCTACCCGAATCATATCGAGTACGCTGGGGTGGCCGAGTTCAAGACCGTCCAACTGGTGCGTGATAATGCCCGTGATTTGGCCATTGTGCGCCAGCACGGCATCGGCCAGCACGCCCATGAGGCCGACGCTTCCGCCGCCGAACAGGACGCGGATACCGCGCTCGGCAAGGGTTTTGCCCAGTTCATAGGCGGCTTCTTCAAACCAGGGATGTGCGCCTTTGTTGGCTCCGCAGAAAACGGCAACGGAATTCATAGTAGTGAGTGATGAGTGGTGAGTAGTGAGTGGCGGGTGATTTGGGGCGGCAAGATCGGATGCTTGGGGGAATTTTTACAGGGGAAATTAACACCGCTGAAAACGGGCTTAAAATTTGCAGGAGAAGTACACACAGCCCCGCCTTTCCCTTAATTTTGCACATCCATAATCAATATTCAACCGATTCCCATGACTAAACACATATTCTACCTGGCATTGCTCGCCATGGCCATCAGCGCCTGCGACAAAACAAGTCCCGGCCCGATTCTGCCGGAGGACGAGCACTACAAAATTCATATCAACAACGAACTCAATGAGTTGCAAGGCCGCTACGCCATTTGGCTGAGCGACGATGAAGGCACCGTGCGCGCATTTCGCTGGGCGCCGGGCTCCGACACCTGCCAGATCGAAGTGCCCGACAGCAAGGAAGGTGAGGTGTTCGACTGCACGGTAGCGCGCGTATTCGGATTTGAACGGCCGGGATCGGGTGTGCGCGACACGACCATTACCTTGACGACGTACACGGCCCTGGCCGACGGACAAACCATTCAATTGCGCAACCTATCGTACGTGCGCACCACCGACCTGAGTTTTACGCTCCAGAATGTCACTTCTTTCGACTCGATCATTGTGGCCGACGGGCTCACTTTCACCCGGCCGCATGTCACCAATGGCTACAACGGCATCTATCAGGTGGAACACACAGGCCGCATCTGGTTTCGGCTGCTGGCCAACGGCGACCCGCACTGGCGCTACCTGTACTTCGACAACATCACAGGCGCTTCACTCAACCTCGGCAACCTGGATGTGAACCTGATGACGCTGAGTTTTGTGCATCCCACGAATATTGTTTTCCCGTTCACAGCCGCCTGGAAATACAAGGTGGATGGCGTAGTGGATACAGCCACATTGCAGTTTTTACCTTTGGGCGACCTGCGACGCGCGCCCGGTGGCGCCGAAAAAATCCTGAGTTCCCTGGATGTGTACGAGCCCGTAGCCAACGCCGACTTTATGCCCGAACCGAAGCCTTACCACAGTTTCAGGATTCAGGCCAATGGCTCCAGCGATGAGGGCTATACGTATTACAGCGACGATTTTTATGAAGAATTGCCCGATCACCTCGATGCACCTGCATTCGACATCGAGCCGACGCTGTTGTCTGAAAACCGCATTGCGGCCGCGCGCTGCGTAGGCGATTTCGATCTGTTGTCGTTCAACCGCAATTACAACAGCGACTTGTTGAATATTTCCTGGGAAGTAATTGCCAAACCGGCCAACAACGCCATCATTTCCCAGCGATTGCCCGATTTGCCCAAAGACCTGCAGCGCTATACGCCGTTGAATTTGTATCAATTCGGCAACCTGGTGCATGTTCGGGCTGAAAACTATTCCCGCCTGAACGGCTACGATGCTGTGTTGCAAAAACGCCTGCAAAATTCCGACCCACTCTGGCAAGCCAAAGGCGGCTACCTCGGTCGGGAGGAACTTTATTGAGGCTATCGGGGTTTTGTCGCGCATGAACAACAACTGGAACACCTATTTCGAGGCCAACCGCGAAGGCTGGAACCTCCGCACAGAAGTGCATAAAAACAGCGCTTTTTACAACGTCGAGGACTGGAAAAAAGGCGTTAACAGCCTGACTCCCATCGAATTGCGCGAAGTGGGCGATGTGCGCGGCAAATCCCTCTTGCACCTGCAATGTCATTTCGGGCAGGATACCCTGTCATGGGCTCGACAGGGCGCAACCGTCACAGGCTGCGACCTGTCGGACAAAGCCATCGAGTATGCCCGCGAACTCAGTGCGGAGTTGCAATTGCCTGCCCAATTTGTATGTTGCAATCTGTATGACCTGCCGCAGCACCTCGAAGGCCAGTACGACATCATTTTTACTTCCTACGGCACGATCGGCTGGCTACCCGATCTGGATCGATGGGCTGCCGTGATCGCACATTTCCTGAAACCCGGCGGCTTTTTCTATATCGCTGATTTTCATCCGGTTGTGTGGATGCTGGATGATCGCATGGAGTACCTGAAATATCCTTACCACGGCGGCGAAGTAATCCTCACCGAACAGGTAGGTACCTATGCGGAACGATATGCCGAAATTGAATACAAAGAATATGGCTGGAATCACAGCCTGTCGGAAATCATCAACAGCCTCATCCAGCATGGCCTGCGCATCGAGTTTCTGAACGAGTATCCTTATTCGCCTTACGACTGTTTTGATAAAACGGTCAAAGGGGAGGATGGGAATTACAGGATTCAGGGGCTGGAAGGGATTATTCCGATGGTGTATTCCATAAAAGCGAGGGGGTGAATTAGGATTTTGTGGACTTTAAGGATTAGAAGGATTCCCGTTGTGATGCCGCATTAATTTTTTTAAATTTAAACATCACAACGGGAATCCTTCTAATCCTTAAAGTCCCCAAAATCCTAATTCATCCCCCCACTTCTCACCCTTCTAATAAACGCTAGCAGCATCCCAAGCAGCATGGTAATCGATCCAAGCCACACCAGGTTGATACCAGGGAAAATAATGGCTTCCAGCACGATATAATCGGAACGGGCGGCGTTTTCAGCAATTTCCAGTGGAATTTTCCGGGCCTCGTCGTTCATTTTGGCTACGCTGACGGTAAGCACGCCCGCTTTGGGATCGATGTTGTCGAAGCGGAAATGCAGGCCAAAATCACTGGCCTCATCTTTCAGACTGAAAGGCCGGTTGTCGCGAATGAGGTACACGGGCGCCACGTGGGCTTTGCGACCATCGGGCGCTACGACATCGAGGCCCGCAGCCACGGCAATGTCGTTTGGCTGCGCGGCATAAGCCGGATTTTCGATCTCTTTTTCAGCACCGGTAAAACTGATTTTGTAGCCCTGATAATCGAAGGTCGAACCTTCTTTCACATTAAAACTGGTGTATTTCAGTTGTTCTTCCGACTCGAAAATTTTGGCCATCGAGGCTTCCGTGAGTCGGATTTTCATTTGCAATTGTCCAATTTGTGCCGGCAATGTAAATCCGCCCTGCCCTACCCGCAGGTACAACATTGGCGCCGCATTGTATGAATTCGGGTCATCCAGGGAGCGGGCGCGCAGCAGCAGGCCGTACGCCAGGTCGCCTTTTTCAGGTTTGTATTCCGGGTGCTCGGGCGTTTTGGTCACGCCATCTACAATGACAAAGTGCTGTTTGGTAAAAATAGTATCGCCGATGCGGGCTTCGTATTTTTCCCAACGAAGGCTGTCTTCCTGTTGTTTGGCAAATTCCGGGTCGAGTTCGGCTTTTGGCAAGGACGATACGTGGGTGAAAATATCGTAGTTCCAGTAGTGCTTGGTAGAAGGGTTGCTGGCTACTACTTTGGAAAACTGACGGTCGTACATAACATTCGGGTGCAGGGTAAACTGCTCGCCGGTGGGGTTGCCCTGAGCATCGCGGCGACCAAACTGCACAGCAAATGTGCGCGTCTGGCGTTCGATGGTGTCTTTCAGGTAAGTGGCCGTGAAATCCTTGATAGGCATAGGTGACTGTTTCAGCAACAACACATTTTTATTGAGGTCGTCGTTGTTGGCGCCTTCAATCAGCCCGTCCATGGCAAATGAATTGGAAGAAATCCAGGCTTTACCCAGCCCCGTGCTCAATACACCCAGCAGCAGCACCCCGAAACCGAAGTGCGAAACGGCCGAGGAAGCGAGTTTGATATTTCCTTTTGTAACTGAAATCAGGTAATCCAGGTTGGCTACTACGGCAAACATGGCAGCAAAGAGGAAAGCGTACAACTGCCAGGCGCGTACATCGATCCAAAGCCTGTTCAGCAGTGTAAGTGCCAGTGCACCTGTGGCTGCAATGCCCATGTGAATGGCAAATTTACGGGAAACCAGTTTCCAGTTCCGTTCGCTATATCGCATAAACTGACCAATGCCCGTCAGCAATCCCATAAATACCGCTATCCACAACTGGTACCGATTGTGGTGCTCTACCGGGTCTTTCAAGGCCGCTCCGATATAGTCAGGTTTGAAAATCTGCACCAGTTTATTCCATACTGGCAGCGAAGTGGCGCCGGTAATCAGCACGGCGGAGAAAAACAAAACCAGAGAACCTATAAACATCCAGAATTCGCGGCTGGTAGCGCTCTCCTCTCCTTTTACATCCGGCACTTCCTTGTATCGAACCAGCCACAGTGCAATGCTCAGCAGAGAAAACACCGCCATGAACAGGATCAATTGTATTCCCAGGCCCATTTCCGTAAAAGCATGCGCAGAGGTGTCGCCCAAAATACCACTGCGCGTCAGGTAGGTCGAATACAGCACCAGCACAAATGTGAGCAGGTAAAAAGAGTATGTACTTCGAATGGAAAAACCCGTTGACCGGGCTACGAGGTTGGTATGTATGCCAGCCACCAGCGTAAGCCAGGGCACCAGCGAGGTATTTTCTACAGGGTCCCATGCCCAGTAACCGGCAAAGGAAAGCGCTTCATATGCCCAGGCGCCACCCATCAGAATGCCCGTACCCAGCACTGCGCCTGAAAACAGCGACCAGTGCAGCGCTGGCCGCAACCAGTCTTTGTGGTCGCGGGTCCATAATCCCGCAATGGCAAAAGCAAAAGGCACCACTGTACTGGCAAAACCCAGAAACAGCGTAGGCGGGTGAATGGTCATCCAGTAATTTTGCAGCAACGGATTCAAGCCATTCCCCTTGATTTTCCCCAGATAATCGGCCTGGTTGAAAATAGGAGCATCCATGGTATCGCGCAGCAAGTCGAAAGGACTGGCGCCCAGGCGATAATCGCCGAAATAAAGGCCGAGGATCATACTGGCAATAAATGCTTCGGCGAGGGCCACTACGGTCAGTACGGGCGTTTCCCACTTGCCGCCGCGCAGCATCAGCACCATACCCAGCACCACATGCCAGAAACTCCACAACAGGAAACTGCCCTGTTGTTCTTTCCAGAATGCGGAAAATATGTATTGTTTCGGCAGGTCATCCGACACGTTGGACCAGGCGTACTGATATTCGTACATCTTGCCTGACAGAATGTAAAACAAGGTGCCGATGATGCCCGCCAGTGCCAGCCCATGCAGCAAAAAGCCGAAGCGCCCCAGGTTGCGCCAGCCCTCAAAAGCAGCCGTTTCTCTTTTTTGGGTGGCAAAAAAGTAGGAAAATGCAGCCAGCAATGAGGCAACAAATGAAAGAACTACGCAAAAGTGGCCCAGTTGGCCAGGAATCAGATGCTCACCGATATATTCCATACAATCATGTCTCTGAGTTGGGAGAGGTGCGCAAAAGTAGGTGTTTCATAAAAAATATCTTCCAACGAAGATTCAAACGGCTACTTTTGGCCGGCAAAAAAGAATATTTCCAAATTTTGATACCAGATACTGCCAAATTCGATGCTTTCCGCAACCGCCTGAGCAAGGTGTATCGCCACATTGGCAAATGGGCCCGCAAGCAGGATATCTCCTGTTTCAGGGTGTACGACGACGATATGCCTGATTTTCCGCTGGCGATCGACCGCTACGAATCCATCGCACATGTGTCGGAATACGCCAGACCACATGGTATGGAGCCCGACGAACATGCGGCCTGGCTGGATGGCTGCATCGACGTGATCAGTGAGGTGCTCGACATATCTCCGGAACTGATTTATATGAAATTCCGCCAGCGACAAAGCGGATTACAACAATACGAACGTTTCGGACGCACCAATTCTGAATACATCGTTCGGGAAAACGGGCTTCGTTTCGTCATCAAACCCGCCGATTACCTCGATGTCGGGCTTTTTCTGGATCACCGAAACACCCGCAAAATGGTGATGGAAGAAGCACGTGGCAAACAGGTGCTGAATTTGTTCGCTTACACAGGCTCATTTTCCGTGTATGCAGCAGCAGGCGGAGCCGCTGGCACCCTGACGGTCGACATGAGCAATACTTATCTGCAATGGGCCGACCGGAATATGACGCTCAACGACTTTACCGGCGACGAACACCGTTTCCTGCAGGCAGATGTGCTACAATGGCTCCGACAACCTACGGGCGAACGCTTCGATCTGATTGTGCTGGACCCGCCTACATTTTCCAATAGCAAACGCATGTATGGCACCCTGGATGTGCAGCGCGACCACGTTGCACTGCTCGATATGGTGCTGCGTTTGTGCAGACCGGGCGGAACGGTGTTTTTTTCTACCAATTACCGCAAGTTTAAACTCGACGAGGAGGGTATCCGGGCTACATCCATTCAGGACATTTCAAAGCAAACGGTTCCGGCAGATTTCCGGAATGAACGGATACATAAGTGCTTCAAAATCAAGAAGTAGGATTGTTTTCCGCAGAGTAGTTTCCCGCGGAGTAATTTCACGTAGAGTAGTTTCCCGCAGATGCCGCAGATTTTCCCGCAGATTTACGCAGAACGTAGAGTACTCCTTTTTCTTCAAAACGAAAATAGTGTGTACTCTACGTTCTGCGTAAATCTGCGGGAAAATCTGCGAAAATCTGCGGGAAAATCTGCGGCATCTACGGGAAACTAATCTGCGGGAAACTACTCTACGGAAAACTACTCTGCGGGAAATACACTGCCCCCAAAAAAAACCGGGTTTCGCCACAAAAGCAAAACCCGGGGAATCAAAAAGATGCCAAAAATTGGTCGGTAATCAGGATTAACGGTTGCCCGACTTTTCTTTGTGATCGTCGTAGCGGCCGTGCGATTCTCCACCGTTCGATTCGCCTTCATGGTGCTCATGGCGCTCACCGGAACGTTCTTTTTTCATTTTATCCATGTCGCCTTTTTTGGGACGGTGCGATTTTTCGGCTTTTTTGGCATCGCGGCGGGCCATGATTTCATCGTATTTAGCAGATTGTTCGGGTGTCAGGGCAGCCTTATGTGCGCGTCTTTGTTCGTCGCGCAGGCGTTTTACCTCATCGCGATTTTCCTGGCGAACACTTTTCGCTTTGGTGCGATAATCAGCATCGGCAGCCTTGAATTTGGATCTTTGCTCAGGTGACAGTTTTAACTCGTCTTCCAGTTTCAAATCCTGTTTTTTAGGTTTTGCCGGTTTACCTGCCATACGCTCCTTGTTTTGTGGTGCAGGATTCGGGTCGCTTTGTGCATGGGCCGTGGTTGTCAGGAAAAGAGCAAATAACAGTGCGGGAAACAATCGGATTGACATGTGCATTTTCATAATTAAAATTCCTTTTTGAATGAGAACGATTATTTGACTCCGAATAGTGGTTCAGGTTTCTTAGGCTTTCATTAAAGAAATCTTAAAGTTTTTAAAAAGCGCAGAACGTCTCCGGTTGGCAAGGCTTTTTATTTTTACTGCGAATGAAAACCGTACTTTTGCAGCGTCCTGTGTAAAAACACCCGATTGAATGAGAAAATTATGGTTTCCGGGCCTGATGGCGGCCCTTTTGTGGAGCGCATGCTCCAATGAGTTTGATGTGGCGGCCCCTTACAAAGACATTCCTGTTGTATATGGCATCATATCTCCCGATGATACGGCGCATTATATCCGGGTAGAACGCGCATTTATCAATGCCGACTCGAGCGCATTTGATATTGCGCTGATTCCCGATTCGCTTTACTATGCCGAGGGCGCTATTTCGGTCTTCCTTGAACGGGTTAGTACGGGACAGCGTTACCAACTGAACCGTGTAAATGGCGCTAATGAAGGTTATTTCCGCGAGCAGGGTACATTCGCCCAATACCCCAACTGGCTTTACAAAGTGAAACCTGTACATCAGGGTGACATTGTCAAGCCGGGTGAAAAATACAAACTTGTAATCGAGCGCGCCGATGGCCGTCCGCCTGTCACAGCCGAAACCACCGTACCCAACACCCTGATGCTGGTGTCGCCCAACCCGGAGGCTATTCCACCTCAGGTGGCCATTTATGGCAACTCGGTATTACTCGACTGGCGTACCAGTGCCAGCGGTGTGTTGTTTGATGTTTATATGAAAATCAGGTATCGGGAAATACAAAACAACGGCAATGTGACGCTCGACTCCATCCGCTGGAAAGTTGCCCGCAATGTGGTTCGAGAAAATACCCTCATCAGCGGAGGTGTGTACCGCGGCAAAACCACGTTTTCACCACAGGCATTTTATGCGGCGTTGCTGGGCCATATTCAGGCGCCCGACGACGTGAGTTCGCGCTATTTCAATGGCATCGACTTTGAAATACAGGGCGCAGGGCCGGAAATTGCCGAATACCAGGAAAGTGAAGCCATCAACGCAGGGCTTACCGGAGCAGAAATTTCTACCCGGTATACCAACTTGTCGGAAGGCTACGGTATATTTACTGCGCGCAGAACCTGGCATTTCAATGATTTTGGTTTGAGGCCGGGCACGGTAGACTCCCTCAATGCAGATCCGACGCGCAAAGCAGTTCTGAAATTCAAGGGATAATGCCCTTTCGCATCAAAAAAATTCATAACATGCTAACATTTTTGACTGAAAAACGTTTTTGTTTTTCATTCATCGCCGTTGCATGGCGACGGCTTTTGTTCTGACATGTTCATGGGATTATATAATTTGTTTTAAACAAGGCCGCACCAAACGAGGTGCGGCTCTTTTTTTGGGCACTCCTGATCTGTGTTGCACATTTTTTCTGCTACGACAAGCGCCGGTTTGCCTTAAGAAACTGTTTTAAACCCCCTCACCGGCCGAAAAGGCTTGTCAGGGGTTTTAAAACAGTTTCTAGCAATTTTGCCCTTACACACTCACCGACCAATTTTCTATGTCCGCAGTTACAGGCGAAGTCAAACGCGTCACCACCCATGTTATCCAGGCCATGAAAGGCCGCGGAGAAAAAATTGCCATGCTCACCGCGTACGATTTTTCAATGGCTCGTATGCTCGATGAAGCAGGTATCGACATCCTGCTGGTGGGCGATTCGGCGTCCAATGTCATGGCTGGTCACGAAACCACCCTACCCATCACGCTCGACCAGATGATTTACCACGCACAATCGGTCGTACGGGCCGTCACTCGTGCCATGGTCGTGGTGGATTTACCATTTGGCAGTTATCAGGCCAACTCGGAAATAGCCTTGTCGAGCGCTATCCGGATTATGAAGGAATCGGGCGCACATGCCGTCAAACTGGAAGGTGGCGCCGAAGTAGAGGAATCGATCAAACGCATCCTGATGGCGGGTATTCCGGTAATGGGACACCTGGGCCTTACACCACAAAGCATTTACAAGTTCGGCACTTACAGTGTGAGAGCAAAGGAAGAAGAGGAAGCGCAAAAACTGCGAGAAGACGCCAAATTGCTCGAATCGCTGGGTTGTTTTGCCATTGTACTGGAAAAAATACCTGCTTCGCTCACCAAAATTGTTTCTGAAAGCATCGAAATTCCCACCATCGGTATCGGCGCAGGCAAACATGCCGACGGTCAGGTGCTGGTAACACATGACATGCTGGGTATTACCAAGGATTTCAAACCCCGCTTTTTGCGTCGTTACCTCGATTTATTCGAAACTATCGGCAATGCGACACGACAATATGTTTCTGATGTAAAAAATAAAGAGTTTCCAAACGATACGGAACAGTATTGAACAGGCAGTTTTACCTTTGCGCACTTTTTTAAGCCTGATATGAAAAACATAAACCACGCGCTGCCTTCCCCCTCCGGCATACAATCTTCTAATAACATGTCTCAACAAAAAACAGGTAAACGCACCCTTGTACTTGGGGTGGTCATTGCTGCTATTTCTGTCGGCCTCTGGTTTGGCTGGCAGCCACTGAATGCTATTTATTTTTCGGGCGTTCCCAATGAAGTAGCCGATCCGTATGTATGTATTCCTACAGGCTCCAATTTTGACCAGGTAGTAGCCATTTTGAAAAAACAAGGCATCATCAAGGACGAAGCCGGGTTCCGCTGGCTGGCCGGACAGATGAATTACAAAAAAGATAAAATGCGCGCTGGTCGCTTTCAGGTAAAACCGGGCTGGAATACCCGTGAACTGATTCAGCACCTCCGCACCGGCGAGCAGGCCCCTGTAAAACTCGTGCTCAACAACGAACGACTGCCGGAAGAAGTGGCTGGCGTGGTATCCCGTTTCATCGAAGCAGATTCTCTGACGCTGCTCGCCGCTTTCAGAAACCCTTCCGTGCTGTCGCAATTCAACTGGACGCCGGAAACCATGATTGCAGGATTTATCCCCAATACCTATGAAATGTACTGGAATACCGACGCAAACGGCTTCCTGCAACGCATGAAAAAGGAAAACACCTCATTCTGGGATAAAAACAACCGTCGCGCCAAAGCCCAGGCGCTCGGGCTTACCGAAACACAGGTGTACATACTGGCTTCTATTGTAGAGCGCGAAACCAATTACAATCCGGAAAAAGCCACCATCGCAGGGGTGTATCTGAATCGCCTTCGCATTGGCATGAAATTGCAGGCCGACCCTACTTCCGTATTTGCTACCCGCGATTTCGGAGCACGTCGGGTTACCGAATATCATACCACCTTCGACTCTCCCTACAACACCTATATGTACAAAGGATTGCCTCCTGGCCCTATCAGCATGGCATCCATTCCAACCCTGGATGCCGTGTTGAATGCTGAAAAACACAACTATCTGTATTTCTGCGCAAAACCCGATGATACCGGCACCCATGCCTTTGCCGAGACTTTTGCAGCGCACAAGGTAAATGCCGATCGTTTCCAGGCCTGGGTACGGCAAACGAGGGGGATTTGACTGGCGTCAGTCCTAAGTTCTAAGTCCTAAGTCTTTAGAGTACACGTTAAAACCTTTTGGCTTTTTTTCAGTTAATCCGTGAAATTTTTGTGTGTACTCTAAAGACTTAGGACTCAGGACTTAAGACTCAGGACTTTTATATGAAATACCGACTCTTTGGGAAATCGGGACTACGCGTCTCCGAAATTTGCCTGGGCACCATGACATTCGGCACCGAATGGGGCTGGGGTGCCGACAAGGCAGAAAGCCAGCGCATTTTTGACACTTTTGCTAATAAAGGCGGCAATTTTCTCGATACCGCCAATCGTTATACGGAGGGCGCCAGCGAGCGTTTTCTGGGCGAATTTATCAAAAGTGACCGCCATCATTTTGTAGTGGCCAGTAAATTCACCCTGCGCGACCAGACAGGCGACCTCAATTTTGCAGGCAGCCATCGAAAAAACATGATGCGCTCGGTGGAGGAAAGCCTCAAAAGGCTCGACACCGAATTTCTGGATATTCTCTGGGTACATGCCTGGGATCATCTGACCCCTGCCGACGAAGTGCTGCGAGGCCTCGATGACCTGATTCGCAGCGGCAAGGTGCATTATATTGGTGTGTCGGATACACCGGCCTGGATGGTGAGCCATGCCAATACGCTCGCCGAATTGCGCGGCTGGACAGCCTTCACCGGTTTGCAGATTGAATACTCTCTTCTTCAGCGCACACCGGAGCGCGACTTGTTGCCTATGGCACAGCATTTCGGCATGGCCGTTACAGCCTGGGGTTCTATCGGTGGCGGTGCACTGACAGGCAAATACCTGAAAGGCGAATCGGGTCGCGTGGTCGAACACAGCGCCCGTCGCAGCGAACGCGCCAACGGAATTGCCCAAAAAGTAATGGATGTGGCAAGTCAACTCGGCGTTCCGGCAGCACAAGTAGCCATCAACTGGACGCGTCAGACCAACCCTGCTGTTCCTATTATCCCGATTATCGGCGCACGCACGGCTGTCCAACTGGAAGAATCGCTGGGTTGCCTGGATGTCGTCATTCCCGAAAGTGCGCTTGCCGAACTGAGAGCCGCCAGCGCCATTGAACTGGGTTTCCCGCATGAATTTTTATCTACTGATAATGTCCGTGAACTGATCTACGGCGGCTTGTACAAGCAAATCATACAATAATAACAGTCATGAAATTACTTCTGGTTGGTATCGGTCCGGGCAACGGCATTTCGATAGCCAGGCGTTTTGGCCGTGAAGGATTTGAAATCCTCATGGTAGCACGCAACGAAGACAAACTGAATAGTTATGTGGCCGAACTGGCCCAGGCAGGAATAAAATCACAAGCCTACGCGGCTGACATTGCCGACTCCGAGTCGTTTGTACAGGTGCTGGAACGCATAGTATCCGAACACCCTGATATCGAAGTACTGCATTACAATGCAAGTTCGTACAATCCGGCAACTCCTTCGCAACTGGAATTATCGGTATTACTTAGCGACCTGAATATCAATGTGGTAGGCGCACTTTTATCTGCACAAGCCGTTTTCCCGCAAATGAAGGAGCGCGGCCATGGCACCCTGTTTTTCACCGGAGGCGGCACGGCCATTCAGGCCCCTGCTTTTCTGGCTTCTCTTGGAATGGGCAAAGCAGCCATGCGCAACCTGGTATTTTCCATTGCACAGGAAGGTTTGCCATTAGGTATTCATGCTTCAACAGTAACGATCACCGGAATGGTCAAGGCCGGCACACGATTTGACCCGGACCTCATCGCAGATGAATTCTGGCGGTTGTATGAGTTGCCAAGGGACAGGTGGGAAACGGAGGTTGTGTGGTAAATGAGTCCTGAGTCCTGAGTCTGTAGAGTACACCTTTTTACCCTTGGTATTTTCTGTTGTTAATGCCAAGGGTAAAAAGGTGTACTCTACAGACTTAGGACTCAGGACTTACGACTCAGGACTTATACGCCAGTAACAACGTATTTTCCCCAAAATACTCCTTAAATGCCAACGCAAACGTGCCGGGGCTGCTAAAACCCACCAGTTCGCTGATGGCTTGCGGAGTGCCTGCGCGTTTTTCGAGCAGCACCTTGGCTTTTTCCAGACGCATTTCACGAATGAGTTGTATGGGCTCCTTGCCCGTCAGCACCTTGAGTTTTTTGACGTAGTGCGTTTTGGTGAGTTGTAATTTTCGGGCAATATCATCGGCCATAAAATCCGGATTGGCAAGATTTTGTTCAATCATTTGAACGGTGGTGAGCAGAAACGGCTCATCGATAGAAACCCTGTTTTCCGTAAAATACAATTGGATAAAACGATTGAACTGATCGTGTTTGATCTTGCGGGCATCCAACAGCCGTTGTACGGAAGCATCGAATTCGTCATCGATGACGGGGCGTGTAAACCAGGCATCGGCGCCGGCGCGCAACGCATCGAGTTTGCCTTCATTGCCAAATTTATCCGTCAACAGCACCACCGGGATGTGGTTGGTACGTTCCGACAATTTGATTTGCCGGGCCACCTCGATACCCGTTTTTCCATTCAGCAGGGCATCGCAGACAATCAGATCGGGCAACAATTCAGTGGCCAGTTGCATGCCTTCTGTAAAAGTATTGGCCGTTTCTACCTGAAAACGGTCAGACAACAATGATTTCAGGTACAACACCACCTGTCGGTTGGGTTCGATCAGCAGTGCAATGGCTTCCGGTTTGGGGCCCTGGTACAGGGTGTACGGATCGGGAACGCTCACCGGCACAGGCTGGGAAATCGGGACAGCCTGGGTGGCTTCTACCACTGCCGCGTTTTGCTGCATTTCCGCTTCATATTGCAGGTTGGAACGCATGATATCCCACTCCAACTCCTTCTTTTCCATTATTTTACGCCAACGATCGTTGGAACGGAAATAGCCGATGAACATCAGCAGGAACAACAAACCAACTCCTGCACCAATTAACATGGCCTGTTCGCGTTCGATGCGCAGGTATTTGCTTTGCTCCGAAGCATCGAGGCGGCGCAGCGCAGACAAGGAATCGAGTTGCGTGCGCAAACTGGCCGTTGTATTTCTTCTATCCCGGGCGTCGATGGAATCCTGTGCGATGGCCAGCAATTGCTGGCAAGTAAGCGCCTGATCGGGCAAATCCCATTTCCGGCATTCGTCAACCAGCGTTTTCAGCAAGGTCGCTTTGGTTACATAGTTGGGATCTTTTCGGGCACTCAGTTCGGCTTCTGCCAGCAGGCGAGTGGCGCTGCGATCGTCCTGATTGGCCCGATAGATACTGGATAAAAGGGATACCATTTTTGGTGTAAACGGCACCTGATGCCGTTTCATAAAGGCGCGCATGGCCTCCGCCTCTACTTCAGCCTGCTCGTAACTGCCCGATTGGGAAAGTTGGGTAAGAAGCACCATGCGATTGGACAAGGTATCCTGCACAGGGTTGGCCTGGGCCCACAAGGAAGCGGGTCCAAAAACAATCAAAATGCAAAAGAGGATGCAGGTAAATCGGTACATGGGAGTCGTAGTCGTCAGCACGATGCGTTTGCGCCAGGTTTGAAATGGTTTTCAAGGGCAAACATACACAAAAATACGGCCAAGTAAAAAAGCAAGTTTGTTGTCTGACCTGTACTTTTAGCCCCAAAATCAGCCATACCCATACCACCTATGTTTGAACTGCGCGGAAACCTGACCAAACTACAAAATATCAGCCTCGGAATCACGGGCGCTGTCGTACTGATCGGCCTTTGGTGGCTCCTGGCAGAAATGCTGGCCGTCCCGGCACTGGATTACCGGGCGCCCAGCCTGGACGACCCGGCGCTGCAACACCTCAACCGCGATTCTCTGCTTCGCGCCGACAGCATTCAGTTTGCAAATGCCAAAACCGTTGGAAAAATTTACAAGATTTTGCCAACGCCGCTTCATGTCGTGCAGGCATACCCGAAACTGATGAATGAGGATCAACTTCCGATGCATACCCTGCATTCCATTTGGCTCAACCTGAAAGGCTATTTCTGGGCTATTCTGGTGTCTTTGTTGATGGGCGGGCTCATTGGATTTATCCCGCTTTTCCGGGGTTTATTTGCGCGACCGGTAGATGCGCTGCGGTATTTGCCGATTTCAGCGCTTACAGGATTGTTCATGTTGTGGTTCGGGCTGGGCGATAATATGAAGGTTGCCTTTCTGGCATTCGGCATTTTCGTCTACATGATTCCGGTAATTGTGCAACGCATCCAGGAAGTAGAGGATGTACACCTGACCACTGTGTATACCCTCGGCGCAGGCAATTTGCAGACGCTTTTTTCGGTGTACCTGCCTTCCGTTTTGTCGAAGTTTATGGAAGATCTGCGGGTACTTACGGCCATTTCCTGGACGTATATCATTATTGCTGAAATTCTGAACAATACGGGAGGCCTGGGTTCGCTGATCTACTGGCTTGCCCGCCGCGACAAGACCGACAAGGTGTTTGCCGTGTTGTTGCTGATTATCCTGATCGGCATTTTGCAGGATCGGCTGTTTGTGTACCTCGACAAGCGCCTTTTTCCGCACAAACACTACAAAACCAAGGTGGACGGCCTCAAAGAGGTGCAAACCGGTATCTATATCGTGTTGGGGGTATTTGCGCTGGCAGTGGTGCTGCCATTGGTGGTAGCCATTCCCGATTCGATATTGGTGCAGGGTTCAGGGCTGCTGGTTCTGGCGGCTATCGGGCTGATTCTGATGGGAGAAGTGAAGTTGTTGAAAGGATTGCAGAAGGTTTAAGAGAGGTGAGAAAGAAGGGGCAAGGGGCAAAAGGCAAGGAGTTTCAAAAAATCAAATTATTCAAGTGAGTCAAAAACAACATCTTATGTTGCAAGTAAAAGATACGGAACTGCCGAATATCATTCAACTGAAAAATATCAGTCAGACCTACACAGGCGGCAAGGAGTTCATCATCAAAGACCTTGATTTCCTGATTGAGGACAAACCCGGGCAGGGCCAGTTTGTGGTGATCCTGGGCGCATCCGGCTGTGGCAAGAGCACCTTGCTCCGCTATATTGCGGGCTTGCAGGAACCCACCAGCGGCGAAGTGCTGCTGCGCGACAAACCTGTTCGCCAATCGGGTATTCGCGCAGGTATGGTATTTCAGCAATACTCATCGCTCCCCTGGCTCACCGTGCTGGAAAATGTGGAACTGGGGCTCGAATTCCAGAACGTAGAACCCAAGGAACGCCGCCGCCGGGCACAGGAAATGATCGACCTGGTAGGTTTGAACGGTCATGAAAATAAATACGCCGTGTACCCCACCTTATCCGGTGGACAGTTGCAACGCGTAGCCATCGCTCGCAGTATCATTGCAAGCCCGGATATCCTGTTGATGGATGAACCTTTTGGAGCGCTCGACATCAATACCCGCCTACAGATGCAGGATTTGCTGGAAGATGTATGGCTGAAATTTCAACCGACCATCGTTTTTGTTACCCACGATATTGAAGAGGCCGTGTATCTGGCCGACGACATTTACATTATGGCAGCCAATCCGGGCCGTTTTGTACACCACGTGTCAGTAGACCTGCCGTTCAACCGCGATCTGGAAGTGAAGCACAGCGCCAAATTCAATGAAATAGTGCGCCATGTCGAAGACCGCATGATCGAGGTGTCGAAACTATAAAGAATGAGTAAAATTATCGGAAAGGCAACCTCCGCTCACTCTTCTGCGTTTTTTATTGTATTAATTTTGCAGCCAGAAAGTTGCTACGTGTGTAGCGACATATTCAACCTTCCATTTCTATGAAAAAAACACATATTCTCGCCATCGGTATTCTGGCTATTGCCATCGGTATCCTGATCAGCGCGAGCAAGGATGTTACCACCTACGCCAATTTTGCGCAAGCCGCTCAAAGTGGTGAAAAAGTAAAACTGGTAGGCCAGTTGGTAAAAGATCGCCAGGTAGAATACAATCCTGAAAAAAATGCCGATTTCCTGGCCTTCTGGCTGCGGGATGATAAAGGCGAGATTCGTCGGGTTGAGTTAAACGCAGCCAAACCGCAGGACTTCGAGCGCTCGGAATCCATCGTTCTCACCGGCGAAATGAAAGGCGACGTATTTGCTGCCTCCGAAATGCTGCTGAAATGCCCTTCCAAGTATAAGGATCAGGAGGTGTATGTGAGAGAAAAAAGAGGGTGAGAGAAGTGAGAGCGTGAGAGATGTGAGAGATGTGAGAGGGTGAGAGTTCGTAGATTGTACCGCTTCGCTATTGAGTTGTCCAATAACGAAGCGGTACAATCTACGAACTCTCACCCTCTCACATCTCTCACGCTCTCACATCTCTCACCCTCTCACCCTCTAATAAGCCCACTTCAAATACAACGCCCCCCAGGTAAATCCGCCGCCAAATGCTGTCAGGACGATATTATCGCCCTTGTGCAACCTGGATTCGTATTCCCAGAGGCAGAGCGGCAAAGTAGCCGCCGTCGTATTCCCGTATTTTTCGATATTGACCATCACTTTTTCCATCGGGAAGTGCAGGTGTTCTGCTACGGAGGTGATGATACGCATATTGGCCTGGTGTGGCACTACCCAGGTCACATCGTCGGTAGTCATTTTATTGCGGCGCAAAATATCTTCCACGGTACTGGTCATACCTTTTACAGCGTGTACAAAAACGCGTTTGCCATCCTGCCAGGCGTAGTGCTCGCGATTGGCCACCGTTTCGGCGGTAGGCGGATGCAAAGAGCCGCCGGCCTTCATTTGAAGCAGGCTGCGGCCGGAACCGTCGCCACGCAGCACAAAATCCTGGATACCATTGCCATCTTTCCGGGGCTCGAGCAGCACCGCTCCGGCGCCGTCGCCGAAAATTACGCAGGTATTGCGGTCAGTGTAGTCGACAATCGACGACATCATATCGGCGCCGACAACGATGACTTTGTTGTAGGTTTCACATTGTATGAATTGAGCGCCTGTAGAAAGTGCATATAAAAAACCGGAGCAGGCCGCGTTGATGTCATAACCAAACGCATTTTTTGCACCAACTTTGTCGCACACAGTATTGGCCGTATCCGGAAATACCATATCGGCGGTCACCGTGGCCACGATAATCATATCGATTTCACCCGGTTTTACACCGGTTTTGTCAAGCAGTCCTTTCACGGCTTCTGCACACATATCGCTGGTGGCCCAGCCCGGCGTGCGGAGGATGCGGCGTTCGCGAATACCCGTGCGTGATACGATCCATTCATCATTCGTATCTACCATTTTTTCAAGGTCGAAATTGGTAAGCCGGTCTTCCGGTACCCAACCATGAACGCCAGTGATGGCTGCGCGTACTTTTCCCATGGAATTGTTGTGTTAATTTGAAAAAGGTTATCCAGCGGTGATTTTTATATCATTCCGGATTGGACCGCAAAAGTAGGCACTCCACGGCAGTCGGCAACGTCTGGCTACTGATTTTATCACAAACTCCCCTGAAGAGACGCCCGCATTTCCAGCAAACTGCTGCGCTCCGGATGCACGGCGGCTTTGCGGGAAGCCTGGTAACGCCACCAACAATCGCGGTAAAAAAAGGCAAACCAACCCAGAATCGGCGCCAGAATCACCAATGCCACCATCCACGACAGGTGCAGCAACAGTCCCGTCAACAACAGCACGATCCAGGCGATTACACCCGGTACGGTAGCGGCGCCCATCAGTACGCTGGTAACAAATTCCGGTTTTTTCACCACTTTGGCAGTAAGGCTGCGCGAGAGGTAACGCACAGGCCAGGACAACACATACCCTGCAGCAGCGGGAATGGCTGCCAGGATCAGAAACAACATCCACGAAATATGAGCGTATTCAGGCCGATGAAGTCCGGCATCGCTAAGCCCGGCACGGTCCAGTGCTGAAAAATATGCAGTTGCTTTTTGTCGAAGTATGTCTTTCTCGGCAGCGGGAAGTGCATTGAGGCGCTCCAGTGCAGCATGTTCCACCTGAAAAAGCAGGTTGCCAGCCTCTACCACCGGAAATAGACGACCTTTAAAATTATTGCGCACGAGCGTCAGCACCTGTTCGGCCAGTTCAAAATCAGCAGGGTCTTCTACATGATAACACAATTCGCGGAGCGCTTTATCGATCCGCGCATTCAACTGGTTGATGGCTGTGGCCGGGTTGTTTTCATACATTTCCCAGTAGTCGCGAATGTAAATGGGTTCGCCGATCAGCAGTTTGAGTTCGTCGCGGGTGCGGTCACCCCAAATGTAGTTCGAGCCGGCAGGCACCACTTGCAAGTCCTTGAGTTGATGGTTTTTATAGGTTTCAAAAGCGATGCGTGCCAGGCCTTTTTGCGCCGGTTTGACGTGTTTGTCGAGGTGGTGTTCGCCCTCCACATAAATTGCAACAGTCTGATTTTTAAGCATTTTACCCTGACAAAACTCAATGACACCGTCGTTGCGCTCGCGGCCTGTGTAGCCGTCGCGGATGCGAAATACCGGGAACATATTCACCTGTTCGAGCAGAAAACGCGCCCAGGGTTTTTGAAAAACGTCGCCACGTGTCATGTTGTACACCGGCCCGTCGAGGTAAATGCACAGGGCAATCGGGTCGACAAATGCCGTAGGGTGATTGGATGCAATCAACACGGGTTTGTTGGCAGGCACACCTGAAACATTGTGCAGATACACTTTTCGAAACAGACACCAATAGGCAAGATGCAGGAACGGCTCCATCATCAGGTACAATAAGCCGTCGCTTTTGTAGGCATTCACGTATTTCATGGCGCGAAAATAGTTTCGTTCGAATAGAGCAAGTAAGGAATTCCTTCGTTTTCTTCGCGCCGATGAAAAAAGAGGGCACCAAATACCTGCTCGTAATCGGCGGCGCAACGGCTACAGGCAAAACGGCGCTGGCTATTCGCCTGGCGCAACATTTCCATACAGAAATTCTTTCCGCCGACTCCCGGCAGTTTTACCGGGAAATGAGCATTGGCACAGCCAAACCAACGCCTACGGAACTTGCGCAGGCGCCCCATCATTTCATCGACAGCCTCTCGGTGACGGAGGAATTCAGCGTCGGCGACTTCGAACGGGCGGCACTCGATACCTTGCAACGGATTTATCAGGAAAAAGATGTGGCCATTCTGGTTGGCGGTTCCGGGCTGTTCCTTCAGGCAGTTTGTGAAGGACTGGACGATTTCCCGGAAGTGACAACGGAGATAAAAAAACAGGTGTCGGATGCCTTTCTGCAAAACGGGCTGGAATGGTTGCAAAGTGAAATCCAAAGCATCGACCCGGCCTATTTTGCAGTCGTTGATCGGCAAAACCCTGCCCGGCTGCGGCGAGCACTGGAAGTATATTACGCATCCGGACTGCCCTACTCCGCGTTTTTGGGCAAAGGAAAACAGCAACGATCTTTTACCCCCATCTACTTGCTGCTCGATGTGCCAAGACCTGAATTATACGCGCGTATTGAAGCCCGCGTAGACGACATGCTGGCTGCAGGGCTGGAAGAGGAAGTGCGCAGGCTTTTGCCATTTCGCCACGTAACTGCTTTACGGACAGTGGGTTACGAGGAATTTTTTGATTATTTTGATGGAAAATGCAGTTACAGGGAGGCGGTAGATAAAATCAAGCAGCATTCGCGCAACTACGCCAAAAGGCAGGCTACCTGGTTCAGGAAACACGGAAACTGGCAGGCATTTCACCCGGGCGACTGGGCTGAAATAGTGTCTTTTCTGGAAAAAACTATGGGCTGACGTCCGTATTTTTCTTGTGTGGCTTGCCCAAACCTTTGTCCAGCACTGTCATGCGCTGAAAAAAATGCGTCCCGTTCAGCCACCATAAAAACTGGGCGCAAACCAGGCCTGCAATCGCGCCAGCCAGAATATCGGCCAAAAAATGCTGCACCAGAAAAACGCGCGACACCGCCACACCAATAGCCAGCGTGGCCGTCAACAATCCCCAGCGCTCGTATCTGCGACCCATAATGAGCGTCAGCATACTGTACAAGGCAAACGCCGACATCGTGTGGCCCGACGGAAAACTGGTGCGTCCGCTGTTGAGTTCCACTTCCGGCACCACCACTACCTGATTGTACACGCCTTTTTGCTCAAAGAAAGTTTTAGGGCGAAATACACCGATCTGGTCTTTCAAAACATATCCGACTGGCAAAATAAGCATGCCCGACAGTGCAATCAACAGGGAAAAGCGGTAACGCCAGCGAAATGCGGCCAGAATTAGCGCGCCATATACAAAGCCTTCCCCCAACATGGTAAAAATGCGGAAAATCGTATTGTACGGCTCTTTTCTCCAGTTGTTGAAAAACAGGATTTCATCGCCATAAGGCACCACCCAGAGCAACAGCGCACAGGAAAGCAGAAAAATAACCACTGGAACCGCAAACCACCTGTTTTCCCAAATGCCCTTCATGCCGTTTTGACTTTTTGTTGTTCGAGGCGTTCGCGAAGCATATTTACAAGGCGGTCGATGCGATCGGTACTAAACAGTTGCGAGTCGTTCATGGCTTTCCGCGTCAGGTAAAAACCTACCGGAATCAGCACGATACAAGGCACCATAGCCGCCCAGAAGGGCGTGAGGATGTACGACTCCGCCAGTTTTTTGCAAACGATGGTCAACACAATGAAGATCACAAAAAAGATGATGGAAACAAGAATCGGGTAGCCGAAGCCACCTTTCCGGATAATGGCCCCCATTGGCGCGCCAATGAACAAAAACACAAAGCAGACGAATGCAAAACTGTATTTGGTGTACAGTTCGTAGCCCGTTTTGACGTATTCCTTCCGCCGTGCATCTACCTGATTGTTGCGTGTTTCCAGTTGATTCTGGCTTGTTTTAATACGTGCAGCCGCTTCTTTCAATATGCCAGGTCGATCGGATGCGCGGAACACTTCTGCAAAGTTAGGGTATTGATTCAGCGGTTTGTTCAAATCCTGTTTAGGGAGTCGATCGAAGCCCGGGCGGTGCTGTGGAACCGGCGGCGCAGGGGGAGGCGCCGCTCCAAACTTTATTTTTTTCCCGGGTTTGGGCGCCGGAGGCGGTGGTGCAATCGGGACGGGTTTGACAGGCTGGCGCTTCAGCGGCACCATCAAATCGTCGGCAAATGCCTGCCGGGTGGTTTGCATCGATCGTTGCAGGGAGTCCATATTGGCACGCAACTGATTCATACTCAGCATGGAGCGCTGTTGGCTGAATCGGTCTTTATCAGTGCTGACCATTTCAAACTCCCGCATATCCCACACTTTTGTCAGCGAAGAAAAATTGGTGCGGATGAACGGGAATTTCTGCTTTTGCACCTGCGGCCCCTGGTTGCCCGGCTCCTGATACTGCGTGCCATGAAACAGGTTCATCACAAAAAAACGTTTGTCCTTCGTGGTGTACATCTGTCCGCTATCGGCCAGAATCTGGTTGAATTTCACCTGCCCGATGTTCGTTTGATCTTCAATCAGCACGTCGCCTATGGTCTCTCCATCTTCTTCCTTGCTGCCGATTTTGATCACAAACTGGCGAAAATCTTCGTTGAACACGCCTTTTTCAAGTGTCAGCGCCGGTTTTTGTCGGCGTATATCGTACAAACGGGATTTAAACTCCAGGTTGGAAATGGGTATGATAAAATCCGAGCAGATATAGGAAAACAGTCCGATGCAGGCTGCACAAAAAATCAGCGAACGCATAATACGAATCAATGGAACCCCGGCCGATTTCATACTCGACAGTTCGTATCGTTCTGCCAGATTCCCCATCACCATCACAGAAGCAATCAACACGGCAATTGGCAAGGCCATCGGAAATGTAGACACCGACAAATACCCGATCAATTCCAACATGATAAAAATACTCACCCCTTTACCGGCAATATCGTCAATATACAGCCATAAGAACTGCATGATCAGCACGAACAATGCGATAAAGAACGACACCGCGAAGGGGCCGATAAAACTGGTGAATAATAGTTTATCTATTTTTTTCAAGGTGGATGAGGTTGATAGGGTTGATAGGGTTGATGAGGTTGATAGGGTTGATGAGGGTTGATATTCAACGGCTCGGTGAAGTAAAAAATATGGTAACTATACCCATTTACACACAGGCTGTAAAAAAGGGTACAAAAACCTATAAGGTTTTATAAACCTTATAGGTTTAGGTGCAAATGGGTATAGTTACCAAAAATATTCATACCCGAGCCGTTGAATATCAACCTTCATCAACCCTATCATCCTCTTCAACCCTCATCAACCCTAATAATCAAACTTCGCTTCAAACGCTTTCAAGTCACGTATCGTTGCCTCGGGGTCTTTGGCGCCAAATACGCTGCTGCCAGCCACCAGCACGTCGGCGCCGGCTTGAAGCAACGATTCAGCGTTGTGGAGGCCCACCCCGCCATCAATTTCAATGAGAGCAGGGCTATTGCTGGAAATGATCATTTCCTTGAGTTGCCGCGTTTTTGGCAAGGTATTGTAAATGAACTTTTGTCCGCCGAAACCCGGATTCACCGACATAACGCACACCAGATCAATGTGTTCGATCACATTTTCAAGAATGCTTACGGGCGTATGCGGATTAAGTGCCACACCTGCCTGTGCGCCACATTCCTTGATCTGATGAATAGTGCGATGCAGATGTGGGCATGCTTCGGCATGTACGGTAATGACATCGGCGCCGGCCTTGCGAAAATCTTCCACATATTTTTCCGGCTCCACAATCATCAGGTGTACATCGAGCGGTTTGGTAGCCAGTCGTTTGATGGCTTCCAGAATAAAAAATCCGAAAGTGATATTGGGAACGAATCGACCGTCCATCACATCGCAGTGAAACCAGTCGGCCTCACTGCGGTTTACAAGGTCGATTTCATCGGCCAGACGCGCAAAATTGGCGGCCAGGAGCGAAGGTGCCAGCAAATGCTTTTTCATAGTGGCCGCAAATATCGGGAATTTTTTATTCCTTACCGAACCACCACTACCTGGTTCTGATTCAGCAAGGGCAGTCTTTTCATACGCAGAAACAATTGTGCGGTAGCCAGCACATCCTTTTCGCAATACGTGGCGATGCGATCCAGGTCGCGGTCTTCCCAGTACACCGTCGCCACATCGGCGCCCGAAATATCGTCTTTGGGAGATGGGATGTCGAATACGGCTGTGAGCAGGCGCAGCGACGTATAGTTCTTGATGTCGCCAAACTTCCACATCTCGAGGGTATCAAGCAGGTGTTTGGTTTCCCAGGGCTTTTTGCCGGCGATGTCGAGCATCCTGGGCAAGGGCAACTGATTGATCAGCATACGCCGGCAGATATACGGAATATCGAACTCCTTTATATTATGGCCGCAGAGGGCAAACTTGTCGGGATTGTTGAAATGCTTCGTCAACATCTCGCTGAAATCTTCGAGCAGGCTTGCTTCCAGGTGGTTGCTAAATGATTTGAGGCGCAGCAATGGCAGTTCATTACCGGGCTGGCGTGTCAGAAAACCGACTGACACACAAACGATTTTGGCAAATTCGGCATAGATGCCCGCGCGCTGGCGAAACAATTCTGCCATTTCCTCATATTCCACTTCCTCACCAGGGGCTTTTCGCAAGAGGTTATGGCATTTGATGCCCCAAAGTTCCTGCAACTCGTCGCTCAGTTCGTCAAATTCGGCATAACCTGGCACTGTTTCAATGTCCAGAAACAAAATATTGTACAAATCATAGGTATCAAATGCTGACATACCCGTTTTTTTTAATGTGAAGGTGTGTTGTTTTCTGAAAATCGGTCGACCTTTGCGCACCTTTTGCAAAAAAGCAGCATCTGGCGCCGGATCGATATTACATGGCACTCAGGGAAATCCCCACAAACCTCGGTGAAAACCCTGACACAAAGATAGGTATTCACCCTCCATTTCCGGATACAGGTTTTCGCTGGAAATTTCAGGGGTAAAATATTATTTAAAAATTTTCATTGTTGATAATCAGCAACTTATGATATTTTGAAAAAAAATTTAAAAAAAATCACAATAAACGAAATGCAATAAACCGACCCGAAAACGGTTTTATCTGCAAACATCCAAAAACACTAAAACACACAAACACCAAAACACTGTCCCTCTTAAAACCACCTGAATTCGCAACACTTTTCGTTAAACCTTTCACACATTTTCTTCAATAATTATGAGCACACCCACCAATTACAGTCAGCCAGGAACCCCGACTCCTAACTACGGCAACAATGATGGTAATAACCAAAAGCGTACAACGACCATCATGGGCATTGCCATTGCTGCCCTGCTCGGTCTGTGCGTCTTCCTGTTGATTAGCAAATACAGCACCAGCAAACAGTTGGATTCCACTACGATGGAACTTGCCCAACAAAAAGATGCTTTCACTGAACTGGATCAGAAATACAACGAAGCGGTTACCCAATTGGAACAACAAAAAGGTATCAACGCCGAACTGGATGCAAAAATCAACCAGCAACTCCAGGAACTGGAGGCTTCCAAAAACCAGGTGGCTGGCCTGATCCGCGAAAAGAAAGACTACAGAAGCGCACTGGCTTCTCTGGAGCGTCAGAAAAACGAATACCTCGCTCAGATCGACGACCTGAAAAAGCAGGTAGGCATTCTGACCGAAACCAACAACCAACTGACAACCCAAACCCAGCAACTGTCGACTTCGCTGAATGAAACGCAAGCCAAACTGCAGGAAGAAGGCACAGCCCGCGCTGCACTGGTATCGGAAAAAACAGCCCTCGAAGCAGAACGCGCTCAACTGTCTAAAAAAGTAGACATCGCTTCTGCCATCCGCGTAAAAAACATCACTACGAAAGCAGTGTCTGTAAAAAGCAGCGGCAAAGAGAAGTCAAAAAGCAAAGCCAAAAACGTGGATAAACTGAACATCTGCTTCACTACCGAACCGAACGAAGTGGTTCCTGCCGGTGAAGAAACGTTCTACCTGCGTATCGTTGACCCAACCGGCGCTCCGCTGGCCATCGAAAGCCTGGGCTCGGGCGTATCCAACGACAAACGCAACGAACAGGAGTTCCGCTACACCACTACTGCTACGACCAACTACACCAACGGTGAATCGGAAGTATGCGGTTCCTGGCAGCCTGGCCAAAACTTTGTAAAAGGTAAATACTCTGTTGAAATCTACAACAAAGGTTACCTGGTTGGCACCGGCGCGTTTAATCTGAAATAAGTCGACAGTCGACAGTCATCAGTCGACAGTCATCCGAGACTGTCAAATAAATAAGGAAGGAACACCCTGTTTGCAATATTCTAACGGGCGGCATAGCGAAAGGCTGTGTCGCTCGTTTTTTTATGGAGAAAAGAGGGGGGGATACCTGCTCAATTCGGGTAAATTTCCTTTTTACAAGCCTTCAAAGTATTCATCAGCAAAGCAGTAACGGTCATCAGCCCTACCCCACCCGGCACCGGCGTGATATGGCTGCACCTGGGCGCCACAGCCTCAAAATCGACGTCGCCAACCAGCCGTGTTCCCGATTTCCGTGAAGCATCTTCGATGCGGTTGATGCCTACGTCTATCACTACCGCTCCTTCTTTTACCCAGTCGCCTTTGATAAATTGCGGGATACCAATGGCTGCTACCACAATATCGGCGCGGCGTACTTCGCCTGCCAGGTCACTCGTGCGCGAGTGCGTGAGCGTCACGGTGCAGTCGCCGGGATACCCCTTACGCGACAAGAGGATGCTGATAGGTGTACCCACGATGTTGGAGCGGCCTACTACCACGCAGTGTTTTCCGGCAGTTTCAATATTGTATCGGCGCAACATCTCCACGATTCCGTAGGGAGTAGCCGGTAAAAATGCCGGTAGACCCTGGGCCATACGGCCAAAATTGACCGGGTGAAATCCGTCCACATCCTTGCGGTGGTCGATTGCCAGGGTGATTTTTTCTTCGTTGATATGTTTGGGCAATGGCAATTGCACAATAAAGCCATCGACATCGGGGTCTTCGTTCAGGCTTTGCACGATCGACAACACTTCTGCCTCGGTGGTATCTGCTGGACGACGAATGAGGGTGCTTTTGAAACCAACCTGCTCACAGGAGCGGATTTTGGATTGTACATACACCTGACTGGCGGCGTTTTCGCCAATGAGTACGGCAGCCAAATGGGGAATTTTATTTCCGCGTTCGCGCAACAGATCGACCTCCACTGCGAGTTCGGATTTGATATTGTCGGAAAGCAATTTTCCGTCGAGTAAAATCATGGGTAAATATCGTCAGAATGAGGCCGCAAAAGTAGCGCAAATGCAGCGAAAATTGCAGCCAGGCTCAGCACATTTCAGGTGATCGTTGTCACTTCTTTTTCTACCTGCATTTTAAATAATGCATAGGCCGATGTGTAAATGCCTGCACAACTTTTATCCGGTTCGATGCGTCGTGCGTTGTTGGTATGCAACGGAATGTTCAACTGCAACACCTCTGCCGCCAGGTGCAGCGCTCCCAGCAAGGAAGCATCGATGCGTTCATCGGAGATGATGACCGGTTTTTGAAAAATATCTGCCAGTATTTGTACCCAAAGTGCACTGCGAGAGAAACCGCCGCCGGCATGCAGGGTGTCGATAGGGCCATGCGTTTCGAGGGCTTCTGCTATCATTTTTACATTAAAAAGCACACCTTCCAAAGCGGCACGCACCATATGCGCCTGCGTGTGCCTGGCGGAGAGGTTGAAAAAACCGCCGCGAATGTTGCTCAGGTACAAAGGCGCCCGTTCGCCCAACAAATACGGTAACAACAATAGTTGATCGCTTCCAGGTGGCGTTTGGCCTGCTTGATCAATAAAATCGGATGCAGGCAAATGCGATTGAAAAACAGCATTTCGGAGCCACTCTATCACATTGGCGCCGTTGTTGCTGGCACCACCAACGATGTACCTGTTTTCATCGATACAGTAACAAAAGGTGCGCATTTGTTTGTCGAGCACAGCCTGTGGCATTACGGTCCGAATAGCAGCACTCGTTCCAATCGTAATGGCAACCTGGCCGGGCTGCGTAGCATCCGAACCCATGTTGGCTAGTGCGCCGTCGCTGGCTCCTATGAAAAGCGGGGTATCTGGGGGTACTCCAATGCGGGCGGCTAAATCGGGCAATAAAGTACGCTGGTGCGATGGAGGCGCCAGTAATGGCAAGGCATCGGGCAGTATTCCAGCAAAAGAAAGCGCTTGTTCATCCCAGTTTTTTTGATGGATATTCAGCAGCCCGCTGGCAGAGGCTACGGACAGATCGGAAGTAAATTCTCCTGTCAACGCGTTCCACAGCCAGGATTTCAAATCAGAAAACCGACGGGTACGGGCAAAAAGTGCTGGCATATTTTCTCGTAACCATACTATTTTACAAAGGGGCGACATCGCATGGATTGGTACGCCGGTTTGCTCGTACAAATTCATCCCCTCCGGGGTGTTTCTGAGGGCCTGGGCCATCTTTCCGGCTCGTGCATCGGACCATAACAATATGTTGGTCAATGGATTACCATCATTATCCAGGGCAATCAACCCATGCATGGCCGACGAAAACACCATTCCATGAAGTCGTTCTTTTCCGCGCACTGTTTCCCAGGCCTCTACCAGCACATCCAGCAAGTTTTGCAAGAGATGTACAGGATTCTGCTCCTGCCATCCTGGCTGCCGGGCCAGAGTCGTATTTTGCCGTTCGGCGTGTGCCAATACCTCACCTCTATCGCTGACAACAACGGCTTTAACGTTGGTGGTTCCAATGTCGAAAGCGAAAAGCATGGTGCGCGTAGTGAGTGGTGAGTAGTGAGTGGTGAGTTAGAAGAGTAGGTCGAGGAAAAGGGCGCCGAGAAGGCCCATTACACCGATAATCGTTTCCATGAGCGTCCAGGATCGAAATGTATCCCGCAGACTCAAACCAAACCATTCCTTGAACATCCAGAATCCAGTGTCATTGACATGCGAACACATGAGACTGCCAGCGCCCACTACCAGTGTCATCAATTCAGGTGAAACGCCCCCAGCAGCAACCAAGGGCTGAACAATGCCTGCTGCTGTCATACCCGCTACCGTGGCCGAACCAACGGCAATACGCAGCAGCGTGGCAATACTCCAGCCCAACACCAGTGGCGACACAGGCGCATCGGTCAGTTGTGCAGCCAATTCCTTGCCAATACCACTGTCTACCAACACCTGCTTGAAAGCGCCTCCGGCAGCCACTACCAGCATCAGCGACGCACCGGCGCCCATAGCAGTAGCGGAGCGATCGAGCAGGTCGCTCGCCGTCATGAAATTAGGATTGGGCGACAAAGGGTTTTTGCTCAACAGGAGCAATGCCAGGCACACAGAAATCAGCATGGCTATTCCGGGATCGCCTGCATAAGCAAGCCAGGGAAATGTTTGATCTGCATCCGGGTAATTCAGTTCCATTACCGTGGAAAATGCCATTAGCACCACGGGCGTCAGCGCCACCAGCAGACTTTTTGGAAAGCCGGGCAGTGATTCTGGTGCAAATTCTTTGACCTGAAACAGACCTGCAGGCGGTTTTGCCGGTATTTTTTTTAAAAAGGAAGGGAAAAAGAGGCCCGCCACTAAAATAGAAGGGATGGCCAGCGCCAGTCCGAATAACAGCGTTCGGCCCATGTCGGCGCCAAAAAGATTGGCCACTGCCGTTGCCCCCGGGTGAGGCGGCAAAAAACCATGTGTGACCGACAACGGTGCTGCCATCGAAATAGCCAGCGGCACCAGCGGCTGTCCGGAAACGGCATTGACCGTAAAAACCAGCGGCGCCAGCACCATAAATCCTGCATTGTAAAACATGGCGATGCCCACCACAAATCCGGTGCTGAGGATAGCCAGATTGGCACGTGAAGGCCCGAAAACGCGCAACAAACGCTGGGCAATTACCTGCGCAGCGCCTGTTTCCGCCAGCACGCTGCCCAAAATAACGCCGCAGGCCAATACCATCACGAGGCCTCCCAGCGTGCTGCCAATGCCGTTCTGTATTGATTTGATCAAGTCAACAGGCGACATTCCTTTGAATACTCCTACAAACAACGTGCTGATTATCAATGCCATAAAAGCATTGAGTCGAACAAAAATGATCAGCGCCAGCAGAAGGGCAATACTGAGAAGTAACAGGATCAAGGCGTTTTCAATTTAGGGTGATTAAAACAGTTTCTTATTTCCGCTCCACGGCGTGCCCGCCGAATTCGTTGCGCAACGCCGCCACTACCTTTCCGGAAAAAGTATCGGCCTGCTGCGAGCGATAGCGCATCATCAGCGACAGGGCAATAACCGGCGTTGGAACGCCGAGATCGAGGGCCGTTTCTAGCGTCCATTTACCTTCACCGGAGGAGTGCATCACGCCGCGGATAGAATCGAGGTGCGGATCTTTGGAAAAAGCGTTGGCGGTGAGTTCCATCAGCCAGGAGCGCACCACCGAGCCGTGGTTCCAAAGTTGAGCAACTTTGTGATAATCAATGTCGTACTGCGAATGTTCCAGCACTTCGAACCCCTCGGCAATGGCCTGCATCATACCGTATTCAATGCCATTGTGTACCATTTTGGTAAAATGCCCGGCGCCCGGTGCGCCTACATATAGGGTTCCACCAGGCAGGGAAATATCGTCGAACACGGTTTTGCAATAATCGTACACCTCCCTTTCCCCGCCAATCATGGTGCAAGCGCCGTTCAGGGCGCCGGAGGTGCCACCCGAGGTGCCACAGTCCAGAAAATCGATTTCCATTCCTTTTAATACGGTGTAGCGCCGCAAGGTGTCATTGAAATTGGAATTGCCGCCATCGATGACAATATCACCTGGCGAGAGGTGCGGTGTCAGCGCATTGAGCACTTCGTCGACGATTTCACCGGCGGGAACCATCAGCCAGATCACCCGACGGCCTTGCAATTTGCGACACAGGCTTTCGAGCGAATCGCCGGTGTCGATGCCTTCTTCTGTGCTGATACGAGCCGTTAATTCAGCAGAAACGTCGTGCGCCACTACCGAATGGCCATGGTTTCTGAGGTTCAGGGCAATGTTGTAGCCCATTTTTCCGAGGCCAATCAGACCGATTTGCATGAGGATTGAGTTTTGAAGATGAATTGGTGTTTTTGTGTTTTTGTGTTTTGGTGTTTTGGTGTTTTTGTGTTTTGGTGTTTTTGTGTTTTGGAGGGGCTTCGCGCCCGGCATCTATGATTTAAAGGCCTGAATTACCACAATTACCAAAAGCAACGCACCACAAAAACACAAAAACACCAAAACACAAAAACACACATTTACTGCAACTCCAGTACACCAAAAATACTGGCATTTTTCCAGCCCTGGTTTTTGTCTTCGCCTTCTACCAGCACGCTACCCATAAAATTTTCGCGCTCGGGCGAGTGGTCATTATCGCAATATGCGAGGGCAAAGCCCACTTTTTTACCTGCCTGAAGGGATTTAGGGATATTATCGCCGTCTTCCTCGTACGAATCATCGAAAAGTTTGATGGCCACCTCCCAAACGGAAGTATTGCCCGTCGTGACCCGCCGGCTGATACAGTGGTCGTTGAAATAACCCGCATGGTGGTTGGGGCGCGTGTCGACAACTTTGCCATCCAGCGCAATGTGGTAGGCAAATGCTGTATAGTTGTACTGATGATCGCCACCGACGGCATCTTCATCCACAAATATTTCCAGACAATCGTCGTCCCAGAAATGCTCCAGCCCGTCGGTATGAAAATCGATCAGGGTATCGTCGGTGATTTCAGCCAGCAAATACAGGTTGTATTCATCCCAGAGGAGTTTGTAACGGCCTTTGTAATCGCTGGAATCGGGCATTTTCCCGATCCACAACTGATCGAGCGGCAGCCATTCGGCCTGTTGCCAGGCATCATCTGTTCCGTTACCGTCGATCATGGGTGTACCGTACCCGACAGAGAAATGCTGGCGCTTGGCCAGTTCGGCCGGATCGGGTGTTTTTACGGTTCGTTTGCAGGAAGTGTTTAGAAAGAGGCCCGAAAAAAGGACAATTGGAAAGGCATACAAAAAAAGACGGCTCATGTACTGTACAAGTTTAGCGCAAATGTTGAACATTTCGGACAATTATCGTGGAAAAATTCCAAATAGCAGCACTAAGTGTCAGAACTACAATTTATAGTTAACAAAGTTTGAAGGGCTTTTTGATACCTTTGCGCTGCACAGAGATAGGGGAAACAGTATTTGTAATTTTTGATGTGAACCCTGCTTGTTTGGCACTGTTTAAAAGAGATATCAGAACGTTTATGGAACCATCCGGATATTTTCCCATTATCATGCAGGCGCTTGTGGCGCTGGGGTTTGTGGCATTGGTACTTATTTTTGTTCCAATGCTGGGCCCTCGCCGTAAAAACGCCAAAAAGAATGAAAATTTTGAATGTGGTATCGAATCCCAAGGCAATGCCCGGATGCCGGTTTCCATCAAATATTTGATGACGGCCATCCTGTTTGTGCTTTTCGATGTGGAAGTCATCTTTTTTTATCCCTACGCCGTGAATTTCAGGGCCATGGGTTTCGACGGCTTTTTTGCCGTGCTGATGTTCGTAGCCGTATTCCTGATCGGGTTTTACTACGTGCTGCGCAAAGGCGCGTTTGAGTGGGATAAGTGAGTAGTGAATAGTGAGTAGTGAATAGTGAATAGTGAATAGTGAATAGTGAATTTTTAAAAATCTTATGAAAAATTCACCACTCACTACTCACTACTCACTACTCACCACTCACTACTCACCACTCACTACTCACCTTTCATCATTAAAAACTGAATTATGGCAAATATTGCAGAAATGCCGGAAGGCTACGGAGGCGAAGGTTTTTTCGCTACCTCGCTGAGTAAAGCGGTGGGTATCGCACGTGCCAACTCCATCTGGCCTTTGCCGTTTGCTACCTCTTGCTGCGGTATCGAATTTATGGCCACCATGGGCACCAACTATGACTTGGCGCGTTTCGGTATGGAACGCCTGTCGTTTTCGCCCCGTCAGGCCGACCTCCTGATGGTGATGGGTACCATTGCCAAAAAAATGGGCCCTATCCTCCGTCAGGTGTACATTCAAATGGCGGAACCCAAATGGGTGATTGCTGTAGGCGCCTGCGCAAGTTCGGGTGGCATTTTCGACACCTATTCCGTCTTGCAGGGCATCGACAAAGTGATTCCAGTAGACGTGTATGTGCCGGGTTGCCCGCCACGCCCGGAGCAAATCATCGATGGCGTCATGAAAATCCAGGAACTGGTGAAAAACGAGCCGCTGCGCCGTCGCTACTCGCCTGAATACCAGCACCTGCTGGCGAAATATCAAATCGAACTTGATTAATTGCCTGTTTTTCAGGCATTTGCAAGCATCTGAATAATGAACTTGAACAACGATATTGTGCTGGCCGCTATCGAGCGCCGATTTCCGGGAGCCATTGTAGCGCACAGCACGCCGTACGGAATGCTGACCCTGGAAACCACCCGGGAGCACATTCAGGATATGCTGCATTTTGTAAAGGAAGACCCCGAATTGCAGGTGGGTTTTCTGACCACGCTCAATGCCGTGCATTATCCGAATGACGCAGGCCGCGAATTGTGTATAGTGTATCACCTGCACAGCATGGTGCACAATTTCCGGTTCCGCATCAAGGTATTTTTCCCGATCGCCGATCCGGTGATTCCAAGCGCTACCAGTGTTTGGCCTACAGCCAACTGGATGGAACGCCAGGAATACGACTTTTTCGGCGTGCAGTTTGCAGGTCACCCCGATTTGCGCCGTATCCTGAATGTGGATGACCTCGACGTGTTCCCGCTCCGAAAAGAATACCGGATGGAAGACGGCACCCGCACCGATAAGGACGACCGTTTCTTTGGGCGGGACGGGCATGAGGGTCGGGAGTTTGATTGAACCGAGTAAAAAATAATATATGAAAGCGATTTTTCAATCAAAATTGCCTCAGATAAAAAGTGCTTGCGACAAGTACAAGGTCAAGCATCTTTGGGCGTTTGGTTCGATTACACAGGAATCGTTTTCAGAAAAAAGTGACGTGGATTTGTTGGTAGAGTTTGGCCATATCGATCTGATGGATTATGCTGACAATTATTTCGATTTACAATCAGCGTTTGAATCCATTTTTAATCGAAAAGTAGACTTGGTCACTATCAATTCATTGGCGAACCCATATTTCATTCGTGCGATTGAACAGCAAAAAGTTTTGTTGTATGGATGAAAAAATTTATCTGTATTTATCTCAGATTCTTGATTCAATCAATGCCATTGATAATTATCTGGGAGAACAAAGAGACTTCAGTTCTTTTCAAAACAGTCGAATGTTGCGAAAAGCCATAGAACGAGAAATAGAGGTGATTGGAGAAGCAACCAGGCGAATTTTGGATGTGCAGGATGATTTTCCAATTAGCAATGCCCGACAAATTATTGGCACAAGAAACAATATTGTTCATGGGTATGACAAAGTGGATGAAGCGATGATCTGGAGTATTATTCTAAAACATTTGCCCATCCTGAAAACCGAAGTTGAAAGCCTTTTATTGAAAGACTGAATTATGCAAGTTCAATCATATTTTTCCTCCCTCGATAGCCTCGACGGAGAACTTTCTACCCTCAACCTGGGGCCTACGCACCCGGCTACGCACGGCATTTTCCAGAATGTTCTGAAAATGGACGGCGAAAAAATCGTGTCGGCACAGCCAACTATCGGTTACATCCACCGCGCTTTTGAAAAAATTGCGGAACGCCGGCCGTACAACCAGATCACGCCGCTCACCGACCGCCTGAACTACTGCTCGTCGCCGATCAACAACATGGGCTGGCACATGACAGTCGAAAAACTGATCCAGTGCGAACTACCCAAACGCGCCGAATACATGCGCGTGATCGTGATGGAACTGGCGCGTATTGCCGACCACCTGGTGTGCAATGCCGTGATCGGGGTGGATACGGGAGCGCTGACGGGTTTTACCTATATGTTTCAGGAGCGCGAGCGCATCTACGATATGTTTGAAGAGGTGTGCGGTTCGCGCCTGACGACCAATATCGGTCGCATCGGTGGCATGGAGCGCGACTTTACGCCGCGATTCCACAAGTTGTTCCGCGATTTTATGGCCACTTTCCCTGCCCGTTTCGAGGAATTCAACAACCTGCTCGAACGCAACCGGATATTTATGGATCGCACCATCGGCGCCGGCCCGATAACGGCTGAAAAAGCGCTGGGATATGGCTTCACCGGCCCGAATCTGCGCGCTACGGGCGTCGACTACGACGTGCGCGTGATGTCGCCTTACAGCAGTTATGGCGATTTTGAATTTGATATTCCGGTGGGCAAGGATGGCGACACTTACGACCGTTTTATGGTGCGTCAGGAAGAAATCCGCCAGAGCATGCGTATCCTCCGTCAGGCCTATGAAAATTTACCGGAAGGCGCCTACCACGCCGATGTTCCGGACTTTTACCTGCCGGAAAAACCCGATGTGTACACCAAAATGGAGGCCCTCATTTATCACTTCAAAGTGGTAATGCAGGAAACACCCATCCCGGTGGGCGAAGTATACCACTGTGTGGAAGCCGGCAACGGTGAACTGGGCTTTTACCTCATCAGCGACGGAGGCCGCTCGCCATATCGCCTGCATTTCCGCCGTCCATGTTTCATTTACTACCAGGCATACCCGGAAATGGTGCGCGGTTCGATGCTCTCGGACGCCATCCTGACCATGAGTTCGATGAACGTCATTGCCGGAGAATTAGACGCGTAAGTAATTCACAGGCAAACAGAAAAAGGCAAAAAGGCAATCTATATGAATGCAGTTGTTGGAACAAACGGAACACCCTTTCGCTACTCGGAAGCCGCGCTGGCGGAAGTGCGTGATCTGATCAAAAAGTATCCGGAAGGCCGGGGAAAAAGCGCCATCCTGCGCGCCTTGCACATCGCCCAGGAAGAAAACCATGGCTGGCTAAGCGCTCCTGCGATGGATCACGTGGCGGAAGTACTCTCCATCACACCCATCGAAGTGTACGAGGTCGCATCGTTTTATTCGATGTTCAACCTCGAACCGGTGGGCAAATATGTGCTGGAATTTTGCCAGACAGGCCCTTGTGCCATCGAAGGCGCAGAACGCATCATCGAATATACCAAACAGAAACTCGGTGTTGGAAAAAATGAAACCACGGCAGACGGGATGTTCACCATTAAACAGGTGGAATGCCTCGGCGCCTGCGGTTATGCACCCATGATGCAGGTAGGTGAATTTTTCCATGAACACCTCGATGAAGCAAAAATTGATCAGTTCATTGACGATTGCAGGGCCGGCAAAATCAACAAAGGCACCTGGAAAATGCACTGATTGATTTCATAAAAACATTTGAAAAATGTTGAAAAAACTGGCGTTTACACTTTCCCTGGCTCTGTTCGTTCTTGCGTTTGCCTGCAAAAACGACAGCAAGAAAACAGCCGCTTCCACATCGGAACAGCAACAAGCCGCTACGGAAAAATCCACGTCAGCCGAATCATCAAGCCCCGTACCATCCACCTCAAATACCGGCAAACCGAAACACCTGAGCATCGATACGAATAGCAGTATCAGCAGGGCGAAGTACGACAAACCTGTCAGCAACACCCCGCTACCGATCGTATCACCTGAAAAACTGAGTGAAAAACCCATAGGACCCCCTGGATTTGTAACCAAAGATGGCGCTATTCTGTATGCCCAACCCAGTACCAAATCCGCCCACATCGCTACCATGAAACGTTCGGAAAATGTGTACATCCTCCAGACTTCCATGATGGACGAAGACGGAAAAGAGCAGCCCTACCCTACCTGGTTCAAGGTGCAACGAAAAAACAAGGAGAAACAAACGGGATGGGTGATCGGGAAACAACTGGATTCGGGAGGCGGAGGATAAATAGAGGGTGAGAGGGTGAGAGGGTGAGAGGGTGAGAGGGTGAGAGGGTGAGAGGGTGAGAGGGTGAGAATAAAAAAACAAAAAAATATGGCACAACTATCTCAAAAACAGGTGGAAGAAATTCTGGCCAAGAAGCCGGAAAAACGCTACAACTACTTCATCAAAACCGTGTGTGAAGAGGAAGAGGTGTGGGGACTTTCCGACGAAGAAGGCTGGTTGTTGCTGGAAGATGACGACGATGATACGGAAGTGCTAGCAGTTTTTCCGAACCCGGAATTTGCCGAAATATTCCGAACCCAAGGCGAATTTGAAGAATTTACTGTGGAATCTCTGGATTTATACGAGTTTGTAGACTGGCTGGATGATTTTGAAAAAGAGAAAATGAAAGTGGCGGTATTTCCTACGCCGGATTTCCAGAGTGCCGTGATGACACCCCAAAGACTGAAAGAAGATTTTCAAACGGAATTTGACAAAGAAAAAGGCGAGTTATGAGAATGAGTTATGAGTTGTGAGTTATGAGTTATGAGTTTTACTCACTTTGCTTTTGGCTTCTTCTACAGAGTAACCAAAAGCAAAGTGAGTAAAACTCATAACTCATAACTCATAACTCATAACTCATTCTCACAACTTATAACTAAAACAGGTTATGGGTCGCAAATTACTACTCGAACACGCCCACGTACCGGGCATCAACACCTACGAAGTGTACCGCAAACACGGCGGCTACCGCTCCGTAGAAAAGGCGTTGAAGTCGATGACACCCGATGAAGTGGTGGAAGAAGTGAAAAAATCGGGTCTGCGTGGCCGTGGCGGCGCCGGTTTCCCGACAGGCATGAAATGGTCGTTTCTGGCCAAACCCGAAGGTGTGCCGCGTTACCTCGTGTGCAATGCCGACGAATCGGAGCCAGGCACCTTCAAGGACCGTTTCCTGATGGAAAAAATTCCGCACTTGCTCATCGAAGGCATGATCACGTCCTCGTATGCGCTGGGCGCCAATACTTCCTATATCTACATCCGCGGCGAATACTCCTGGATCGTATTTATCCTGGAAAAAGCCATCAAGGAAGCCTATGCGGCCGGCTGGCTGGGTAAAAACATCCAGGGCTCCGGTTTCGATTTCGACCTGTACGTTAACCCCGGCGCAGGCGCTTACATCTGCGGCGAAGAAACAGCCCTGATCGAAAGCCTCGAAGGCAAGCGCGGCAATCCGCGGATCAAACCGCCATTTCCTGCCGTAAAAGGATTGTGGCAATGCCCAACGGTGGTGAACAATGTGGAAACCATCGCTGCTGTAGTTCCCATCGTGAACGACGGCGGCGAGGAATACGCCAAAATCGGAATCGGTAAAAGCACCGGCACCAAACTCATCAGCGCCAGCGGCAACATCAACAAGCCAGGTGTGTATGAGATCGAACTCGGCGTTTCGGTAGAAGACTTTATCTATTCTGACGAATGGTGCGGCGGTATCAAACGCGGCAAACGCCTCAAGGCCTGTGTGCCCGGTGGTTCTTCAGTGCCGATCCTGCCCCATTTCCTGGTGACCAAAACGGCGGCCGGCGAAAACCGACTGATGACCTACGAAAGCCTGGCCGATGGCGGCTTCGCGACGGGTTCCATGCTCGGTTCGGGCGGATTCATCGTGTACGACGAAGACCAGTGTATCGTGCGCAATACCTGGAATTTCAGTCGCTTCTACCACCACGAATCCTGCGGACAGTGCTCGCCCTGCCGCGAAGGTACCGGCTGGATGGAAAAAGTGCTGTGGCGTATGGAAAATGGCCAGGGCAAATTGAGCGACATCGATATGCTGGCCGATATCGCCAAAAAAATTGAAGGCAATACCATCTGCCCGCTCGGCGACGCCGCTGCATGGCCCGTGAGTGCTGCTATTCGCCACTTCCGCGAGGAATTCGAATGGCATGTGAATGAGCCAAAGGCTTGTATGGAACGGAATTATGGATTGGTGAAAGAGCGCGTAGTGATGGGAGGATAATTTTGCCCACAAGACCATCAACTATTCTAATTTCGTTATGGCTTCAGACCAATATCAAATAGAACTAGTTGTTTATTCAAATTTTCATTTCTCTGTTCTACGTAAAGCCTTGTGCTAGAGAAAATGGTGATGAAAATACTGGTTGATATGAAACGCTCTTCGAGAAGTAATTCACAAGTTAATTGAATTAAATCAGGGGACAATGAGCAATTACAAGCAGCAAGAATATGACTTTGTTAATAGAACAAAGGAAATTCTCAAACAATACAAACAGTTTATTGAAAAAGTGCCTGAAAAAGATCGATTTGAATGTACACTGTTACTCAATTGCTGTGTGGGATTGCTAGTTGTTCCAAAAGAAGAATGGAGTAATTATCTTCCTGATGATTTAGTTTCAGAAAAAGAATGGGGTCTTAAACCTGAACACATTTCTCAGATACAAGGAGGCAAAAAACAAATCAAAGAAATTGTCACACACTTGCGAAATTCAGTTTCTCATTATGAGTTTACTGTTATTGGTAATAGTAATGGGGATATTTCAAGAGTTGATTTCAAAGATTTTAATCGGCAAGGCACTACAACTTTTGAAGCCACTATTCCAGTTTCTAACCTAAGAGTATTTTTAGATAAATTCTCAGAGTTCATGCTTCACAAAATGAAACAACAACAATGACTGAACAACTCATTCTCCGTGAATTACATGAATTGCCAGAAGCAATGAAAGTGGAAGTATTGCATTTCGTGCAGTTTTTGAAAACAGAACGATCTAAAAAACATCAGACATCAGGCTCTGGCAAACGACGGGCAGGAGGATTGAAAGGTAAAATCTGGATCGCACCGGACTTTAAAGCCCCATTAGAAGACTTTAAAGATTATATGTGATGAAATACCTGCTTGATTCTCATACGTTTCTTTGGTTTGTCGTAGATGCGCCAGAGTTGAGTTCAAAGGCTAAATCATTGCTTTTGAATAGTGAGAACCAAATATGGGTTAGTATTGCCAGTTTTTGGGAAATATCAATCAAAAATTCGCTTGGGAAACTGCGGTTAGAGGTTGGGTACCAAGGGTTGCTGGAAGAAGCTAATAAAAACGAATTTGAGATATTGCCAATCGGCTTTGAGCATACAGTACTGTTGAACGGTTTAGACTTTCACCATCGAGACCCTTTTGATAGAATGATAATCGCCCAAGCAATTACTGAAAACATGAACATCGTAGGAGTGGATCAAGTTTTTGATGCTTATCTGAATCAACAGAGCATTCAAAGAATTTGGTAAACCCAACACGCAAATACTTGACAATCAAACATTAGCAATGGCTAAAGTAACCATAGACGGATTCGAAACCGAGGTGCCCGATGGCACTACCATTCTGAATGCAGCCCGGCAAATCGGCGGCGACATCGTACCGCCGGCCATGTGTTATTATTCTACCCTGAAAGGCAGCGGCGGCAAATGCCGCACCTGTCTGGTAAAGGTAACCAAAGGCTCCGAAAAAGATCCACGCCCCATGCCCAAACTCGTGGCATCGTGCCAGACGACGGTGATGGACGGCATGGAAGTGGCCAATATCACCAGCGACGAGGTGGTGAAAGCCCGCGCTGGTGTGGTGGAATTTTTGCTGCTCAACCACCCGCTGGATTGCCCGATTTGCGACCAGGCCGGTGAATGCTCCCTGCAAGACCTGGCATTCGAGCATGGCGCAGCCGGCACACGCTATGAATTTGAGCGCCGCACCTTCGAGAAAATCGACATCGGCCCGTATATCAAACTGCACATGACGCGCTGCATCCTGTGCTACCGCTGTGTGTTTGTAGCCAATCAGTTGACCGATCAGCGCGTACACGGCATCATTGGCCGCGGCGACCACGCTGAAATCAGCACCTATATTGAAAAGGCCATCGACAACGATTTTTCCGGAAACGTGATCGATGTATGCCCCGTGGGCGCACTCACCGACCGTACTTTCCGATTCAAAAGCCGCGTGTGGTTCCTCAACCCAATGGATGCACACCGCGACTGCCCTACCTGCTCCGGCAAAGCCGTGGTGTGGATGTATGGCAAGGAAATTTACCGCGTAACGGCCCGCAAGGATCAAAATGGCGAGGTACACGATTTCATTTGCAATACCTGCCGTTTCCATACCAAATCGCCGGATCAGTGGACCATCGAAGGGGCGCGCCAGATCGACCGCCATTCGGTGATTTCACAAGGACATTATTCAGAGAACACACAAACCGTTCGCTGATTCAAGCAAAAAAGAGGACAAAATGTTCGATATGATTTTGTTATACGATTATGTGATGATAGCCCACAAAGCGGGACTGATCGGCGTCATTTTTGCCATCACACTGGGTGTGGCCGCATATTCTACTTATGGAGAGCGTAAAATTGCCGCTTTCCTGCAAGACCGCCTCGGCCCGAGCAACGCAGGCCCCTGGGGCATTTTGCAGCCGCTGGCCGACGGGGTAAAAATGTTTACCAAGGAAGACTTCATTCCCAACCAGTCGTCGCGCTGGTTGTATATACTGGCGCCGGGTGCTTTCATATTTGTGGCACTGATGACCTCGGCAGTCATTCCATGGGGTACCACACTCACGCTGGGCGGCCTGAACCTCGATTTGCAGGTAACGGACATCAACATCGGCATACTGTACATCATGGGGTTTGTATCGCTGGGCGTGTATGGTATCATGCTGGGTGGCTGGGCTTCCAACAACAAATACTCGCTGTATGGCGCCATTCGTGCCAGTTCGCAGATGATTTCGTACGAACTGGCCATGGGCCTGGCGCTGATCGCCGTCATTATGCTGAGTGGTTCGCTGAGTCTGCGCACCATTGTCGAGCAACAAACCGGTTTCGGCTGGAATGTGCTGTATCAGCCGCTGGGTTTCATCATCTTTTTGGTATGCGCCCTGGCTGAATGCAACCGCGCGCCTTTCGACATGGCAGAGTGTGAAACCGAACTGATTGGTGGTTACCACACCGAATACAGCGCCATGAAACTCGGTTTTTTCCTGTTTGCGGAGTACATCAACATGTTCATTTCCTGCACCGTCATTTCCTGCCTGTATTTCGGCGGCTACAATTTCCCGGGCGTTGATCCGGGTTGGCTGGGCGGACTGATGGGGCCGATTGTGCTGTTTGCCAAGATTTTCTTCTTCATCTTTGTGTTCATGTGGATTCGCTGGACGCTTCCGCGTTTCCGCTACGACCAATTGATGCACCTGGGCTGGAAATCGCTGATCCCGCTGGCTATTTTGAATATGCTGCTGACGGGCGCCGGGGTGTTGCTTTGGGGAGAATGAGGATTTTTTGAAAGAAGGAATACACAGTATATCTGTGTTTCTAAAACTCACTTTAAAAAGCCTTTAATACGCTTTGATATGGAAATCACATTTGAAGAATTACGACGAATCAAGCATTCACTTCCCCAAGGTAGTGTAGCGCGTATCGCCCGGCATTTAAAAATAGAAGAACAAACGGTACGCAACTATTTTGGGGCGCATCAATACAAGAATGGGGAATTAGTAGAATGGCATCTTGAACCCGGCCCTAATGGAGGTATTGTGCATATAGAAGATGTAACGATCTTGATGCTGGCTATTCAAATCCTAAAAGAATCAGGAGAAAAACCCAAAAAAATAAATCTAAGCCGCCACCTTGAGCAGTTAATGCTGGAAGATGATGAATTACTTAAAAAGTTGGCTTAGAAATGATTGAAAAAGCGGAAGTCATTGAAATTCATGACCGCCTTATTGAAAAATATGGTGGAGCCAAAGGAATACGGGATGAAAGATATTTAGAATCTGCTCTTGCCAGGCCGTTTATGGGAGGAAGTGATTTTGATTATTATCCAACTCCTGTTCATAAAGCAGCCGCTCTGTTGGAAAGTTTGGTACATAATCATCCTTTCGTCGACGGTAACAAACGAACAGGTTATATTGTAATGCGAGCGTTTTTGAATGAATTCGGACTTGATATAGAAGGAAGTACGGATGAAAAATTTGATTTCTTGCATGAAATAGCATCTGGCAGATTTGATTTTGATCAAATTTTTGAATGGATTACTCAAAGAGTTTTTTCTTCAAAGTAAATATAATTTGCTAACAAGCAACACAATAACAGAATCATGCAACTGACACAACGGTCGAAACAAGTGGTAAACAAGCAAATGACGTTCACAGAACGCATTTACCTGCCTGCCATTCTGAAAGGAATGTTGACCACGCTGAAACACTTTTTCAGGCGTAGTAACACGATTTCGTACCCCAAACAGAAACGGGAGTTTGCGCCTGTGTACCGTGGCTGGCATGTGCTGAAACGCGACGCACAAGGCCGTGAAAACTGTACTGCCTGTGGTTTGTGCGCCGTGGCCTGTCCGGCAGAAGCCATCACCATGGTGGCTGCCGAGCGCCAGAAAGGGGAAGAAAACCTGTACCGCGAAGAGAAATACGCCGCCGTGTACGAAATCAACATGCTGCGCTGTATTTTTTGTGGGCTGTGCGAGGAAGCGTGCCCGAAAGAGGCCATTTTCCTGACTGACCGTATCGTGCCTTCAGATTATGTACGCCAGGAATTTATTTTTGGAAAAGACATGCTGGTGGAAGGCGTGGAACCTGAAAAGCGCATCGACGTGACCAAACGGCAGCGCCATATTCAGGAGAAAAAACAAAAGGAAACGGTGTAGGGAGACTACACCTGTTCGAACTGTTTGATGAACTTGAAACGTGTAATGCTTGATTCATAAAAAATGATGGACTTCATTCTTTTTGCTGGGGGTTTGGCCATGGTGTTGCTGGGCGCAAATGGATTGGTGAACGGCGCCTCCTCGATTGCAAAAATGCTTGAAGTGCCGGATTTGGTTATTGGATTAACGATTGTGGCGCTGGGTACTTCTTCACCGGAATTGGTAGCAAACTATTTTTCGGTAATGGAAGGCAAACCAGACCTTGCAATTGGAAATATACTGGGGAGCAATATTGCCAATGTTCTTTTAATTCTTGGAATAACCGCCATCATTTACCCGGTCAGGGTGCAGAGCAGTACCATCTGGAAAGAAATACCGCTCAGTTTGCTGGCAGCCGTTGCGCTGTTTGTCGTGGCAAACGACCAATGGCTGGATGGCGCAACAGAAAGCAAAATATCGAGAACAGACGGACTGGTACTGCTGGGTTTTATGGTCATTTTTCTGGTTTACACCTTTGAAATTGCCAAAAAACCAGGCCAAGAAACAGAAGATATATCCATAATGCCCTTGTGGAAATCAGTATTGTTTGTGGTAGCAGGTCTGGCCGGACTTTTCTGGGGCGGAAAGTTTTTTGTGGAAGGAGCAAGTTCCATGGCCCGTAGTTGGGGCGTCAGCGAGCGTGTAATTGGACTTACTGTGGTAGCCATTGGCACTTCGCTTCCGGAACTGGCCACTTCAATCATTGCTGCGATGCAGAAAAAGGCCGACATAGCAATCGGCAACGTGGTTGGATCGAATATTTTTAATATTTTTTTCATCCTCGGCACGATTGCAAGCATACGTCCATTGCCTTTTAATGCAGCGCAGGCCAATCAGGATGTATTTGTCATGATCGGGGCTTCCGTAGCACTGTTTGTTGCAACCAGAATATTTACCCGGAATCAAATAGGACGAACGGAAGGTATTATTTTTGCCGCCTCCTATGCCTTGTACCTCTTGTGGCTCACCATATGAACCCTGAGAAAACAACCTTTTTGACAGCGAAACCAACGCATAATAGATGACACTCTACATCTTTTTGACACTCGCCATCATTTCCATTATCATGGCATTGCTCGTGGTGCTTTCCCGCAACCCGGTGCACAGTGTCCTGTTCCTGATTCTCACATTTTTTACCATTGCCGGGCAGTACATTCTGCTCAATGCGCAGTTTCTGGCGGTGGTACACATCATCGTATATGCAGGCGCCATCATGGTGCTGTTCCTGTTTGTACTCATGCTACTCAACCTGAGCAGGGACACGGAACCGCAGAAATCGGCGCTGTGGAAAATAAGTGGCGCCATCGCCGCGGGTTCCTTGCTGGTAACGCTGGTAGGCGCCATGCGCGGCAGTATTGCACTCCAGATACCAGAAGCAGAAAACCCCGGGGTGGGTTTGGTAGAAAATCTGGGCCAAGTATTGTTCACCGATTTCGTTGTGCCTTTTGAAATTGCCGGTATCCTGTTCCTCGCTGCCATGGTGGGAGCAGTGCTGGTGGGAAAACGCGACCTTAAGTTGTAATCATTCATCATTCATTTGATACGATGTTAGAAATAATTAGACAAATACCGATCGACTACTACGTGTGGCTCAGCACTGCGCTGTTTTGCATTGGAGTGTTCGGGGTACTGATTCGCCGGAACGCCATTGTGGTATTGATGTGTGTTGAATTGATGCTCAACGCTGTCAATTTGCTGCTGGCTGCATTCTCCACCTACCTGAGCGATGCGCAAGGGCAGATTATGGTATTTTTCATCATGGTAGTGGCGGCTGCAGAAGCGGCTGTCGGGCTGGGTATTCTGGTGATGATTTACCGGAATACAAAAAGCACAGACATTTCACTACTCGATAAACTCCGGAATTAATGATGAATGATGAATGATGAATGATGAATCCGCTTGGGTATTCATCATTCATCATTCATCATTCATAATTCAAAGAATTATGGATTCACTCATACCACTTATTCCTTTTCTGCCCTTTCTCGGGTTTGTGATCAACGGCTTGTTTGGCAAAAAACTGCCCAAGAGCGTTGTAGGCATGATCGGTTCGGGCGTTTTGCTGGTGTCGTTTCTGCTGAGTGTCATGTGTTTCAACGAGGTTGGGACGGGTGGCGCTATTCGTGTGCAGTTGTACAATTTCTTTACGGTAGACGGATTGCAGGCAGATTTCGGTTTTCTGGTCGATCACCTGTCCGTTTGGATGATGCTGATCGTAACTGGCATTGGCTTTCTGATTCACGTGTATTCCATCGGCTACATGCACAATGACGACGGGTTCTGGAAATTTTTTGCGTACCTGAACCTGTTCATTTTCTCCATGCTGCTGCTCATTATGGGCAATAACTTCCTGATGCTGTTTTTCGGCTGGGAAGGCGTTGGATTGTGCTCGTATTTGCTCATCGGGTTTTGGTACACCAACAAAGAATACGGCAAGGCTGCACGCAAGGCATTCATTATGAACAGAATAGGCGACCTTGGTTTGTTGCTGGGCATGTTCATGATATTTAAAATGTTCGGCAGCCTCAACTACGAAGACATTTTTGGAAGCCTGGCCAGCGTTCGGTTGGATCCGACAGTGATTACCACGATCTGCATCTTGTTGTTCATAGGTGCTATGGGTAAAAGCGCACAAATCCCGTTGTACACCTGGCTGCCCGACGCCATGGCGGGCCCGACACCCGTTTCCGCGCTGATCCACGCTGCTACGATGGTAACGGCCGGTATTTACCTGGTGGCGCGTTGCAATCCGTTGTATTCTTTGTCGCCCGATGCCATGCATTTTGTGGCGGCCGTTGGTTTGGCTACCTGCATATTCGCTGCCATCATCGGCCTGCGGCAAAACGACATCAAAAAAGTACTCGCCTACTCTACCGTTTCGCAGTTGGGGCTGATGTTTGTGGCACTGGGCATGGGCGCTTACGCCAGCGCAATGTTTCACGTAACGACCCACGCTTTCTTCAAAGCGCTGTTGTTCCTCGCTGCCGGTAGTGTCATTCACGGCATGGGTGGCGAGCAGGATATTCGGAATATGGGCGGTTTACGCAAAGCCATGCCTATTACTTTTTGGGTGTTCCTGATCGGCACATTCGCCATTTCGGGATTCCCTTTCCTGTCGGGCTTTTTCTCCAAGGATGAAATTTTTGCCTTTACATATGCCCACGGTGGCAAAGTGTGGTGGGGACTGGCGGGTTTCGGCGCTATGCTGACAGCCATTTATATGTGCCGCCTGCTGTATCTGACGTTTTTCGGCGAATTCCGTGGCACATCGGAGCAGGAACACCACCTGCACGAAAGCCCGGCTACCATGACCGTGCCGCTAGCCATACTGGCGGGACTGTCGCTGGCTGGCGGTTTCCTGAACACGCCACACTTCCTGCACCTGGGCAATGAACAATGGCTGGCGCACTGGTTTTCCTGGGTTATTCCAATTCAGGAAGTCCACCTGGGTGAGGCCACCGAATGGAAACTGATGACCTTTACGACTACGCTCGCGGTCATCATTATCATCGTTTCCTATTTTATCTACACAAAGAAATCGAGTGTTCCGGTTCCGGACGCCCAGCAATCCGGCCTTACCCGCCTGATCGCCAACAAGTTTTATGTAGATGAAATATACGATTTCCTGTTTGTGCGCCCCATCGAAAAAATTTCCCGACTCTTCCATTATTACGTGGATGTGCAGGGTATCGACGGTATTGTAAATGGTGTGGGAACAGGTGTCCAGAAACTGGGCGCCGGGTTCCGCAAACTGCAAAACGGCAACATCGAATACTACCTGATTGGCATGGTGGCGGGAGTGGTGTTGCTGCTGCTCAGTCTTTTTCTTTAGAGGTGAGAGGTGAGAGGTGAGAAGCGAGAAGAGCAGAACAATTTGAAAGAAACATTCCTGAAGCATTGGAATAAAGCGAATTATGTCACTTTTACTTATACTGATTCCCCTGTTAACCGCCCTGTTTCTGCTGATCGCACGGCCTGCCGGAGCGCGCACCATTGCTTTGGTGGCATCGCTGGCCAACCTCGCGGTAACGGCATTTGCCTCGATGGGCTTTGTGGGCGATGGCTCGTTCAACCATGAATTCAGCATTCCGTGGGTGGCCGAAGCGGGTATTAACTTTCGCCTGGGCATGGACGGCATCAGCCTGCTGATGATCGTGCTGACCAATCTGCTGGCGCCGCTGATCATATTTAGCAGTTTCAACCGCCAGATGGAGCCCGAAGGCCGCTATTACGGTCTGGTGGTATTGATGCTGGCAGCGCTGAACGGCGTATTTCTGGCGCTGGACGGGCTGGTGTTCTACATCTTCTATGAACTGGCACTCATTCCGATTTACTTCATTTGCGCCATTTGGGGCGGTCAGGATCGGATTCGCACCACGCTGAAGTTTTTTATTTACACCTTCATTGGCTCCCTGTTTATGCTGGTGGCCTTGTTGTATGTGTATTTGCAAACACCTGGCACACACTCTTTTGCCTGGGAAGAACTGGTGCGCGTACAACTCGATACCAATGCTGCATGGTGGGTATTACTCGGATTTTTCCTGGCTTTTGCGGTCAAAATGCCCGTATTTCCCTTCCATACCTGGCAGCCCGACACCTACACCACGGCCCCAACGGGCGGCACCATGCTGCTGTCGGGTATCATGCTGAAAATGGGGGTGTACGGTGTCATCCGCTGGATGATTCCGCTGGCGCCTGAAGCCATCCATTGCCTGATGCCGACCTTTATGGTGCTGGCCGTGATCGGCATCATCTATGGCAGCATCATTGCCATCAAACAAAACGACTTCAAGCGCCTGATTGCCTATTCATCCATTGCACACGTCGGCCTCATCGCTGCCGGTGTAATGGCCTGGAACAAAGCGGGCGTACAAGGCGGACTTATTCAAATGCTCAACCACGGCATCAACGTGGTGGGACTGTTTTTTGCCGCCGATATGATCGAACGCCGCATGGGCACCCGCTCGCTGAGTGAAATGGGCGGCATTGCCAAATCAGCGCCCAAATTCGCTGCGCTCTTCATGATTGTTGTGCTGGGCTCGGTGGCGGTGCCACTCACCAACGGTTTTCCGGGCGAGTTTCTGCTGCTCAACGGCGTATGGAACTACAATTTCTGGCTGGGCGCTGTTGCGGGCCTGACCATCATTTTCGGCGCCGTGTACATGCTGCGCGCTTATGGACTGACGATGTTTGGCGAAGCCAATGAACAAACCGCCCGCTTTGAGGATGTGAAAACCAATGAGTGGATCGTGCTGGGTGTCATCGCCGCGCTGGTGCTGATCCTGGGTTTTTTCCCGGGAATGGTGCTGAATCTGACAGATGGAAGTGTGAATCGGATATTGGGAGCGGTACAGTTTTAGAGGGTGAGAGGGTGAGAGGGTGAGAGGGTGAGAGAGTGAGAGAAATAAAAAATGGAGATAAAATATGAACTGGGTAAAAATTATTCGGAATGCATTGATTACCAGTGTGATGGCATTTGTCATCTCCTCTATGATCATGTTATTTTTGAATACCCGGGTTAACTGGTCGCAGCAAGGAAGTACGGCTTTCCTGTTTTTTCTGGGTGCCACCGTATTTCTGTTTTTCAACGAAAGGAAAAACAACAAACCTGCACAGCCTCAGCAACCTGCTCCGCCACCTGAAACGCCTGAAAACCATGAATAACCTGACTTTTGAATTAGGAGAACAGGAGCATATTCAACTGAACAACCTGTTGAAAGTGCTCAACCTGGTAGGAACAGGCGGCGAAGCGCATATTCGGATTGACAACGGGGAAGTGCGGGTGAATGGCGCGAAGGAAACACAAAGAAGAAAGAAATTGAGGCTGGGCGATACCATACAGTTTGGGAAATATCAAATCACAATTGTGTGAAAGTCTGACCAACCGATACCTACTGAACCGGCATTTTTGGGAAAACCTCCAACCCGGATGTCAGTATTTTGAAAAGAAAAATTGGTTCCGGTGATCGAAGTGGAAGAAACGGGCCGTTACCGGATCAAATATTGAAAGCACAAAAGAAATGACTGCATTACTGCTACTCTTTACCACTGCTATTGTCGGCTTGTTTGCCGGGCTGACGCAAAATCGTTCACTGCTGCAACCCATTGCGCTGGTTGGCAGCCTGCTGGCGCTGGCGGCTACGTTTTTTGATCCGCTGGGCTGGAACGACCGCTATACGTCGATGATGCAGTTCGACATCTTCGCCTTGTCGTTTTCGGGCGTGGTGATTCTGGCTACGGTGCTCATTATCGGGCTCAGCGGTTGGGGTTTTCGCAACCTGAACGATACACTGGGCGACAACTACGGCCTGATTCTGTTCAGTTTGTGCGGCGCGTTGTGCATGTTCTCGTTTACCAATATGGTGATGCTGTTTCTTGGCATCGAAATCCTTTCCATACCCTTGTACGTACTGGCCGGCAGCCGCCGCGACAACCTTTCGGGGAATGAAGCAGCACTGAAATACTTTCTGATGGGCTCTTTTGCCACAGGTATTCTGCTGTTCGGTATGGCACTGGTGTATGGCTCCTGCGCCAGTTTCGACCTGGCAGTGATCAATGAAGCCGTTTCGGGTAAAGCCGGCGGAACAGGTATGCTGCATGTGGGAATCCTGCTGATTATTGTGGGACTGAGTTTCAAGGTGTCGGCCGTGCCCTTCCATTTCTGGGCGCCGGATGTGTATCAGGGCAGCCCGAATCTGGTGACGACTTACATGGCGACTGTGGTAAAAACTGCGGGATTTGCGGCATTTTATCGCCTTTTTTCGCTGGCCTTCCCCGCTGCGGCCGATTTCTGGAATGTGCCGGTAACCGTAGTGGCAGCACTGACCATGACAGTGGCCAATTTCACGGCCATTTTCCAGACGGATTTTAAACGTATGATGGCCTACTCATCCATTTCGCATGCGGGCTACCTGTTGCTGGCTATTCTGGCCATCGGAACGGCTGGAAGCGAGCGGGCATTGCTTTTTTATACCCTTACCTACTCGCTGGCTACCATCTGTGCGTTTGGCGGATACATGGTGATTGCGGAAAAAAACGACGACAGTTCTTTTGCTGCCTTCAACGGATTGAGCAAAAAACAACCGTTTCTGGCTGCGGTAATGGCGATTGCCATGCTGACGCTGGCAGGAATACCACCGACGGCAGGCTTTTTTGGTAAATACTTCCTGTTTACGGCAGCATTTGCCAAAGCGCCCTGGCTTATTGTACTGGCAGTGATCAACTCGGCTATTTCGATTTACTACTATTTCAAGGTCATTATTGCCATGTATTTCAGCCGGGAAGAAAACGCATACGAAGCGTCCTTGCCCGCTGGCGTACGCTGGGTGGTACTGGCCGGCATGCTGTTGATAGCACTGCTTACTATATGGCCTGGCAGTGTACACGCCTGGATGTAGTACTATTGCATCACCTTTTAAACCTGATCCAAATATGAAACCCTATTCTTTTCTTGCCTGTAGTGCGCTGGCTATCCTGCTTGCTGCCTGTGGCTCCGATGCTCCGCAGTCGAACACCGGTACCACTGCGCCAACTGTTTCGGCGGAAAATCCGAAAGAAAAGCCTGAAGTGTATTTGTATGCTACGACGGTAGACAAACTTAATCTGCGTGCCGAACCGAACAAAAACGGGAAAGTAATTACCCAACTTGCGGAGGGTGATTTTGTAGAAAGTACCGGAGAAGTGTCGAGCAACAAGGAAGAGGCGCAACTGCGCGGGATCACTTATCTGGAACCCTATTTCAAAGTAACCACTACTACGCCCGAGCAGTACAATGGCTGGGCCTATGGCGGCGCCCTGCATTGCGTATATGCCGGAAGCCGGGCCAACAGCCCCGATCTGGGCAAACTTTCCCAGTTCACCATGTTTCTGAAAACGCTCGATGCTAAAAAACTCGAAAGCGGTAAAAAAGCATGGGATTATGTACGCTCCAATTTCACCGGCACTTCTGGCACCCTTGCCGATGCCGTGTTTATCCTGCTGCAACAGTACCTGTTCAGAATGGAGCGCGAAGGAGAATTTTATACCATCACGGAAAAAATTTCCTGGAAAGACGAAGACTACCTGGCCATCAACGACAACAAATTCGATATGAACCGCTACCCTGCCACGAAGTCGCTGGCAGAAAACGGCTTCAAATTGGCCACCGGCGAAGGCATGGTCTTTCCGGTAGTCGACTGGAATCAGTTATCGGCATTCTTCGCCGGTATGGTAACCGGGCCTATGTCGGTTTACCTCAAGGAAGAAACTGCCGAGAACAACATGACCATGTACAACGACGGCGGTATCATCGTGCCTTTGCAGGAAATTGCCGACCGTGCTGCTACCTGGGAAAAATTCAACGCCGACCATCCGTATTTTGTCCGAAAGGAAGAAACCACCGAATCCGAGCGCTGGATGCGTCTGGTCATGGTCAACGGTTCGGATAACACACCTTCCTATAATTATGAAACGCAGGACGTCAGTGAGGATTTCAAAAAAGTGTGGGCCTACATCCAGCAAAAATATCCAGGTACGCGCCTGGCTGCCGTGGTAAAAGAAATTGCTGATTTATCTGCCGCTGAAGGCTGGAAATACACCAAAAAGGTGGAAGACTGGCATATGAAGTACGCGGAGAAGGAATACGCACAGTAGAGACAAGGCACGCCTTGTCTCCGGCTCCGTCATCACACACGCCTTGTCTCCGGCGCCATTAACAGAGACAAGGCGTGCCTTGCATCATCGTTTCCGAGACAAGAGACAAGGCGTGCCTTGCATCATCGTTTCCGAGACAAGAGACAAGGCGTGCCTTGTCTCTACCTAAAAATTCCACGTAAACCCGAACCGATAATCCCAGGGTTGTTCGATGGAATTAAGATCGTTGGCTACTGCAAAATTGTAGTAAATACCTATTTCCGAGCCGCCGCCCTCGCCGGAGCCGAAATTGTAGCCAGCGCCGAGGTATTGATTGCTACGGGTAAATTTTTCTTTTTTGATTGTATTGGGGTTGTCGATATAAGGCTGCTGCACCCATTCATTCGCCAATTCACCTTGTAAAAAGAAGCCGCGAAACACTTTTGCACGGAGGAAAATACCGGCTTCGGTATTAAAAAGGGTAGCACTTTTATAACCTGCTACTTTTATGGAATTCATAAAAACGGATACGCGCGGGCCTGCCGAAAACGGGCCGAAAAACTTATAACCCACCATAGGCGCTACACCGAATCCAAAATTGCTTTGGCCATTGAATGAACTGAAGCCCAGCGATACACTCCCGCCGTACCACAACTTGTCTTTAAAGGGTATTTTTTCATTCTTCCCTTTGTTTTCTTCTTCGGGGAGATCAGGATTTCTTTGTGCAAACCCCTGACTTACAAGCAGTAACAAAAACAGAGACACCAGCAGTGCCGGGTTTTTCAGATATGCCATTTTATTGAAATATTTGGTTGAACATGAAAGTGCAAAGTTAGTTTGCATTGGAGATTGGGTGTTTCAACTTTTTTCGTACAAAATTTAGTACGCAGTATTTGATTTAACAGAAACACGACATTTGACTTTTTTCAGCATTTTCTGACGCAATTTTCTCTCTACTTTCGCGCAACCACAGCCGATTGTATTACGTATTCCGTTACCAAACTTCTTATTCTCTATTCACATGAACATCGGCTTCCGATGCATGGCTTTGGCCTTGCTCTTACTGTTTCAGGCCCCATTTACCAATGCTCAATCTTTTTTCGGCACTCCTAACGATCAATACAGACAATCTGTTGCGCTGTCAAAAGCGTTCAAACAATGGGAGGTTTACAGCCTGGATGCTTCAGGTATTTTGTCCTCTGTAAAAAGCAATCAGCCAACAGACGTTACTTTGGGCGAACACCGTTGGAAACTGGATTTGACCCCTGCCCATATTTTATCTTCCAACTACACCTTGCAATTGATAACACCACAAGGTAAAGAGTTGCACAAGCAGGTGGAAGATCCATCCTATCAAGGTTATGAAACGCGCGAAGGAGGCCAGGTGCGGCTTACACTGGCGTCGAATTTTATTTATGGCTTTGTGGAGGAATCCGCCGACACCTATTACATCGAACCCCTGGGCTACTACGAACCCAACGCAGGGGCGGATTTATTTGTAGTATATGCTGACAAAGCCGTCATTCCGCACGAAAATGCAGTTTGTCTCTCGCTTGAGCGGGACAAAAAGCGCTCAGAACTCGAACACAGAGCGCCGCCGGAAGATACCCCCGAAACCATTTCCGCATGCTACGAACTGGAACTGGCCATTGCTTCCGACCGCTCGATGTTCAACAAATACATTACAACGACGGCCGTTCAGAATCACAACATTGGTGTGATCAATACCGTACAGACCAACTACACAGGCGTATTCAACCATGATATTCAATATGTTATTGTAACGCAACTGGTTATTACGGGTACTGACCCATGGAGTTCGACCACAGATGCAGGCAACTTTCTGGATGAATTTGTTCTATGGGGTGAAAATGGAGGTTTTGGTGGAATCGACTATGATTTGGGAGAGATTTGGACCAATCGGAACTTCGACGGGGGTACGATAGGCATTGCATATGTAGATGCCGTGTGTTCAAATCTCAGGTACCATGCCTTGCAGGATTTCACCTCCAATGCGCAACAACTCCGCTGTATGACGGCGCATGAGATCGGGCATAATTTCGGATGTTTCCATGACCCGGAAAATGGCAGTAGTTGCCCCCCGAATTACATCATGTGCCCGTTTGTATCAACCACAAATACCTGGAGCAACAATTCCAAAAACCAGGTAAATAGCAACCTGCCCTTCCTGATCAGTTCCGGTTGTTTGTCGCCCTGTGCATCGGGTCCCGCCGTCAGCGCCAATTTCAACTGGTCGCCCAATCCTGCCTGCCAAAGTCAGGCGGTACAGTTTACGGACGCCTCTACCGGTACGATTACCGGACGCAGTTGGACCTTTCAAGGCGGCTCCCCTGCTACTTCCACTGCGACCAACCCCAGTGTGACCTGGGCAACAGCCGGTACGTATAACGTCACTTTGACCGTTTCCGGTTCTGGCGGCCCTTCGACGGTCACCAAACAGGTAGTCATAGCACCAAAACCCACTGCCAATTTCACTTTTAGCGTTAGTGGCAATACGGTTACTTTTACCAATACTTCGACCAATGCAAATACGTATTTGTGGAATTTTGGCAACGGGTTTACCTCCACGGAAACAGACCCGCAGTTCACTTATCCAACCAGCGGCACCTATAATGTTACCCTGACTGCTACCAATAGTTGTGGCACTTCCACCAAAACGCTTCCGGTAAAAACTGCGCCAACGGCAGCCTTCAATGCCAATATCCGAAACGGATGTACGCCCCTGTCCGTTCAGTTCGTCAGCCAGTCTTCCGGCTCAGCCATCACAGGATATAACTGGCAATTTCCGGGTGGAACGCCTTCAACTTCCTCTATCGCCAATCCGGTGGTTGTGTACAGCAGTGCAGGAGAATATGATGTAACGCTCACCGTTACCAACAGCGCAGGATCGAGTTCGCTCACTCAGGAATCATTTATTGTAACACAATCGGGGCCAACGGCCAGTTTTACCTCCCAAATCAACAACCTGACTGTGCAATTTACCAATACCTCTACTGGAGGAAGTACCTACTCCTGGGATTTTGGGGACGGCATGAGTAGTACGCAGGTGAGTCCAAGTCATACCTATGCTACTGGCAATCTTTACACTGTAACGCTTACGGTGACCAACCCTTGCGGCACTAAAACCTTTACACGCTCTATTCAACTGGAACAAGGCCCCACGCCTGGCTTTAGCGCCGATGTAACTTCTGGCTGCGCGCCATTGACCGTGACTTTCAGCAACCAGTCGAGCGCCAATGCCGACACCTATCTCTGGGCATTTCCTGGCGGCACGCCATCCAGTTCTACCGAGGCCAACCCGACGGTCGTGTACAATGAAGCAGGTGTGTACGATGTGACACTGACTGCCACCAACGAAGCGGGTAGTACGCCCCTAACGCAAAGTAATTACATTGTCGTTTCAGGGCCGCCCAATGCTGCTTTCAACAACTCCACCTCTTTGTTGACTGCCACGTTCAGCAATACGACCCAGAATGCAACCACCTATTCCTGGAATTTTGGAGACGGCAGTCCAATTGTTTCAGATGCGCAACCTGTACATACCTATGCTATAGATGGTACGTACACGGTGACCCTTACAGCAAGCAACAATTGTGGCAGCACGACCATTACACATACAGTAACCGTGGTGAGTCTGCCGCAGGCAAATTTCAATGCCACCAATAATACCGGCTGCGCCAGCCTGACTGTTACCTTTCATAATCAATCGAGTATAAACGCCACTTCGTATCAATGGACATTCCCCGGAGGTAATCCGGCCGCATCAACGGAAGCAAACCCGACTGTGGTTTATTCCAGTGCAGGAACTTATTCAGCGACGCTTGTGACAGGAAATGCCGCCGGATTCGATACCCTTGTACAGAATAATGTGGTTGTGGTAAATACCGTCCCTTCGGCTGGATTTACGGTATCGACAAATGGTGCAACCATTTCGGTAAATAATCAATCGGTGAATGCCACGGCGTATTCCTGGAATTTTGGGGACGGCACTGCTCCTTCCATGCAAACCTCTCCTGCACATACGTATCTTTCAGATGGTACATATACCATTACCCTGACTGCTACGAACACTTGCGGTTCCAATACCTTCACCCAGGTTGTGGTTATTACTACACCGCCTGTTGCTGCTTTTGGCGCCGGCCAGTCGAGCGGTTGTTCGCCGCATACCGTTGCTTTCACCAATCAGTCGACCACAAATGCTACCAGTTTTCAGTGGTTATTCCCTGGTGGATCGCCATCATCATCCACGGAAACCAATCCGACGGTGGTGTATGCTGTCCCCGGTGTGTATAGTGTAACCTTGATTGCTAGCAACAGCGCTGGGGCCGATACGACGCTGCAATCGGGTGTGGTCGTCGTAAACGGAGCGCCCACCGCAGAATTCACCTTTTCTTCCAACAATTTGACGACCACGTTCTCCAATGCTTCCGTTAATGCAACGTCCTATTCCTGGAATTTTGGTGATGGAAGCCCTGCGAGTACTCAAGCCGGTCCCACACACACTTTTGCGGCAGACGGCTCGTACCTGGTCACACTGACTGCATCGAATGCATGTGGTTCTCATGTGATTACACATATCATTGTGGTTACCAGTCCTCCCACAGCAGCATTTTCTGCCGCTCAAACGAGTGGGTGCGGCCCTTTGACGGTAGCATTTACCAACCAGTCGAGCAGCAACGCTACCTCGTTCCAATGGTCTTTCCCGGGAGGTTCGCCGGCAAGTTCTATTTTGCCAAATCCAACTGTTATGTACAACGCGCCCGGTACTTACACGGTCATGCTGACGGCTTCCAATGCAGCCGGTGCGCATGTCGTGAGTCAAACAGGCTACATCACGATACTTCCATTGCCCACTGCATTTTTTGAACCGCATGTGGCAGGGGCAGGTGTTGCATTCACCAATGGTTCCCAAAACGGTCAGTCTTATTTCTGGAATTTTGGCGACCCTGGTTCTGCAAACAATACCAGCACGGAGGCAGAACCTGCTCACCAGTATTCGCAGGATGGCGACTACACAGTGACCTTGACAGTCATGAACAATTGTGGCGCCTCCTCTCTCAGTCAGATAGTTCATATTGCAACGCCACCTACGGCTTCATATCACATTGCCAGTTCTGGCCCTCTGTGTTCGCCTGTTTCCATACAGTTTGAAAGTACTTCCAGTGACAACACGACCTCTTACGAGTGGGTTTTTGAAGGAGGTTCGCCAGCATCCTCTTCTGATAAAGACCCACAAGTGACATGGAGCGAACCCGGTACGTACGTAGTCAGCCTTACCGCCATGAATGCTACAGGCTCCAGTACGTACAGCGATACCATTGAGGTGAACGGACTACCTGTAGCGGAGTTTTCGGGGCAAACAGCCGGTTTGTCGCTCATCCTTAGCAACCTGAGTTCGGGTGCCGATACATATCTCTGGGATTTTGGAGATCCTGGATCCGGGGCAGAAAATTTCAGTATGGAGGTATCTCCCACCCACTCTTTCGATAGTACAGGTACGTACTTTGTGCAACTGACGGCTCAGAATGAATGCGGACTGGATACTTTTTTGCTCCAAGTAACAATAGAAGGAGATGCGCCGATTGCGGCCTTCAATAGTGGAGGTACAAGTACTTTCTGTGTGCCTGCGACTGTTCAGTTTACCGATGCATCTTTCGGCAATCCGGATACCTGGTTCTGGGAATTTCCCGGAGGAGACCCTGCTACTTCTACCGAGCAAAATCCGGCTGTAACGTATTCTGAGCCAGGCGCTTATACAGTTACGCTTACAAGCGGAAATGTGTACGGTACAGACGTGGTGTCGCAGGAGCAGGCCATTGTTGTGGCCATTCCCCCCGTGGCATTGTTCGGGTATGCGGGACTCGACAATACAATTTTGTTCAGCAATGCCTCTACGGGCGCAGATAGTTATGTATGGCATTTTGGCGACGGCGATACCAGTACCCTGGCAGCCCCGGAGCATGTTTTCACAGCATCGGGCACTTATGAAATTGTATTGATAGCCACCAACGAATGCGGCTCCGATACTTTTTCCAGGGTAATTGAACTGACAATCACCGGAACGCAGAGCGCTGCCGACTGGGATGTATTCCGCGTTTTCCCCAACCCTAACCCCGGCAGATTTACAGTTGAGTTGAGCGGGCTGCCACAGAATGAACTGACCTTTGCTTTGTTCAATACACTGGGCCAGCAACTGCTTTTTGAAACGCAGGACTTCAGGAGCGGATACCTGTTCCACACATTTGAATACAGTGAATTACCGGCTGCCATGTACACGCTGCGCATCAGTGCTGGCGGACAAAGCAGGTATGTGAAACTGGCGGTGCAGCGGTAAGAGCATGTTTGGGATTTTTTCTTAACGCTGTTCAAAATACAATCTGTACGCGCTACGCTTTGTGCCCTTTGTGAAAACCTTCGTGATCTCGTGTTTAAATTATTTTACCACAAGGGACACAAAGGTTTGCACAAGGGACACAAAGCGTAGCGTGTACCTGCTTTAAAGGAACCCTCTGAAGCAGGTTTTTCAAATAAAAATCAGTGGGAGTCCCCAAATTCCGCCTCTTCCGCAGTCGCACCCCGCTACAGCGCGTACTGTATTCGTGTTACTTTTGCGGCGAGTTGTGTTCATATTGACACGACCATGCAAATATCCCCACTATGGTAAAACGCACTGCCCTTCGTCGCGTGTTGCTGGCTATCGCCGGTATTGTGCTCGGTTATTTTATCCTCATTTTTGTGCATGGTTATCTGAGCGACTGGCAGCCCGAAGAGGGCGCCATTTCGATTACGCCTACGCAAAATGCCGCGGCCACTCCCCTACCCGATTCGCTGGTTTTTCTGACCTGGAATGTCGGTTTTGGAGGGCTGGGCGCCGAGTCGGATTTTTTTTACGACGATGAAGGTATGTGGTATTCCGGCAGCAGCATGGTACGTACGCCCCGGCCGTTGGTAGAAAAAAACGTGGCCGGTGCAGTGGATTTGCTGCGCCATGCAGAGGCGGATTTTATCCTGCTACAGGAAGTGGAAGAAGCATCGGACCGGAGTTACGATATTCGTCAGTACGATGCATATTGTCAGGCCTTGCCCGGTTTTGCGGCTACCTATGCTGAAAACTATCACTGCGACCGGGTGCCCATCCCATTACTGGAACCCTGGAATGCATATGGGAAGGTACGTTCAGGACTGGGCACATTCAGCCGTTTCCAGCCCGGTGCTGTCGAAAGGCATCAGTTACCGGGAAAATATCCGATGCCCGACCGTATTTTCCAACTCGATCGTTGCGCCGCACTTCATCGCTATGCCCTGCAAAACGGCAAACAACTCGTGGTGATCAACCTGCACAATGCTGCATACGATCCGGGCGATAAAATCAAGGCGATACAACTGCCCTACCTTCGGGATTTGGCTGTCAGGGAATTTGAACAGGGGAATTACGTCGTGCTGGGTGGCGACTGGAACCAGTGCCCGCCACATTTTCGTTTCGACTCCTTTGCACCTGACCTTTCCGGGCGTTACCAGCAGGGAAATATTCCGCCGGATTTTTTCCCGGAAAACTGGGTTTTTGCCTACGACCCGACGATTTCCACCAATAGAAAATGCCGCGATTCGTATGAAAAAGGAAAGACATTCGAAACTTTAATTGACTTTTTTCTGGTTTCACCAAATGTACAGGTACTAAAGGTAAAAGGTGTTCAGCAGGATTATCAATTTTCCGACCACCAGCCGGTGCGCATGCAGGTGGTGTTGAGCAAGAATTAATCAGATTTATACCGTGAAAAGTGGTGGAAACCTTTGAGATTAAGCGTTAAAGTGGTTTCAATACCTTACTTTTGCGCCGCAACGAAACACATTCCGTAAACAAAATACTCAAGATAACAATGGCTAAAAAACGCATTGCCATCAATGGCTTTGGCCGGATTGGTCGCCTGACCTTCCGCAACCTTGTCAAAAACCCCAATGTGGAAGTGGTCGCCATCAACGACCTCACAGACAACCAAACGCTGGCCCACCTGCTGAAATACGATACCATGCACGGTCGTTTTGAAGGCACTGTTAGCGCCGACGATAACAGCATCACCGTAAATGGCAATAAAATTGCCGGTCTGGCTGTAAAAAACCCTGCTGAACTGCCCTGGAAAGATATGGGCGTCGATGTAGTACTCGAATGCACGGGTATTTTCCTCGACAAGGAAAAAGCAGGCCTGCACTTGCAGGCTGGCGCCAAACGCGTCGTTCTTTCTGCTCCTCCAAAAGCCGACGACGTGCCTACGTTTGTCATTGGCGCCAACGAAGACCAGATCAAAGATACCGATCTGATCATTTCCAATGCTTCCTGCACGACCAACTGCCTGGTGCCGATGATCATGACGCTGGACAAAGCATTTGGCGTTGAGCAGTTCTTTATGAACACCATCCACGCTTATACTGCCGACCAGAACCTGCAGGACGGCCCGCACCGCGACCTGCGTCGTGCGCGCGCAGCTGCTCAGAACATCGTGCCTACCAGCACCGGCGCTGCTAAAGCAGTGGTACTGGTGGCGCCACACCTGAAAGGCAAAATCGCAGCACACTCTCTGCGTGTTCCGGTGGCTACCGGCTCCGTTACCGACGTGGTGGCTACCATCAAAAAAGCCGCTTCTGTAGAGGAAATCAATGCCGCATTCGAAGCCGCTGCTGCCAGCAACCTGAAAGGTATCCTGGAATACAACACCGACGAAATCGTTTCGAGCGATATCGTTCGCAATACACACTCCTGCATTTTCGACGCTCCGCTGACCCAGGTGAACGGCAATACCTGCCGTATCGTGGGCTGGTACGACAACGAAGCCGGCTACTCGGCTCGTTTGGCGCAACTGGCAGCGATGGTATAGAGAAGTGAGAAGTGAGAGGTGAGAAGTGAGAGGTGAGAGAGGCGTAGCGTACACGATGGTACGCTGCGCCTTTTTTTATGGACTGTATTGTAGCATTTGAAAGGAATAATGAGACGATGGAATTTGGATATCGATCTGCATTAATTATCAATACGAATACACAGGGCGTTGCCCAGTGCTATTGAAAACGCCCTTTCAGGGCTCCCATCTCTCACCTCTCACTTCTCACCTCTCACCTCTCACCTCTAAAAAAAATGCGCGACCCGGAATCTTCCTTCCGGGCCACGCATCACTCTTATGATAGAGGATACCTATAAAAGCGGGGAGTAAAATGCGGGGAAAACCTTGATTTTCCCCGCCAATTGCTTTAAGACAACCGCTATCCGAACACGTTATTTCGATTGAATCATTTTCTTCGTTGCGCTGTCGCGGTCGGTTTCAACCGAGTAGTACAGCATACCAGTAGTTGTAATCAGTTGGCGGTCGATCGCAAACGAGTTGTAGCCTTTTGCAAACGCTCCGGTTTGTGTAAAGATCAGTCGGCCGTTTTCGTCGAAGACGCGCAGTGTAGCACTGGTTGCCTCAGGCAAGTGGAAGCCGATGAACGTTTTGTTGACAAACGGGTTCGGTTGGTTCTGGTACAATTCGAATCCTACACCGCTGATGGTAGAGCCGTTGGCCGTATTGAAGCGGAAAGCAACATCCAGACGCTCATTGTTCAGGCTGTATGCTTCTGCTTTGGTGATACGGCTGGAAATACCCAGCATCTGGCTCAGGCGGCCGGATTTAGCAGCACGGAAGGTCATCGAGAACTCGTTGTCGGTGCCGTCTACCGAAGTAGTAACAGCATCTTCAAACACACCGAAGTTTTCGGTTTTGATCTCGCCTGATCCTGTGATATCCATTACATCCAGTCCACTGAGGTTCATCGTAAACTGATAACCTTGTACACGTTCTGCGCCTTTGAAGTTCACCGTGAACACTTCACCGGCTTTCACCGTGCGGTCTTCCACATCGAACAGCATGTTGGCTGCGGTACGTTCTTCTGCCGATTGCAGGCTGTTGGCGATCACGGTATTGTTGACGTCACCGATTTTCACACCTACAAAGTCATCCGCTACATGGTTCGTCTGCATATTCGCCACTGAAATATTTTCAGGGAAGTTTGGCGAGAATGGATTGGACGGATCAGCGAACTGGTGGTCTTTGTCTACAAATCTCCACGAAGTGTTGTTAGGCAATTCGTTGTAGATACCCAGAATCAGTTTGCGGAATTCAACGATGTCGAACGTCGTGATCGATCCGGAGCGGTTGGCGTCGGCAGCGATCATTTTGTACGGCGAACTCAGCAGTTCCAGACCCAGGATGTGTTTGTTGATCAGCACCAGGTCGTACGTGGTTACACCATTCAGCGGGTTGTCGTCTTTCGTCGGCGTCAGGGTGTAGTCGCCCGACATCGGTACGGCATTCGGGAACTGGAATGTACCCGAAGAAGTACTGTTTTGAGCAACGATTCCCTGCTGACCGTTCGGGCTTACCATAGCGAGTTCCACATCGGCATCTTCTACACCTTGCTGGTTTTCAGTTGCCAGTGCACCTGCTACGGTAGCATTGGTGGTTTCGCAACCAACGATGTTGGCTTGAACGTCTACGTATGCGATACAGAAGTCGGCATTACCGGCAGCATCTTGCAGCCAAACCTGAACCGGAACCTGTGTGCCCTGATCGGCGCAAGTCACGATAATGGATTGCGGTTGATCAGCAGGGTACGTGTTGTTCGGGTTTTCGTCGGCACGAATTACTGTCAGTGTCGGGTCGAGGATGTCATCCGGTGTGCAGTTGTCATCACCATACTGGTAGAAGTCAGTTGCCCACAGGGTAGCCATTCCACCTACCATCAGGTTGATATTCACATTGGAACAAGCAACAACAGGTGGTTTGCAGTCGCGGATTTCAAACGTTTTTTCACAAACGGCTTCGTTGCCACAACCATCTTCTGCAATCCACTTGATTTTGTGACGGCCATGTGCGATTTCAGGATCGACCACGCTGCCTGCTGCATTGCGCCAGATAACGCGGGCGCCGGTAGCAGTTTGCTCAATGTCGAAACGGTAGCGCTGGCTGGCTGTTGTCGTGTTGTCAAATGTCCATTGCGTTCCACCGTGGTACAGCGACGTGTTGTAGTTGCCGTACAGCACCTGGCCGAGCGGGCGTGTCAGGATGTCGGCGCTGGATACCACTGTTTCCATGATACCATCGTTGTCGAGGTCGAGGAACAGCAGGTAGCGGAAGCGCAGGCCTCCTTCCGGTGACAAGGTATCGCAAAGATCTTCAGCCGTTACAGCAATATTGGTCGATTTCTCGCACAGATCATGCTGCATCGTGCCGTTATCCCACCAGTGGTCACCGTCGTTCCAGTAGCGTACGTTATTGGTAGAAACATCGCAGGTATCGATATCCTGGCATACCACAGTAGGTGGTGTCTGGTCGAGTACCTTGATGATCTGTTTGTATGTCACACAGTTCTCGTCGTTGATCTCGTTGGCGAGGTACACTCTCCAGTTTTTCGCCGGAGCCAGGCCAGTAGACGGGCTAACCGGGTTGCGTGGAACAGCGTAGCAAGGCAGATCGGCATTGTAGGTGCACCAGTTGATAATCGTCCAGGTACGTTCAATTTTGTAGCAGGCATCGGGTACTACCGTGAATACTACGTCATTGTAAGAAGTACCGATCAATTCACAACCTTCGTCATTGGTGATAACCGGTTTGCCAATATTCGGCTCGGTAGTGCAGTTCACTGATACGTCGGCCGGGAATACGATGCTGTAATCCTGGATGTAGTCTACTGTTACACGTTGCGTACAAACACTGCTGAATCCGGAGCAATCCCATGCAGTAAAGCGACGAATCAGGATACCACGGTTGCAAGTTGTATCAAAGTTGGCATTCAGGAAGCCATTGTAATACACTTTCTGCGTAGCGCCACAAACACCTGGTATTGGTAATGTACCGGAAGGTATGCCTAACTGTCCTTGTGGATCGGCACTTGTCGGCGGCGTTTCATCGAGACAGCAGTTGTCAGTTACTTCAGGATAGCCGTATGCCCAGAGGCTCGGTTCGAAGTTTTCACAATTAATGGTGACATGTGCAGGCGCCTGGCAAGTCGGGCTGATCTTGTCCTGTACTTCAACATTCACCATACACTCATTGTAAATCGGATTTTCATCCTGATCGTACATGATCTGACCATAGAGATCAGTCTGGTAAACACGCAGGATCACGGTTTGTGTCGTACCTACCTCGCAGCAGTAGAATTTGATCGAGTCATTTTCTGTCGTAGCGACATTGTACTCATACCCATCGCAAAGCGATTCGAGGCCATCGATGCAGTCGCTGTATGTGCTGTCTGCTTCCGGCATTCTCCGGATGGTAAAGTACAGGCCGTTGCAGTTGTCGTACGAGCCCTGGTTGAAGGCCGAAGCCGGTACCCAGGTTACACCAGCACCCTGGCAGGCATCATTCGATACGTAGCAATCGTTCGGATCATCACCGCCAATGGCAACCGTAGTAAACTGTGTGCAGGTTGCAACCGGTGGAATGTAGTCTTTCACCGTGATGTAGAACGCGCAGGTGTTGTAGTTACCACAAGCGTCTTTTGCCAGGTATTCCACACGGTGGGTACCGATTGGCAGGCACTGTGTAAATCCAAATACACCCAGCGTATCCGAATTCCAGTAATTGTTATTCGGGAAATCGGACAGGTGACCGCTTACTACCTGTGTAGCAATCAAATCGCCTGTGTACTGGTCGTACACAAAGATTTTCACACCCAGGCTATCCACACGCGAGCAATCATCAGAGATAATTACATCCGGGAGGTTGACAGTAGCGCAGCACTGCGACGGGTTGGTAGCCACTGTCAGGTCTGCAGGGCAGGCAATCTGTGGTCCGTGTGAGTCGAGTACTTTGATCAACTGAATATAGTAGTACGGGTTGGTGTAAGGCGGAACCGGTGTGTGCGGCAGGCACCAGTCGACAACCGACCATGTACGCAACACTTTGAAACTACCTTCACAAACTTCATATACTTCATCTGTGTAATTGGCCGACAATTCGCAGTACGTACCATTCGGGAATACCGAAATGTGCAAGCCAAAGTCTTCAATATACGGTGTGCCGGTTACTGATGGATCGGGAGTAGGATGGCCCGGCGTAGCCGTAAAGTCAGAGCAATCGATCGTAACATCTGCAGGCATCAGAACATCGTCGACGTGACGGCGTTCGAAGTAGATATACTGGGTGCAAGACGACTGGTTACCCCATGCGTCGCGAACAGTCCAGATACGTTCTACATATGCGCTCAGATCGTTGTCGCTATCGCAACCCAGGTCGAACCAGGTGTCTACATAGGTTGGTTGAGACAGTGCCGTGCAGTCGAATGTATTCGGGTAGGCATTTTCAAAACCAAGCACGTTGTGCAGGTATGCAGGCGTGTAGTTCGTAATGGCGCAAGACAACGTGATGTTTGAGCATTCAATTACCGGTGGCAGTTTGTCTTCAAGAATGAAGTGGCCCCAGGTAGTGTTGCAAGTCATGATATGTGTTGCCTTGTATGTCAGGGTCTGACCAATGTAAGACAGCGGTACAGGGTTCGGAACCGGCTGGTTCTGTGCATTGAACACAGTTACCTGATAGAAGCCGCCCAATGGATATACTTGTTCCGTACATTCATCTATTTCACCTTCCAGTACCTGGGTCGAGTTGATCAATACTTCGCAGTTGTCGCTGATAGACACGTGCAACAGGTCGTTACCAACGATGTCTTGTGTGATCTGCCAGCAGTTGCCCAGAAGTGTCGGATCATTGGCAGTACCAAGATCGGACGGATCATCCGGGTTGGTGCTCATCGGATCCATACCTGCGTCAGACAGGTCGGTAGCCACGTATTGCGCACCACCGTTGAAGTAATCCGGAATCGGAACACCCTGGAAGTTCTGCGCTTTACCCGTTACAGAAGCCTGTGCTTTTGGAGAAGCAGGAGCGCCGTTTGCCAGCGGATCTACCTCGAAGCGGAAGCGGATGCACACTTGCTCACCTGGCCACAGGAGGCCTGTTGTGCCGTTGAACAGGTTAATATTTGCACCAACACCTGTGTAAGAAGCATTCAGAACAGGATTCTGCTGTGCCGTGCTGCTTACGATTTGCGGAGCGCCGTTCGGAACGATTCCGAGGAACGCCGTACCGTATGCATTGGCAGCAGCCATGTTCAGAACAGCCTGAATGCTTGCGAGCGGTGCAGTACTGTTGTTTTTCACACAGAGGTCCATGATGACATCGAAATGTCCGCAAGTGCCGCTGGATGCTTTCTGGAATCCTTTGATAGCCAGTGCTGCTGCGATTTTTGGCTCGTCGATGAAACCAAAATCAAGCGACAAGTTGGTCTGATTATCCGGGAAACCACCACTGCTGTTCACATCCTGCAAACCGTTTTCACCTGTTGGCAGGAAGCCATTGGTGAGGTTCGGGATGGTGATCGTAATCGATGGTGCGCCGTCGGAGTCGATATTGTCACCGGCAGGCAGGTTCGGAATCGTCAGAATTTTGTTCGTCGGGTTCACGCCTGCGCCTGCTGCTGCATTCGCTGCCGTGTATTTGTCGGGCATTACGCGGTAGGTGGTGCTCGGAATCAGGCCACGGAATTCGTAGCGACCTGTTGCATCCGTTACGTCCATGTACACGCGGTCGTCGCCGGCTGGCGAAGAACTGTTCACGGCTGTTTGGAAAACACCATCTTCACCTGCCCATGTCAGGTTGATTTTGACGTTTGCCAGCGGCATTTCGGTAGCATCCTGATCGCCTTCGATATCCGGATTATCCATCCAGACGTAGTTACCAATCAGGGCCAATGGCAATTTGTAGTCTTCCACCTCACCAGTCGGGAACACACCGTTGCCAGGGATGGCCGGGCCGGTAGCCGTGGTACCGCCTGTTTGCGACAGACGGAAGCGGGCGAAGAGGTTGCCACTTGTAAATACTGCATCAGCAGGAACGTCGAAACAGAAGTTCTGGTTGGTTACACCACCATTCGGGATAGAAGCACCTGCAGGGGTGAAGTTGCCGGTAGTCAGTTGTTCACTCACCTGGAACTGGTTGTCGCCGTTCCAGTCGATCCACGCTTGCAGGACGGCAGCACTGCCGGTTGCGTTGCGGGCGGTCACTTTCACGCAGGCCTGGTTGCCAGGGATCAGCGGCGTCGGGAAGGAGATACCATTCTCGTCATCGCCGGCTGGCGTGCTCGTACCGAGTGTGCCCGGGCCGGTGTTGCCATCGTCGCCACCTGTCATAAATCCTGCCATGGCTTCGGGTTGACCGTCGATGTCAACGTCTACGCTTGGGCCGAGGTACAGGTTCGGGTTCACGGTATGTACTGCACCGTCGGGGCCAGGGTTGTTGGCGCCTTGTGTAGTTCCATAAGATTCGGGCAAGTCGCCAAAGTCAAATCCGAGGTAACCAAAGTCGAAGGTAAAGTTGGCCTGGTTGTCCGGGAAACCATTGACAACCAATGGTGTATCGCCAGTACCGTTTTCACCTGTCGGCAGGGTTGTTGGCGGGTTTGGAACGGTGAAGTTCACACCAGCCGGATTGTCAGCGTCTACTACATCCTGCGTGTTACCGGCCACATCGATTACCAGCGTTGGCACGTAGCCGAACGGAGGTACTACCATGCGGTAGTTGCCAGGAATAAGGCCGCAGAACAGGTATTTACCATTGATACCGGCTTCAGCAGCCGTAACATCTGTGTAGGTTCTGTTGTCAACAACTGTAGCGAAGTTGCCGTCAGGGCCAGCCCATTGCAGTTCAACTGTTACGTTGTTGATACCCAATACACCGTTTTCATCCTGAATACCGTTGATGTTGGCATCGATCCATACATAGTTACCGGCTTTTGCGAGCGGCACTTTGTAGTCCTCCACCTCACCGATCGGGAACGGCATAGTAGCCGGGCCTCCGGAAGCAAGGCCACCTGTGGGGCTCAAACGGAAGCGAGCGAATGCCTGACCACCCTGGAAGGTAGCAGTTGCTGGCACGTCGAAGCAGAAGTCGGTGTTGACCGACTGGCCTGCAGGAACGATCGCCCCATTGGCAGCGGCAGCAAATGCGCCTGTGCTGAGTTCTTCACCTGGGTCAGCCACGTCGCCGTCGCCGTTCCAGTCGATCCAGCCTTGCAGCACTGCTGTGCCGCCGAGGGTGTTCATAGTGTTGACGCGAACACATGCCTGATAACCCGGAATCATGGGTGTCAGGAATGTAACCCCGTTTTCATCATCACCGGCGCCACCTTCGTTGTAGCCGCCGTTGTTGCCATCGTCGCCGCCTGTCATCAGGCCGGCCATGGCTTCAGGTTGTCCGTTGAGTTCACCGTCTACCGAACTACCGAGTTTCAGGTTCGGGTTGACGATATGTTGTGGGCCGTTTTCAGCATTGGTTGTGCCGTAGGAAGATGGCAAGTCGCCATGATCGACACTTACAAAGCCGAAATCGATGGTCAGGTCATTCTGTGTATCCGGGAAATTCGGATCGTTCGGAACGTCGCCAGTGCCATTTTCGCCCGTAGGCAGTGTGGTTGGCGGGTTTGGAATCACTACCATTTGACCGGCAGGATCATCGCTATCCGTAACATCGTTGCCACCCTGATTCAATTGAGTCGGGATAAATCCGGCAGGATGCGTCGGGATGCTTGCTTTATACATACCCGGAGTAAGGCCGAGGAACATGTATTGGCCATTGGTGCCATTCATATTCGAGGTTACTACCGTGTAGGTCAGGTTGTCCGCTACTGTAGCAAAGTCGCCATCCGGGCCAGGCCATACGAGTTGTACGGTGGTGCCGTTCAGGCCGTTGCTGCCTGGTTCGTTCTGGATACCATCGTTGTTGTTATCGTTCCAGACGTAGTTACCAATTTTAGCCACTGGAACTTTGTAGTCTTCCACTTCACCAATCGGGAACGGCATGTTTTCAGGTCCGTTTGGCGTAAGGCCGCCGGTTGGAGAGATACGGAAGCGCATGAATGCATTGCCTCCGGTAAAGGTGGCTGCTGCAGGTACCACGAAAGTCAGTTTTGCGCCGTTCAGGCCCGCAGGGCTTGGTACGGTACCGCCATTTGCGTTGGTAAACGTCAGTGCTTCGTTCGCATCATTGAAGTCGCCGTCGCCATTGTAGTCGATCCAGCCTTGCAATACTGCGTTGCTGCCAAGCATATTCATAGCCGTTACCATGATGGTAGCCGTAGAACCAGGCACCAGCGGAGAAACCAGCATAATACCATCTTCGTCATCGCCGCAAGTAGAGGCTGTACCGTCTGTGTTGACACCGGTTGTATTGTCGTCGCCGCCTGTCATCAGACCGGCCATCGAATCGGGCTGGCCGTCAGGGTCACCGTCGGCACAAGCGCCAAGTTTCAGGTTCGGGTTCAGTACGTGTACAGGGCCATCGTTGGGAGAGCCATCCGTTGTGCCGTATGTATCAGGAGCATCACCGTAGTCACGGGTAATCAGACCAAAGTCTACCGTCAGGTTGTCCTGTGCATCCGGGAAGCCGTTGATAGCGCCCGGGTTGTCGCCCGTTGCGTTTTCGCCGGTTGGCAGACCCGGGAGTGCCGGAATCATGACCATTTCGCCGGCCGGATCATCGGAGTCTGACACATCGGAACCAATGTTCAGTTGTGTAGCGATGTAGTTGGTTGGCAGGTTGGGCAGGCTGATTTTATACGAGCCAGGAATCAGGCCGCAGAAATTGTATTTGCCTTCCACACCTGCTTCAGTAGCAGTTACATCGGTGTACAGGCGGTCGTCGCCGGTACCGAATGCGAGGTCAGTACCCGCCCAGAGCAAGTTCACAGTAATATTGTTCAGACCGGCAACACCTGGTTCGTTTTGTTGACCATTGTTGTCCCAGTCGTTCCAAACGTAGTTGCCCACTTTGGCAAGTGCCACTTTATAGTCTTCTACCTCACCGATGCCGCCGATAGCAGCCGCGCCGGTAGCCTGCTGGCCTCCATTTTGGCTCAGACGGAAGCGGATAAACGCTTGTCCGCCCTGGAAGGTAGCTGTTGCAGGCACATCGAAGCACAATTGCTGGTTGGTAATGCCACCATTGGGCACAGGTGCGCCGTTAGGTGCAAAAGAACCGGTAGTCAGTTGTTCATTGGCTTCGAACGTGCCGTTGCCATTGAAGTCGACCCAACCTTGCAGTACTGCGCCCTGGCCGGTGGTATTTACAGCCGTTACACGAACGCAAGCCTGGTAGCCAGGAATCATCGGTGTTTCGAACAGTACGATACCGTTTTCATCGTCGGCAGCCTGACCGCAAGATCCCATCAGCGTGCCGGTGGAGTTGTTGTCGTCTCCGCCACTCATCAGACCGGCCATTGGCTCGGGCTGACCATTTGTTTCAGCATCGACACAGGTACCGAGGTACAGGTTCGGGTTCAGTAATTGAGAAGCGCCATTGTTACCAGTGGTCGTTCCATATGTATCGGGCAAGTCACCATAGTCGTAAGCGACATAACCAAAGTCGTATGTGAGTGCATCCTGGTTATCCGGGAAATCATTACCAGGATTGTCGCCCACTCCATTTTCTCCTGTTACCAAGCCTGGCAGCGGTGGAATCACCACCGGTGTACCTGCCGGATTGTCAGAATCAAGGAAGTCATTGCCACCCTGATCGATCAATGTGGGCACGTAATTGGCTGGAGGCGTTGGAATGCTGATGCTGTACGTACCCGGAATCAGACCGCAGAAAGCATATGAACCATTTGCTCCATTGTCGCCGTTAAACGCAGTTACATCTGTAAATACCACGTTGTCGCCAGCAGTTGCAATATTTCCATCGGGGCCTGCCCAGGTCAGTTGTACGGTTACACCGTTGATACCTGTAGAGGCCGGTTCATTTTGAATACCGTCGTTGTTCCAGTCCCACCAAACGAAGTTGCCGATTTTGGCAGTGGGCGCTTTGTAGTCTTCCACCTCACCCAGCGGAACACCGCCGGTTGGCAGGCCGCCGGTAGCAGTCAGGCCACCCGCAGGTGACAGACGGAAACGGGCCATAATATTACCCGAAGCAAAAGTTGCATCGGCTGGAACCGTGAAGCAGAATTGCTGATTGTTCACACCGTTAACAGGGATAGTCGCGCCCGCGGGAGCGAAGTTGCCTGTTGTCAGTTGTTCGGCGCCTTCAAATTGTCCGTTACCGTTCCAGTCGATCCAGCCTTGCAGTACTGCAGAAGACGTGGTCATGTTCATGGCTGTCACGGTGATACAACCCTGTGCGCCAGGCACCAGCGGGCCGCTGAAAACGATACCATCTTCGTCGTCGCCATTTCCACCGAAAGCAGGAGCGCCTTGTGAGTTATCGTCGCCGCCGGTCATCATACCGGCCATAGGCTCAGGGTTACCGTTGGCTTCTGCGTCTACACGTGCGCCAAGTTTCAGGTTTGGCGTAATAGCGTGTGCTGGTCCGTTCGGCGTGGTGGTGCCGTATGTATCCGGCAAGTCACCATAATCGAGGCCGATATAGTTGAAGTCAAATGTCAGGTTGTCCTGGCTATCGGGGAAACCGTTGGTTGTACCCGGTGTATCGCCAATACCATTTTCGCCGGTTGGCAGGGAAACGTTTGCAGGAATAGTGAATGACACACCTGTGTGCGAATCGCTGTCCAACACATCATTGCCACCCAGGTTTTCCTTACCGGGGATGTAACCTGCCGGAGGCGTTGGAGCCACCAGATAGTTGCCCGGGATAAGGCCAAGGAACATATAGATACCATCTGTTCCTCCCATAGTGGCAGTAGTAGTCGTGTAAGTACGATCGTCGCCGCCACCTTCTTCCTGGTCGGGGCCATAGTACGTAAGGGTCATGGCGACGCCATTGATACCTGTTTCACCCGTATTTTGAATACCGTTGTCGTTGAAGTCGGTCCAAACGAGGTTGCCTACTTTGGCAAGGGTCACTTTGTAGTCTTCCACCTCACCATTTCCACCGGCTCCGTTGGGAGTGAGGTTGCCGGACGGAGACAGGCGGAAACGAGCGAAGGCTGCACCGCCCTGGAAGGTTGCTCCAACAGGTACATCAAAACACAGGACTGCATCGCTCAGGCCGCCGGCGGGCACTGTTGCACCACCGGGAGCGAATGCGCCTGTAGTAAGTTGTTCGTTTGCTTCAAAAGTACCATTGCCATTGAAATCGATCCAGCCCTGGAGTATAGCCGAAGAGCCAGTCATGTTCATGGCTGTCACCGTAATACATGCAGTATTTCCCGGAATCAGCGGAGTGGTAAATGTAATACCGTTTTCGTCGTCGCCACCCTGGCCGCAAGTACCTGCGTTTACAAGCCCTACAGTATTATCGTCGCCACCAGTCATCATTCCGGCCATTGCCTGTGGTTGACCGTTGGTTTCACCGTCGACACAAGCGCCGAGTTTGAGATTGGTATTGATCAAGTGCCATGCTCCGGGAGGATTGGCGCCTTCCGTAGTGCCATAAGTATCAGGCAGGTCGCCATAGTCAGTCGGAATAACGCCGAAATCGAAGGTGTGGTTATTTTCACCCGAATTGCCGGTCGTGAGCATGATCTGCACATCGCCGCCTGGTTGTAAAACACCATCGCTGTCGCTGTAATCAGCCAGACCAGTACCTGCCTGATCCGGGGCAGAGACACCGAAATTATTCAGTGGCTGGCCATTGGCGAAATCAGACGCAGGAATGCAGATTTTATAGGCTGTCAATGGCAGCAACCCCGGTTGGTTGCCCGGTGTAAGTGGGTCACCATCGGGTACATTGCTGTCATTAAAGAAGAAGTTACCATTGCCATCTGTAGTGGCAGTTGCCAGTACAGTGCCTGTGGGCGTTTTCAGTTGAACGTGTACGCCCGGAACACCCGGCTCACCGCTGTCCTGAATACCGTCCTGGTCCATATCGGCCCAAACGAGGTTACCAATTTCAATCGGTGCTTCATCGCCGCTCAATTCCACGTCGCCCAGACCATTGGCCTTACTGGGCGTAGCGCCCGGCTGGCTGAGAGTAAAGCGGTCGTCGAAAACTTCATAAGCGGAATTTGGCACACGGGCACCAGTTACGTTATCAAAACGGATCGTACCACCCGAACGGATATCGATCGGGTCGAGTACTACTGCTACGGCATCGCCGCCACCGGGCAGTACGGCCAAGGGGCCTTGCAGGGATTCCGGGTGAATAATATTATCGGCGTAGTAGTCGGTTGTACCCGGGCGGGTTACAATGCTGTAGGTGCAGTTGCCATCTGGCTCTGCGCGCAGCAATTCGCCTGCTGTAGAATATTCATAGTTAACCAGGTTTCCATTGAAGTTGTTGTTGTTGATGGCATAGATATGGCCTTTACGGTCCAAAAGGCCGATCAACATATTACCCTGGTCGTCAAATTCAATATCGGAAATGATCGGTTCTGCGATTTCCCGTTCGTCGCCCGAGAAATAACGGCTCAGAGGAGAGTTGGTGCTGTATCCCCATGGAATCCAGCCGCGTTCACGACCGTAGTTGAGGCTAAAGTCGAGGCGTACGGTAAATGCCTGTGTAGAACGATCGAATTCATATACGTAACCACGCAGTTCGGTACCTACTTTTTGTCCATTCACGTCAACGACAGGGCTGACAACCTGACCATTTATGTCCTGTCCGCAAAGGACAACACCCACGTATAATTTACCTCTATACCATTTCAGGCCCCAGGGGCGGTTTTCACCTTGTCCTGCTGTCGTTCCCGGGTCGGGAGCATCCCAACTGCGAACACGTGTATTCACGTTAGCCATGGTAGGCGCCTGCGGGTTGGAAGGGTCTATCATGTCAATCTCGTAGATCTTGCGATCATACAAGTTGGTAACATAGAGATAACGGCCGTCGTCGGAAATATCTATATCGCCAATAGACACCTTACCCACCTGGTCGCCCGCAGCATAGTCGGTGCTGGGGTCGTGGTTGTTGGCGCCGAGGCCACGTTGAAGGGAAGATCCAATAAAACCAAACTGACCGTTCGGGCTGGTATTGTTGCCCGGAAATGCAGGATACGAACCAGCGTGGTTATACGTCCAGATTCCAATAGCGTCCAGGTTCAACCAGTCTGTTGTTTTGTCTGCTGCTCCGGAGAAAGGGTCTACCAGATAAATACCGCCCGAGCCCAAGGGACCGAAAGCAGCGTGGCGACGCAGTACAGCAGAAGTAAATACCTTTTGAGCAGGGCGGGAGAACGCCACGCCATACAGCGAACCTACTTCGCCGATTGTTGCCAGCAAATTGGGAGACGCTACTCCGGCCTGTCCATTGCTATGGGCTTGCGGAATACCGTTTCTGGAATAAGGATATGAAATAAATGCCGGCGCTGATCCTGCGTTACCACCAAAAGTTGGCTCACCGAAGGAGTAGCACGGCAACATGATCGTCGGGTCGGGGTTTTCTACCCATTGACCCGGATAGTTAATGGCAAACTTAACGCCACTCTGTTGTCCTGTAATAAATTGTACACTCGTACCATATGCAGCACCACCCTGAGCCGGGAAGTCTACCACACGGTCTACATCGCAAGTGAATACCCCGGCAGGGATCGTAAATTCTATACGCACTTTTTCGCCGGCATTGGCAGCGCGACCGCTGGTAACCAATGTAGCGAAGTTGAAATTACCGTTGGCGTCCGTCACCGTTTCGCCAATAAACACGTCTTTGGCCGGTGGCGCCGCATCGCCATAAATACGAACGACGATGTCTGCAGCACCGGGTTCTGCACCGGTTTGCACACCATCGCCGTTAAAATCGCGGAAAGCAGTACCCGACTGCGCCATGAGCGCAGAAGTTCCCATCATTGCTATCGTTGTAAGCACCAATGCCCATTGACCGGATTTTTTTCCGGAAAAAGAGGCTACATCAGATGCCGCTGGATAACTGGGTTCGAGTTTCTGCAAAACCCTTCTGAATAGCGTGCGACGACTGCCCCAAAATGCGGCTATCATCAGGAAGCATGCTATTTTCAGAATCAGCACCCATCCGTCGGTGAGTACCATTTGAGTGGCACCTTCCGACTGGTTGCTGTCGAAAACAGCGATACCCGACAAGCCAAACAGTGCTATGCCGAGTACTAAAGCAAGAAGCGCGATTTTCATCCAGGCACTTCTTGCCGGGACTGCTGCCCCTGCTTTCTGCACCATCGCTTCCACCTTGTCAAAAAGGAGAATTCTTTTCATAAGAAGTTGAAAATGTTTGATATATTAAAAAAATGAGGTTGCGTTTCGAGATGCTATTTGGGCAGGCCCCTTTGGGCCCGCCCATCATGCGTTGATCATCACTTTTTCACTAATTGTTCTTTTATAAATCCTTGGTTTTCAGGCAATAAAACCTACCCTGCTGTAGCGTGCACAGCAGTTAGGATGGTTTGCAAGCGCACTTGCAAACCGGCTCATGAATGTGGATCAGTTTGGAAAAGACTTCTGTCAGAAGTCCACGATTAAATAGCGGGAACTATCCCAGACCGGGTATATCCCCGGGTATATTTTGAGCGGCTCTGCAGTCAGCGTTCTGACCACATCAGCCGGTATTTCATACAATTCAAACACCTGAAATAACATCCACCCAAAATGGCGCTTCATATAGCGTTTGTCCATGGCAGATTTCCAGAATGCACAACGAATCTTGTTTTGATCTGTCAGGCTCATCCAGGCCGTTACAACCGGGCATTTGCCTTGATATGAATTGTCGTAAGCCATTACCCTGCACACACCCACTCCCTGACAATCCATCCCGGGTGAACCCAGTATTATTTCAGATTTTATTCGTTTTAGTGTTTGGCTGGCGGTAGGCGCAGGTGCTAATACACTGCGTACGCCCCTTGCGCGTAACATAGATTCCATTCGAGATTTTGTTCAAAGTGATTGTAAGAAGGTTCCGTACTTATTACGGCATGATGTGATTCCATTGTCTGGCAACCGTACCTGCAAAACAGGCACCTGCTATCGGCGGGGGCGCCGATGCTTACATTTTTTATACGCCTGCAATGTCGATGATAATCACGTCGTCACTTTTTTGAACAAACTGAAACTCAGTAGAATTGGCGGATTGAGGGGTTGTACCGTTGGCTGTTAGACTTTTCATTTCGACTTCGTCTTTGATTATTGATTACTGATTACGAAGTCAAAGGTGCCACAGCCGGCCGGTAGTCATCTGGACAGTAAAGCGTCGTTTTTCACATACACTTTTTCTGGCCTTTTAAGATACCATTTTTTGCATTTAATTGAATATCAAATACTTACACTAATTCAATTCTTTTAAAAACGTTCTTTTTTTCACATATAACCATATAAAAAAACAGCCCAAAAACTGCTGAATCGCAATTTCTGGGCATGGATTTTTCCAACAAGAGATTCCTTAACAATGGATTTGCCGGAAGGTCAGTGCGGATTAAAAAAGGGGGAAGATTAAGGAGGGTAAATTCAGGCTGCCGGATTAGAGGGCAGCCCCTGGAAGTAATTGTTCGATAGCGTCAGCGGCCACCGGACGAGCCTCGTGCCGAGGGCCCGGGCAATGCCTCTAATGCCATTTCCCAAAGATGTTCATAGGGAATAATTTCAATCTCGTGCGTTTGGTATGCTACATCGAGCGGCAACTTGTGCAGTTGATCGATGAATTTTTGTGCCTTTCTAATCACGGCTTCTCGGTGGAAGGAGGCCGCCGGGATTTGTAGCAAAGCCTTGATGAAACAATGGCTTCTGAACGTTTCATTCTGTTTGAGATACCGGCCACAATATTTTTCTACCGCCTCGATACGGTCGATCGACTGGTGGTAGTTTTGCTCGGAAATTGCAAACAGGGTTTGTATGATCAGAATCGGGATGTTCATACCCTGTTTGTCTTTGGAGTAGGTCGGGATGTCGTTGAGGAATTTCTTCAGTTTGAACCTGGCGACATGGCCTTCGGGGAGCGTTATTTTACCAACCGTTACCAGATAATAGGAGTATGCCTCATAGATTTTCCACATTTCGGTGATTTGTGTCGGCAAGGCATTGTTGCTCCTGATTTTTGCCTGTACATTTTCACATACATCAAATGCTGCATCGTAGTGTTGGGTGTAGGTGGCCAGCAGGAAGAACAACTCCTGCAACTTGTACCAGTTGAACGACCCTTCTTCAAACACTGTTTGATACTGCTGGATAATTACCTCTCCTTTTTCGAATTCCTTCAGTTGAATGTAGCACACAATCAATTGATAGTAAAAGGCTTGCAAGGGAAGGTTGCTTTCGAATGTCTTGCCTTTGAAGAATGTAATAGCCTCTTCACAAACCCTGGCGGTGGCAGCATAGTCATTTTTGCTGCTGTGAATCATCACCTGTATCATGCGTCCGCACAAATGCAGCCGAAACGACTCGCTGCGCTCCATGTACTGTTGTACGGATTCAAAATACTCCCGTGCCTTATCGGAAATGCTGGTCTTGGACGACTTGCTATTGACAAAATAACTCACCAGATGGGTGTAGTTATCTTCTGCTTCATTCTCCATCATCCACACTTCCTGGTGTTGCTGGTACATGCTGCGATACATATTGTATCGATCCAGGTTGCCGTGAATAGTGCCGTAGTGCAGGCGAAGCGCGGAAAGAATGCTAAGCGACAATTCAGTAAACTCAAAATGCAGCGTCTGCTTCAGGAGGTCTTCCATCATGGAAATACTCACCCGCTTGGCATTTTTGGAAAGCAATACCATAGCAGCCGACCATTTTCGGTTGCAGTCAAAATACGCTTTCTGTCGGTCGGTACCGCCAGGCGCCCTGAATTCCAGCAGGAATACTACGCTGATGATGCGTTCCTGCAGTCTTTCGCGCAGGTTGATCAGTTTGGCGCCGGGTTTTTGGCCCGGGTACAGCAATGCGGCAGCATCCTCATCCGACCTGACCCTGCCGGTGTGAATTGCCTCGCACAATTGCTCCATCAGAGATTCCGGCTCGAAAATAAATCTCCAGAGCCCACTCGATTTGAGTTTGGTTATATTGAGCGAACCGATAAGTTCGACTAATTCATCCATGTTTGTTTTTGCCCGATTTAAAAGGTAATTAAAAAGGGGTAAACAATTTGAAGCACATATACACAGGATACTATACCTGCAGGTACACAGCAGGCGCAGCACTTGTGTTTGCTACAAACAGGTTTACCGGATGGCTAATCCTCGGGAAAAAACAAAATGGAAAAAGCCCTGTCGTCGCGGGCTGGCGGAAGGTTGTAATTCAGATTGTCGCTTAAACATGAGATTAAATTTTAAGAAAAATAAAATCCAAAGGTGCATCCACAGATATAGTCTGCGATGCAATAATTGCTTCAGTAGGCACGCGATTAAATGGATTACAAATTAAGCGAATATGTCACAGGCGGGGAAACATTCGGTCAAATGTAAAGCGTTCTTTTTTTGTTATGGTAACAAGGATGATTTTTTTATATAATTAAAGCAAAACGTGTCATTAGAAAGGCATTTTGGTGTAAAAATGAAGCCCTTTAAATCATTGGTTCAGGAATGTAACATGCTTTTTTAATAAAAAAACCGGACACTCTGAGATAGAGTGCCCGGTTTGAGTAAAGGAGATTTGACAACTTTTTGAAAGTTGTCAAATCTAAACCGTTGTGCGTTGCTGTCAGATTTGACAACTTTCAAAAAGTTGTCAAATCGTTACTTCGACTGAATCATCTTCTTCGTCGCACTGTCCGTAGCCGTTTCCAGCGTGTAGTACAGCACACCTGTCGTGTTCAGCAACTGGCGGTCAACACTGATTGTGTTGTAGCCTTTTGCGAACGATCCGCCTTGCGTGAATACCATGCGGCCCGTTTCGTCGAAGATACGCAGCGTTGCATCAGCAGCCTCCGGCAGGTGGAAACCGATG
>JAIUPL010000016.1 GCA_020160935.1 Bacteroidota bacterium | reverse complement strand
CTCTCACATCTCGCACATCTCTCACATCTCTCACCCTCTCACGCTCTCACCCTCTCACATCTCTCACCCTCTCACATCTCTCACTCTCTCACTCTCTCACCCTCTAAAACTTGGTTTGGTTTTGGTAGTATAAAAATTATTCAAATACATTACATTCGTTTACATCCCGCTTGAAGTTCATGAACCGATTCTTACTCCTTCCTTTTTTATTGATAATGAATGGGTTGCAGGCAGAAAACATCCTGCCTGCGGTGTCCCCGCTGGCAGATTCGTTGCCTCCGGCGATCAATTGTCCGGCCAGCGCTGCTTACACTTTGCAGCCATTTCGCTGTGATACGGTACGTTCCTATACGGTAGTTGCCTATGATAATGAGCCCAACTACGAATTAACGCAGTTAAGCGGCTTGCCAAGCGGATCGGCGTTCCCGATTGGCGCCACAGTCAATTCTTTCCTGGTGACCGACGCTGCCGGCAATACGGCTTCGTGCTCATTTACCATTACGGTGGCGGATTTCAATGTGCAGTTGCAATGCAATGACTTGTCGATTGTGCAACTGGACAGCAACTGCACCGCAATGGTAGACTGGGATTTGGTGGTGGAAAATGACATAACAGGTTGCCCGCAAAGTTATCTTGTAGAAATAGACCGCACTGCGCCCTTGGGCAATGGCCCCTGGCTGCCTGCCAACATCCTGCCCGCCGACATCAACAAAACACTTGGTGCACGGGTCAGAAGTATTTATAATTCCAGCAATGTCTGCTTGGGCAACATCATGATCAAGGATAAACTGGGGCCGAAAATGATATGTGAAGACATTTTTATCCCCTGTGAAGTGACGCCTGTGACGCCCGAATATTTACGAGACAGCCTGGGCCTCGCTACTGCATATCCTCAAATTTCGGACAACTGCGGCACTGTCGTGGATACCAGTTTTTTGAGTTTTCTCAATTTTGTAGATGAATTCGACCCTGCTACGGGAGTACTCAAATATACCCGGCGTGTATGGACTGCTACCGATGAAAGCGGCAATAAATCGAGTTGTGAACAGTTCGTCTATCAAATAAAAAGCACTGTTCAGGATGTGTTTTTCCCTACTGACAAGGTATATGAATGCGCCGATACACTCGTGTACACACCTGCTGTGGCCGGCGTTCCTTACATAGAATTTGCAGGGCGGGAATTTCCATTGAATGCGTGTGCCATGGTTTTTACCAATGTGGACAGTGCGAGCATATCCTGTGGAGGCACCTCTACTATTTATCGCAATTGGTATGTGCTGGATTCTGAAACCTCGGAAGAAACCAGTGGGTTGCAGGTGATTGATATTCAGGATCATACACCGCCTTCTATCGCCTGTCCGGAACAAATAACTGCCACAGTAGACGAGCAGAACTGCCTGGCACTGGCCCCCATGCCCGATGTAGAAATCAGTGATGCCTGCTCGGGTATTCAGTCTTTTCAGGCCCGCTGGATGCAGGGCAATATGTTGCGCACCCAGAACGGTACCCTGGCGCCTTACCCGGGTAACGAAGAAGCGCCCAACCAGAAAATAGGGGTTATGAATGACATTGCTGATTTCCCCATCGGAACGACAGTTATTACCTATTTCGCCACCGACCGCTGTGGCAATTCCGGCAGTTGCCAGTGGAACCTCACCCTGCTGGACATGACACCGCCGGAAGCCGTATGCGATTCGCTTCAGGAAGTGTTTCTGGGCCCCGATGGGCAGGCAACGGTACTACATTCAGTGCTGGATGCCGGTTCGGAGGACGCCTGCCAGCCGCTGGCGTTCAAAATAAAACTGCTTGCTCCGGGCGCTTGTGCTGACAACGCTGACTTCACAGACCAATTACAATTGTGCTGCGCCGATCTGGGCGATACACTCACAGCCGTTCTTCGCGTGTACGATGTAACTGTACCACAAGGCGTTGTGCCCGGCACTTTTGGCGAGGGCCATTTTTCGGAGTGCAGCGGCCGTTTGGTGGTGCGCGATACGCTGGCGCCTTTGTGCGACAACCTGCCCGACCTGACAGTGAGTTGCTCCGATTATGATCCGACTTTTGAGTCTTTCGGGCAGTTCACATATTCCTGCGCGGTTGACTCCTTTTTCACCTTTATTGATTATTCGGTATTCGATACGCTGTGCAAAGTAGGTACCCTCATACGCACGTTCAACATCGTTTACAATGGCGGGCAAACGGCGTTTTGCCTACAGCACATTACTTTCGACCCTGCTCCACAATACTATTTCGTGCGTTTCCCCAACGATCTGGTCATTACGGATTGTGCGCTTCAAGCGGATTTCGGTCAGCCGGAAATCTGGACAGATCCTGAATCCTGCCAGAGTATCAGTATTTCCTATATTGATGAAATACAGCCAATTGTGCCGGATGCCTGCTATGAAATCCAGCGCACCTGGCTGATACAGAACCTTTGCCATTATGATGAAAACCTGCCATTGACCATGATTCCCAACCCTTCGGCAGTGATGTCGGGGCCTGTGGTATCGGCGCCGGGCACTACGGGCATTTGGACGCCTACTGTTCCGTATGAAAACCTGTGGTCGGCCAATACCAACGGATACAATTACATACAAAAGATCAAGATTCAGGATCATACCCCTCCGTCTTTCGATGATTGCCCTACCGATACCCTGGTGGTGCAAGATGCGTCCAACAACAACATCCAGTTGTGGAATGAATCCTACTGGTCGGATCCTCTTCTTGGGACGCCCGACATGTGTGAGGGCAGTGTGGATTTGCATGTAAATGCTACGGATGCCTGTGAAAATTCCGAACTGAACATTCGTTATTTTTTGTACCTCGATCTGGATGGCGATGATATTCAGGAAACTGTGGTTCGCAGCGATAACCTGCCTGGTTTCAATACCGTGAATTTTAACAACTACAACACCCCCAATTTCAATGGCGGTACACCCAGGCAGTTTGATGAACGCACGGTTCCGCCCAACCAAAAGTGGGGTTTTGCACTGGAGAAAATTCAAACCGACACAGGGCTCACCGCTTTTGTTCGTTTCAACACGCTTGGTTCGCCCGGTACATATGTGGCGCCTCAACTTCCTTACGGTACACACCGGGTTCGCTGGATAGCATCGGATCAATGCAACAATGAAAAGACCTGCGACTGGTATTTTACCATTCGCGATGGCAAAGCACCCGACATAATTTGCCCGGATAGTGTAACCGTATATTTTGAAGAAACGCCGGGCATTGCCACCTTGCTCAGGGAAGAAGTGCTGTGGAGTATTTCGGATAATTGTTCGCCCGGCAACATGATACAGACAGCCCTTCGTATTTCCGGGGAAGGAAGCGGCTTCCCTGCCGAGTCTGCACAATCACTTGATTTTCATTGTATTCCGGATGCTAATACCGACCAAAAGGTAGAAGCATGGGTGAAGGATGTGTCGGGCAATACCACATTCTGTGAAGTAAATATCCACATCGATTCCTGCAATATTGACTTGCCGCTGGTAGCCAATCATATTATCGGAAAAATTACCACCGAAAACGAACTGGCTATCAAGGATGTCTCGGTGCTGGCCCATCTGTCGAAAGGAAATACGGCTATTTCTATTGGCGATTCCACCAATGTGGACGGCGACTACGACATTGTACTCGATTCCGCCTCCATTGGAAATACCTTCCTCGAAGGTACGGCCACGGTACGGCCTTATAAAAATTCCGATCCGCTGAACGGGGTGACGACCTTCGATTTGCTCATCATTTCCCGACACATTCTGGGTCTCGATACCCTGGATTCGCCTTACAAACTGATTGCCGCCGATGCCAACAAATCGGGCCTCATCACGTCTTTTGATGTGGTGGAATTCCGCAAACTGATTCTGGGAATTTACACCAACCTGCCGATGGACAACAACTGGCGTTTTGTGCCGCGCAGTTACACCTTTCCCGATCCTGAAAATCCGTTCCAGCCACCATTCCCGGAATTCGATTCCACCGATTATTTCCTTAATGGCGGTGTGTTCGATTTTATTGGTATTAAAATTGGCGATGTCAATATGTCGGTCGATCCTCAAAACCTGGATTCCGATATTCCGGAAAGATGCGATCGCACCCTGGCGGTGCAAACCATTCCAAAGGAAGTAGTGGAAGGAGAGGAGTTCTGGGCGCCGTTCTCTACGGATCAGTCCAGCGCGGGCCTGCAATTTACCCTGTCCTATCAAAACCTGGAACTGTTAGAAATAAAACCGGAAAAAGGCATTCAGAGCGATCAATACGCCAATTTTCCCGAAAAAAATGCGCTGACGCTGGCTTGCGAGGGCACCGAACCGATCTCGTTTGCCGTTCGTTTCCGGGCATTACAATCGGGTTCACTGTGCGATATGCTCGACCTGAACAGCCGCATCACGCCTGCCGCCGCCTGGCTGCCCGATGAAAGAGGACAGGTGGCGCCTGCTTCTGTCGCGCTGGCTTTTGCGGAGCAAAACGGTTTTGCACTCCTGCAAAATTCACCCAATCCGTTTAGCGACAAAACCTACATTCGCTTTCAGGTGCCTCATGCCACCGACGCCACAATCAAGGTGTTCGACGCTACCGGTCAATTATTGTTCTCACAATCAGGCTTTTATGAAAAAGGTGTACACGCCGTACCCGTTCATATAGGCGAGACCCCGTCAGGCATCCTGTTTTACTACCTGGAAACGCCGGAGTATCGGGGCGTGGGGAAGATGGTGCGGGAATAAAAGGGGCAAGGGGCAAAGGGCAAGAGGCAAAGGGCAAGAGGCAAAGGGCAAGGGGCAAGAGGCAAAGGGCAAGGGGCAACATTTGCCCCTTGCCCTTTGCCTCTTGCCCCTTGCCTCTTGCCCTTTGCCTCTTGCCCTTTGCCCCTTGCCTCTTGCCCTTTGCCCCTTGCCCCTTGCCTCTTGCCCCTTGCCTCTTGCCCCTTAAAAATCTACCCTAGCAAACTCCTCCCCGTCATCACCTCCGGCGCCTCAATACCCAGCAAATGCAGCAGGGTAGGGGCTACATCGGCCAGGCGGCCGTCGTGCAGCACCTGGCCGGGTACAGGATTGCGCTGAACGAGGATGCAAGGCACCGGATTTTTGGTGTGCGCGGTATTGGGCGTACCGTCTTCATTGATCATGTAATCCGAATTGCCGTGGTCGGCAATGATGATACAGGAATAATCGTGTTCGAGGGCCAGCGGAATGATCTGGCTCAGGCACTGATCGACGGTTTCGGCGGCTTTCATGGCGGCGCTGAAAACGCCGGTGTGACCTACCATATCCGTATTGGCAAAATTGAGGCAGATAAAATCGGGCTGGTATTTCCGGATGTCCTCCATAATGGCATCCCGAATACCGGGAGCGCTCATTTCGGGTTGCAAATCGTAGGTAGCCACTTTGGGCGATGGCACCATGAGCCTGCGTTCGCCATCGAAAGGTTGTTCGCGGCCCCCGGAAAAGAAGAACGTGACGTGCGGGTATTTTTCCGTTTCGGCAATGCGCACCTGCGTTTTGCCTGCCAGGCTGATGACTTCGCCCATGGTCATGGCTACATCGTCTTTTTCAAACATGACATGCACGTTTTTGAACTTCTCGTCGTAGCGGGTCATGGTGACGTAATACAGCGGCAGGGTGTGCATGCCTGCTTCGGGCATATCCTGCTGCGACAATACAGTGGTGAGTTCGCGCAGTCGGTCGGTGCGGAAATTGAAACAAATCACCACATCCTCGGCAGCAATCATTCCGCCCGGCGTAGCCGATGCAACGGGTTCGGCAAACTCGTCGGTGATACCTTTTTCATATGATTCGCGCAGATAAGCGGCGAAATCGGACGTGGTTTCTGCGGCCGTACCGTGTACGAGCAGGTCGTAGGCGCGTTTCACCCGTTCCCAGCGTTTGTCGCGGTCCATGGCATAGTACCGCCCGACGAGCGATGCAATGCGGGTGTGTTTGCCGGCAATATGCTGCTGCAATTCATCCATAAATCCTGCCCCGCTTTTGGGGTCGCAGTCGCGCCCGTCGGTAAACGCATGCACGAAGGAGCGGCTTACACCATTTTCTTCCAAAATATCCACGAGGGCTTTCAGGTGGTTGATGTGCGAGTGTACGCCGCCGTCGCTGACGAGGCCGAGCAGGTGAACGGCTTTGTTGTTCGCTTTGGCATAGTCGATGGCTGCCAGCAGCGCTTTGTTTTCATGCAATTCACGCTCTCTGACCGCTTTGTTGATACGCGCCAGTTCCTGCCACACGATGCGCCCTGCGCCGATGTTGAGGTGGCCCACTTCTGAGTTGCCCATTTGGCCGTCGGGCAGCCCCACGTCCTCGCCGTGCGTGATGAGGGTGCTGTGTGGATATTGCTGCATCAGGCTGTCGAAAAAAGGCGTATTGGCCTGATAGATGGCGTCTGCGCTGTGTTTGGGGCCGAGTCCCCATCCGTCGAGGATAAGGAGAAATGCTTTATTTGCCATAGTTATAAATGCCGAAATGGTTACGGCTGCAAAGAAACGGCGAACGGGACACTGATTGCACGGAAGGGGACAGATTTAGGCGGATTTTATTTTCCCCATTCCTAAACTGGATTCAGTATAAATCACACGCTCTGACAAAAATCATCTTCAGCAATGACTGAAATTGGTGTCGCAAAAAAATCCTGTTGTACTTTTGCCCTGTCATGAAACAAATCTTGATGTACACATGGATCATTGCCATTCTGGGACAGGCGTTTGTGCGCACTGCCTGGACGGTCGATTACTGGTGGCATCAGGACAAATACGTTTCCAACTGCGAGAACCTGTACAATGTTCGTTTTGATTGTGCCGGTAAATGCTACCTGAACAAAACAGTTCGGACAAGCGAGGGCGCTACCTCTTCCTCGGGTAAAGAACAGTCGCCCCTGACGCAGATGCAATTCAAGGACGCCGTGCTGTATTTTGAAGCATTCGAAATGCTGCCCGATGTGCCCGTTTTGCGCACTGAAAAACTCCCCGTACCTCCTTATTCTGCTTTCGCACCTACTGTGCCGGAAGCGCCTGTTTTCAAGCCGCCAGGCACATCCTTGGCCTGACGCGTCGGGTAAAGGTCACTTTACCCCTGTTTTTCACATTTCAAACATGTTGTCATGAAACAACTACTGTTCCTGCTTATGGCAGGAGCGGTACTTGCAACGCCTCGTATGGCACAGGCGTGCGATGTATGTGGTTGTTCGGGCGGTGGGGGCTACTTCGGAATTTTACCGCAGTTTCAGCGCCACTTCGTAGGCATGCGCTGGCAGGAACGGGTACTTGACTCGTATTCGCCGGCTACCAGCCTCGAATCTGCTTCGAACGGACACAGCGTATTTCGCACACTGGATATATGGGGCCGCTGGTATCCGCTTCGCCGCTTGCAAATCCTGGCTTTTATGCCGGTTCATTTTTTCGAGCAAACTGAAAATGAATCAATTGTACGTACCCGCGGACTCGGAAATGCCAGCCTGATGGCCAACTACACCGTGTTCAATACAGGCGACAGCCTGATGCGCACCTGGAAACATTCTTTCCAGATCGGCGGCGGTGTGCAGTTGCCAACAGGGCCTTACCGGCTGACCGATTCGGATGGCGTGCGTTACCATGCCAACCTCCAGCCCGGCTCCGGCAGCACCGATGCCTTGATTAACCTGATTTATACCCTGCGCCGCGGAAGTGTGGGCATGCAGGTGGACGCTCAAACCCGCATCAATACCACCAATGCCAACCAATACCGTTTCGGAAACCGGCAAAATGCAGCATTGCGCCTGTTTTGGTGGAAAAAACTGAACAACACGATTTCCATCCTGCCAAGAGCCGGCGTGTCACTCGATGTGGCCCAAAAAGACGTGTGGTACGATAGTCGCCAACGCGAAACTGGCGGCAGTATGGTTTTCGCAGATGTAGGCGCCGATGTGTACCTGGGCAACCTGGCGATTGGCGCAGGCTTTCAGAAACCCTTGCAGTACAACCTGGGAACCGGTGGAATCACACCGCGCGGCAACCTGAATATTTCGGCCACCTGGGCTTTCGGGCGGGAAAAAAAGATTTCCATGCCAGCAGTACCGGCATTCAGGAATGTGGGGGTTCCCAATCAATGAATTTCTTCTGGCACACCTGCCAAAGGGTTTGTCCTATTTACAAATGCGGTTGTTGGCATCCTCGTCAACAATATAATAAACTGAATTTCAAACATTTACAAACATGAAAAATGCTTTTTACGGCCTGTTGGCCCTCTTGATCACATTTACCCTCACAAATTGCAAAAAAACGGAAGAAGAAGTAAAAGGCCTCGGCGACGTGGTGATCGAAATGGACAACCACGCTGGTGACGAGATCCTCGAATTTGGCAAATCATACGTAACTGCCGGAGGTGATACGGTCAAATTTTCGACCTTCAACTACTACGTTTCCAATTTTGTCCTCATCAAGGATGACGGCACCGAGCATGTAGTGCCCAAGGATTCCTGCTACTTCCTCTGCAAACACGACGATGTGGATTCCCGCGAACTGGTGCTGCACAACGTCCCTGCCGGCGATTATAAATCCGTGCAGTTCGTCATTGGCGTCGACAGCCTGAAAAGCGTGAGCCCGGTAGGTGATCGCAAGGGTGTACTGGACCCCACCGGCGCTGCTTCCGGCATGTACTGGTCGTGGAATTCGGGCTACATTTTTGTGAAAGTGGAAGGCACTTCCCCACAGGCGCCTATTGACCCGGGTACCGGCGAGCGCACCCTGGAATACCACACGGGCCTGTTTGGCGGCAAAGATTCGCCTACCCTCAACAACCTGAAAACGGTAAAAATTACGAGCGCTGCAGAAAGCGCACGCGTTCGCGACGGCCATACCGGCGACGAAGCGCCTGTGTTTCACCTGTATGTCGACATTCTGGAGATGTTCACCACACCCAACGCTTTCCGCGTAGCGGATGTGCCTACTTCGCATGCAGGCCCATTCTCGCAGAAAATTGCGCAGAACTATGCAGATATGTTCCTGCTCGACCACGTACACAACCACCAATAAGGTGGATGTACTTCTCTTTTGGAATTAGGTGTTAGATAATATGCCCCGGGCAAGTAATTGGCCGGGGCATTATACCGATTCCGTTTTTGTCAGGATTGGCCGACTGTTGAAATTGGCTTGAACGAACGAGAAAAAAGTGGGTTCTTACCGATACATTTTATTGCCATCCTACAAGTACCTTCTACCATGAAAAAATTGCATATCAGCATCACTTTTGCACTTGTTGCTGCAACTGTTTTGGGCCAAACCGGCGACGTACAAACGGTTATCGACCAGGAAAAAGCCGCCTGGATTCGCCATGAGTTGCTTCAGCGCAATGCCGAAAACGGCGCTGTCAACCGTAGCGACCAGCATTACAGCCGTTTTCACTGGTTTGTCGACCCCGAATTGCATTACATCCGGGGAGAAGTCATGACGGTGTTTGCGCCGCTGGAAAACCTGAATGCCCTGGATTTCGATTTTTCTTCGGCGTTGGTGATGGACAGCATTAAATACCACGGGCAACTGTTGCCATTTTCCCAGAATGCAGACATTCTCACGGTGCAGTTTCCGACAGTATTGCCAGCATCGCTCCCTGATTCGCTTACTTTCTTCTATCAGGGCGCTCCGGTGGCAGTAGGTTCCGGTTTTGGCTCTTTTGCCACGGAAACACACGGCCCCGACAATGTGCCGGTATTGTGGACGCTCTCGGAGCCCTATGGCGCACGCGAGTGGTTTCCCTGTAAAATATCGCTGGACGACAAACTCGACTCCATCGATATTTTTATTACCGCTCCTGAAATGTACAGCGCTGCCAGCAACGGTCTGTTGGTGTCGGAAACATCCCTCAATGGTAGAAAAACGGCGCACTGGAAACACCGCTATCCCATTTCCACCTACCTGATTTGTATGGCTGTGACCAATTACGTCACGTTTGAAAACCTGGTGCCTGCCGGAGATGATACCATTCGTGTGCTGAATTATGTGTACCCGGAGGATTACAACGGCGCCCTGTTCGGTTCGCAGTTTATCGTCTCGCAGATGCAGTTGTACAACGATCTGTTTGGCGTTTATCCGTTTAAAGACGAAAAATACGGGCATGCACAGTTTGGCTGGGGCGGCGGCATGGAACACCAGACCATGACTTTCGTAACCAATTTCGGGTATGAATTGATTGCGCACGAACTCGCGCACCACTGGTTTGGCGATAAAGTGACCTGCGGCACCTGGCAGGACATCTGGCTTAATGAAGGCTTTGCCACCTATTGCAGCGGGCTGGTGTATGAAAACCTGGCGCCGCAGTATTGGCAGAATTTCAAACAACAGCGCATCGATAACATCACCAGCGAGCCCGGCGGCGCTCTTTTCGTTGAAGATACTTCCAATGTGGGCCGCATTTTCGACGGCCGGCTTTCCTATGCAAAAGGGGCCATGGTGCTGAATATGTTGCGCTGGGTTTGTGGCGATGCCGCTTTTTTCACCGGCGTTCGCAATTACCTGAACGCGCCGGAAATCCGGTTTGGATATGCCTACACGGCTGATCTGAAATATTACCTCGAACAGGCGTCTGGCAAAGACCTCGACGGGTTTCTGGCCGATTGGTACACAGGTGAAGGCTTTCCCTCCTATCAGTTGAACTGGTCGCAGGATGATTTTAACCACGTTATTGTCAACCTCGGCCAACAGCAATCGCATCCTTCGGTGCCGTTTTTCAAACTGCCGGTTCCGGTTCGTTTTTCGAATGCCGAACAAGATACGATTATTGTGTTGCAGCACCAGTTCGATGGACAGTCTTTTGCATTCGACCTCGATTTTGCAGCAACGGAGGTTACAATCGACCCCGAGTTGTGGCTCATTTCAAAAAACAACACCGTTCAGCAAGTGAGCAATACCAGTGAGGCGATACTGCCGGGACTGCGTTTCCGCTTGTTGCCCAGCCCTGCGCATGAACAATTTCGCGTGTCGCTTCAACTCGATGCGCCCCAGGCGGTAGAAATGCTGCTGTTGGATGCTACGGGCAAAGTGCTGATTCAGAAGAATATGCAACTTTCGGTTGGCACGCAGGACGTACCTTTTGACGTGAAGCACTTCCCGGCGGGTATGTACACATTTGCACTTCAAACGGAAAAAGGCCGGATTTCCAGGCCGGTTTCTGTGTTTTAACACGCTCGTAATCCCGGAAAGACTCCGCCTTGTGTGTGTTTTGGTGTTTTAGTGTTTTAGTGTTTTGGTGTTTTTGAGGGCTTCGCTCTTGGGGTTTGTAATAAACTTAAACCATTATTCCCAATGCCAAGAGCGAAGCCCTCAAAAACACCAAAACACCAAAACACAAAGCGTAGCGTACACCGACATTAAGTGCCACGAATGAACTATGTTGTATGCAACCTGATTTTTCCATAACACCAGTCCTCAGCAAAGGGCTGATACTGAGCATTTTATCTGTCTTGCTGGTTTTTTCCTGCAAAAAAGACGAACCATCTTACGAAGTTTTTCAACCGTCCAATTTTCCGGCGCCTGCTTACGACCTTTCCCAAAATCCGGTAACGACTGCCGGGTTCGAACTGGGCCGCAAACTTTTTTACGATCCCATCATGAGCCGCGACAGCACGATTGCCTGTGCGGATTGTCATATTTCATTTTCGGCTTTCAGCCATCCTCAGCACGCTACCAGCCACGGCATCGACGGGCTGTTCGGCCGCCGCAATGCCCTGCCCGTTCAAAACCTGATTTGGCAGACCAGTTATTTCTGGGATGGCGGGGTTGGTCAACTGGATTTGATTCCGCTCAATGCCATTACCAATCCGGTGGAAATGGACGAAAGCCCGCCGCATGTGGTCGCCAAACTAAACCGAAGCAAACAATATCCGGCGCTGTTCCGCGAGGCATTTCCGGGAGAAGACAGTGTGACCGGACCGCACATGCTACAGGCATTGGCGCAGTTTATGTCGATGCTGGTGAGTGCCAATAGCCGCTACGACCACTACGTGCGCCATGAAGCCGGCGGCGACATGAGCCAGCAGGAACTTGCAGGATTGCAGGTGTTTCAGCAAAAATGCGCTGCTTGTCATGCTACTGACCTGTTTACCGATCACTCTTATCGAAACAACGGTATTCTCGACAATTTTACACTCGACCGGGGCAGAAACGAGGTGAGTTCCCTGCCTGAAGACATCGGAAAATTCAGGGTGCCCAGTCTGCGAAATGTGGCGCTCACGGGCCCTTATATGCACAACGGGAAATTCAAAACCCTGGAAGCCATACTGGATCACTACGCTTCCGGCGTAAAAGATTCGCCCACGCTCGATCCGCTGCTCAAGCAAAACGGACAACTCGGTATCCCGCTTACGACAGATGAAAAACAGGCTATCCTGGCTTTTTTGCAAACGCTGACCGATCAGGAGTTTATCAACGATGAGCGTTTTCAGAAGTAAGGGCGTGTAATTCAAATGGTTAACCGGCGTCCAACGCAAAACATTTGTTTGGCTACTCCTCTTGTAGAAGGATCGCAAAATGGATCAGGCGGATTTTCACAGATGCAACATGAGTTCATCCCGAATTTTGGTTCGGAATTTTTCCTGCCCAAACTGATCGCGTAGAGTATTTTCCCGTAGAGTATTTTCCCGCAGAACTCGCAGATTTACCCGCAGAACTCGCAGAATGTAGAGTACACCTACTTCTTCATATCGAGTACACGGTGTACTCTACATTCTGCGAGTTCTGCGGGTAAATCTGCGAGTTCTGCGGGAAAATACTCTGCGGGAAAATACTCTACGGGAAATCTTTAGGAAACAACCTCCAAAAAACAAGATTCCGAACCCTGGCTTTGGCCAAAATTCGGGATGTCTCATGTTAAACTGATTTTTTTGTCATAAAAAGTGTCGGCCTGTACCGGGCATGGCACTTTTTTTTGACCTTTGCAGGAGCGAATCCTTCAGTTACCAAAGCATCCAAATCCAGACATTTTATGAGCGAATTAAAATACCGGCGCATTCTGCTGAAACTTTCAGGTGAGAGCCTGATGGGGCCACAAAAATTTGGAATTGCTGCCGATATGTTGCAGCACTATGCCCTGCAAATCAGAGAGTTGCGCGAAATGGGCGCTGAAATCGCCGTAGTCATCGGCGGCGGCAACATATTCCGCGGTATTCAGTCGGAAGGCGCCGGCATTGAAGGTGTAACGGGCGACTACATGGGCATGCTGGCCACCGTGATCAACGGCCTGGCCCTGCAAAGTGCCCTGGAAAGTATCGGCGTACAAACGCGCCTGATGACTGCCCTGAAAATGGAAAGCGTTGCCGAACCCTACATCCGTCGCCGCGCCATTCGCCACCTGGAAAAAGGCCGCGTGGTGATCTGCGCCGCGGGCACCGGCAATCCGTTTTTTACCACCGACAGCGCTGCCGCACTACGTGCCAACGAAATCAAGGCCGATGTCATCCTGAAAGGCACCCGCGTCGACGGTATCTACTCCGCCGATCCGGAAAAAGACCCGATGGCTGTGAAGTTTGACAAACTCACCTTCGCGCGTGTCATCAGCCTCGGTCTTGAAGTCATGGATATGACGGCCTTTACGCTCTGCGCCGAGAACAACATGCCAATCATCGTATTTGATATTCACCAGCCCGACAACCTGCGCGGCATTGTGCTCGGAGAACAGGTGGGAACGCTGGTACAAGGATAAGTCCTGAGTCGTAAGTCCTGAGTCCTGAGTCTGTAGAGTTGACCACCTTACTTTGGTGTTCTTATATGTAGATTCCAAAGTAAGGTGGTCAACTCTACGGACTCAGGACTCAGGACTTACGACTGTCATTCATGACATCTATGTTAAACATCATCTCCTACAACGTCAACGGCATTCGTTCAGCCATTTCTAAAGGATTCTGGGAATGGCTCGATACGGAAAAGCCTGATATCGTGTGCCTTCAGGAAATCAAGGCACTGGTGTCAGATGTGCCGGTGCTCGAACTCGAAGCACTGGGGTATCGCCATTGCTGGTTTTCAGCGCAAAAAAAGGGTTACAGCGGGGTCGCTACTTTTTCCAAAACGGACCCGGATCAAATTGTAACGGGCTGTGGTATAAGCGATTACGACCTGGAGGGCAGGATTCTGCGCACTGATTTTGGCGACTGGACCCTGCTGAACTGCTATTTCCCTTCGGGCACTACCGGCGATGCACGGCAGGGTTTTAAAATGAAATTCCTCGACGATTTTCTTGGATACGTACAGGAATTGAAAAAAGAACGGCCACAACTGATCATTGTCGGCGACTACAACATTGCCCACAACGAAATAGACATCCACGACCCGAAAGGCAACAAAAACAGCAGCGGATTCCTCCCGGAAGAACGCGCCTGGATGACCCGCTGGCTCGAAAGTGGCTTTAAAGATGCATTTCGCTATCGCAATCCCGACGTGGTGGAATACAGTTGGTGGAGTTTTCGCGCCGGTGCCCGGGGTAACAACAAAGGCTGGCGTATCGATTACCAGTGCGTTACAGACAATATTGCGGATAAAATCGTCAGCGTTCGGCAGTTGACCGATGTGCTGCATTCCGACCATTGTCCTGTGAAAATGGTGATCGACCTGTGAATTAGTTATCGGTTATTGGTTATTGGTTATCAGGGGTGGTAAGGGAGCATCCGTATCAATGCCTGCATTCATTTTTGTGAGGCCGGGCATTGATACGGATGCTCCCTTACCACCCCTGATAACCAATAACTGATAACTGATAACCAATATGCAAAAATGTCTACCTTTGCCCGATACCCCAATCCGTTTTAGTCTCACAGCCCTGCCATTCTCATCCGGCATGAAAGTTACTGCCGCTCAATTAGCGCAACTCCTGGACGGCTCGCTTGATGGCGATCCAAATGCTACCGTGTACCGACCTGCCCGTATTGAAGAGGCGGGTGAAGGTGATTTTGCATTTCTCGACAATGTCAAATACGAATCATACGCTTACACGACCAAAGCATCTATTTTGCTGGTACACAGAGCATTCAAACCTTCTCAACCTGTTCGATGCACCCTCATTCGTGTAGATGACGTACGGAGCAGCCTGGCCCTGTTGCTTCAAAAATTCGACGGCGCCAACAACGGCGCCAATGGCACTGCCGTTGCAGGAGAAGCCGCCATACACAAACTGGCAAAAATCGGGTTGGGTACCAGCGTTGGCGCGTATGTGGTGATTGAAGAGGGGGCTGTGATCGGCAATAATTGTGTCATTTATCCGCAGGTATACATCGGTCGCAACGCTCGCATCGGCGACAATTGCCGTATTTACCCCGGGGTAAAGATTCATTTCGACTGCATCATCGGCAATAATTGTTCGTTGCATGCCAACGCTGTCATAGGCGCCGACGGGTTCGGTTTTGCCCAGCAAGAAGATAAAAGTTGGAAAAAAATACCGCAGGTGGGCAATGTCATTCTGGAAGATTATGTGGAAGTAGGCGCCTGCACCTGTATCGACCGCGCCGCCCTGGGCAGCACGATCATCCGGCAGGGCGCCAAACTCGACAACCTTATCCATATTGCGCACAATGTAGAGGTAGGAAAAAATGCGGCCCTGGCAGCCCAGGTGGGCGTTGCGGGCAGTACCCACCTCGGCGACCATGTGCAGGTAGGAGGCCAGGTTGGTTTTTCCGGCCATATCAGCATTGCCGACGGCACCCGTATTCAGGCTCAGAGTGGCCTGGCTTCCAGCGTTTCGGAACCCAATACGGCTTTGTTCGGCAGCCCGGCCATCGGCTACAAGGATTTTATCCGGGCGCATATTGTATTCAAACAATTGCCCGATCTGCAGCGTAAACTGGTGCAATTAGAGAAAAAACTGAAAGAAATCGAGGAGCAAAATTCTGCTACCTGATTGCCCTGCATTACCAAAAATAGCAAAGAAACACATGCGTACGGACGTAAACACCCTGGGTGAATTCGGCCTGATAGACCACCTGACCGGCAATTTTGTCCTCCAGCAGCCCTCCTCCCTCAAAGGCGTGGGCGACGATGCAGCGGTCATCGACAACGGCAGTTTTTGTACTGTGGTAAGCACCGATATGCTGGTGGAAGGTATTCATTTCGACCTGGCCTACACGCCGCTCAAACACCTCGGCTACAAATCGGTGGTGGTGAATTTGTCGGACATCTACGCCATGAATGCTTTTCCGAAGCAAATCACCGTTTCCATCGCCATTTCCAACCGCTATTCCGTAGAAGCCCTCGACGAACTGTATGCCGGTATTCGGGCCGCCTGCGAAACCTATGGCGTCGATCTGGTGGGCGGCGATACCACGTCCTCTCCCAAAGGTATGGTCATCAGCATCACCGCTATTGGTCAGGGGGAAAAAGACCTGCTTACATACCGAAATGGCGCACGAGTCGGCGATCTGATCTGCATCACGGGAGACCTTGGCGCAGCATACCTCGGACTGCAATTGCTGGAACGGGAAAAACAAATCTGGCAGGAAAATCCGGATGTGCAACCCAACCTGGAAGACCAGCAATATGCCATCGGTAGACAACTGAAACCCGAAGCGCGTCGTGACCTGATCGAAACCTTCCGGAAAATTGGCCTCAAACCCACCTCCATGATCGATATTTCCGACGGCCTGGCTTCCGAAATATTCCATATCTGTAAACAAAGCGGGGTAGGGGCCCTGATAGAAGAAAGCGGGGTGCCCATTCACCCGGATGCGGAACTGCTGGCCCTGAAATTCAAACTCGACCCGATCACCTGCGCCCTGAATGGCGGTGAAGACTATGAACTATTGTTCACCATCGATCCTAACGATGTGGAAAAGGTTCGTTTTTTACCCGAAATCTATATCGCCGGTGAAATTCTTGACCCTAAAGACGGCATCAAACTGAACACAAAAGGCGGCAATTTGCATGTGCTGAAAGCGCAGGGGTGGACGCATTTTTAGAGGTGAGAGAGTGAGAGAGTGAGAGGTGTGAGAGACAAATTTTAAAAGGCAAGCGGCAATTGGCATAAAATAGCCCTGAAAGGGCGTATTCAATAGCCCAGGGCAACGCCCTGGGGAAACAATGAAACAATCCGCCACGGCAACGCCCTGGGGAAACAACGAAACAATCCACCACGGCAACGCCCTGGGGAAACAACGAAACAATCCACCAGGGCAACGCCCTGGGAAAACAACGACAAAATAATCAGGGTAATACAGTGGCAAAGAAAATTCAAAAAAGGAATGCACCCGTTGCTCGTCCTTCGCGCACCGTAGCAGCAACGGCGGAACCCATCGACTGGAACCGCTGGGCCATTTGGGTGCCGGTCATCCTGGCCTTTCTGATGTTTGCCACTGGCCTGAACAATGCCATGACTGGCATCGACGACCACGCATCAACCACCGACAACCCCGTGGTGACGAATTTTTCGTTGACATCCGTGTTCAACCATTTTAACCTGGGCATGTACGCGCCACTCACCTGGATCGGGTATGCGTTTGCGTATATGCTGGGCAAAGAAAATGCGCTGACCTACCACCTGCTCAGCCTGTTGGTACACACGTTCAACACCTGGCTGGTGTACCGCCTGCTGGTGAAACTGGAAGTGCGCCAAAGCCTGATTTTGCCTATTGCCATTCTGTTTGCCATTCACCCCATTCAGGTAGAATCGGTCGCCTGGATAGCCGGTTTCAGTACGCCGCTGTATTCCATGTTCAGCCTGCTGGCATTTACGTTTTACCTGGATTATGCAGCCGACCGGCCAGCCCGTTACCGCTCGTACGCACTGGCGCTGGGCATGTTTGTGCTCGCTTGTCTGGCCAAAAGTGCTGCGGTGACCGTGCCGCTCACCCTGATCATTCTGGACTGGTGGAAAAAACCGCAACGCCTGACCCGCATACAGCAGTGGGGCGCCTATGTGCCTTTTTTCCTGATTGCACTCGGTTTTGGTCTGCTGACGATTTACTCCCGCGAACAGGCGGGCACCATTGTTGGCACCAATGTAAACGGCTACACAGCGCTGGAGCGCGTGTTGCTGGTGTGCTACGCACCGCTGTTTTACATCTGGAAAATGCTGGTGCCGCTGAAACTGAATGTTTACTATTCCTTCGACAAAATAGACGGGCAACTGCCCTGGCAATACTTCGCCTCACCGGTCGTGGTGGCTGCTTTGGCCTGGGCTGCGTGGCGTTATCGCAGCGTGGCGCCCTATCTGGCTATCGGACTGCTGTTTTTCATAAGCAACATAGCCGTTGCGTTGCCATTTGCCACCTTGGGCACCTTTGAACTCTGCGCTGATCACTACAACTACATCGCCTGCATCGGCATCTTTTTCATTTTGGCAGAAGGTTTGCAGGCATTGCAACAGCGCTACCCGGGCAATGCGGGCGCACTCAAAACGATCGCCTATATCTGGTTTGCAGCCGTATTTGTGCTGTGTTTTCGCCAAATCAGGATTTGGAAAGATTCCATAACAGTCATTTCTAATGCCATCGACAACGGTTACTACCACCAGGGCATGATGTTTCTGGGGCGTGGCGTGGCGTATGGCGACATTGGACGACCGCAGGAAGCCATTCAGGATTTTACACGAGCCATTGAAATTGACCCCAACAAGCGCGACGCCTACAAATTCCGGGGCAGCCTCTATGCCCAGGCTGGAGAACTGGATTTGGCCCTGGCCGATTTGCTCAAATACGTCACGCTGGATACGGCCGACGCCGTCAGTTGGAACAATATTGCCATGATTTACATGCGCAAAAACCAGTTGCCACAAGCACTCGAGGCTTTCAATCAAACGATCGCCATCAAGCCGGATGCGGCCATTTCCTATCAGAACCGCGCGAAAATCCACGAAATGATGGGCAATACGCAATTGATGCAGGCCGACCTGGCCCGCGCACGGCAATTGGCAGGAAAATAAGGGCGTCACTGTCTCGTCATTTTTGCCGCTTCCTACTGTTTGGGGAAACGAACATACTGCAACAACACACACCTTTGCAGGATGTACTACCTGTTGCTATTTCACAGTGGCTTGCGCTGGCTGATTTTGCCGGCATTGATATGGGCCGTTTTTACAGGCTGGGAGGGCCGCCGATTCGACCGACCATTCCGCTTGGCTGATCGTATGGCCGTCAGCACTGTTTCCATACTTGCCCACATCCAATTGTTGCTGGGCTTCTGGATGTACATCGAAAGCCCGGTGGTAAAGGGCTTTTGGGCCGAGCGTTCGTTTCGATGGAGCGACCCCTTGTTCTTTTCACTGATCCATTTCGGGCTGATGGTAACCGCCATTGTACTCATTACGATTGGTTCGGCACTGGTGAAGCGGGACATGGAAGACCGCAAAAAATTCAGCGTTGTATTTCGATACTACGGCCTTGCGCTGCTGATTATTCTGCTGGCCATACCCTGGCCGTTCTCGCCTTTGGCCCAGCGGCCTTGGTTGCGTTTTTGACACTTTTCAAACTCTTTTGCATGTTGCACTTTTTTACTTCTGCCCTCGGCCGACTCCGGCTTATTGCCTTTGTAGAAGGCGTATCTTTTCTTGTACTCCTTTTTATTGCCATGCCATTAAAGTACATGTACGGCCAACCGCAGGCAGTACGGGCTGTCGGCACCGTTCATGGTTTGTTGTTTGTAACCTACGTACTTTTTGTTTTCCAGGCAAAAATTGAACGCAACTGGGATGGCCGCAAAACCTGGAAACTCCTGCTGATTTCCCTGATTCCATTTGGCAATTTTTACGCCGACCGGAAATGGCTGGCGCCGGAGGAGAAGTGAGGGCGAGAGGTAAGGGGCAAGAAGCAAGGGGCAAGAGGCAAGAAGCAAGGGGCAAGAGGCAAAGGGACAAAGAGCAAGGGGGAGCAGTAATATCAAATTTGCCTCTTGCCCCTTGCTCTTTGCCCCTTGCCTCTTGCCTCTTGCCCCTTGCTCTTTGCCCCTTGCCTCTTGCCCCTTGCCCTTTGCCTCTTGCCCCTTGCCTCTTGCCCCTTGCTCTTTGCCCCTTGCCTCTTGCCCCTTGCCTCTTGCCCCTTGCTCTTTGCCCCTTGCCTCTTGCCTCTTGCCCCTTGCCCTTGCCCCTTGCCCTTTGCCCCTTGCCCCTTCCCCCTTCCCCTTGTCAGTTTCAAATTTTTTGCGTTGTTTTGGAGCCTGCAAACATGGAACTTTCAGAAGCCATCACATTGATTCAACCTGCGCACTCAGGACGGCCGAATGCTGCCATTTGGGCCGATCTGGGATGCGGCTCGGGTTTGTTTTCATTTGCACTGGCGCATTTGCTTGCGGCAGGCAGCAAGGTGTATGCTTCCGATCGCGACCCTGTTCGGCTGCAGACATTGCCACGCCCGCAAGGCATTGATATTCAACCGTATCAACTGGATTTTGTGGCGCAGCCATTGCCCTGGCAAGCGCTGGATGGAATTTTGATGGCGAATTCCCTGCACTATGTTTCCGATAAAAAAACGTTACTTGCACGCCTGATGGCAGCATTAAAACCGGAAGGTCAGTTGATTATTGTAGAATATGATACTGACAAACCGGTACCTCAGTGGGTGCCTTATCCGGTCAGTTTCCGCAGTTTGCAAAAGTTGTTTGCCGATACAGCATTTTCAAAAGTGGAAAAAGCAGGGGAAAGAGCATCTGTGTACGGCCGGGCGCCAATGTATGCTGCAAGTGTCATTCGTCAAATTTCCGATCTATGATACTGTATGTAATTGGCATTCTTACACTTGCTCAGTTAGCAATTTATACCCTGTTGGACGACTATAAAGTTGGCCTGCCCAAAAGTGTGATTCTCATGCTGCTGTTAGTATGCTATTTCTTTATTTTACCTCCCCTTTTTTACCCGAAGCATGTGCCTGGTAAAATCAGATGTGGCAATCCGGCAATGGGTATTACAATGGCATTTTGGGTATTCGGTGGGGCCGCAGCATTAGGGGCACATACATTATATCAGGCAATCAATCCCAAATCAAAATAATGTTTACCAATTGAAATGATTGATATGAAATATTGCACCCTCCTGCTTCTCTTTGCAGCCTTGTTTGCCTGCAACAAACCCACGGAAAAACAACTTCCGCTGGTGGGCACCTGGCAACTCATCTCCGCTACTTCTACGGAAAAGGACAGCACTTATTCCACCTTCGAGCCGCGGAATAAAATGATCAAAATGATTACCCCGACTCATTTCGCCTTTTTCAACCATGACCTGAACATGGGTAAGGACAGCACGACGGCGGCCTATTCGGGCGGTGGCGGCACCTACACGCTCCAGGGCGACAAATACACCGAGCACCTGGAATATTTTAACTACCGCGAATGGGAAGGGCATACGTTTGATTTTACGGTAACCATCAAAAACGATACACTTACCCAGCGTGGCGTGGAAAAACTCGAACACCTGGGGATCGATCGGACTATTGAAGAGCGTTACAAGCGGCTGTAACTACTCTTTTGCGCCGATCGATTGCAGGTATTTCAGCACCTTTTCTGCTGGCTCACCACCTGCTTTGGCGTGTCGTACCAGCGAAATGTTGTGCGGCCCGACAGCGTCTTTCATGTGGGGGAACGCCTTGATATAAGTTTTTACCAGTTTCAGTTCGCCCAGCATGGCTGCCACACAAATGGTAGGCCGTGCACCTTTTTCGAGCAGGAAAAGGGCCATTTCCCTGTCTCCAACATGCCCGGCTGCACCAATGGCGTCTTCCCAGTCCCAGCCGCCGAGATTGTGCACGGCGTTCAGCAGGTCGGGTGTTTCCGTAAGCATGGTTTTGAGTTGATCAAAATTGTTGTGGGCTACCTTGACAAATTCTTTGACCAGGGTTTTGTCGAGCGGGTCGCCTTTGGGAGACTTTGCCGGGGCCGTTTGGGCATGCAACAAGGTTGGAATAAACAATGCGCCGGAAGCGCCGGTGATGGCCGTTTGAATAAACTGTTTTCTTGTGATCATAGCGATTGGACAGGTTTGAAATGAAAATCGAGGCAAACCTATCGGCTGTGTATCTTATCACCAAACCGCACCTTTCCGTTTTCAACGAATCAGGAGAGGTGTTGCCGCCGCCATTCAGCAGGCGAAACCCCCTTTACTTTTTTGAAGGCTTTGTAAAATGCCGAAACAGATTGGAATCCACTTTCCAGGGCAATCCCTTCCATGCTCAGGTGGTTGAAGGCCGGATCGAGCAGTTGTCGGCTGGCCTCGGCTATGCGGTAATCGTGCAGCATTTCGGGAAAGGTTTTTTGAAACTGGCTATTGATTACTTTGCTGATGAGATAAGCGGGCGCATCCATTTGCGCCGCAAGGCTATGCACAGTGAGGTGTCTGTCGGTAAAGGCTTTGCCTTCTTCCATAAATCGGGCAATCCGGCTGGCCAGTTCTGCCTGGTTGTCATTGATCGCCGCATTCCTGTTTACATTGATTTTTGAAAATACACGCATGCGCGTCATCCCCCAAAAACTCAGCAGGTACAATATGACGGCTGCCGTGGCCGTGATCAGGATATACGTCTGGCTGGAATCTACTATCAACTGCACATAGTATGTGCCCAGAATCAGGGAAACACTGGCAACGAGCCCCCACATCCATTGTCGGGTGTTTTTTTCAAATACCGATTGCTGCAATTCCCGCCACAACAGAAATATACTCGCTGTGGTATACATGGTCATATGCAGCACGGCCGATTGATAAAAAAAGGGTGTCCTTCTCCGATCTATGAACAGGAAAACAGCCACAAACAAGGCTGGCAACACAAAATGAAGGTAAGCACGATGTGGCAACGATACCCATTTGTCAAGCAAACTCTTATAGTATAACCACAGAAAAGGGCCTATCAGTACCATGCCTGCCACGCCGAATACCGGAGCAATTTTACCCGTTCCGGGAATGACAATGCCGATGACCGATTTGGTGATTCGGACAGCCAGCGCAAGCAACAACAAGGCCAGCAACTGGTTCGACAAGGTATTGCCCTCCTGCCTTCGCCAGAAAAAGACGGCCAGAAACAGGGCATGGCAAAATGCCAGCGTTCCGAATATTGCAATGAAGTTGACCATTGGAATGCAATAATCCTGAATTGCTCTAAATTTCAGACTAAAATAATACGAAACACCCACACCCGGTCGTAATAGGCGATTGGGAGGCGCCTTAAATCACCATCCATCCCATTTCCACCCCGCCCACCCTGTAAGTTCATAAAATGAGGAAGGGGCCATAAAATGTTCTGCAAGAACATTTTATGGCCCCTTCCTCATTTTATGAACTCCCCTTGCCTTACTTGAAATTCAAGTGCTTGATAGAGTAGTAGCAAATAGTGCCAAAACCCATAGCCAACATGGAGTGGAACAGCACGAATGCCGTATTGTCGGTAACCAAACCGATAACGACCGCAGCAGCAAACACCAGTGCCATAAAGCCTTCAGCATATGTTACCCACGAAATTTTCTTGGCTACATAACTTGCTTTTTGGAAAGATTTCTGCTCGCCGTTGATACCGAATTTCGGGGTACGAACGAAAGAGGAAACCTTGCCGCGGTACCCTTCGATGACAGCGATGGAGTTGTACAGCGACAGACCCATCGAGATCGGCATGAAGGAAATAAACAGACCGAAGAAACGCACTTTTTCCCAGAAAGTAGCCGGGTTGGTGCGGTGCAGTGCTGCCGTGATATTGGCGGTGTAGGAAATACCTGCTACGGAGAACAGGCCCAGCACGGAGAACGATAGGAAGTGCGTGGAAATGCCCAGTTCGCGGAACGCAAATGCGAGCGGAATACTGCTCACTGCTGCGATGAACACCCACAGGAACACGCCATACGCCAGCAACTGGCTGGTAGCGTGCAGTTTTTGCACCATATTGAGTTTGTTACCGCTTTCTTTCCAGATGAGGTGCAGCAGTTTGCGGGCGTTTTGTGCGCCACCTTTGTTCCAGCGGAACTGCTGGCCTTTGAGGCCGTTCATTTCCACAGGCAATTCGGCAGGGCTTTCGAGTTTTTCCAGGTACTGGATTTTGTAACCCAGGATTTGAGCGCGGAAACTCAGGTCGAGGTCTTCCGTCAGGGTATCGCTTTGCCAGCCGCCGGCTTCGTTGATTACTTTTTTGCGCCAAACGCCGGCAGTGCCGTTGAACTGGAGCAGCAGGTTGCCATAGGAGCGGCCTGCTTGTTCTACTGTGAAGTGGACGTTCAGTTGCAGGGCCTGGAGTTTGGTCAGCAGGCTGTAGTCGGCGTTGATGTGTTCCCAGCGCGTTTGTACAATCCCTACTTTGTCATTTTCAAAATAAGGCATGGTTGTGCGCAAGAAATCAGGGCGCGGCGTAAAGTCGGCGTCGAAAATAGCGATGTATTCGCCATTGGCGAGTGGCATGGCTTCCTGCAAGGCGCCTGCTTTGTAGCCCTGGCGGTTCACACGGTGTACGTGCTCGATATTAAATCCTTCGGCTTTGAGTGCGGCTACTTTGGCAGCCACGATGCCGACCGTTTCGTCGGTAGAGTCGTCGAGCACATGAATTTCGAAACGTTCTTTCGGATATTCCTGTGCTGCTACGTAGTCGATGATACGCTCTGCCACATACATTTCATTGTACATAGGCAGTTGCACGGTCACAAAAGGAACCGTTTGGTCGTCCTGGTCGTATTGCAGGTACTGGATAGACGGGTTCTCCTTGTGGAATCTTTTGTACAGATACAGCAGGTGGAATTGCAGGAGGCAGTAAAGGGTCACTGCGCTCATGGCAATAAAGTAGATCAGGAGCATCAGGTAGCCGAAGTCTACAAAGGCTTGATACTCAAATGCTTCTAAAAGAGAATGGAGACCGTACATACTGGGTTAGAGATTGATTTTGATTCCTTTCAGTGGTTATGACGATGGTTGTAATGTCTGTTGTAATACAGAACTGATTTTTGACGATGCAAAACTAACACAGGGCGTTAAGAAAAGGTTAAAAAGTATGGTAAACTATGCGTTAAAGTTTTGCAAACAGGCATGAAGCATTTCATTTTGGCTGTAAAAAACCATTTCAGCCTCCAAAAACGCCAAACATCATTCGGAATCTCGGGAAAAATTTCGCGCAATACAGAACGATGCTTGTTTTAAGGAATGAACCTGAGTAGGTTTCTCGTAAATACTGTGTTGGTGAATTGGCCCTGTTAGCGCGTTAATTTTTTAACATTCAGCGGCCCTATTTTGCTTTTTTCTCGCGTTGCAACAAGCCGTCTATTTTCTTTTCCAGGTCGACCAGCATTTCTAATTGTTTCTGCTGGATATCGCACAGATGCTCGTATTGCTCCACCAGTGAAAGGTCGATTTTGCGGTGCAGGTGCCGGATTTCAATTTCCGCTTTCAGGTTGATGAGGTAGTCGTCTTCCGCACGTTCGCGGTCTTTCGCCTCTTTCCGGTTCTGGCTCATCATGATAACAGGTGCTTGCAGGGCGGCAAGGCATGATAGCAGGAGGTTGAGTAGAATGTAGGGGTACGGGTCGAAGGCTTTGGTGAGTATCACAGTATTTACAACAATCCACACCACCAGTACCCCGGTGAAACTCAAAATGAACGTCCAACTACCGCCGAACTGCGCCACTTTGTCGGCCACACGCTCTCCGAAGGTTGCCTTTGAGTCGGTGTCTTCTTCTTTCAACTGGTGGGTAAGCAGCGATTCTTCGGCCAGCGATTCTTTTACAATATCGTTCAGTTTCTGAACGTATTGGTTTTCGGTGTCCATGAGATGATGGACGTATTCGAGGGTGTTTTTTTTCATGGGTGTTGGATGGTTGGAAATGCAAGTAATGGGTAGAGGGGGAAGAGAAGAGGCAGCAGCCTTTTGGCACCGAAAGGTTATGCGGAACGTGTTATGGCACAAAAGGATTATGAATGGCCAACCTCTTCTCTACCAGCAAACCATGCTGCATATCTTCAGAAAAAAGGTGTGTGCAATCATTTTCCAGTGCAGTGGCTACGATCAAACCATCATACCAAGAAAAATTGTACTGCTCTTTTAAATTCAAGGCAAGAAGAATGGTGCTTTCCTGAATAATAGCCAGTTCAAAAAACGAAAGGAAATCTTCTACCACGCTGCGAATGTCGTTGACAGGGAGCAGATTTTTACGATGACAAGTATTGATAAACTCGTTGACGACTTGTGTGGAAATAAGAAAATCGAACGACTCTCTAAAGAGCAGTTCGATTTTGTTGGCCTTATCAGCGTCAGTGCTGATGGCGTATACCAGTAAATTGGTGTCAATAAAACATTTACCTTTCATTGGCCTCGTCGCGATTAAACCGATAATCGACAGGCAGGTTTATTTTGTAGCGGCGCAGTCGTTTTAAAAAAGCATCTGATCCGATTTTGCCGGATTCTACTTTTTGAATTACGATTTTTCGCTGAGCCAGCCACGCACTGATTTCTTCCAGTTCGCTCATTGCTTCAATTTGAAAAATGACTGTCATAATTGGGATAGTAATAGTTTATTCAACAAAAGTAATCACTTTTACTGTCCTCGCCAACAGCAAAATATCCGAACCATTATTTGAAGCCTGCCCGTTTTCTCTATTTTTGCCCGGAATACAAATCACATGAGCGCCGAAAAAACACCCGTCCAGATTTTTGTTGCCTATTCCCAGAAAGACCGGGTTTTTCTGGATGGCTTGCGCGCGCACATCAAGCCCCTGGAACGCAACGGGCAGGTGAAGATATGGTACGATGGAGAAATTCAACCAGGAGAAGCCTGGGACGATGCGATCAAATCCAGGTTGAAGTCGGCGGACATCGTGCTGGCCTTGTTGAGTTCTAATGCCCTGGCTTCCGACTATTTTTACGACGAGGAAATAACGCATGCCCTTGAGCGGCACAATACCCAATCGATTCGGGTGGTGCCCATACTCTTGTCGCCCTGCCTGTGGCAGCAAACACCCCTGGCAGGCTTGCAGGGCTTGCCGACCGGAATGAAGCCGGTTTCAGCCTGGAAAACTTTTGATGATGCCTGGCACAACGTCATGCTGGGCTTGATGGCCATAATAGGCGAAATGAAAGGCGCCTCTGTTGCCGAGGCAGCGCCTACGGCCAAAGCCAGCACTGCCGACAGCGATGTGTGGGAAATAACCACGGAAATGAACACCCCGGCTGCCTATCAAAAATACCTTGACCGATTTCCGCAAGGTTTTTATGCGGAAAATGCGCGCCAGTTTCTGGAAGACGTTCAGGCAGACGATACCTATTGGGAGTTTGCCAATGACGCGGGTACGGATCAGGCTATTTTTAAGTATCTTCAAAAATACCCCAAAGGCCTGCACAGCGCAGAGGCCCGGAGACGGATTGATCCTTTTCACGAACTCATGGTGTTTGTAAAAGGCGGGACTTTTGAGATGGGGGATGTTTTTGGAGAAGGAAGCGATCATGAGAAACCCGTACACCTGGTTACGCTCGATGACTTCTGGATGTGCAAATACCCGGTGACGCAGGGGCTTTGGAAGGCCGTTATGGGCGCCGACAACAATCCTTCTCATTTTACTGGGCAGGAGGATTTGCCTGTTGACAGTGTGAGTTGGGAAATGGCGCAAGCATTTATAGAGACGCTGAATAAAAAATCCGGACAAACTTATCGCTTGCCTACGGAGGCTGAATGGGAATATGCTGCGCGGGAGGGAGGTAAGAAGGTGCGGTTCGGGAATGGCAAAGATGTGGCCGACCCGGTTGAAATGAACTTTGATGCATCGGAAAAATATAAACAACCGTATTCCATCACAGGTACATTGTATGGCAAAACAACACCAGTAAACATGTTTCGATGTAATGCGTTGGGGTTGTATGACATGAGTGGAAATGTATGTGAGTGGTGCGAAGACTGGTATGCCGAAGACTGCTATCAAATACATCTACAACAAGGCACGATGATAAATCCTACAGGGCTTGACGAGGGCTTGTCCCGCATTCTCCGAGGTGGTAGTTGGTATGACGATGCATGGGGCTGCCGCTCTGCTTACCGCCAAACTATTCATCCATCAGACCGCAACGACGACATCGGCTTCCGCCTGGTCTTGTCGATTCCCCCAGTTTAGGGGAAAAGTCCTTCCGGCTCCTGTGAGCACAGGAAAGCGACGCACAGCCATGAAGTGGAGAATAGGGCTGGTGGGACGACAGCCCTTCGACACGGAAAGGCTGTGCGGAGCGGAAAGAATCAGGAAATATCGGTAAAGGGGGGAGGTATTTCAACCCTTATAAGTTTTTAATTCCACGTTGGTTGATAGCAAAGAGGCTGATATTGACACCAGCCCATCACCATATCCGCTTCTGGGAATACCCATTCAGATACAAATCAAAAGTCGAATCCCGTGATACAATCGGCATGTTGTCTACAATACTTTGCGCAATAAGTAAGCGATCGAAAGGGTCTCTGTGTATCCATGCAAGCCTGCTATTGTGAAGAGTGTGGTCGAATGTGATGGGCAGGAGGTGAAAGCCGTTTTGAAAAATATCCTATACTTCCAGCGGTTCATCAAAATCCGCTTTCATGCTATATTTCCCTTTGGCGCTGCCAAAGGTCGGTTTATGCTTGCCCTCCTGTGTGAGGTTGTGTTTCATCAATAAATATCCGATAAAATCCAGCACTTCCTGTTTGAGGTCGTCCGGCATTTGCTTCAATTGCAGTAAGATATGCTGATCTGTCATTCCCATAATGTAACCTTGAATGGAACAAAAGTAAACCCTTTTCACCAAAATGCCAATTCCGCCTACCCCGCGTACAACCATCTTGCCTACTTTTGCCGTCCAGTCCAAAACACTCCACCTGCACATGCGCCTCCTGTTTCGCTTTGCCCCAGCCCTGTTTGTGTTGCCCCTGCTACTCACTTTTTGCCAGAAGGAGCGCTTCACCTCCGACCCGGGCGACAAACTCGAATTTTCGACAGATACCCTGCGTTTTGATACCACTTTCACCGAAATCGGCTCGGCCACGCGCATCCTGAAAGTGTACAACCGCCACAACAAAAGCATCCGGATCAGCAAGATATACCTGGCCAATGGCGCTGCTTCGCGTTTCAACCTCAATATCGACGGTATTGCGGGCGACAGCCAGACGGATATTGAAATCGCGCCACACGACAGCCTGTATGTCTTTGCCGAAGTGACCATCAACCCCGATCAGCCGGTGAGCGCCAGCCCTTTTGTCATTTCGGAAGATGTGGTGTTTGAAACCAACGGCAACGTGCAAAAAGTGGTGGTAGAAGCCTGGGGCCAGAACGCCGTGTACTTGCCTTCCCGATATGGCGCAGGCGGCACCGTCGGCTACACCTGCGACGGCGGTGAATGGGTGTGGGACGACCCGCGGCCGTATGTCATTTACGGCATCCTCGTCATCGACCAATGTACTGTGCGCATTCCGGCGGGCCAGCACGTGTATGTGCATGGCGGATTGGGGAAAATCGTGACAGATACCGCCATTTTGCGCTACAATGATGGCTTCATGGCTTTTCAGGGCAGCGGAAAACTCATTGTGGAAGGCACGCAGGACAAGCCCGTTATTTTTGAAAGCGACCGACTGGAGCAGGAGTTTGACGAAGGCGCCGGACAGTGGACGGGCATCTGGCTGCAATCGGGCTCCACGGGCCACCGCATCGACCACTGTATCATCCGGAATTCAGTGATCGGGGTGCGGGCCGACTCTGCCGTCGACCTTACCCTGCGCAACACTCAGATTTACAATACTTCCGGCCCGGCAGTGATCGGCGTACATGCCAAAATAGATGCAGAAAATTGCCTGTTTTACTCCAATGCGGGCTACTGCATTCAACTGGAATATGGCGGCGAGTACAATTTTACCTACTGCACGGCCGCCAATTACGGTATCGACGGCGAAGCCATCAAAATGGGCAACGCGATTTGCCTCGACCCTGCCTGCGAATCCTATGTGGCCAACCGCTTGCAGGCCCGTTTTCAAAACTGCATCCTGTTTGGAAACCGGGCCGATCAGGTCACGCTGTTCGATCGCGTCGACGATCCGGCCATGTTTGATTATCAATTGAAAAACTGCATCGTGCGGGTGAAAGACCTGCTAAAAGACAATGCTTATCCCGATTTTCTCGACCATTGTCAGCCCTGCATCAATGGCGACGGACAGGACACGATTTTCCTCGACCCGAATCGTTACCAGTTTCGGCTCGATACCATGCATTCCATCGCCAATCGATATGGTGCGCCAGTGCCGGGCATCGACAAAGACCTGGACGGAAAGGTGCGCGATGCGAATATGCCGGACGCGGGGTGTTTTGAGATCGAGTTTTAGAACATGGATATAAGCACATTCTTATTCTAACCGTAGCGACAGCCCGGCAATCGTTCGGGGCGCCGGCTCTTGTCCACATTGCACCTGTATTTCATCGAATAAAAACCGGTCGCCAGGCATGGCCGTTTTTAGTAGTTGGCTGGTTTCTTCGCTGAATGTATTTCCTTGATTTTCAATTTCTTGCGGGTCTTCCCTTTTTCTAAACCGTGTGACGCGGAAATTCAGGATGGTACAGGGTGCTTCAACATCAAAATCTTTAGGAAAGTGGACAAGGAGCGAGGTTTGTGCAGCCAGTTCGGTAGGAGAAAGGGTAGAGGAGGGGAGGGCGAGCGATGCGATGGGGTCGGGGAGAGGGCGAACGGGAAATTTGAATTTTACGGCACTGCCAGTTTGCAGCGTGACAGCATCCAAAGAGAGTGGAACAACGCTATACCGCCCTTTTTCAGTTGTACGGAGCGAGGCATTTGAAGACAAAATCTGTACTTCATTCGATTTGCCATGTTCTGCTGAAGATACAATGACTGGATTGTCGACATAGGCATATAAAAAAGATGGGCTATTGGACAGTTTTACCTGCGGAAAGAAAGGTACCACCTGGTAGGCGAATGTCCTGTCTACCTGGAAAGTATCCAAGTAATGTCTGCCGCTTTTTCCCTCTCGCCATACCTTCCCTTTTATTTCCACCACAAAAGAATGGGCTCCGACTTCACTTGCTAATTGCTCAAAATGAGAGATACCATCCTTTACATCCATCGGTTTATGATCAATGAAAAATTGGAGACTCTTCTCGTCGATTTGTTCGAAATATCTTGTAAAAAAAATATCAGCCCGATACACATCGCCACTTAAAACATAAGGAGATTGGGGGTTGGCTGCTGGTTGTACCCAAGCAACAAAACAATCAAAGAAACTGGTTTTTTTGATACAGTAATTCAGCACTAAAATCATTCTCTCCACCGCCATCGACTGCAAATGAGAAATCATAGCCAATGTTCCGGTAGTCGGTATATCCCTAAAATTCCCTTTTCCCCCATGAAATGGATAATCATCCATCGGGTTAGTTTTGTATTTTTGATAAATACAGGCCTCTACCTCCTTATTCTGGTCTGCCAATTGAAGCATATCTGAATAAAGGCTGTCGGTAAGTGCGGAGATATGCATTAACATACCCGGCAAAAGTTTATTTACGGATGGGTACTGCTTCCCGGAGGGTGTAATCCTGGTAGATTTTAATACAATCCCGCAAGCGGTGGCTATCTGCACGCGCAGACTATCCAGAAAATGTTGATAAGACTGATGTTTGATCAGTAATTGCAAAAAACCATTGTAATAATGCTCATTTAATTCATTTCGGTACCTGCTCGTCTCATTTTCCAGTGTCATAAATCTTTCTTCCAGTATGTAATGCTGTGCTATAATGTTATCACGGATGCCCGCATCCACATCCACAAATGCTTCAGAAATCCGGCCGCTGTTACATTGCCTTAAAACAAACCAACACACCAGGCTCAAACCAACAAGATATAAAATGGAACGGATATGCAGATGCGGTATCAAATTGATGGATTTTACCGTTCAAAACGTAACGCCTCTACCTTTGGTATGTCACTTCCACCCAGGGCGTTACCTCACCTCCACCCAGGGCGTTGCCCTGGGCTATTGAATACGCCCTTTCAGGGCTATCTTGTAACAAAAACTTGTTGGTTGCCCTTTGCATATTACCTCTTGCCTTTTAAAATTTGCTTCTCACCTCCACCCAGGGCGGTGCCCTGGGCTATTGAATACGCCCCTTCAGGGCTATCTTGTAACAAAAACTTGTTGGTTGCCCTTTGCATATTGCCTCTTGCCTATTGCCTTTTAAAATTTACCTCTCACCTCTCACCCTCGGCGCTACCTCCTTCCCGATCAATTCTATCGCCCGCATCAATTGCTCGTGCGACAAACCTGCATTGTCCATTTGAAAAGTCAGGCGCGAAATGCCGCCCAGTGCCTCGCTGTGGCGCAGTATCTTTTGGGCCACATCTTCCGGACTGCCTACGATAAGCGCGCCGGTATCGCCTGTTTGGGCATCGAAGCGGGCACGAGTCACAGGTGGCCAGCCGCGCTCCCGACCGATGCGGGTAAAGGTGTCGGCGTAGCCGGGGAAATAATCGTTCACGGCTTCTTCAGTGGTGGATGCCACGTAGCCCAAAGAGTGCAGGCCCACGGTGAGTTTTTCGGGTGCGTGCCCGGCGCGGCGGCCCGCTTCGCGGTACAGGTCGATGAGCGGCCGGAAGCGATGCGTTTCGCCACCGATCACGGCGACCATCAAGGGCAAACCGAGTGCCCCGGCTCGAATGAACGACTCCGGTGTGCCACCCACGCCCACCCAGATGGGCAAAACAGGTTGTAAAGGCCGCGGATAGATGATTTGCTCGCGCAGCGGGGCCCGAAATTTGCCCGACCAGGTGACGGTTTCCTGTTCCCGGATTTTCAGCAGCAAATCGAGTTTTTCAGAAAACAAGGCATCGTAATCATTCAGGTCGTAGCCAAACAGCGGGAAGGCTTCAATAAACGAACCGCGGCCCACCACGATTTCCGCCCGGCCCTGCGAAATGAGGTCGAGTGTAGCAAAATTCTGGAACACCCGCACCGGATCGGCCGCGCTCAGCACAGTCACGGCACTCGTCAGGCGAATCCTGCTGGTACGCGCAGCGGCAGCGGCCAGTATGAGTGTGGGCGCCGAATCCAGAAATTCGCGCCGATGGTGCTCGCCAATGCCGAATACATCGAGCCCCGAGCGGTCGGCGTGTTCCATGCGTTCCAGCAACTGGCCGAGTGCGATACTTGGGTTGCCATGCTCGGGCATGGCGGCAAAACTGTCTATTCCGATTTGCATAAAACTTGTTTAAGTTGAGAGGGGTTTGAACAGGATTTTTTAGGATAGAATAAGGATTAAAAGGATTCCGCCTGTGATGTCACAATTCAATAAATTGAAAAAAATATGTACATCACAGGCGGAATCCTTTTAATCCTTATTCTATCCTAAAAATCCTGTTCATAAACCCTTTATCCTGTTCAAGCCACCCCAAACACCTCCCGATCCCGCAAAAACGCCGATACCCACACCAGTCCCATAGGAAGCAGGGCATTGAAAGGTTGTGCATGGGCTAATTCTACAGCCAGCGCCCCGGCGAAATAACAGGACAACAACACAAATCCAATGCGCATTGTTTTCGACCATGCATACAGGAGTGCAAAGGTTATTTCCATCAGCCCCAGCATGGGGAGATAAGAACCGATACCCAGTTGAGACATTTTCTCTGCCATTTCTGGTGGTGCGACAAATTTCATGATGCCGCTCATGATGACCATTCCTACTGCAAGCACAGTGAACACGATGGTGGCAATTTTTGTAAATTTCATAATCGATTGTTTTTAAATCCGCTGCAAACCTATGTACATTTGCTTACTAAAGGTTAGTAGTTACGCGAAGGTTAGTAGTAACCTCTTTGTAAGCGATCAATGAAAAAAACATGAAACTGCCTGACAATCAAATACATACGCAAGCAACCTGCAATGCCCGACTGGCTGCCGTCGGCGATGCCCTCTATGCCATCGGGGGCAAATGGAAACTCCGCATCATCATTGCCCTCGTTGACGGCCCCCGGCGTTTCAACGACCTGCAACGCACCGTAGCCGGCATTTCTGCCCGGGTTTTGTCCAACGAACTCAAGGAAATGGAACTCAACGGCTTTATCCGGCGCAATGTGTACGTGCAAACGCCTGTCATCGTAGAATACGAACTCACGGAATACAGCCAGACCGTTATGCCGGTTGTGCAGGCCCTGAGCGAATGGGGCGCGCAACACAGGCAGTATGTGCAAAACAAAGGCCGGGAAAATGCAATGGCCGCCACAGGCGCCTGACACACCTGTTCAGAAAAACAGAAAACTGGTCAGGAAACTCAACACAATCGCCAAAAAGAACATAATTGCATATAAAAAGCAGAAAATCAGGTACTTGAGCAATGTTTTCCGCTTGCTTTGGCCATAATAAAAATACATGGTCAGCAATGTGGCGATGGCAAACCACCACAGCGACAAGGACCTGGAGAGCCAATCAAAATGCAGATAAGTACGAAGGGTACTAATAAACGTTAGTAGAAAAATAAACCCCGAATGAAGGTGGATGAGCAACACAAAATGCTCTACGAAATACCTTCTTTGACGCTGGTACATTAGTTTCAGCCAAAACGACATGATCGCTATCTGAAAAAGTAAAATCCAGGTGAAGGAGCCCACCCAAAACTTCGCAACGGCAGCCGTATCGTTCGTGGCACGCAGGCCCTGGCGTATAAGCAGGCGATCGAGCCAGGGCTCCACCTGGTAGTATTGCAGCAGCGAATCGGGCGACATGCGCAGCAAATCGCGGTTGGCAAACTTGTAGGGTTTCGACACGATAAAGTTGTAACCGCCTTCCATAATGCCCAGGCTGTCTTTTTCCCAAAAATCCAGGTCGCGCATCGATGTGCGCATGAGTGTGTCCAGGGCCTGCCTTGCAGCCGGCGTGCGCAATCGTTCCGGTATGGAATCCCAGTGCTGCTCCAGGCTTTCCGCCATTTCCACCTTGCCCTTGATGACCTCCGGCCGCTCTATTTTCAACAGGCTGAACATGTTCAGGTCAGGGCCATCCTTACCCCTGCTGCCCACATACAAGAGGAAAAAAAACATACATACCAGGAAAAACTGGATCGGGTGCGGATAGCGCTTGATCTTTCCCTGAAAATAGGCGGTCGTCACCTTACCCGGTATCAGCAGGTGCCATACCATCCGCAAAAACTTGCTCTCCAGGTGGAAAGTTGTGTTCCAGAGCCGCAGCAGCAGGTCGGTCATTTTTATCTTGCCAGATACCTGCTTTTGACCGCATTTTGGACAAAAAACGGCCTTTCGAGGAATTTTCTTGTCACAATTCGGGCAAATGACCTTTTGGCTGGACGGCTGTTCGGATGAATCGGGCTGAGCGTCGGAAGGGTTTTCCATGCGGTTGGTTCTAGTCGTAAAACAGGTATCTGCTATTCCGGGTTTTTTATGGGCTGTTGCAGTAGCGCTTGCACAACTTCATCAGCGCTATACTCTAATTATTTGCGTGGTATCTAACCCAAAAATGGCGCTTATTTGCTTCAAACGCTCCAGATAAATGCGGGTTTTGCCGCGTTCTATCTTGCCATACGCTTCTGCCGAAATATTCAGGCGTTCGGCCATGTCCTGTTGGGTGAGATGTAAAAAACGGCGGCTGACACGGATTTTTTCGGGCAGGTGATGGAAAGGCGTATTGGGTGCGTTTTTTCAGGATACAGAAATGAAGGTTTCGACGTGATTGCTTGCAAATGTAAACGCCAGGAAAATGATTTTGTATCACATCCCATCAAAAAACAACCAAATCCGCCGAAAATACAACTTTTGGTTCCTTTTTTCAGGGGAGAATGGCCGGTATTTTTGTGCTGTTCAATTACCGGTATGAGCAACGTAAGGAGGAATACCTGAAACTCCTGCAAAAGAAGTAGGACGCGGATGCCGAAAAGCGGAAAGAGTAGGCGTAGGATATTTATTAAGTTTACAATGAAAAAAATTAAAATGACTATCCGCATATTGTACCCCAACCTCCAAGTATCGTAAATGATTGGTAATCAATCTATCTGCTAATTTTTCTAATATCATCCAATGAGCGACTTTCATCCACTAACAATAGTTTCGCAATTCTTCCTGATATATTTGAAATTTTATCAAGATTAATATTGGCTACTTGTAGAATCTTCCATTTTGCCTTCTTTTGAAAATCTTCTTCTTTGGCTAAATATTTTAATCTAAGAAACAAACCTTCATACTGACTATATAAAGCCATAATGTATATGAATGGAATAAACATTAAAGATAGAATGATGGGAAGTAAAAAGTCTTTTGCGTTACTTACTGTCCAAAGGTCACTAAACTGTGTAGATGCCATATATACAATTCGAGCAAATATGAAAATGCCGAAAAGTGAAAAAAACGATTTGATGAGTTTTTCTATTCTCTCATTCTTTTGATCTATACTGGCATAGGCTTGTAACATGGCAAGAAATACCAAGAAAAACATACCAACAATTTCTATCCATAAATTAAATGTATAGGTATCTGCAAGAAACTCCAAGATTAGTGTTAACTTAATTGAATCCTTTACTATATCTTTGAAATATGCAATATTTACTGCTTTCGGCAATCTGAAAAGCAATACTACTGCAAAACCAAAAAACCAAAAAACTGTAGTCTTTAAAAGCGAAGGTTCCCAAAAGCCAACTTTTTGCAAAATCCATATTAGAAATATAACATAATCTAAGAAAATTAAAAAGGATATAAGCAAAGGTTTAGATAGTAGTATCTTAATAACCTCACCAATTGATTTTCTAATATCCTTATTCAAAGGAAGAAGGATAGTTATAATGAGAATCCAAAAAACTAATGCTATGTCGCGGTTTGAAAAGGCTGCAGTTATGCTGTTCATTACCTATTTTAAATTTGAAACTCAATGGAAAACCAAATTCTATCTACCAAATCCGCTTTAGAGGACTATGTGGTAAAAAATTTAGACGATGGGATCAAGGATGCCGTCATTCTTTTGAACAAATTCGGCTTTAAAACTTTTGAATCTTGCCAAGGTGGGAAAGGTCACTGTTATGATGTGCCAACAATTCGATTTTTTGGAGACGAATTTGATTTGATACGAGCATACGAGTTGTGTATGCTTCACAGCATTAATGTGTATGAAGCAAAAAGAGTGTACCGAAAAACATCAGTTTATTTGGATGCCACAAATGGAGATAACATTGGAGAAAACTGGGATAAACCATATAATGAACTAACGTTTTCAGTACACTCTAAAACAGGCACTATCTACCTTCACTGTTAAGTTTTGCACAATGACTGCACAAGGGCTTATTACCTGTACCTTCGCGAAGGTTTTCTTTTTCGATGTTGTTACCTTCAGTGCAGGCCGTGTTGTTGTGTTAGACAGACTGCTTGGTACTGTGCCACGTTCTTGATACTTTTGGCATAATCGGTTTTGTTTAAATGATAGAATAATGTGATAAGTGCAATAAGCCTCAATTGCTTATTTCGTACAAAAGTACATTTTTTAGTTTTAAAATCAAAGCACTATGACACTTTTTTGGAAAAACATAAAACACTTTAAATAAAAAGTATGAAATTCCGCCGCATCAGGCCTTCCAGCCTTTAACAACTCCATCCAAGCGCAACGCCGCCGCAGTGTCTCCGGCCTGCGGCTCAGGTGCAGCAGAATTCTGAGATTCCAGCCTGCAATTGCCGATTTGAATATTTGTTGCGTTTTTTAGGACAAAAAATCACCCATGCAGGTAGTCATTTTTCTTCTTCTAATCATACCTGTACATGCGTTCTCTCAAGTAGAAGCGATGGACAATCAGGTAAACGAATACAATTTTGAATATCATACACTGTTGTCAATAAGAGATACCCTTTCCGGATTGCCCCTGCTTAAAAAACTTGTTCTGGATTACGGAAAAGTGCCTGATAGTGTTCCTGTAATTTCTCTATTTGATTAAACTACCACTTCGTAAAAAAATCAAGAGGCTGTCTCATAAGTATCCCACACGCTCTAAGTTTTTATTTTGTTTTTTGCGCTGAAAACCTATGAGGTTTCAAAAACCCCATAGGTTTAACGCTCCATGTAAATAAAATTTGGTCAGCCGTGCATAAAAAGGCGGTTCACTCTACGGTCTCTCACTTCTCGCCTCTCACCTCTCACCTCTATCTATCCTCTCTTTATCTCCGCCCCAATCGCCCGCAGCCGCTCGTCGATATGCTGGTATCCGCGGTCGATCTGGTGGGCATTGTGGATCACGCTTTTGCCTTTGGCCGAGAGTGCGGCGATCAACAACGCCTGACCGGCCCGGATGTCCGGCGAGGTCATTTCGATACCACGCAACTGGTAACGGCGGTCGAGGCCGATGACGGTGGCCCGGTGCGGGTCGCAAAGAATGATTTGCGCGCCCATATCGATCAGTTTGTCGGTAAAGAACAGACGGCTTTCAAACATCTTCTGGTGAATGAGCACACTGCCGCGCGCCTGCGTGGCTGTCACCAGCACAATCGACATCAGGTCGGGCGTGAACCCCGGCCAGGGTGCGTCGTAAATGGTGAGGATAGATCCATCGATGAAGGTGCTGATTTCATAGCGTTCCTGCGCTGGAATGTGCAGGTCGTCGCCGCGGCGGTCGATCTGAATGCCCAGTCGCTCGAACGTATAGGGAATGATGCCGAGGTGTTCGATGCCGGCGTTTTTGATCGTGATTTCCGATTGTGTCATGGCGGCCAGGCCGATAAACGAACCGATTTCGATCATGTCGGGCAGGCAGCGGTGGTTGGTGCCACCGAGTTTTTCCACGCCTTCGATGTGCAGTAGGTTGGAACCCAGGCCGGTGATATTGGCGCCCATGCGCTGGAGCATGCGACAGAGTTGCTGCACGTAAGGTTCGCAGGCAGCGTTGTAGATGGTGGTGCGGCCGTGGGCCAGCACAGCGGCCATGATGACGTTGGCAGTACCCGTCACGCTGATTTCGTCCATGTGCAGGTACGTGCCCTGCAGCCCTTCCGGTGGTTGTTCTACGTAGTAGATGTCTTTTTCGTCGTCGTACTTGAATTCGGCGCCGAGTTTCTGAAAGCCCAGAAAGTGCGTATCGAGTCGGCGGCGGCCGATTTTATCACCCCCAGGCTTGGGCAGGGTAGCGCGACCAAAGCGGGCCAGCAGCGGGCCGATCAGCATCACCGAGCCGCGCAAACGCTGGGCGTCGCGCATAAAATTGTCGGAGCGCAGGTATTCGATATCGACAGTACCAGCACAAAATTTATAGGTATCAGGTGCCAGGCGTTCTACCGTCACGCCGAGACCCTGGAGCAATTCGATCAGTTTGTTGACATCCAGAATATCTGGAATATTAGAAATAGTCACCGCATCGTCCGTCAGCAGTACGGCGCTGATGATCTGGAGGGCTTCGTTTTTGGCTCCCTGAGGGTGTAGTTCGCCGCTGAGTGGCCGGCCGCCGATGACTTCAAAACAGTCTTGCATCGAGTTGATTTAAGATTCTTTGATTTAAGATATAAGATTACATGATTTAAGATTTAAGATTACATGATGTTAGATTTTTTGACGGAGGGCATCTCGTGCAATCTAAAATCTCAAATCATGTAATCTTAAATCTTAAATCATTTTAAAGCCCGTGTATTTGTGCAGCACCTTCGGAATCGTAATCCCTTCCGGCGTCTGGTTGTTTTCGAGCAGGGCTGCCACGATACGTGCCAGCGCCAGCGCCGAACCATTGAGGGTGTGCGCCAGTTCGATTTTGCCATCGGCGTCGCGGAAACGCAGTTTCATGCGGTTGCTCTGGAAAGTTTCGAAGCACGATACCGAACTCACTTCGAGCCAGCGCTGCTGTGCACCCGACCACACTTCGAAGTCGTATGTTTTGGCCGAGTTGAAGCCCATATCGCCGCCGCAAAGCAGCAGGATGCGGAAAGGCAGTTCAAGTTTGTTCATCAGTTTTTCCACGTGGCGCACCATACCTTCGAGGGCCTTGTACGAGTTGTCGGGGTGTTCGATGCGCACGAGTTCCACCTTATCGAACTGGTGTACGCGGTTGAGGCCACGCACGTGCGCACCCCAGGCGCCGGCTTCGCGGCGGAAGCAGGGCGTGTAGGCGGTCATGGTGACAGGCAGATCCTTTTGTGGGATAATTTCGCCGCGCACCAGGTTGGTTACCGGCACTTCGGCCGTGGGGATGAGGTACAGGTTATCTTCGTCGCACTTGTACATTTGGGCCTCCTTGTCGGGAAGTTGGCCGGTAGCGCGGGCGCTGTCTTCATTGACGAGCAGCGGCGGCAGGATTTCTTCATAACCGGCCTTCACGGCTTCGTCGAGGAAAAACTGGATGAGGGCGCGTTGCAGGCGGGCGCCTTTGCCGCGGTACACCGGGAAGCCCGAGCCAGTGAGTTTTACGCCCAGTTCGAAATCGAAGAGGTTGTATTTTTTGGCGAGTTCCCAGTGTGGGAGCGCATTTTCCGGCAGGGTAGGGAAGGGCTTCTTCCAGGCTTTGGCCACCTTGTTGTCGTCGGGCGTTTTGCCTTTGGGCACGCTCTTGTGCGGGCAGTTGGGCACCGAGTAGAGCATGTTGTCGAGTTGTTGCTGGATGCTTTCGCTGCGCTCTTCGAGCGTTTTAGTGAGTGCTTTAAGGTTGGCCACCTGTGTTTTCATGGCTTCGGCCTCGTCTTTTTTGCCCTGGCCCATGAGGGCGCCGATTTGTTTGGCGAGGCGATTTTGTTCGGCCAGGGTGTCGTCGAGTTCTTTTTGGGTGGCACGGCGCTCGTCATCTTTTTTGATGATCTCGTCAATGATTTTTACCTGTTGCGCAGTCCAGTTTCTTTTGCGCAAACCATTGACAATGCGCTTCTTATCTTCTCTGATGACCTTGAGTTGGAGCATGATGGCGTATGATTTTAAAGCCTTGAAAGCAGGCAGTAAGTGTAATTTGAAAATGAATGAAAACAGGGATTTGCAACAATTTTTTGTTTCTGCCGTTTGAGTTCTATATTTTCAAAATGCGGCAAACAGATTCGGATGCCACAGGAGTTTTTGTAAAATATAACACAAACGCTGAAAAAAACGGCGCAAGATAGAGCGAATTTCAAAACAGGCTTATCTTTGCAGCGTTCAATTCCAAAAATTGGTACCTGCCGTTCCCCCGAATTGATTACCCATACCCAAGGTGGTTTTTGCGCAATGCAGCCGTTTTTTCCTTCGGAAGTAGCTTCGGGCGGTTTTTCCAGCGTACACATCCTGAATTCGTTTTTGTCCGTATAAGTTCCCCTTCGAACCCTTTCGGGGCCATTCCAGGCAACTCTACCGGATGTTTCTTTCAACATTTGATTTTACTTTTTTTGTTCAACCTTCATTTCCTACCTCTCGTCAGCGTTTCGAAACGCCCACTCTGCGGCGTATGCACGCTCGAATGCTAACAACTCCTTTTCCCCACCATGTACGACATATTGCAGCTCAACGACAAGCTGGTCACTGAACTCAGAGAAATCGCCCAGAAACTGGGCATCAAAGGCGCTGCCAAAATCGCCAAACAAGACCTGATCTACAAAATCCTCGATGAACAGGCCCTGATAGAAAAAAAATCGTCGAACAAAGACGTTCCCGTGGTCGACGAACCCAATCCTTCCACCGGCCGCCGCCCCCGCAAAGTAGTAAAAGTGATGGGCGACGACAACGTGGAAAAACCCGTGTCGGCTGAAGAACAGCGTCCGGTAGAAAAAGCACCCGAAGCGCCTGCTCAGCGCGTTCGCCAGGATCCACGCCAGATGCGCCCGGGGAACGACCCGCGCCGAGGCAGCCAAAATCAGCAGCCCCGCCCACAGCAACAGCAAAACCGTGAGCAACGCCCGCAGCAGGACAGCAACCGCGACAATGCGGGACAACAAAACCGCGAGCAACGCCCGCTTCAGCAAAACAGCGGACAACAAAACCGCGAACAACGCCAGCAAGGCCGCGATCGCTGGAACCCCGAAATGCGTCGCCGCGACCGCTGGGAAGGCCGTGACCGCAATCGCAACCGCGACCAGCGCCCCGGCAACCCTGCACTGGTAGACCCGGAGGCCACTCGCCTGCAAAATATGGAAGACGAAGATTTTGTAACACAGGTAACCGGAGAGGAGGAAGACGAGGAAATGCTCGTTCAACGCCGCCAGACAGCGGCGCCCGTGCAGGAAACCCGTCAGGAAGCAGAAACAACCTTCACCGAACCTGCCGAGGTGATGCCAGTAATGCCCAAGGAAAAATTCGACGTCGAACTCGACGGCGTGGTGGAAGGCCTGGGTACCCTCGAAATGATGCCCGACGGCTACGGCTTCCTGCGCTCGCCCGACTACAACTACCAGACCAGCCCCGACGATATTTACGTTTCGCCTTCGCAAATCAAACTGTTCGGCCTCAAAACCGGCGATACCGTGCGCGGCGCCATTCGCCCGCCCAAAGAAGGAGAGAAGTATTTTGCCCTGCTCAAAGTATCCAAAATCAACGGCCTCGACCCGAAAGACGTGCGCGACCGCGTACCGTTCGATTACCTGACGCCGCTGTTCCCGACCTCCAAATTCAACCTGCTCACCAGCCCGACCGGCCGCGATTTCGGCAACCGGATCATCGAGTTGTTCACTCCGCTGGGCAAAGGGCAGCGCGGCCTGATCGTGGCGCAACCCAAAACAGGTAAAACCTTCCTGCTCAAGGACATTGCCAACGCCATCACCAAAAACCACCCCGAGTGCTATGTGATCGTGCTGCTCATCGACGAGCGTCCGGAGGAGGTGACCGATATGCGCCGTAGCGTAAAAGCCGAGGTCGTAGCCTCTACCTTCGACGAAGCCGCCGACAACCACGTGCGCCTCGCCAATATCGTGCTGGAAAAATCCAAACGTATGGTCGAATGTGGCCACCATGTGGTGATCCTGCTCGACTCCATCACCCGTATGGCCCGCGCCTACAACACCGTTGCGCCGGCTTCCGGTAAAGTGCTGTCAGGTGGTGTGGAAGCCACAGCCTTGCAAAAACCCAAGAAATTCTTCGGCGCCGCCCGTGCCATCGAAAACGGCGGCTCCCTCACCATTTTGGCGACAGCCCTGATCGATACAGGCTCCAAAATGGACCAGGTGATCTTCGAGGAATTCAAAGGTACCGGCAACATGGAACTGCAACTCGACCGCAACCTGGCCAACCGCCGCCTCTATCCGTCGATCGACCTCACCAAATCGAGCACGCGCCGTGAAGACCTGCTGCTCGACAAGGATACCCTCTCCCGTATGTTCATCCTGCGCAACCACCTGGCCGATATGAAGCCGGAAGAAGCCATGGAATTCATGAAAAAACACATGATGCATACGAGCAGCAACGAGGAGTTTTTGGAGTCGATGAACAGGTAAAATTGAGTTATGAGTTATGAGTTATACTCACTTTGCTTTCGGCTTCTTCATTAGAGTAACCGAAAGCAAAGTGAGTATAACTCATAACTCATAACTTATCACTCATAACTTAATTTCGTCCCTCTCCGCACCACGCCATCCCCTCCTGTCAGAATAACATTCTGTCCGAACAGAATCTTTTTTCCCGTATTCCGGTATGTAGCCAGTGTTTTTAAAGGTTCGGCGGCCCGGGTGGCTGTATCCTGATCGGTAGTAGTGATGGAACAGCGGGCGCAAGGTTTCACACCTCTGAAACGGGTCGTTCCAATCGAAAAATCTGTCCACGCATCTTCTTCGTGGGGTGTACCACCAGTGAACACAAAATTGGGTCGGAAACGGTTCATAGGCAAAGGTGTGTCCAGCCGTTCGTTGAGTGCATCTAGGGATGCCTGACCGATGATCAGATAAGGGTAGCCGTCAGCAAAACTGACGTGCTCGCCTTCGGAAGTATAGGCCAGATCCGTCTGCCTGCGGGTAGAATCGGGCATATACACCAATTGTACTTTTTGTTTCAAAGCGGCTGATAACCAGTTGTTTATATGGGCTGGAAGCACCCGGGCGAGGCAGGTGTCGTCCCATACTTGCACCTCTGTTTCCGGCAATTCGCCAGCCTCGTATTCCAGCGGCACGCGTATTTTTTCTGTCGGGCGGTTTTTCCAGAAAATATGCAAAGCGCTATCGTCGATGGCTGTTCCGAGCAACGCCATTTCCGGTATTTCCCGTTGGGTAAAAAATCGACCGTTTTCATCGGTCAGCATCCAGCGGCGGTCGTAGCGCAAGCCGCGTGGTTCTGCATGCGCTTCGGTGAGGGAAATGCCGCCTAAAGATTTGACCGGATAAATCCATATTTCGGAGAGTGTGAGCATGTGCAAATTTTTGCGAAATTTGCGGGGAATTCCAACAAACAGTAGTGCGACCTTACACCTCAAAGGTTAATCTTCTCAAAATTATTACTTCTTCCCTCCTTCGCTGTGCTGTTTGGCACAATTCTGCGTCTAATCCTTCCGCTGTCGGTTTCTGGTATTGCAGCTCAAAAACACGGTTTTTTCATGCAAAAAACAACACTTGTACTTCTTTGGCTGGCTTGCTGGCTGCCCGGCTTCGTGTCTGCGCAGCAGGATCCCATGCTGACACAATTTTCGTTCAATCCCATGTTGTTCAATCCTGCCTGCACGGGACTGAATGATTTCCTGTCTGTATCGGCTACCCACCGCCAGCAATGGCTGGGCATCGAAGGCGCTCCGGTGGGCCAAACGATCAGCGCACACGCTCCCTTGTCGGGCAAACGCGTGGCGCTGGGAGGCATTCTTTTGCATGATAAAATAGGGGCTACCGAGACGTTTGAATTGGCAACAGCATATGCCTACCGTTTTCCGATCGGCGAAAAAATGCAGTTGTCGGCCGGTTTGCAGGCCAGCATCGCCAACTGGCATGCCGACTGGATCGACGTTTTTCTGGAAGACGGCATCGACGAGGTTTTCCAAAACAGGCAAAGCCGCTGGTTGGCCAATTTCGGTGCCGGCATGTTTCTCTACAACGACCATTTTTATGCAGGTATCAGCAGCCCACGCCTTGTGGAGCACGACCTACGCAGGGCTGCCGATGGCAATTTCGAGTTATATGCCAAAACCTACCGCCATTATTACACCACCATTGGCGGATCTATTCCACTCGACGACAACGCACAAATGGTGCTGAAACCGGCGTTATTGCTAAAAAGCACGGGTTGGTTCAGTTCGTTTCGCAGCGACGAACGGTTTCAAAACGTGGGATCTCCCACCGAACTCGATCTGGATTGTTCGCTGATGTTTCGTCAAACGTTTCGCCTCGGCGCGTCCTGGCGTACGGCCGTCGAAAAGAAACGCTCCTCTGCTTCTTCAGCCAATTTGTGGGCCATGTATTACTTGCAAAATGGAATGCGTTTTGGGGCCGCTTATGACCTGACTTTGAGTAAATTGCGGCAAGCAACAACCAATTCCATGGAGTTAGTCGTAGCTTATGAGTTCAACATTAAGGTGAAAAAAGTATCCTCGCCCCGTTATTTCTAGCAACCACCAAATCATATGAATCCGACTGCCGCCAAAATTATTTTTTTCTTGCTGCTGTTGTGCCCCGCCAGCGCCCGATTGCAATCGCGCCTGACACGCGCCGACAATGCCATGCGGGAACTGGACTACTTGACCGCCATCACCTTGTACCAGGAGGTGCTGGACAAGGAGAACAACCCGGAGGCCATGATGAATCTGGCCGAATGCTACCGCAAGGTGAACGACCCCGTACATGCCGAGGAATGGTACGCAAAAGTGGTGCAACTCCCGCAGGCAAAGGCCATCCATCGCTTGTATTACGGCATGGTACTGCAAACCAACGGGAAATGCGAGCAGGCCAAACCCTGGTTTGTTGCGTATTTGCAGGAGAACCCCGACGATGCCCGTGCGCAGTTTCTGGCGGCTTCTTGCGACCGGCAAGGAGAATTGCTGCAAAAAGGACAGGATATTTATTCAGTGCAAAGACTGCCGTTCAATTCGGCATACGACGATTTTAGCCCTGCCCTGGTGGACAATACGCTGATTTTTGCCAGCGACCGCGACCAGGGCGGCATTGTGAAACGCACCAGTTTGTGGACCGGCAACCCGTTTTCCGAATTGTATGAGGTTGTTTTTACCCCCATCGGGCTTCAACCCGGCAATTTTACCTATTCAGATCCGAAGAAATATTCCAATTCCATCAATACCCGTTTCCATGAGGCCGCAGTGGCCGTTTCGGCCGACGGACAGTCGATTTATTTTACCCGAAACAGCCACGCTGATGGCAAAACCGGCCGCAGCGAAGACGGACTTGTGAAACTCAAAATATTTGTAGGACACTGGAATGTGGCTTCGCACGATTGGAAAGACATACAGGGCCTTCCTTTCAATTCCGATGAATACCATGTGGCGCACCCTACGCTTTCTGCCGATGGTCGGCGCCTGTACTTTTCCAGCAATATGCCCGGAGGATATGGTGGGATGGATCTCTACGTGACTACATTTAAAAATGGTCAATGGTCGCCCCCGGCCAACCTGGGGCCGGTGATCAACACGGAAGGCAATGAAATTTTTCCGTTTCTGGCGTCTAATGACCGCTTGTATTTTGCCTCCAATGGCCACCTCGGGCTGGGCGGGCTCGATATTTTTTACGCCACGCCCCAGCAGGATATGAATGCCTGGAACCTGCCGGTCAACCTGGGCGCGCCGGTCAATTCCACACACGACGATTTTGCCATCACATTCAGCCCTGACCTTTCCTGGGGATTTTTTACCTCCGACAGAAAGGACGGCCAGGGTCGCGACGATATTTACGGGTTTCAAAAAACGGCCGCCCCGATGGAAATTGTGGTGCTCGACCAACGCACACGCCAGCCTGTGAGCGGCGTGACGGTGAGCAGCACACAGGTGGGCCTGACGATGACCACCGGCGCGGATGGCAAGATTTCTTTTGATATGCGCCCGTCCGATTGCGCCGATTTTACAGCTGCCAAAAAAGGTTATGAAGGCGCCCAGATCAAAGGCTGCTCGGGTGCTGCCTCCGATTTCCCGCTGCGCCTCGAAATGCTGGTGCAAAAACAAAGCAATTATACCCTGCAAGGCATTGTGTTCGACATGGCCGATGGTATGCCGGCCGATGGTGCGCGGGTAAGTATGGTCAATGATTGTGGCAAATTGATGGCAGAACCGGTCGTCACAGGCCCCGACGGACGTTATAAATTCAAACTCGACCGCGATTGCTGTTACAAGGTAAAAGCCGAACGCGCAGGCTATATCACCGATTCTGCGGATGGCTTTTGTACCAAAGGCCTCACGACCGACAAGGCCGTATTGAAAGCCAACCTTAGTCTGCAACCCTACCGCGACGCCGATGGCTTTATCATCAGTCAGCAGGAAACGCCCGCTTCACATACCGGGCCGAAATACAATGAGTTATCGGGTATTTATGAAAATGCCGACGGCAGCCCGGCTACTTTTTCCATCGGCAATGGTATGGAAGTGCAAAATGGTGTGCTCCTGGCCGACGGGGTGCCCAGCGCCCCCGAACATCCTGTGTGGAAACGCGGCTCGGAAGGTTTTCTGGTCAATTTGTACTACGATTTTAATGAGGCAAATTTCCGCGATGAGTCCTTGCCCGACCTTCAAAAACTGCTACATACCTTGCAGGATAACCTCGAAATTCGCATTGAAATCGCCTCTCACACCGACGCCCGCGGCCCTGCTGATTACAACCTCGACTTGTCGCAGCGCCGTGCCGACCGCGTGGTGCAATGGCTTGCCGAACAGGGCATCGCCCGCGAACGCCTCGTCGCCCGCGGCTACGGCGAAACAAAACCCATCAATAAATGCAATGACGATGTGCCTTGCTCGGAAGAGGAATATCAGTTGAATCGCAGGACGGAATTTCGGGTGATTGGGCAAGATGGGAAATAGTCCTGAGTCGTAAGTCCTGAGTCCTGAGTCCGTAGAGTACACATTGATGCCCTTGGCACACCAATAGGGGAAACCCAAGAGCATCAATTGTGTACTCTACGGACTCAGGACTCAGGACTTACGACTCAGGACTATCAACACTGGACTATTTTTTGAAAAAAAATCCCCATCTTTGCCCGCCTCAAAACTCTTCCTTGTAAAATAACGATTCTGTGCATGGCTTACGAATATAAACTTCCTTCTCTGGGCGACGGCGTTACGGGAAAGGTGACTGAAATTCTGGTAAAACCGGGTGATAAAGTGACCAAAGATCAGATTGTACTGGTTATTGGTACGGATAAAGTGGATGCCGAAATGCCCATCGACCAGGAAGGGACTGTTTCCGAAATTCTGGTAAAAAAAGGCGATGAAGTAGGCGAAGGAACGCTGGTCATCCGCCTCGAAACGGCCGATGCTGCTCCAGCCGCATCGGCGCCTAAAGAAGCGGCCGCACCTGCTGCCCCTCCAACACCGGCTCCGGCTGCACCTGCTGCTGCTGGCGGTTCCTATGAATTTAAACTGCCGTCTTTAGGCGACGGCGTAACGGGTAAAGTGACCGAAATTCTGGTAAAACCCGGCGATAAGATCAGCAAAGACCAGATTATCATGGTGATCGGTACCGACAAGGTGGATGCAGAAATGCCCATCGATGCCGACGGGGTGGTGGAAGAAATACTCGTCAAAAAAGGCGATGACGTAGGCGAAGGCACGGCTGTGTTGCGTATGAAACGCGAAGGCGCTGCTGCTGCTGCGCCCGTTGCCGCTGCGCCCGCCGCACCGGCACCCACACCCGCTGCACCGGCCGCACCTACGCCCGCAGCCCCTGCCGCTGCATCCGGCTCACAGCAGAGCGCTTCCAATTTCCGCGTATCGCCGCTGGCTCGCAAGCGCGCCAAGGAACTGGGTATCAACCTCTCCGATGTACGGCCCGCTGAAGGCGCCAGCCGCATTTCCTATAAAGACGTGGTGGATTTTGTAAAACGCAAGATCGATACCGGAGGCGGAAGCGCTGCCACTACTGCTGCGGCTGTCAAACGCCGCCCGCTGCCCGATTTTTCCAAATTCGGCGAAACGGAGCGCAAGGCACAAACAAACGTAGGTGTAAAAACCTCCGAAGCGATGTCGTACTCCACCAGCACGATTCCGCATGCATGGATTTCCGACAAGGCTGACATCACCAAAGTAGAAGCCCTGCGCCAACAATACAAGGATCAGGTAAAGGCCGCGGGTGGAAGCCTCACCATGACGGCCATTCTGACCAAGGCCGTGGCGGCTGTGCTGCGCAAAATGCCGCAGTTCAATGCCAGCCTCGACCCCGAAACCAATGAGGTGATTTACAAGAAATACTACAACGTTGGTATTGCCGTTGACACACCCAACGGACTGTTCGTTCCCAATATCAAGCATGTCGACCAGAAAGGACTGACCGATATTTCCATCGACCTGGCCGACGTATCTACCCGCACCAAAGGTGGCAAACTGACTTTGAACGACCTCACGGGCGGCACCTTTACCATCTCGAATATCGGCGCGATCGGCGGTACCAATATGATTTCCATTGTCAACTGGCCGGAAGTAGCCATCCTTAGTGTAGTGGCTGCCCAAATGGAACCGGTGTGGAACGAAACTACCAGTGCTTTCGAACCGCGCCTGATGATGCCCATGACCATCGGCTGGGACCACCGCGTGATCAATGGCGGCGATGCTGCCCGCTTCCTGGTGGAAGTGAAAAAGATTCTGGAAGAGCCGTTTTTGGGCTGGTTGTAATTTTCGGGTTTAACCACGGAGTTATTTAACCACAAAGGACACCAAGGTTTCACAAAGTTCACAAAGGGTTTATAATCACTACTTTGTGAACTTTGTGAAACCTTGGTGTCCTTTGTGGTTAAATAAACTCCGCGTTTAAAAACTCATTTTCAATTCCCACCTTTTTTCAAATATCCTGGAAAATTCAACCTGTTCTGTTGGATTATCCATGTATGCCAACTAACTTTGTATCTCAAAGTAATTTGAAATATGAAACATGTCGGTTATTTCGGTCCCACTACTATCACCTGGAAACTTTATCGCGAACCCTACACCATTGTTGGTGGTGTGCGGGCGCTGTTGTTGCAAGTAGCGCACCCGGCCGTAGCGGAAGGCGTGGCGCGTTACAGCAATTTTAAATCCGATCCTTTTGGCCGTGGCTTTCGCACGTTCAAAGCCATGGCGCGTATTTATTTTGGCGACCGGCAGCAGGCCGACCAGACGGCCATGCGGTTGCACCACATCCATTCCGGAGTGAAGGGAGCGGTCGGTCAAAAAACGTTCGTAGCCACCGATCCCGATTTGCTGTTGTGGGTGTTGGCTACGCTGACCGAGACAACCATTCAGGTATTTGAGCGCATGCCGATTCAGGATTTACCAGCCGACTGGCGCGAACAATTTTATGAAGAAAGCAAAATCACGGCGCGTCTGATGGGCATTCCGGATGAGGCATATCCGAAGGATTTAACTGCTTTTCGCGCCTATTTTGACAGTATGCTGCACAGTGATTTGCTGGGAAGCACCCAAGCCTGCCACGATATTGCGCAAGCCATCGTGCGTCACCCGAAAGCCCCAGGGAAATGGCTCGATCGCTTTGCCGCAGGCTGGATGCCGGCGCCTTTGTGCGCCCGATTGGGCATTACCACGCGCCCGGATTCGGAGCAACGCCTTGCGCGACTTTTCCGCCGGGCGCACCAACTTTTCCGGCTCCTTCCGCGAGCACTGCGATACAATCCGGCATACCACCAGGCCATGGCAAGAATAGCAAGGGCCGAAGGAGCGCAAGCTCCCGCTGCCGGGCGTTTTTTTGACTGGTTGAGCAGGAAAACGAGTATTCCGTTTGGGCTTTGAGCGATTTGACAACTTTCAAAAAGTTGTCAAATCTATCTATGTTTTTAAAGGTTCGGGTGAGAAGATTTGACAACTTTCAAAAAGTTGTCAAATCTATGGCGCCTATTCGTTTGGAAAAATAAAAATACCAAAAAGTGAGTACAGTGGCGCATGCCTAATCAAGGTGTATGCTACGCTTTGTGTACCTTGTGCCCTTAGTGGTTTTAAAAAAAAATCCGCGTAATCCGCCTAACTATCCGTGTAATCCGTGTTCCAATCCGCGTAATCCGTGTTCCAATCCGTGTTTCCAACTTCCATCATCTCCCTCGTCCCTTCCCAAACGGAACTGCTTCATTACCTCGGTCTGCGCGACGAAGTGGTGGGCATTACCAAGTTTTGCGTGCATCCGCCGGAATGGTTCCAAAGCAAACCCCGTATTGGCGGCACTAAAACCCTGAATTTTGAAAAAATAGCCGCCCTGCAGCCAGATTTGATATTGGGAAACAAGGAAGAAAACGAACGGGCGCAAATCGAGGAACTCCAGCGCCATTACCGGGTATGGATCAGCGATGTGGCCAATTTACCCGAAGCATTGGACATGATCGGGGAGGTGGGCCAGTTGACAGGAAAAGTGGAACAAGCCCGAATGCTGGTAAAAGACATTGAAACGGCCTTTCAAACCCTTTCAGAAAACACAACAAAACCCAGGCGAGCCGCCTATTTCATCTGGCGAAAACCTTACATGGTGGCTGCCAGCGGAACTTTTATCCACGACATGATGCAACGGGCGGGTTTCGAAAATGTGTTCGGACACCTGCAGCGATACCCCGAAATCGGCCTCGATGCGCTGGTGGCTGCGGCTCCGGAAGTCATATTGCTTTCTTCCGAGCCGTATCCATTTGCCGAAAAACACATGGCTGCCTTTCGGGAGGTTTGCCCGCAGGCACACATCCAAATAGTGGATGGTGAAATGTTTTCCTGGTATGGCAGCCGCCTGCTGCGCGCTCCTGCCTATTTTCACCAATTGCAGGAAATGTTAAAAATCGCCTGAAACGGTCAAAAGTTTCCGGCTGTTGCGCTGGCATAATTTTATGAAAACTGCGTCCTTTGGGCAACCATATTTGTAAAAACACGCTCAGAAACCGTCTGAAAGCCCCTGCCGGGCTGAAAACCATATCTTTTGCCCCCATGCTTCATCTGTTTTTTCGGCAATAGGACAAGACTATTCCCTCAAAAACGAGTTTTGCCTGGGGCTAAAATCTATACTTTTCAGCCACATCAGGGGTTTTCAGACGGTTTCTCAAGCAACTGCTAAAAACTACAACGCTATCATGACTGCCCGCCTGCTTCCCCTTGTCCTGCTTCTGTCACTTGCTTTTTCCGGCACAGCCCAGCAAGCAAGTGCTGTTGACAATACCATTCCGAACCGCCGAATCGGCGAAATGCTGATTCAACTCGCGCCAAAAGCCCAGTTGACGGCCGTTTTGTCCGAACTGAATACGCTCACTTCCGGAACAGCAAATATTTCCCTGAAACGCACCTTGTCCGACAACTGGCATATGTACCTGATCGGTTTTGATGAGCAGGTGCTATCAGCAGAGCGCCTGCTGAGCCTCGCCCGCAAACACCCGGGTATCGATATCGCCCAACTCAACCACGAAACGAAAGAACGTGATACCGAACCCAACGACCCGGAATGGTGGCGGCAGGATAATATGACGCTCATCAATGCACACAAGGCCTGGGACGCTTCTACCGGCGGCGTTACGCCTGCAGGTGACACCATTGTGGTGGCTATACTCGAACGCGGCGTGTTGTTTTCACACCCCGACCTGGCGCCCAACCGCTGGTGGAACTGGAACGAAATTCCAAACGACGGCATTGACAACGACAACAACGGCTACATCGACGATTTCGGAGGCTGGAACCCGCGCAACCAAAGCGACGATACCGGCAATCAGGGCGTTCATGGCACGCAGGTATTCGGCATTGTCGGTGCAGCCGGCAACAACCTCGTGGGCGTGTCTGGCGTCAGTTGGAATGTCAAAATGATGAACCTCGCCGATGTGCAATGGGAAGACGAGGTGATTGCTGCCTATGAATACGTGGCCGACCAGCGCCGCCTGTACAACCAGACCAATGGTGCAAAAGGCGCTTTTGTGGTGGTGACCAACGCTTCGCTCGGCCTCGACAACGAACGCGCCGAAGACCACCAACTGTGGTGTGCCATGTACGATTCTCTGGGCACCCTGGGCGTACTTAGCGTGGGCTCTACCGCCAATAAAAATGTAGATGTGGAAGTAGCCGGCGATATGCCCTCCACCTGCACCAGTTCCTATCTGATTGTCGTAAATAACGTAGACAAAAATGGAGCGAAAGTGCTCAGTACCGGATTTGGCGATGTCTCTGTCGACCTTGGTGCGCCGGGCGAATCCGTATATACCACTAGCAACCTGAGCCCCAACGGCAGCAATACACCCGGCTATGGCACCATCAGCGGCACTTCGGCTGCAGCGCCGCATGTGACAGGTGCTGTGGGACTGCTTTACAGCATGTCGTGCGAAACTTTTACCAGCGATGCACTGACAGCGCCAGCCACCTGTGCTTTGCGCGTACGCGAACTCTTGCTCGACAACGTACAGCCGGAAGAGACGCTGGCCGGAAAAACGGTCACGGGTGGTTACCTCGATCTGGAACGTTCGGTGAATGCCATCCGCGAACTCTGCAACGGCCTCGTAGGGCCGCTGGAAATGACCCGCGTGCAAGACCTGGACAACAACCAGTGGCGTATCGAGTTCCAAACGCCCACTTTCCTGCCTTACCGTTTCCGGGTATTCAACATGCTCGGCCAGCAATTGTATGACAAGGAAATCATCCCGCACCAGTTTGCATCCAATGTCATCGAATACGATGCTTCCGAACTGCCCCGCGGCGTTTATGTGATGAGTATTGGCAGAGGGAAACTGATTACATCGCGGCGTTTTCGGAAACTCTGATGCGGCCTAAAATCTTTATTGAAAAAAACTAAAAAACATGTTTGGTTTTTCGGCTTGGGAGCATTTATCTTTGCACCCCGAAAACGAACAGCGTTTTGTTGGCTCCGTAGCTTAATGGATAGAGCATCTGACTACGGATCAGAAGGTTAGAGGTTCGAGTCCTCTCGGAGTCACCACGATTAAAAGTGTTTGAGTGTGTGTTCGGGTTTACTGGCACACACTCATTTTTTGAATTCACCTTTCGACTAGAACACTTCAATTTTATTACAATGTCTAAAGTTTGCGACCTGACCGGCAAACGTCCTTTGACCGGCAACCACGTATCGCACTCGAACCGCAAAACCAAACGCCGGTTCTATCCGAATCTCCAGACCAAGAAATTTTTCATGCCTGAAACGGGTGAGTGGGTTACGCTGAAAGTATCTGCTTCCGCCATGCGCACCATCTCCAAACTGGGTCTGTACCAGTACATCAAAAAACTGGAGAAAAAAGGCGAAATCATCTACCACGGCCCTGAAACGGGTTGCTAAGCAAAACATTCATTCAAATTTGCCCTCCTGCTGCGAGCAGGAATTCAGCATATAAAGTTCATTACCCATGGCAAAGAAAAGTAAAGGCAACCGCATCCAGGTGATTCTGGAATGCACGGAGCACAAAACAAGCGGCCTGCCCGGCACTTCGCGTTACATCACGCAGAAAAACCGCAAAAACACGCCGGATCGTATGGAGTTGAAAAAATACAACCCCATCATGCGCAAATACACGGTGCACCGCGAAATCAAGTAAGCGACACCCACATCCAGCTCACCCACTCTTTCAACTCCTTCATATTAAGGAATTATGGCAAAGAAAGTTTCTAAAAACGCCCGTGTAGCACAACGTGCCGCCAACGCAGGTTCCGGTAAAGACCACGTGAAAGTGGTGAAAGCCGTTAAAGATCCGGTTACGGGTAAATACACCTACAAGCAAATGATCGTTCACAAAGACAAAGTGAAAGATTTCTTTGCTGATGTAAAATAAGAGCCTGTAAATCAGGGCTTTATCAGACTAAACGGGGCTAAGGCGCAAGCGCGCTTTTCCCCCGTTTTTGTTTTTGGGGCAGCACACTCTAAGTGGTAAAAAATTTAACCACAACGGACACCATGGACACAAGGCGTAGAGTTGACCTCTTCGTGGACAAAAATTTAACCACAACGGACACAAAGGTTTCACAAAGGGCACAAGGCGTAGAGTTGACCTCTTCGTGGACAAAAATTTAACCACAACGGATACAACGGTTTCACAAAGGGCACAAGGCGTAGAGTTGACTACTTTCTGATAGGTAATCGAGCCATCGACTGCCGACTGTTGACTGTCGACTACCAACTGTCGACTTCCGCCCTTACACCGGTATTTCAAATTCCACCCTTGCTCCGGCCACAGCCCCATCCGCATCCAGCAAGGTTTCCCGGCGCAGCCGCGTTGCCCCGATTTTCCCTGCACCCGCCAGCATATCCAGCCGCTTTTGCGTCAGCATCATGCCGACCGAATGGTGCGGCTTTGCTTCTGTCGTTGTGGTGGCCTCGAATCCGCTGCCATTGTCGCTGATGCTGACTGCCAGGCTATTCTGTTTTTTGGAAAAAACGATCGTCACCTTACCGCCTGATTCGCGCTGCTGGAGCCCGTGGATAACCGCATTTTCCACAAAAGGCTGCACGAGCAAGGGCGGCAATTGAATGTTTTCCGGGTCGGTTTCGGGTGTAAGGTGTATCTCGAAATCGAACTGACCCTTAAAGCGCATTTGTTCCAGCAGCAGGTAATTTTCCAGCATGGTAATTTCTTCAGCCAGCGTATGCGTGCCGTCCACCGAGGCGTGCAGGGTGAGGCGAATGAGTTTGGCAAAACGCGCGAGGTAGCGGGTGGCCTCCTCCCGTTCGTTGCGCAGGATAAACGACTGAATGGCTTGCAGGCAATTGAAAATAAAATGCGGGTTCATTTGTGCCCGCAGCGCCGCGCTTTCCAGTTCGCGCACTTTTTCCCGCACAGCGGCATCCTGCTGGATACGCCGAACCTGGTTTCGATATAGCAACAGCGCCGCTGCCAACAGCAAGGCTGCTATCAGCGCAAAAAACCAGGCAGTTTTCCACCACGGCGGCCGGATATCGAACACCCAGCGACCGGCCGCACTCCAGCCGCCCTCCTCCGTTTGCGCCTGCACTTCAAAAGTGTACCTGCCGGGAGGGAGCCCGGGAAAATTTACTTCCGGACTGCGCGTGTACAAAAATGTCGTGTCGGTTCCCAACAGTCGATACCTGTACAGAATATCCCCGCTGGAACGATAGTGCAGGCTGAAAAAGTGAAGCACCAGATTGTTCTCCGTGTGGTGCAGGGTACAAATACTGTCGGGCAAAGGGCTGGGGCGGCCATTTACCTTAAAATGTTCCAGTTGTGGCGCCGGCATGGGCGTCGGCGCGGGTTTGCCGCTGAGTACGGCAATGCCCTGATCGGTGGCGATCCAAAGCGCATCGTTCAGCCAGGTCACATCGTTCACCTGGTTGGAGGGCAAGCCGTCCCGCACCCCGATGATGTCGATCCGATAGGTTCCGTTTGGGTTTCGGCGGATGATATTCAGCCCTGCATTGGAGCAGGCATAAATGACACCTTCCGGCGTAATGTCGAGTTCGCTGATCCAGTCGGTACTCAGTCCGTTTTGCGTAGTCAGGTGAGTAAATTGCCCGTTTTTGTGGCGCATTAGTAGTCCCTGGCCCCGCAACGAAAGCAACAGCGTGCTATCGGGCAATACTTCCACCAAGCGCACGGAATGCCGCAGCGCAGGATGCTGAAACGTCGGCGGCTCGTAGTGGTCGTGTTTCCAGCACTGTAATCCGGCGCGGTCAGTGGCTACCCAGATGTTTCCCTCAAAATCCTGCGCCACCGCATGGGTACGCCAGTACTCCAGGGTATCGGATCGGTATCTTACTACATCTCCGGAAACAGGATCTACGGAAAAAAAATCGGCAAAAGCACTGACCCACCATCGGCCATCAACAGGGCCTTGAGTTATTTTTTTGGCATCGATCGGGAAGCGTTTTTTTACATGCGGGAGCGTAAAAGTTGCGTTTTTCCAGACACCGTTTTTATAATTAGACAGAAATGGATTGTACCACAAACGGCCTGTTTGCGGGTCGAATCGCACCAGGGAACTATTCGAATTATTTCGAAATGGAGGCAGCGGCAGGGAAGAAACAGCGCCGGAACGTGCATGAATAACATGGATACTTTTGGGCCTCAAACTGGCAAAAACCGTCTCTTTTCCATCGGTGGTGATGCTTTGTACCACATGGGAGGCCAACCCGGAACTTTGATCAAAAATGCCCATTTCTGGATTTTTACAATAAAAAATCCCCGCATCGGTCGTAGTGGCCCACCAGCCCCCTTCCCGGTCGCGCAAGGCATTAGATACGCTGTGTCCGGGCAGCAAAATGCTGTATTCATTGCGTTGAAAATGATCGATCGAAGCGAAATGCAGCAGCCCCGACGTGCCCGCGCCCAGCGACGACAGCAGAATGCTTCCATCCCGGTCCTCAAAAATTTGACCGGCTGCTACATCGCAAATCCACGGGCGAACAATCTTTTTGTCGCGATACAGGCAAAAGGTTTGGGCTGTATTGAGCAGAATATCCCCATTGTGGAGCCGCCAGGCGCCATAGTAAATCGATTTTTCCCACTGCGTTTGTGGAATGACTACTTTCCCGGCTAAGTGCAGGGCATTTTCACGCCATTGATACAACGGCATGGTATGCACTTGTTCGAACACGTAGTGTCTCAGGGTAGCGGCGAAGGGCGTTACCGTACTGGAAATCAGCCTGTTTTCCACCTCTGTAAATACAAATGCGCCCTTGGCCGCGCTGATGGTCCGCTGTGTTCCATCGGCCTGTACGACGAGGATGCCGAGCGTAGGCAACTGAATCCACGCCGTTCCCTGTCGGTCGATGACCAGGTCGCCCAAACTGGAAAATTTGCCGCGTAGCCGCTCGATGATGTAGTTGTATTTCCAGGCCCGCACCGTGTCGTTTTCCACCATCCACACCGAGGCATCGAGCCGGTTGAACCAGATGCGCCCCTGCGGGTCTTCCGCCATGCGAAAGGCTTCGTTGCCGGCATAGGCGCTGGTATCTGCCGGGCGACTGAACTCGTATCCGTTGAAGCGGCAAATGCCGACATTGGTGGTAAACCACATAAACCCCCGGCTGTCCTGCAACAAGCCATACACCTCATTGCCCGGCAGCCCGTCGGCCGTGGTGTAGGGCCGCCAGGCGGGGTGCTGGGCAAACAGCGTGGTTGCAACATGCAGGAAAATACAGGTTGCCAGCAATAGTCCCTTTGGAAATCGGGTCATAGGCCGTGTTGTGGTCGGCGCGTTTCTTGGGTAAAACTAAGAGGAGTTTGGGAGTTTTGAGATGAACACGGCTCAATTTGAATTTTTGCAGGAAAGACTGAGGCAAATTTCCTTTGATTTTCGCAGCCAGAAACGCTGTCGTGCTCCCCTTGTCTTCCTGACGGGAACCGTCCACTCTACGGCTCGTATCAACGTATTGTCCCCTCGTAGAGCGGACGGTTCCCGTCAGGAGGACAAGGCGGGGCATGGCGGTTTCAGGCTGCTAAGAATTTTGTTATTTGAAAGCAGCACACTCTCTCACCCTCTCACCCTCTCACTCTCTCACTCTCTCACTTCTTCACCAACCACGCCGCCCCTTCCTTGCCCGCCACCTTCACCACATACGCCCCCGCTGGCAAGGCCGATACATCCAAAACACAACTGTCCGCACCCACGCCGACCGTTTTTTCCAGCACCATCTGCCCGCGCACATCAAACAACTGAAGAAGCCTGCTCGCCTCCGTTTTTTCCTCCCACAACACCCGCACCATGTTTGAAGCAGGGTTGGGCGCGAGGCGTATTCCGGCCGTGCCCAAAGAAACAGACCCCGTTCCCACCAACTGCTTCACCAGCATTTCAGCCACATTGGTAAATACCGGCACATTGAAATCGAAGTAAATCACTGCCTGGTTGGGAACTGTCGTACCGATGGGAAGCCCGGCCCGCGCCTGAATCGAAAACAGCACAAATCCGTGGCTGCCCGGCTCGTTGCTGTTGCTGTCGGGCAAGTTGATATTGTCGAAAAAGAAATCCAGGATTCTGTTTTCCCGCAACTGCCAGGTCATCGGGTGGCTGGAAGAAAGCACGCGCAAAGTGCTGATATCCAGGTCGTTGGAAAGCGTGTCGAGTACCCGCACAAAAGCCGCCGGGAATGTGCCGGTGTTCTGAAAACGCACGCGGTAGGTCAGCGTAGCGCCTGCGCTCAATTGCTCAGGTGTAAGAGATTCCGGAAAAACCGCCTTGTCGTTGGGGTCGAAGGAGCCCGTCACCAGATCGTGGATGATACTGGTATTGTCGGCAGGGTTCAGGTCGGTGGCGACGGGGCCAATTTCAGTATGGATATCGAACGGCGTATTTAACACCGCCGATGTTTCCGTTTTGACGGTCACCAAGATAGCGCTGCTGCCCAAAGACGGAATGCCGGACAAATTCCACACCAATGAGTCGCCATCGATCATATCCGGCAGGGGTGTGGCCGTTTCAAAGTTCATAAAATCAGGCATCACCGCTTTCACCGTCAATGCGGCGTTTACAGTGCCCGGATTGCTGCAGGTCAGCGTAATATCGGTGGTAAAACCCGGCCGGAAAACAAAATGGGGCGTGGCATGAATGGTGTAATCCTGCGCATCGGGTACGGGTTGCATGGCAAAATCCAACCCCGAGCCCGACTGCCCGACGATGTGGTAGGCCGGCTGCGAAGTGTAGTGCGGCGAAGGCAGTTGGGCCCGGATGGTATCGTTGGGTTGCCACGCCAAAAAAGAATAAATCCCGGCGCTGTTGGTGCTGGTGGTGGCGCTCAGCACTTTGGCCGAAACCAGGCTGCTGGCGAGCGGCGCTTCGTCGGGGTCAAATACGCCATTGCTGTTGGCGTCTACAAAAACGTGCCCCGACACGATGCCGTTGGTGCCTGCCACCGGCAGGCTGTAGATGACGGGATAAGGCACATTTGATACTGCCGACACGCCAATGCCGTACAATACGTGGTCGTGGTACGACAGGGGCAGGGATAAATTCAGGGAAGGATTGGAATCCTCGAACCGGGCTATCACGGAGCCATCATTACTCCGCATCCACAGTTGCGGTCCGGGCTGCTGCGCCCACCCGAAGGACACTCCGTCGCCGCCAGTCCAGGTCACTGTTTTGGCCGACCAGCCCTGCCAGCCGCCGGGCGTGTAGCGATACGTCGAATCGCCGGCCTTCAGCATGAGCCCGTCACCCGTCTGGTACAGGGTTTTATACACATTGAACGTGTCATCTCCCGACAGGCCTGTCGTAAAATTGCTCCAGGTTTGCCCCATATCGTCGGATACCCTGACCTCGCCCGTAGATGGGAAAGTAAGTACATAACGGCCATTGTAAATCCCCGAAGTACCCGGAATTTCGGTCGTTCCCAGCGGAATGGAATCCCAGGTAGTGCCACCGTCGAGCGAACGCCAGAACCTGCTCATATAATCGCGAGTGGCCAGCAATTGCCCCTCGCCATACGTGTAGTTGTAATAGTAGTATTCAGAAATGCCGGGGATGGTAATCGTGTCCAGCACGCCGTCGGACAGGTGATAGCGCCAGGGCGAGGCGAGTACATAGCCGTTGTCGGTAGCGATCAGGGGGCCGTGGGCGCCGAAGGTCACAAAATCGAAGGTCTGGCCATTGTCGCGGCTCACATACAGGACGTCGCTGGGAGACAATACCGCCATGCCGCCATCGAAAGCCAGCACCTCCGACATGGCGCCATTGTACGGGCCAAGGATATTTTTGCTGCAAAAAGTCCAGTGCTCGCCATCGGTTGTTCGGAAAATACCGTCAAAACTGCCTGCCCAGAGCGTATCGCCCCGCACTAAAAACGCCAGCGCCGGTATGCTGTTATCAGATTCCCAGTGCAAGCCGCCATCGGATGACACTTCTATTTCAACGGATCGGGCGCCGTACAGTTTTCCATGAAACTCAACCATATCATAGTAACGCCCGTATATGTGTTGCGGCTCTATAGGTATGAAATTTTGACCTACTTCGGTACATACCGATTCCACCAGCCAGGAGCAGATCATCAGATTAGGGCCTACGGTGTACAACTCTGTTTCGGGCGCTTCAGTGGAAACCTGAAAACCTGCAAACAAAGGCGTCCAGGTGCTGCCGGTATCCGTAGAAATGGATAAGGCGTATGACGACAACAGGAATAGGGTGTCATGTCGCATGTCCAGATCAAAAAATTTGTTGGGCAAGATCCCCGACCAAGAAAACTCCTGGCCATCATTTCCGACAGAAAACAGGCGATTGTCGTCATGCAGCCAGAAAATCCGCCCGCCAAAAAAGAATATTCGTGCGGTGTTGGGCTGCACAGGGTACTCCTGCCAGTGCTCGCCGGCGTCTTCCGTGTAATACACCGCCAACACCCGGGTGGGATTGGCAAAGGCTTCATACCAGACTGCATACAGACGATTGCCATCCGTTTTTAACTGGTAGTTTCGGTTGAAGTTATCCTCGTAAGGCAGTTCATCTACCCTCGACCAAATTTCGCCGTCGAACGAGCGAAAAACGTGGCTGTAACTGGCCGAAAACAATACCCCGTTCTGCTCGGCCAGGGAAAGCGAATAGCCGCCAACCGGCGAAGGTTTCTCCTGCCATTGTGCCTGCAAGTTGTGGAGATTCAGGAATAAAAAAATGGTGATGATTAGAGTGAATTTCATGTTTCGTGAGGAAAGGTGCATTGTTTGTTATTGTTTAATCAGTTTTTCCACTGTCAGTACCTGTCCGTTCACCAGCAATTGCAGGAAATAAAGCCCGTTGGGCAAGTCGCCGGCCTCCACATTTTGTTGTCGGGCACCCTCCGGGATGATGCCTGTTTGCCATGCCTGCCCGGTCAAAGAGACAATCCTGTACTGCGTATTTGCAGGGGCTGGCTCCGACAATTCTGCCATGAATACGCCGGTATTGGGGTTGGGAATGACGCGGAGTGCGGGACGGATTGCCAAAGACTGCTCCGTTCGGCTACGCTCAGCGGGAACAGCCGGCGTTAGCGGACGTGGCGGGATGCCCGTACCTGGGATGTACTGCCTCGGCCTTGAAGACACCGGAATAGGATTGGTAACGACAAGTGGCAGGCAGTTTACCGATATGTTTTGGGTAAATTCCAGTATTTCACAAATCAGGTTGACACCTTTTTTACGGGTAACAAGCATTTTGATGGTGTGAAGCCCGCCCGTGGTGAAATTGAAGCAGTAAGACTGGGTTCCCACGATCGGGGCACTGTATGGGTTGTTGTCGATTTTCCATTGCACCATGTCGCAAGGGCCCAGTTGATTGCCTTTGAAACAATACACACAGTTTAAAAATGAATGGGTGTAGGAAAAACCTGCTGCTACATCTGTCGAAAAATCGACAAAATCACAAGGGCACAGCGGCGGGCAGGGTTGGGTAATGACAAAATAAATGACGCAAGGGCATTGAATCTGGGTTGTACATTGCCCGGTGAGCACCAGCGAGTACGTCCCCGGCACATAAAAATATCCGGAAGGCAAAGAGATGCTGAATGCAGGGGTGCCCAACACACTACCTGCATCCACCAGCCCCTGTGGACCGTATAATTCCCAGGTAATAAGAGCCGTCACGCCGGGGCAGGCACAAGGCACGTTTCCTGTAAGTGTATAGCCTCCAGGCAGGCAAGGCAACCCTACATCGCTTCCACATTGTACGTTCAGGGGTGGTCCGGCAGGCCCCGGTGTGAGCACCAAATTGTTGATTCCCATACAAGGGCAGGCTATCAGGCACACCGGATTGACCGCCCTGGTGTACGATTTTCGTAAACATGGCCCGGTAGCACCCGGCGCACTTTGCACCAGATCGAAGGTGACGGCATAGGTGTCTTCGATCTCGTACACATGCACAATCGATGTATCAGCCCCAAATGGACCCACCGACATCGTTCCGTCGCCCCATTGAATGGAATCCACAAAATAGCATTCCGGCAACGCACCAATGTCGAAATGGACCGAGCAGGCTTCATCGGAAGGTGTAACAGAAACAAACTCGGTCGAGATCGGATCCGGGTCGCTCGGCCCGCCACCGCAACACGGATCGACGACATCAAAATATAGATAGCAGCGGCAGGTATCCTGCAAGCCGCAAATGGCATACATGTCCAGGGTATACAGCCCCGGCGTTGTAAAATTGCCCGGCGTCAGGGCGCTTACCGAAAATGCGGGTATGGCCAGGTCGGAACCGCCGAGGCTGGTACTGCCAGGGCCGGTCAGGGACCAGGTTACCAGGGTGGAAGGTGCGCAATGGGTGCCCTGACACTGGAAATTGCTGTACAGATATACATTCTGGTGTACACTGAGTGGAATGGTCTGGCCGCAGACCACAGGCTGGTTTTGTGCGCCTCCAAACCTGATTTCCAGATCGTACGAGCCGCAGGAACAATCGCAATCCAGGATGATGGCCTTCGTAAATGTTTGTTGGTAACACACAGCCCCGGTAAGCGGATTGATTTCCGACACCTGATATGAAATGGTGTAAAAAACGCCGTGTGTGTAGGCGTGCATGGGCATCGCGCCCGAGAAAAACGGCCCGGTACTAATCGACTGATCGCCCCAGTCGATCCAGTCGACGCGCTGGCAGGGCAAATTGCCGATTTGAAACTTTGCCTTGCAGTTGGCATGGTCGACTACGACACTCGTTTCATCGTGTACAGTTTGTGCAAATGCAGCAGCATTTTGCGAACAACAGGGGCAGGCTGGCATGCTCAACGGAACGCTGCAAGCCTCTCCGTTGTACATAAACAACACCGTTACGGTATATGGCCCTGTTCCGCCGGGGTTGCAAATGGTGACAGGAATACTCGTTCCCGTTGGTAAAAAGCCGCCACTGGATGGGGTGAGCGAAACTGTATTGCCATTCAGGGAAATATTCCAGCCGGGCGCAAACGTGGAGTTGACAAAATTCCCCGAACTGAGCGTAATGTTGATGCCGGTAAAAAAGCCCGGCTCCGAATTACTGATATTCAGGTCGTAACAACAGTCGGTACCCGAGGGATGAAATTGAAGCGCGGCCCCTACTTCATCGCAAGGATCGCCCACCAGCACCTGCACGCACGAAGAGTCGGTGCAGGTTTCTCCCTGGTCATTGGCGCTTGTAATCGTCAGGCAGGTATTGTACACACCCGGTTCGAAGGCATGGCCCACTGTCGACAAACAACAACTGGAATCACGCGTGCCGTCGCCAAAATCCCACACGGCCGAAACGATGGATACATCGGGATTCAGGTCAACTTCACCGGAAAACGAATATTCCGGGCCGGGTGTGTAGGCAATACGGGGCTTATCGATAGGGCAGGGGTCTGCATAATAACAATTCAGCATGGCAATGCTGGTGCATTCATGCGTCCCTACAGTACCATTGTGGCCTACGATGGTCAGGATAGAATGCGGATTGGAGCCGGAGACGCAAAAAGTGCCGGCCATGGTGGTGTTTGAGGGAATATAGCCGCCGGGAGGGGTTATTTGTACTTCCTGATTGCCATTGGCTGTCATCGTCCAGCCTGTTTGCGCATTGCCGGGAACGATGCTTTGTCCGGCGTCTACCTGCACATGGATGTATTGAAAACAATATTGGCCGCCGCCACCCAGTTGGGTTGATAAACTGTAGCAGCATTGATTGGGACCGGCCGAAACCGGTGAGATGACTGTGTTGATGGAACTGCACAAACAATTGGCGCGGCAACTTCCGAAATTGCGCGTAAGCGTTTGCGAGGCTGCCAGCGATACGGCATACTGCCCCGAAGCAGGCAAACTCGCTGTCCAGTCGGCCGGGTTGGTGATGCGAACGATGTAATTCCCCGGCGGCAGGTTGCAAAAGGAATACGCGCCTGTAGTGCTGGTCGTAGTCGTTTGCAGGCTGTTTCCAAAAGCATCCAGCAGCGTGACGGTGCGGCCCGAAAGTTTGGGTTGATCCGAGTAGGTCGCTTGTGTACAACCAACATCCACATAATTCACCCCTGAAATACAGGCGTCAGAAGGTATAATACACGGATCCAGTTGTATTTGTGTAAAACAACCTTTACCTGGCGGGCATGAATCCTCCCATTGAACATCTAATACCGGGCTTAGCCCGTTAGGTACATAAAAATCGAAAGGAGTAGACGCGCCGGTCGGCACATGCCCGCTGCTGTGCGTCAGCAATATCTCGGTCGGACTAATTTCCTCCGCCGTCCAGCCGCTCGCCACATTCCAGTTTTCAAAAGTGCCGGTATCGAAAAACAGCAGGCGAATAAACGGATAGCAGGTGGAGGAATTGGTGACAATGAGCCGATAATGGCAAGTGCCGACCAAGGGCGCATTAAATTGAATAAATTCACAGCCGTTCTGCGCTTGCAGCGGCGTGGTATTCAACACATTAAAGTAAATCAGAAAAGAAGCGAACGGGTAGAGCGGGGTTTTTAGCAGGGCAGATTTCATAAGGAAAGGTTTTGTTCCTTCCAAAAATGTCCTCGTTGTAGTGAAGCCGCCACCCGAAATGAAATAAGGCGGCTTATATTGGAAATACGGTGGGAAAAAAATGAGATTCGGATTACCTTTGAAAACTGTAACGACTGCTATCCACTCGTACAAAACGGTATGCCAACTGCTGCACGAATCTGTATCATCGACGACGAAGCCCTGTGTCGGGATGCGCTTCGTATGTTTGTAGAAGGCGATTGTCCGGAAGCAGTCATTGTAGGGGAAGCAGGGTCGCTAATCGAGGCCCAAACGCTTATAAAATCTGCGGCACCCGATATTATCCTGCTGGACGTGGACCTGGGCGACGGCACGGGTTTTGATTTGCTGAATTTATTCCCGCAGCCCAACTTTCGCGTCATTTTTACCACGGCACACGACGAATTTGCACTTCGTGCTTTCCGCTACAGCGCTGTCGATTATCTGCTGAAACCCGTCGACCCGGAAGACCTGGTTTCGGCCATTCATCGTGCCACCCAGCCCGCCGATACGCATTCCCGCCAACGACAACTGGAGCAACTGGCCTACCACACTCAAACCCGTTCGTTCGACCGCATTACGCTGAGTACCGGCAATGGGCTGCTGTTTCTGCAAACAGCAGAAATCATGCACCTCGAATCGCAGGGCAACTACAGTTTTGTTTTTCTGGAAAACGGCGAACGGCACCTGGCCGCCCAGTCGCTCGCTACCTTTGAAGAAATGCTTCCTTCACCGCCTTTTTTCCGGGCACATCAGTCGCACATGGTGAATACCAAATTTGTGCGGAAATTGGCCAAAGACGACGGCGATTGCCTGCTGATGACCGACAAGTCGGTCATTCCGCTGGCGCGGCGGCGGAAAGAGGCGTTTTTTCAGATAATGGATTTTTGAGTTATGAGTTATGAGAATCAAGGGTTAGATTTACAACTAATTGACCATCAGGCAAAAGATGAGGCTGTATCATAAGTTTCTAATTTACACAAATGACCATATTTTATTTTTATCGAGCACTAAACCTATGAGGTTTTAAAAACCTCATAGGTTTTGAGGATGAAAACAAAATAAAAATCTGACCTGATTTTAGGTGCTGAACTTATGATACAGCCTCTTTTGGATTCGTAATCCATTGAAAATCAACAGCGACTTCAACTCTTGATTCGCATGAGTTATGAGTTTTACTCACTTTGCTTTCGGCTTCTTTATCAGAGCAGCCAAAAGCAAAGTGAGTAAAACTCATAACTCATAACTCATGCGAATCAAGAGTTAGATTTATAAATAATTGACTATCAGGCTAAAAACGAGGCTGTATCACAAGTGTATAATTTACGCAGATGACCATAGTTTATTTTTATTGAGGACTAAACCTATGAGGTTTTAAAAACCTCATAGGTTTTCAGGATGAAAAACAAAATAAAAATCTGATCTGATTTCAGGCACTGAACTTATGATACAGCCTCAATTGGATTCGTAATCCATTGAAAATCAATAGCGGCTTTCAACCCTTGATTCGCATAACTCATAACTCATAACTCATAACTCACTCTTTCGTTTCCCTCACATTATCCTTCGGCTCCCGATCCACCAGCAGCCGGAACGGATCAATTCCCGCCTCAAAGGGTTTTTCATCGACTGTAAACGTAAAGGTGTTGTCCTTTTTGTTGATTTTCACGCGCTGGCGGTACAGCGTTTTTCCATATTTTTTATCGCCTTCGGGCTTGGCAAAAGCGCCGATTTCCATCCAGTCGTTTACGGGTACTTCCGTTTCCTTGCCGTATTCGTCGGCCTTGAGTTTGCGGCTTTCCGTTTGGATGGTAATTTCCCAGCGGTTGTTGCCAAGGTCTTTGACGATGGCCGACTGCGTGCGGTTTTCAAACAGGGTAATGTCCCAGAACAAATCCTGGATGATGTATTGCAGCGAATCGGGCGTTTGGGCGGCAAAAGCCTGCACGGCGTCCATACTGGTAGGGTAGGGCGGGTTTTTGTAGCGATATTTTTCCAGGAAATTCCGCAGCCCGGCATTGACACGTTCTTCGCCGATCATTTCCTTGAGGTAGTACATGACGGCCGAGCCCTTGTTGTAGTGGATGTAGCCCTGGTTTTCGCAGCGGGCCAGCGGTTTTTCCTTGAGCGTTTCCTGGCCGCGGGAGCGGAGATAGCGGTCGGTTTCGTAGCCCAGGAATTTACGCATGATGTCGCGGCCGTATTCGTGTTCCATCACCATCAGGGCGCTGTACTGGGCAAAAGTTTCAGTCGTCATTTCCGAGCCCTGCATATAGGCGCCGCATTCCTGGTGTGCCCACCACTGGTGGCCCATTTCGTGTGCTACGACGTAGAATACCATGTCGATATCGTCTTTTTCCTGCTGGAAATCTTCGATAAAACCGATGGCTTCCGAGTACGGCATGGTGCCGGGAAATGCCTGTGCGAAATCGGCATACCGCGGGAATTCGATCACGCGGCATTGCTTGTGGTAGTATGGCCCGAAATGCGTGGTATAGTACTCCACGCTTTTTTGCATGGCTTTCAACATCCTTGGCACATTGCGCGCATGGTCGGGGTGGTAATATACCTCGTAGTTGATGCTGTCCTTGCGTTCGCGGGCCACGGCATAACGCGCCGAGAGGAAAGAATAGAAATTCCAGGCTTTGTGGTCGAGTATATAGTGGAAAATATGGCGATCACCCTCCGTTTTTTCACTGATGAGTGAGCCCGGTGCTATGGCAATCTGGTCGGCGGAAGTGCTGATGGTTGTTTCCACATGCACCCAGTCGGCATCGATGGAAAGGTACTGGTTGCTGCGAGCAGCCAGGTTGGCGGTATCGAGTGCGGGCATCCTGCTTTTTTCGGGCAGTCCGTTTTTCTTGCGCTTGTTTTTGTCAGTCAGTTCGCCGTTGGCGCTATACCCAAAAGATGGTGCGATGTCGTAGTTATTAAAAAACGTGCCATTTTGGGTAATGCTGTTGTTGCTCAGTTTATTTTCAAAGCCTTTGGCTGCATACACGGTTTTGTAAGTCAGCAGCATCGAGTCGCCGGGCGCGAGCGCGGGACTGATTTTGTAAAAACGCAGGTACAGCGTTGAATCGTCGAGCAGCAGTTGCAGGCGCTGGTTGTCGAATGTGAAGTCGCCCTTGCTCGGTATTTGCACCAGCAGCGAATCAAGCGGGCGCTGGTGCAGGTTGCGCACCCACATTTGCCCTTCGGCTTCGTAGCGGCGTGTTTCCGGGAAAATGCGGATGTCGTATTTCACATCGTAAATGCGCGGCTGCGCCCAGCCTTCGTACTTTTTATAGTCCTTTTCGTAGCGCACCATACGTTTTTCCTGCTCGTCGGAGCCAATGTAGGGATTCAGGATTTGTGTGTTGTAAAAAGTGAATCCGGCGGTGGCGAGCCAAACCAGGAAAGCGCCTGCGCCCACCCAGCGGTAATTTTTCCACTCCTGACCGGCCAGCGACAGGCGCTGCTCGATGCCCGATTCCTTGCCGCGCGGCCACAGGCAAATGGCAGCCACGGCCAGCAAAACGGCGAAAAGCATCCAATACGAATTGAACCAGACAAGTCCGCTCACATATGGCGCGTAACCGTACATATCGCTCACCGTGTAGCCGGGGGTGCCGTCGAGTTTGACCATGTTGCTGCTGATGTCGAGCGTACCCCAGATGAAGCCATTGACAGCCACGACGATGACACACAGGAAAAAGCCGAGGTACATATTGGGCGACAGCACGTGTATGAACATGAACAGGGCAATCATAAAGGCAAATCCCAGCATGTCGAACACCAACAATTCGCGCACATACACCCCGAGTTCATAACGGTCGTAGCCTTGCAAGGTCTGCGCTATAATGGCCGCAATGATGGCAACGACCACCAGCAGGAACAGCGTTGACAGCACCGTGAAGTATTTGGCTACATACCCCGTCCAGTTGCGGGTAGGCAGGGCGTCATAAATTTCGTTGACCTTGGCTGTGCGCTCTTTCCACACCAGCGCGCCGGTGAAATAGGTCAAAATCGCCATCAGATACAGGTAAAACGAGCCCCGCACCATATCCACCATGGTGTATGTGATAGGCAGGTTGCTGGTGCCGTAACCTTCGGTGGCGTATTTGAAATTGGGAATACAATTCAGCAGGCCGAGCAATGCCAGCAGGATAAACCCGATGCTTTTGATAATACCTTTAAAATCGGTGCGAAACTGGCTCCATAACTGGCTCCATGCCGTGCCCAGGCCAGAGGCGGGCGACACGCGCGGCAGTTCGCCGAGTTGTTTGAGGCCATAGGCTTCGTCGTCGGCTGGTTCGATGGTTTTTTTGCCTTTTTTGCCCGTTTGTTTTCGTTCGGAAAAATTGAATTTGAAATAACCGGCCACCAAAACCGCTAGTCCGACACCCATCCAGATCAGTCGGTTGGTCAGGATCATGGGCTCCAGCAGTCCGACGGAATGATGGTTCTTGTCATCCACCGTCCAGTATTTCGTGACGAGGCTGAACGGCCGTATGCCGAAGGGGTCGAGCAGCGCGGCGATTTCCTCGTTTTGAATATCCTGCATAAACGTGCCCGATACGATATAGCCCACCAGCAAACCGACACCGGCGATGTACGAGTACGTAGCGCTGCGGGTGAGCGCTGCCACGGCATACAGCACGCCGCCAGCAAAAATCATGTTGGGAATCACCGTCACGAGGTAGGCGTTGATATGCCCGGTCACTTCCATCGGACCGAAGCGCTCGGCATCCATCCAGCCAAACGCAGGGCCCAGCGAAGCGCCCAGCCAGATACCCAGCGATATGCCAAACATGGGAATGAGCGCCACCACCAGCGCGCCGCAAAAATGCCCGAAATAATAGGCGGCCTTGCCGACTGGCGAAGCGAAAATGATCTGATCCGTACGGTTTTCAAAATCGCGGATAGCAGCACCTTTCAGGAACGCCACGACCAGCAACAGCGATATGACAGAAAACACCGCATACCAGTTCTGTGCCACAAAAGGCGCGTTTTTCCACACATTTCCGTAAGAACCACCGATACTCACGTCGTCGGACACCGAAGCGGAAAAGGAAATCAGTGCAAAAACAAACATAAAAATCCAGGGCATGGGCGAGCGTAGCCAGGATTTGATTTCAAATTGGAAAAAAGTAGAGAACATGGTAGTAGTGTGATTGCATATAAAATTACTCAACGTATTGAGTAATTTTACTCAATATGCTGAGTAAAACAATTGCGTTTTTCATCAATGCTCCTTGTTTTGATCTTTATATTCGATTAAAAAAAATATAATTTTAATGGAAGTCAATTCATGTGTCGGGTGTCTTCAATTGACCTTTGTAGTAAAAAGTCCTTATGAAATACATTTTTTACATACTGCTTCTATTTTCTCTTTCAACCTGTAATTTTCCCGAACTTGACTTCTCTGAACCTGAAAAAACCTGTACATCCGAAACAACAAGGCTTCAATTTACCGTACATGATTACTATTCCGGGCAGCCTATTAGCGGAACACAACTAAAAGTGATTGAAAAGGTGTTTTTTTGCGCCTGGTGCCCGCTTCCTGATACCATTCTGAACAAGGTTGGGACTTTGCAAGGAAGCCTGGAGGGTATTTTCAGGCATAACCCCAATTATGGAGTCTATTACGAAACCCTGATTGTTCCACCCGGCAACTATTTGCCTGTCGGACCGGTTCCAATTGCAACCGGATGTATCACCTCCTCAAAACTTCGCCTGAAACCCAAAGTAAAACTTGGCATCTGGGTAAAAAACTTAAGGAGTAGCCCTGTTACTCTAAACCAGATATCCGTTGCACAAAAACTGGATCTGCCGGCATCTCAGACTTACAGTTATGATCCTGAGCACTATGCCTTCAGTTTTACACAGGCTGTCAACCAAACTATTCCTGCGAAAAGCGATTGGAACATTTTCTGGTTCGACGCCTTGCCGGAAGAAAATCTGGAAGTTGGTTTGATTTACGCCGACAATGGTCGCTTTACTGAGCAATTCAAGACTGGCACCGATTCCATATTTTATCACCAGATTCGGATCAGATAAGCGTAATCACGCCGCTATTATTTTTGCAAAAAACACATCTTCCAGCCCTGCCTCGGTGGCTTTAAATCCGTTGCCCGGCGCTTCCTCGCTCAAAATGTGAATGATGGGTTTGCCGGCAACCAGTTTGCTGCTGATCACCTTGTATTGCTGCTGGTATTCGTCGATTTCCGATTTTTGAATGGCTTTTTCCCAGATTTTTCCTTCCATTTCCAGCAGAGCCGCGTCGGGCGCGCCGGCGAACAACACCCGGCCGCCATTGATAATGGCCATGTTGGAGCAGAGTTCTTTCACGTCTTCCACGATATGCGTGGAAAGAATGACGATCACGTTTTCGCCGATTTCAGACAGCAGGTTGTAAAAACGATTGCGCTCGCCGGGGTCGAGACCGGCCGTGGGCTCGTCGACAATGATGAGTTTCGGGTCGCCGATCAGGGCCTGCGCAATGCCGAAGCGCTGCCGCATACCGCCAGAGTACGACGACACGGCTTTTTTGCGGTGGTCCCAGAGATTGACACGTTTGAGCAAGGCCGACACCACTTCTTTGCGCTGCTTGCCTGGAATGCCCTTGAGCGTAGCGAGGTGGTCGAGCATGTCGACGGCCGAAATACGCGGATAAATGCCAAATTCCTGGGGCAGGTAGCCCAGGGCGCGCCGCACAGCATCCTTGTCGCCGGCGCAGCACTATCTTGAGCCTTTATCCACTCTTTTCAAATTTGGAAAATGAAATACTTCGCGCTTGCTCTGTTATTCCTCACGGCCTGCAACCAGCCGGCTCCCGTAAAAGATGTACCTGCCAGCATCGGCTTTCTCAGGCTGCTGAAATAGTTTCTTATGGAAGGCGCCGTCTCTTTGTCCATGCCGGATTGATGGAATATGCTGGATTCAGCCGGGTGGAAGATATTCCTTTTCAGTAGATTCATCTGTAGACCCGGTTAGTAATCCCCGACGATAAACATCTTCAAATTTTTCTTTTAACGTATGTATCAGTTCTTCCTCCATATAATCGTAAATGTCTGGTATATAAAGACATACGATTTTCTTGCTGGAATAAATATCGGGAAATCTTGACCTTATTGTATTTCTATGGTGCTTTTCCATTACTACTACAGTATCTGCCCAAGCCAACAAGTCCCGATCAATTACCACCCTTGCATTTTTATCTGTGCCGGCTGATTTTACTTCAAATCGAACATCCTCTTCATACATTACCTGAGCCGTTGCACTTCGCATTTTATTGATGGTACATACAAAGAGTAATTTTAATTTATTGGACATTGGTCAGTATTGCATGAATACTCAACTAAAAGGAAGCAAATCCGGTTCTATAAACACCTCTTTTGCTGCCTCAGAGTTATAAATATCCACTGCATAATGGCAATTTATCAAATCTCTGAAGTTGTATTTAAGCCTTGGAAACTCTTCTATAAAATCTGCGAAGTTCGCTGACTTCGACTTGTTGATAAAGTGCGAAACGGCTTTTACCGCTGCAACCGTGAGTGTTTGATTATACTTATCCCTGGCGCCCAGAAACTCGACATACCTTATCAATTGCGCGCACACATTGTTTATTGCGGCAAGTTCTCCATATTTCTGGATGTGAATCCATGCCAAACGCAGGTGCGCTTCGTGTGTGAAAAGTTCGGGGGCCAGAGTGCAGGCTTCAAACTGTTTTTCGAATTCCTGATCTGTCAGGCTGTGATGTTGTTCCATTGTTAGGGCAAAAGAAAAATAGTTTTAGTAGGCGGCATGCTTCCTTATTAGGCTGAAATTTTAAAGTGTATTGATTTAAACAGTTCGCATAATCTCGAAGGTAACCCATGGTTGTGCCCGCAAGTTGCGCAACGATAAGTCTCCAAATTACTTGGAAATTCAGAATTGATTCTTGGAAATATTCGATACATGAATTGGTGACTTGTTAATGTCCAGATTGTTTCTTTATCCGGGCTTTTCGATTTTTCTATTTGAGTTAAAAGTGTGTTGCAAATTTCAAGCATACTGATTATCTAGTAATTTTGGGATTACACTTCATTTCTTCTTCATCAGCGTGAAAATCACAATAAAAATCTTGGAATAATTTATAGATGGCTTCACTACCTGAAAGTTCAAGTTTTTCAATGTTTCCCAATTTTCGCCTGTCAAGAGTTGTATATCTAAAATTGTCTATGCTGCTTTTTAGATTATCATACAACTGATTTAGATTTTTACTTTCTATCTCAAGTTTTTTCTCTTGATCTTGCCTTTCAACCTGTTCTTGTAAACTTAGATTGGCTTCTATTTGTCATTCCAATGCGAGAAAGACCAAAACTGCTCCTAAGATATTTATAAAAGGCGCTGTTATTCCACCAATTGTATCACCAATAGCACCAGTATTCGAAAAATCTATCAAACCCCAAGGTTGTGTAAAAAGTATTGGAGATAGTATGCACAGAGGTATTCCTACCCACAAAAGAATTTTTGCAGTTTTTAACGGCTGATTTATCTTTTCTTTTTTCCTTTCGTCCAAATTGATTTTTTTCTAAAGGTACAGAATTATGGTTTTCAGACCATTTCTTAGCCTTATCAGATAATTTAGCATTCTCAAGTTTTTTCGCTCCTTGTCCATCTAAACCAACCGCAGCGCCGCAGCAGTGCCTCCAACCTGCTGCAAACGAAAGTTCTACGGTTTAGGCAGCCTGTCTGCTTCATACATACTTTCCAGCAATCCGCTCACAACCAGATTGATTTGTTCTCCATGGTTGGCCAGCCATTGTTTCATATCGGCATTTTTGATTTGCAATTTTATCACATACTCTGCGGCAGGCTTGTCCGTTTCCAGCACCTGTTTAAGTTTGCGAAAAGGAACAGGTTGTCCCCATGTTACATCATCAAAATCCGGATCGTATTGAATTTTTTCGTCATCATACACGATATTACCGACAGGAACAACACAACCATTTTCAGCCAAGAGTAAAGCATCCAATACTCCAACCTTTGATGTCTCCAGATCAGAAATAATAACCTGCTCCAGGTTGCCGCCTGATTTTAGCAGATCGATCGCAGTGTTGAGATCGAGTGTTTTAGTCATTGCCCAAATTACGAAATTTGTTTGTAATATAGTCTTTCACTTCGTTCTTACGCGCATGTCTTGCGGATATTATCCGATAAACCTGTTGTCTTATGGTGAAGACTACAGCAATAATAAACTTGCCTAATATCTTGCCAACTAACAAAATCCTGTTCTCTCCATCCTTTGTTTGACCGGGATAGGCAATGGCATCTTCATCATCAAATACTTCTTTGGCATGTTCAAAATCGATGCCGTGTTTTTGTTGATTAAATTTGTTTTTGGGTTCATCCCAATCAAAATGAGGCATGTTTTTGGTTCAAAGTTATGTGTTTTCTACTTCTTTAGGTACCCCTACACACTTAAACCATTCAAAGTAGAAACAAGTTTTTTTGCCATATCAGTATTTCCACCCTTGTTCACACAATCCAAACGCAGCGCCGCAGCGCCGCCACCTTCCTGCTGCAAACGAACATATCCCCCCTCTCACTCCTTCGCCTTCGGCTTCCGTCCCCATCGCTTCTTCCTGCGCTTGGCTCCTTGCCCGGTTTTTGCCTGTTCTCCTTCCGCGGCGGCCACCGGCTTCTCCGCGCTTTTTTCCCGCGGTGGGTGCTGTGGTTTAGGCCGTTGTTCCGTTTTGGGCGCTATGCCAGCGGGTAGCGGCAGGCGTTCAATCGTTCTGCCGATGAGTTTTTCGATGCGTTTCAGGCCAAGCGTGTCTTTAGGACCGATGAGCGTCAGGGCGGTGCCTTTGCGGTCGGCGCGGGCGGTGCGGCCGATGCGGTGTACGTAGTCTTCCGCATCGCGGGGCACGTCGTAGTTGATCACGAACTCAATGCCGTCTACGTCGATACCGCGGCTGAGCACGTCGGTAGCCACGAGGATGTCGACCTGGCGGTTGCGGAAGGCCATCATCACCTGTTCGCGTTCCTGTTGTTCGAGGTCGCTGCTGATGTACTGCACGGCCAGGCCTTTGGCTTTCAATTGTTTGTACAACTGGCTCACCACGGCTTTGGTCGAACTAAACACCAGAATCCGTTGGCCTTTTTTGTCTTTCAACAGTTCTACCATGAGTGGCAGTTTCTGTTGTTCCTGCACCATATACACGCCCTGGGTGACGCCTTCGGCGGGTTTGGACAGGGCAATGCTCACCATTTCGGGGTTGCGGAGCAGGGTGCGCGCCAGTTTGAGTACGCCAGGCGGCATGGTGGCCGAAAACAGCAGGCCCTGACGCTTGGGGTTGGTGGTTTTGATGATGCGCAGCAGGTCGGGCTGAAAACCCATGTCGAGCATGCGGTCGGCTTCGTCGAGCACCAGAAAGCGCAGGCGCGAGAAGTTGACGTAGCCCATATTCATGTGGGCGATGAGTCGGCCTGGTGTGGCGATGATGATGTCGGCGCCGCTGGTGAGCGCCTGTTTTTCCTGTGCGAAACTTTTGCCGTCACCGCCGCCGTACACGGCAATGGACGATACGCCGGTGAAGTACGAATACGCAGCCACTACCTGGTCGATCTGGGTCGCCAGTTCGCGGGTGGGCACGATAACCAGGGCCTGGGTGTAGTTGCTTTCGCCCGATTCCAGAATTTCGTTGAGGATGGGCAGCACAAAAGCGGCGGTTTTTCCGGTGCCCGTCTGGGCGACGCCGATCAGGTCTTTACCTTCCAGGATCAGCGGAATGGCTTTTTCCTGGATAGGGGTGGCAGTTTTGTAATTCAGGGCATCGATACCGTCTAGGAGATCGGGATGCAGGTCGAGTTCGGTAAAATCCAAAACAGGTATTTTATTTGATACTAAAGGTCTGCATGAACGACTAAGTCCTGCATACAGATGTAATTGAGATGGCAAAGGTCGATATATTTGGCCACAAATGCCAACAGCCGGGGCGGATGAAAAAAAAGCCGATGGGAGGGGTGATGAGGTTGATAGTGTTGATGAGGGTTGATAAAGGTTGATGAGGGTTGATATTCATCGGCTCGAGTATGATTGTTTTTCTCTTCATCGAGCCGATGAATATCAACCCTCATCAACCTTTATCAACCCTCATCAACACTTATCAACCTCATCAACCCTATCCCCCTCACCTCAAATACAGCCTGTATTCCTCACTCCCCCCATACACATCGCGCAATCCGATGTGTGAGAAACCGGCTTTTCGCAGCACTTGTTGAGAGGCCATGTTTTCGGTAGCCGTAAATGCCACCACGTATTCCGGCCCGAATCGATCGAACAGGTATTCGCACAGGGATCGGGTGATTTCAGTTGCAGCGCCTTTGCCCCATTGCTCGGGCGCCAGGGTGTAGCCCACTTCATATTCGCCGCTGCTGGAGTCGAAATCGACATGCCGCGCTACTACATAGCCTATGAATGCACTATCGGCTTTCCATTCTGCCATGAACACACCCAGTCCGGGGTGGGCGTCGGTGTAGCGGGCCCAGTCGGCCATTCGTTTGCGGGTGTCTTCGGGGTCGTCGCTGGCCGGCCGAATGTGTTTCATCACTTCCGGGTCCGACATGAGGCGGAAAATATTGGGAAAATCGCGGTCTTCTACGGGGCGGAGGGCAATACGGGCAGTTTCTATGCGCATGGATTTGGCCGGGTGAATGTGGTGGTAAAAATGAGAAATTCTATGGGTTTTCCGGGTTGTGCTTCTGTATTTTATCAAAACATAAGTTTTCTGGAGCGTGGGATTGGTTCGGCTACGCCCCACGTAGAGGGATGGGAACACGGATGAAACGGATGACGTGGATTTGAACTGATTTTTGGTGGCCTGGCGGCCACCCGCCCCAATTCAAAATTTCCGCAGATCAATCCCTCTTGCATACCCACTTCCAACTTCCGGTTATATTTGCCGGCAAATAACGAAAACCCATCCGCCATGGCCAAACAAAAGCCTGTGCGCCGCACGCCGGCATCTACACCCAAAACACCGCGACCAGCGGCTGCACGCCCTGCCGAACCGCCACCCGACTGGTCGGCGCTGGCCGATCGATACGCCATGCCTGCGTTGGCAGGCTTGCTGCTGCTTGCACTGATTTTGCGGGTACTGAGCCTTGATGCCTTGTCGCTCTGGATCGACGAGTTTGTGCATGTGTTTCGGGCGCGCAATGTCAATGCCGGAACCGGGCCGCTGCTCACCGACGACAACAATGGTATCCTGCTGACGGCCGTAATGATTCCGCTGTTCAAAGTGTTTGGCGCTACGGCATTCTGGGCCAGGATTCCGAGTGTGCTGTTCGGAGTAGGGGTAATTTACCTGCTGTATCGGCTCGGCGAGCGCCTGTACAATCGCTATGTGGGACTGCTGAGCGCTTTTGCCGGCACCTTTTCGCTGTACCTGATTTTCTGGTCGCGCATGGGTCGCAACTACGCCATTTTTGCGTTTTTTTATCTGTTGTTGGGGCTCGTTTTCTGGAAGGCTTTTGAAAATAAAAAAGTTCCGGATGCGCCGGATTTCTGGCGTCGAAATGGCATTTCCCCAAAATACACTTTGTTACTCATACCCGTGCTGGCGGCCGCACTGTTGTCGCACCAACTCACATTTTTCTTTCCTTTTACGGTAGGCACCTACGCCTTGATACTTGCAGCAGGTAAAATCCTGCGCGGCGAAAGCGATCGTTTTCAGAACAAATATTTCTGGCTGGGTGTGGCGTCGCTGCCCATGTTGCTGCTGGTGCTTCCGGGTGTCAACGACCTGTTGCGCGGGCCATTGTCGGCCTTGTTGTCGGCACAGCAGGTCGACTGGGTGCTGCCACAATCGGCGCGCTTGTCGGAGTTGTGGGCCAAACAACCCTGGGAGGCTTTCCGCATCTACCACGGTGTGCTGCGATATGATCCGACGCTGCTGTATTTTCCAGCCGTGGCGGGCCTTTTTGTAGCCTGGCGCCTCGATCGGCATGCAGCAGCCTGGCTGACGGGCAGCATCGTCACACCGTTTTTACTGATGAGTTTTCTGTTTCGCGACCCTGCCATGCCGCGTTATTTCATATTTGTGTATCCGTGGTTTCTGGTGTCGGCAGCGGTGTTTTTTTACTGGCTGTTCCGGTATCTGACGGAGAACACGTTTGCCGGAAGTTCGCGCAATACGCTGTACGCCGTGCTGCTGTTTCCTGCGGCTTTCATGTTGCTCAGTGTGCGCTGGAAAGAGGTGAAAAAACTCGTGTTGGCCGAACAAATTGAAGGCCACGTCGTGAATGAAAACGTAGCGGAGTGCAATTTCACCAACTGGCGGCAGGCCTGCGAATTTGTCAGCAAAAACCGGCAAGCCGGCGACGTGCTGATGTCGACCGTCACCAATGCCGCCTCCTATTACCTGAATGAAGAGAACATCCTCTGGTTCAGGCAAATGCACTACGATACCAAACTGAAACGCTACGTGCAAAACGCCCCCGAACCAGGCCGTTACAGCGCCGCTACTTTTGAAGACTTGCGCCGCACGGTGGCTTCCGCGCCGCGCGGCTGGCTGCTGGCGGATTATTACATGGATAATGTATTTGTAGATGAACCTTCGCGCCTGTTTGTATATGAAAACCTGCAATACTACCCTGAAGCATCACCCGATGGCAGCGTGAAGGTGTTCGGTTGGGATCGCAACAAACCCAAACCCAACAATCAGAATATGGTGGTGCAACTGGGTAAAGCGGCCGATAAAATCGTTTCAGGGGTTTTTATGATGGACATTCCCGCCAATGTGTACAACGCACCGGAAGTGAAAATGGACATCCGCTATCAGGGTGTCAACAGCAACCGCGAAGCGCTCGTTATTTTCAATGACGACAATGCTGTTTATTTGCCACCGAATCAAGGAAAAGGGATTGAAAACCAACAGGTTACCATTCAAAAACAATGGATCAGGCCCGGCCCCAACAAAGTGCAATTGATGTATGAAGAAGCGGTCCAATCAGATCCGGATAAAGGGTTTACGGTGTATTATATTGGGTTCAGATAGAGTTATGAGGTATGAGGTATGAGTTATGAGTTATTGTGCTGTACTCTTGGCCTTGTTTATAGAGTAGCCGATAGCAACGTGCGTATAACTCATAACTCATAACTCATAACTCATAACTCATAACTCACACCTCACACCTCATCATTCTATTTCCGTTCCCGACTCATATTCCTTCGGCCGGTCCCGATACAGCAGCGAACCCAACATCAGGATGAGGGCGGTTGCCAGGATCACAAAAAACAGCACACCTTCGTCGAAGCCTTCCAGTTTGCGGAAATCGGGAATTTTATAAAACAGCAGAATCGTAATCAGTCCGCGCGGGATGTAAAACAATTCAGGCAGCAGGTGATAACTATGCAAAATGCGCAGGTAAATAAAGCGCATCGCCAGCAGTGCCGCCACGATGGCGCCGCCTATGAGGAGGACTGTGTGGTTCTGAAAAAAGCCGAGGTCGATGTTGTATCCGAAAATGACGAAGAAAAATGTACGGATCAGAAATGACGATTCACCGGTGATGCTTTTCAGGAAACGACTCGTATCCTGCACCTTTTCCAGGTTGAAAAAGCGCTGTGCAAAGGAGGAATTGATCAGTTCCCAGTTGTTCACCACCAGTCCGAACATCAGGATGGTAATGAGCGACGGTATATGCAGCATTTTCCCACCCACATAAATGACGATCAACACCGAAAACATCAGGAAAAAACGCTCGTTGATTCGGCTTCTCACCAGCAACAGCATCAAGCCAAAACACACGACAGCCGAGATGAGCAATGCCAGAAACAGGCTGCTGAAAAACCACCCGGCCGATTGGGTGGTGATGACCTCGTCGGTGGTAAAAAAATTAAAAACCATGATGCCCAGGATATCCGAAATCGACGCCTCATAGATCAGAAACTCCTTCTTTTCGTCGCTCAGATGGTGTACGCTCGGAAGCACGATGGCGCTACTGATGATGCTTAATGGAATGGCATATACCACACAGTTGACAAATGGCTGTTCGGGATACCAGTAGTGCAGAATACCCGATACACAGAGCGCCGACAGCACAAAAATGACCAAAGCGGAAAAGAACGAATTGCGAATCAGTTTTTGGTGCCCTTTTGTAATCGTCAGGTCTAGACCGGCTTCGAGCACAATCATGATCAGGCCGATGGTGCCCAGAAACTCAACCAGCGCACCCGGTACGGGCAGTGTTGCGCCGAACCATACAGAAATTTGTTTCAATGCAATACCCAGTCCGAGCAACATCAGCACGGAAGGAATACGTGTCAGGCGATGTAATACAGAAAAAAGGTAAGAAACGATGATGAGGGCGCAAACACAAAAAAGCACCTGGTAAGCGGTAACGTTTTCCAGCATGAAAATGGAGGTAGGTTTACAAAAGTGTAGAAGGCAAGTTATTCAGAACTGTGGTGTCCCGAAATATTGCCAAATTCCTTGTGGTAAATGCGAAACAACAAAATGGCCATGGAAATAAGAATCGGTCCGAAAATAAAACCGATAAAACCAAACAGTTTCAGGCCCACGACTACGCCGAACAAAGTGACCAGCGGATGGGCATTTCCTATTTTTTTTAACACCCACATCCGCGCAATGTTGTCGACAGAACCCACAACGATCAGTCCATACAGGAAAATCAGCATCGCCTTGCTTTCCATTCCATTGGCCAGCAACAGCAGCGACAAGGGAATGTAGGCCATGGCAACGCCCACCACAGGCATCATACCGGCTACAAAAGTGATGGCAAACCACAGCCACACATTTTCCACCCCAACCAGCCAGTAAACCGGGAGTGCCACGAATGCCTGCACCACCCCCATCAGCGGGATACCGAGTGCGTTCGACCACACCATTTCGCGCAGGTGCTGGCGCACATAGCGCACGTTTTCCTCGCGCAAAGGGAGCAGTTCCAGAAAAGCCTGTTCCATATCTTTCCCTTCCTGCATCATAAACCACAGGATGAAATACGTGGCGATGACCAGCAGCAGGCCATTCAGCGTAGCATTCAGGATGCTTTGAGCCAAATGAACGCCTTGCCCGGTCAGGCTGCGCACATTGTCAGGCGTCATGATTTCAATGCCGTATTTTGCTTCGATGACCCCTATAACCCGCTGCGCATTGGCAAACAGGCTATCCGAATTGTTCAGCAGGTTGAGCACATGCCCTTCCAGCATTTTGAACACCCAGAACATGGGCAACATGATGATCAGAAACGACAGCACCATCAAGACCACAATGGCCAGCGTCTTGTTCCACCCACGCCGCTCGATCAGGTAAAACAAGGGACTTCGCGTCAGGATATACAAAGTGTAGGCGCCGAGTACGGCAGGTATAAAAAATTGCAGGTTCCAGAACAACACGCTGAAAATCAGCGCTATCAACAGGAGCAGCAGGATTTGCCGGATATAGGATGCAGGTATTTTATTCATGTGGAAAACATGCTCTTTCGGTCTTCGTTGATTTTCAGGGTAATGTTACCAATAAAAAAGCGTTCCCAAAGGCCATTCTAAAAAAAACGCTCCCAAAATCGTCCACATGGATATTTGTTTCGACTTTTATTCCTCATTTATTTAAAACCATTCCCCATGAGAAACATCCTGTTTGTATTGATTCTTTTTTCTTCCGCGCGGGTTTTTGCACAGATTGATGAGCCGCTACCACTCCTGACGAAACCGGAATTTCCGGAAGGAGAAGCGGCTATGTTTAAATTTATTGCGTACAATATTGAATACCCGGCCGAGGCGCGCGCCAAGGATATTCAGGGCGTTGTGGTTGTTTCTTTTGTAGTGAATGAGCAGGGGAAAATCAGCGACATTGCGATCATCAGGGACATCGGCGGCGGTTGTGGAGAAGAAGCCGTTCGTGTAGTGAAACTCATGCCCGACTGGAAACCTGGTACCACAGCCACCGGGCCTGCCAAAACGAGTTATACCTTGCCTTTCAGATTCAGACTGGAAGGAGGCAAGAAAGAAAAGAAGAAAAAGAAAAAAGTGCAAGACCGCGATACACCTCTCGGAAACTGATGGTTGATAGTCATTTAAAATTTTATTAAAATCACTGTCTGGCTTGCGCTCCGATTAAACTTCTCGTTTGTAATTTCGTCAGAACTACCAAACCGACTTTACCCACCCACTTTAAAATCGTTTGTACCATGAAATTACAACTGAAATTCATCCTGCCACTGGGCCTTGCTTCGATATTGGCCTTCCCGGCATGGGCGCAAGACAGCACTGAAGCAGACAGCACAGGCCTCGCAGGCGACAACTTCAGCCTCGAAGCGGCGCTGGATTTGTTTAAGCAATCCGCTTCACTGGAAGATTTTGAAAAACGCCTCAACGAAGAAGACAACCCTGCCAACAACCTCGATCTCAACGATGATGGCAAGATCGATTATATCCGGGTAGTCGACGAAATGGACGGAGACGTGCATGCGATCGTACTGCAAACACCTGTCAGCGAATCAGAATCGCAGGATATTGCCGTTATTGAAATTGAAAAAACCGGTGCGGAAAGCGCCATCCTGCAGATTGTCGGCGATGAAGACGTGTTCGGCGAGCAGGTATTAGTAGAGCCTTCCGACGAAGAAGTCGATGCGCCCAAAGGCCGCGGCGGACCTGCTGTTCACCTGGCGCCCGATGCCATCGTGGTAAATGTGTGGTTGTGGTCGCCCGTGCGCTTTATTTACCGCCCAGCATATGTGGTCTACGTTTCGCCCTGGCGCTGGGGCTACTACCCGGGCTGGTGGCAGCCGTTCCGCCCGCGTCCGTGGCGCGTATTTTATCCGCGGTTCCGCCCATATCATGTACACTACCACGTGGTAACTACTCACCGCGTCGTGCATGCACACCGGGTGTATACGCCGCACCGTCGCCATTCCACCGTGGTGCATACCCGCACTACTACACATGTGGCAACCAATGGCCGCGGTCGCTATAGCAAAACCACCAAAACCACCACGGTTAATGGCCGCAATGGCAGAAGTATCGAGCATGAAAAAACCTCGACAACCGTCAATGGCCGTAAAGGCAGAAGTGTGGAAAGAGAACAATCTTCCACTACGGTCAATGGCCGAAATGGAGGCAAAGCGCACAAGGAAAAATCCTCCACTACCGTTAATGGTCGCAATGGAGGTGAAAAAGTGAAGCGCGAAAAATCCTCTACCAAGGCCAGAGGCGGCGGCGGTAACGGCGGTGGTGGCCGCCGGGGAAGGAATTAAAAGTGTTTTGGTGTTTTAGTGTTTTGGTGTTTTTGTGGACTTTACTATTGGCAATGCTACGCGCGAAGCCCTCAAAAACACAAAAACACTAAAACACAAAAACACCAAAACACCAAAACCCCACCACATCCACCGGTGTTTTTGAGGGAAATCCATGGCTTTCATATCACCATGGGCAATAGCAGCCGCCCAAAACACCGGATGGGCTTCATCCTGCGAAACAGTATCCAGGAATTGAAGTTTGGCCTGTCGTAAAGCCTCGTCTTTGCGTACTCCCGCTTGCAGGCAATTGAAAAACAGGCTGATCAGGCGCGCATTTTTGGCGTCGTCCACACTCCACAGCGTAGCGACAATACTGCGCGCACCTGCATGAAAAAAACCTTTGGCCAGGCTGATCACGCCTTCCCCGAGCCGGTTTTCACCCACACTTGTTTCACAGGCACTCAACACAACCAGTTCGGCAGGTAGCCGTTGTAAATACAAATCACGGACGTACAAAAACGACGGCGCAGTGCTGTCTGCCGACGCTGAAAAAGCCAGGTAGGAATAATCGCCTGCCATGCTGCTGGCCTGTCCGTGCGTGGAAAGCAGCAGCACCTGGTAGTCGCCGGCCTTTTCCAGAAAAGCAGCCACCGTGGCTTGGTCGCGGTCGAGCAGGTCGCCATCCAGCAGTCGGCACACCTCCGCCGCTTCCTTCCGATTGTACTGCAAAGGTTTGAGTTGAAAAGGGCTCCGGCTGAAATCGGGGGCCACCGCCAACAGGGTATGGGGAGCAGTGGCGACTGGCGTAGCCTGCAAATCCAGCAATTGTGTGGCAGAATAGCCGTATTGAATCCTGTAATCGCGCAGGAGGTAATGGTGCCGCTTGAACTGCTGCGGTTGGGCAGGCGCCTCGCTGAGCAGCGCTTCAAACGGCAGATACGACAAGGCTCCATCCGGTATAATAATGAGATTTCCAGGTAGTTGTACGATTTTTTGAACTGGCGCCACTACCGTTTGAAAAATCCGGAATGCCCGATCGGCATATACAGCCGACAGTCTTTCAGCGGCCTTGCCCGAAGCGCCGGGATAGGCCTGGATGCTGTTTCGAAAGTCGGATACCCAGTTGTCCAGCGGGAAATCATACGGAATGCGCAAGCCCTGAAACGTATCTGGCGTCAGGATAAACACAAAAAGCATACTATCTGTCAGAAAATATTCCACGAGCCCTTGCCGCCGCTCTTCCAGCAATTGCCTCCGAATGGCAGGTACATCGGCCGTGCGGATGCTGTATTTCAGTCGATAGTAATCGGGGTAGTTGCGCTCAATTTCTTGCACCAGGGTGCTGAGTTGAGTGCGTGTTTCGGCCACCGCGCTTGCCGCAGCGCGGGCTTTTTCTGTATCGCCGGCGCTCAGCCAGGAAAGCCTGTTTTTTTCATTCAGGTTGAGTTGTTCACCCAGCAGACGCTCCTTTTCCAGAAGGGAATCGGGCACTCCGGCAATGCGTTCGGCCTTTTCCTTGTGCAGGCTTTCCAGCAGTTGAAGGCTTCTGCTTTGTTCGGCCCGTTGAAATGCCGATTCGAGCATGGCCGGATCGCCGCTTTGCTGCCACAGCCTGAAACTCGCCTCCAGGGCGCTGGTGTACACCGGATACAGTTTTTCCAGCCAGCGCTGGCGCGATGCGGGCGCGGTCAGTTGAATGCGCAGGCTGTCGGCAAATCCGAGCGCCTGTTCGAGTATTTCCACTGCTTTCTGGAGCGTAGCCGTGTCGTGGTCGCGCATACCGCGCCGGCAGAGCATGGCGCCGTAATCGCGCAGCACCTCCACCTGGTTGACAGGGTCGTTGGTTTCCTGGTCGCGCAAGGCCAACTGGAATGTTGACAACGCTGCTGATTCATCGCCCATTTGTTCGAGCGCCAGGGCCTGATTTTTCAGGGTTAGACACAGATCAGGGTGCCCCGGTGCGGTGGAGCGCAGCGTTTTTTCTGCTTTTCGGAAATGTTCCAGCGCAGCGCTGGCATCGCCCATTTCAAGCCAGGCAGCGCCCAGGTTGTTGTACAGCAGGGCTACATCCGGATTGGGAGACTGGCCGGCAGCGTTGTACACTTTTTCCGCCTGCCGGTAGTATTCGATGGCGCGGGCATAGTCTTTCTGCCCATTGTAACAATTGCCAAGGTTGTTGAAAATGCCCGCCATTTCCGGATGAAGCGGCCCCATTGCTTCGGAAAAAACCTGCAGGGCGTCTAGTTGCAGGCGCAGGGCCTCGTCGTAATTGCCTTCGTATTGATAGCATAACCCCATTTTTTGTCGGAGTGTAGCCACGGTGACGCCGCCTTCCGGATGTACATTTTGCTGAATATTGTACGCTTCCCGAAATACATCGAGCGCTGCGATGTAGTCGCCGTTGTCGAAATGGAGATCGCCAATGTTTTCCAGTGCCGTAGCCACGCCCGGATGGCTGGATCCGAAACGGCTGCGCCGCACTTCGAGCGCTGCTTCGTAGTAGCGAATGGCCTCACCGCGCAACCCCATGGCTGCATAGCAGTTGCCCAGATTGTTGAGCACCTGCGCAGTTTTCGGGTGATCGGCGCCAAACGCCTTTTGACGGATATGAAGCGCCGTTTCAAAATGCTTCAGGGCTTCCTGGTAATTTCCCGTAAGCAGGTAGCAATTCCCCAGGTTGTTGTGGCTGGTTGCCAGATCGGGATGCCCGGTTGGCAACGCTTTTTGGCGAATTTCCAGCGTTTTTTGATGGAGTGCCAGCGCGTCGATGTATTGACCTTTTTGCACCATGCAATTGGCCAGGTTGTTGTACGCATCGGCTACTGACGGGTGCATTTCCCCGAACAATTGCAGGCGGATGCGCAAGGCTAGTCGATAATAGGAATCGGCTTGTTCGCAATGGTTTTTTTTCGACAGGCATTCTCCCAGGCCATTGAGTGCCAGTGCGGTTTGTGCCGATTGTTTTCCCTTTTTTTGAAACGTCTCCAGCGCCAGGCTGTATTGTTGTTGCGCAGCGTCGTATTCTCCTTTTTCCAGAAATATATCAGCGAGCAGAAGCAGACAATCGCCCAATGCAGCACTTTTTTCATCCATTTGACCCAATGCAATCTGTGCTTTTTCCAGCGCCTGGTCGTAATCGGCTGTTTCAAAAGCAGCCCGTGATTCATGGAGCAAACGCACCGTCGACAGGCTGTCGCGTTGCTGACCGCTCAGGAGCAATAACGACAGAAAAAGTGTGGCTGGCAGCAAAATGCGTTTCACGGGTGCTTCGCAGGTATATGAAAATGTATCGAAGTGAATACCTTTATCGGGTTTTTAGAAGAACAAAAAACGGGTTTATTTTTCTTTTCTGCTTAAAAATCAGGGAGTTAAGGAAAATCCTGCCACAAAAAACAACGCGTGTGGGTACATTATTCCCGTTTAAAACACATCGACATGAAGAAACCGGATTTTACGGATGAACAACTCGTAGCAGCCATTTCTGCAGGCGGCCAGGCACGCGAAATCGCGCTCAAGGCCATTTACGACGACGGCGACCTGAAACGAATGGTGGCGGCATTTGTACGCAACCACCAGGGCAATGCGACCGACGGGCAGGATATGTTTCACGAAGGTATGATCGTGCTCGACCGCAATATCAGGGAAGGAAAATTCAGGGGAGAAGCGCCGGTGAAAGGCTATCTCTACTCAATTTGCCGCTTTCTGTGGATGAATCAACTCCGCAAACAGGCGCATACGAGCAGCGTGGCCGAAGTGCCGATTGCGCAGGAACCGGATCACCTTACGCCAGAAATCGCACTGATGACCGAAGAGCGCAAAGGCCTGCTGAACCGACTGCTGAAAGAACTGGGCGAGCGTTGCCAGCAAATTCTGGAATTGTGGAAACTGTCGTATTCGATGGAAGAAATTGCCGAAACACTCGGCTTTTCCAGCCCGGATATGGCCCGCAAAGCCAAGTATCGTTGCCATGTGTCGCTGCTCGAAATCATCCGCAACAATCCTCATGTTGAACAATTGTTATCTCGCTGAAAATTATGGACGTAGAACGCTACATGGAACGGGTGGAACAATACACCCTCGGCACAATGCCCCCGGCAGAACGTGCGGCTTTTGAAGCCGAACTGGCGACGAATACCGAACTGCGCGACACCCTCGACCTGTACCGGCTCGGGCAGGAAGTGATCGAACAAGGCGTAGAAGCGGATTTGCGCCGCAAAATGCAGGCCTGGGCGGCTACCGAAACGGCCGCTCCGGTCATGACTGCCTCTCGCATCAACCTTCGCCCTATGTGGATACGACTTGCCGCGGCGGCCAGCGTGGTGCTGGTGCTGGGCTGGTTCTCGGTGCAATGGGCCGGCCAACATTACAGCGATAAAGCCTTGTTCGCAGGGCAATATGCCACGCCGGAAGCCTCCACCTTGCGCTCGGCCACGGCTGCTGAAAATCCACTGGAACCAGGGTTTAAAGCCTTGGAAGACAAACAATTACAGACTGCCGAGAATTTCTTTAAAACTGTTTCACCCGACCAGGAACGTTACGCCGAAGCGCAGTATTACCTCGGTCATTCGGCGCTCCAACTGGGGCATTTTGATCTGGCAAAAGATGCCTTTCAAACCTGTATCCGGCAAAATGAAGTCAAATTCAGTGAAAAAGCGCAGTGGAACCTCCTGCTGACCTATGTAGCCGCCGGAGAAACGGACAACACCGATTTCCGCCAGTTACTCGATGCGCTGCGCAACGACAACGGGCATTCCTACCAACGGGAAGCGCAGGCATTGTATGGAAAACTGGAATCGTTCTGGCGCAGGATTGGGAAGTAAGTTTTAAGAGGTTTTGACCACGTTTACTAAACTTTCAAAGTTTAGTAAACGTATTTCACCGCTTGCTTTTTTCAAAAAACTTCGCAAAAAACAGCACCTGAAAATCTACCGCGCTGCCCCAATATGCGCCATTGTGTTCGCCGGGGCGCTCTGTGTATTCATGCGGATAGGCGGCTTCCAGCAGTCGGCGGTGCATTTCGCGGTTGCCTTCAATGAAAAAATCGCCTGTGCCACAATCGATGATCAGGGGCATTTTCAGGCTTTTGAGCCGCGAAACCAGGTTGACTACCGAAAATTGCTCCCAGTTGCTCCAGAACAATTCCGGGTCGCCGAGTACGCCTTTCAAATCCCAGTTGTTGCTTTTCCAGGGGCGCAGGTCGAGCCCGCCCGCCATACTACCGGCAGCCCCGAACACTTCCGGGTGCCGGATGGCCAGCGACATGGCGCCGTGCCCACCCATACTCAGGCCGGCAATGGCGCGTCCGCCCGGCTCCTGTCGGGTGTAGTAGTAGTAGTCGACAAACTGCACCACTTCCTTGCTGATATGCGTTTCGTAGCGCACGGTAGAATCGACAGGACTGTCGACATACCAACTGTCGTAGCCGCCGTCGGGGCACACGATCAGCATCTGTTCGCGGTCGGCATGCCGGCGCAGTTGCGGCGCTTCGGTGAGCCAGCCGCCGTAATTGCCGCTCCATCCGTGTAGCAGGTACAAAACCGGGTAGCGCTCGCCGGTAAAACAATAATCGTCGGGCCGAATCACGATACAGCGAATCGACTTGTGCATGGATGCGCTGAAAATTTCGACGGTATCTACCTGAGCGGCATGGGCGCCGATGGTTGCGCTGAACATGAGGAGCGGGAGGAGGATATGCTTGGACAAGGTGGTTGAGTTGAGAGGTTGAGAGGTTGAGGGGTTGAGAGGTTGAGAGGGTTGAGGGGGTTGAGGGGTTGGGAGGGTTGAGGGGTTGAGAGGGTTGAGGGAGTTGAGAGGGTTGAGAGGGTTGAGGGGTTGAGAGGGTTGAGGAGTTGAGTGAGTTGAAGGGTTGAGAGGTTGAGGAGTTGAGGGGTTGGGAGGGTTGAGGAGTTGAGTGAGTTGAAGAGTTGAGAGGGTTTAGAGAAGGAAAAGTGTCTTTGGCCGATTAGTGTGGCCGAATCTCAACCTCTCAACCATCTCAACCCCTCAACCATCTCAACCCCTCAACTATCTCAACCCCACAGCCTTCTCAACCCCTCAACCATCTCAACCCCTCAACCATCTCAACCCTCTCAACCCCACAGCCTTCTCAACTTAATACTTGCGAGTGCACAAAGCAATGTATATTTGATTTATTATTAAAATAATCAATCAAGATCATGCACGCTTATCCATTTGAAAAATTGAATGTCTGGCAATGCGGACGGACGTTAAACAAACATGTTTACAACATTTCAAAAAGACTGCCAGACGATGAAAAATTTGGACTTGTGTCACAAATTCGTCGGGCCAGCATTTCTGTTACCAACAACATTGCGGAAGGAAGTGCCAGAATGAAAGGTAAAGAACAGGCGCGATTTTCTGAGATTGCATACGGCAGCCTCATGGAGGTGTTAAATCTCCTCATTGTGGCTGTCGACTTACACTATATTAATCAAATAGAATTGCAACAGATTCGCCCTATTATTGAAGATGTTTCCAAAAAAATAAATGCACTTCGACGTTCTCAATTGGAAAAACATCAAAAACAGAAAAAAACATCCTCCCCTTAACCCCTCAACTCCTCAACCTCTCAACTCCTCAACCTCTCAACTCCTCAACCTCCTCAAAACTTCTGATCCAGCACATACGGCAGCATTGCCCGCCAGGTAGGCCAGTCGTGGCGCATATCAGGGCCCCAGACATCGAGGTCGCAGCCTACGCCCTTGCCGGCCAGAATGCCTGCGAGGCGGCGCGAACCTTCGGGGTCTTCGTAATCACCCGAGCCGGTCATGATATGGATGTGGCCGCTGGCGCGCAGGCGTTCCAGAGTTGCGTGGTCAGTCAGATTCGGCAGGTAGTGGCAAGGAGAGTTGAAATACACATCCTCGTCGAAATAGCCTTTGGTATAGGACGTCAGATCGTACAGTCCCGACATGGCAATGGTGCCGGCAAACAGGTCGGGGCGGCGGAAAAACAGGTTGGCGGCGTGCAGTGCGCCCAGTGAAGCGCCGCTGGTAATGATTGGCGTGGAATCGCTGGTGTGCATTTTGATAAACGGTACTACCTCGTTTTCTACATAGCCGTTGAATTGCTGGTGGCGGATGGCCTTGTGGCGCGGGTCCATGCGGTTGTTCAGCCAGGCTTCGGAATTGATGCTGTTGATACTGAACACTTTAACCTTGCCTGCTTCAATCAGCGGCTCAATAGCAGAAATGAGGTGAAAACGCTCATATTCAAGGTAATCGGCGGCAGCAGTCGGCAGCAACAACAGGCTAAATCCGAAATGACCGTACATGGCAATTTCCATGTTTTTGTTCAGCCGAGGGCTGTACCAGTTGTGGATTTCTCGTCTCATCAGATTGTAAAAAGGAATTGAATGTGGAGCGTTAATGGTTACGTTTTTTGCAAAGGTAGTGAATGGAGTTATGAGTTATGAGTTATGAGTTATGAGTTTTACTCACTTTGCTATCGGCTTCTTAACGAGAGTAGCCGATAGCAAAGTGAGTAAAACTCATAACTCATAACTCATAACTCCCAAACTCATTTGCTCAAAAAATCCTCATACAGCATCTGCAAATACGCTTTCGCCTGTGTCTGGCTGCTCGAATCGAGCGATGGCCGCCACCAGCGCCATTCCTGGCTGTTGAAATAGTAGAAGCCCGCGCCCTGGCGATTGACCCAGCCGAGGCCGTTTTCATTGGTGTAATAGGCAAAATCACCGGCACACTTTTGATCAGGGGCAGGATTTTTGACCATCATTTCCTGCGAAAACAGGTTGCGACTCCAGGGGAATGCGGTATTTATTGGATGTTTCGACAGCCATGGCAGCACCGTGGCTGGAATATCGTGGTGGTTACCAAACACCGAAAACCGTTTTCCTTGCCATTCTTTACTGATGGGTTTGCCATACAAAATCAGCGGAATATGTCGCGATTTCGGGTCGTCCATACCCACTTCGCCCGGATGCGAAGCGCCGTGGTCGGCAACCAGCACAAACAGCGTATTGTTGTACCAGGGTTGTTGGCGTGCCGACTCAAAAAACTTGCCGATGGCATAATCAGCAAACGCCGCGCTGTGCAGGAATTTGTCGCGCTCTTCCGGCCCGTTTTCCCAGCGGCTGTGATACGGCACATCGAAAGGCGGGTGCAGGCTGAGCGTCATGGCCGTTGCCAGAAACGGCGGTTTTAACTGATTGATTTCCTGAATACTGTGTTGCAAAAGCCGATCGTCGTCGACGCCCCAGCGCTGTGTTTTGTCGGATGCCGGGAAATCGGGTTCGGAGCGTATGACTTCGAATTTCTGGTTGCGCAGCCACACCCCGATATTGGCGAAAGTGAGTTCGCCGCCGTAGAAAAACGCCGTGGAATAGCCTTGCTCGTACAGGATTTTGGGCAGGGAATTGATCTTCTCCGCTTTGTCAGACAGCAACACGATCGACTGATCGGGCTGTGCCGGGTAGCCGCCCAGCACCGACACAATTCCCTGGTCGGTGCGGTAGCCGCTGCCATAGATATTTTCAAACAGAACGCCGTCGCGAATGAGTCCGCTCAAGGTTGGGCATACCCCTTTTTCACCGCCCAGTTCTTCCACCACCTGCGCCGTCATACTTTCCATGATGATAAAAACGACATTCAGGCGGGTACTGTCGGAGGCCGCAGAAAGGGGCGTAATTGGGCCTTTAAAACAGCCTTCAGGATACAATTCCTGCAAATGCCGGGTTGCTTCTTCATTCGACATAAACCGGTAATGGTTCTGCGTCGAGCGCGTTTCCAGTTGGCTGTGCGCCAGGTACCAGGCGGTATTGGTGGCTGCGTGGTTGTTGAACGGATGCACCGAGTAATACACCGCGCTTTCATTGATGGGCATTACGCCGAGCCCGCCACGGATAGCCAGGCCGATCAGGGCTACCCAGACAGGCAGTGCCAGAAAGCCCCAGCGCGAGGTGTTTTCCGGGTATAAATCCTTGCCAACCACCCATTTATATCCTTTCCACAACAACCATACCCCTAATACGAACAGCCCGATTGCCAGTAGTTTAAACCCGCCCGACATGGAATCGAGCAGCGCGCGCGGGGTGGAAATGTACTCCACCGCCCGGTGGTTGAGCAGGGTGTGCCATTCTTCGTAGATGAAAATATTGGCGCCAAAAATGAATACGAGCACAGCGATTAGCAGGAAATTAAACCCCGAAATCAATGCGTTGAAATACCGATAGCCGGCTTTCCCAACAAGTATTCCCAAAAACCACAGCACCACTGGAACAAGCAACAGATATCCCGCCATACTCAGGTCGAGCGGCTGGGCATGCCAGAAGGAAGACCATGCCGACCAGGGGGCTTGCGGCGACCATTCGGCCCGAAACCACAATACGAACCACAGTCGGAAAACAGCAAAAAAAAGCAGCCAGAAAATGCCCAGCCGCAAGGGAAATGTAAGCAGTGACTTCATGAATATGTCTTGAGTCTTTCCGTTATTTTTGGGATGGGGTAGGGGTTTAGGCTTCGATTGGAAATTTTTAGGATAAGTGTTCGGCTTCGCCTCACAATTGGTTTTAGGTCTTGGATTTTGCGGATTAGGCGGATAATGCTGATTTTTTGTGGCCTTTCGGCCACTTTTATTGATTTTTTATGGATAAAATCCTGCCAATCGCGGAAAAATCAAAAAATCCGCATTATCCGCCTGATCCGCAAAATCCAAGACCTAAAACCAATTGTGAGGCGAAGCCGAACACCTTATCCTGAAAATTTCCAAGCAAATTGCATTTGTTACAAAATGCTCATTTTCAATATTTTATCTGTTCTGGGGACGACCTTAAAACGTTCATCCAAGCGAAACCCGACCACCCAAATAATAGCGCCGTCGCCGTTCAGTAGTAGCCAGGTACGGTCTTTCTCCAGGCGCGACAGTTTTCGGTTGGTAAAAAAATCTTGCAACTTCTGCGCCTGTCCGCCCATGCCAAACGGCTGAAACACATCGCCGGGCGTCCAGGTACGCAACTGCAAAGGAAACACCAGTTTTTCCGAATCCACCACAATGGCTGTTTGCCCGTCGGGGTAGGGTGGGGTAGCGCCGCCGGGCATCAGCATCAGCGTACGACCGTCGGGCAGGCGCAGCATCAGATCGTCGGCTTGAATATACAGGGACGGCAGGACGGCTTGCAAAGGACTGATAATCAGATCATTCCGGTCGATCAGTGCCTGGTGGGTTTCCGTTTTTACCTCAAGTCCGGGCTCGCCGTGCAGCCCCGCAGCCAGTTGCCTGCATTGTTCGGGTGAAAACCCTTTTTCTTCCAGTAGCAGGAACAAAACATGCTCGGGGTGGGGCATGTGCAGCACCTCTTGTTTGCCAATGCGTTGCACACCATCCTGCGCTGTCCGGCTTTTTTCCTGCCACCATTGTTGCAGGAGCGCCTGCTGGATGTGTTCGGTTTCTGCCAGTCGCGCCATGGTTTCTGCGGCAGATAGAATGAATCGGGGATTGATTTCTTCCATTAACGGCACGAGGCGGTGGCGAATCACATTGCGGGTGTAAGCATCGCTGGCATTGCTGCTGTCTTCCCGCCAGGGGAGACCGTGTTCCTGTGCAAATGCCAGTATTTCAGCCCTTGTAGTGAACAACAGCGGCCGAATCACCGGTCCGTTCCGAATCGGAATGCCCCGCAGCCCGCGGATGCCCGTGCCCCGCGCCAGGTGCAGGAGCATGGTTTCTACCGAGTCGTTGAGGTGGTGCGCCGTGGCTATATACTCGAATCCATGTGTAGCACACAATTCTGAAAACCACGCATACCGCAGTTCCCGAGCCGCCACCTGTGTAGATAGGCCTTGCTGTGTGGCGTATTCCTTCGTTTCAAAATGCCTGACAAAAAAAGGTACGCCGTATGCTTCCGCCAACTGCTGTACAAATGCCGCATCTTCTTCCGACTCCGTTCCGCGCAACTGAAACTGACAGTGCGCCACAGCAAAGGCCTGTCCTGCCATATGAAACAAGTGCGCCATCACCACAGAATCCAGCCCTCCGCTCACTGCCAGCAGCGTCGGTGTGGCCGAATGGGGGAGATGGGATTTGAATGCGTCCAGCGTCATGTGTTGTAAGTATAAAGTCCTGAGTCCACAGTCCTGAGTCCTGAGTCTGTAGAGTACGCCTGATTATACTTGGCTGTAGTTATTGGAAAAACCAAGGGTAATCAGGTGTACTCTACAGACTCAGGACTTAGGACTGTGGACTCAGGACTATAGAGTCAGGACTCAAAAAGCCATCGCCAGTCCCGCCCGCAAATTGGCGGCCGACGAACTTTTCAGGGTAAAAGCATTCAGCAGGTTATCAGACAGGAAGTAGAACTGTACAGGCCCGGGCGTGACAGCCAGATGGAAACCCAGGTTGGCGGCCGAGCGGTCGTTGACGCTGTACATGGCGCCCAGTGACAGCCAGCGCAGGGGCAGCCAGCGCACATTGGCGCCGACGGCGGTGTTGCTTTTACGGTCTTTTTTCTGGTGAAAAACGGTGAGCCCTACCGACCAGTGTTTGGTCAGTTCGAAAGCGCCACCGGCATAAATGCGCAGGGGGGCTTGTGCTTCCAGCGCCTCGGAAGGCGTCTGGGTAAAGCGGAAAATATCGTTCAGCGTATCCAGTTTTGTATCGAAATCGATGTCGTCGGAGCCGTTGATGATGTCTTCACCCGGGATCACGCTGCCGGTGTACTGGTATTCGGCCTTGCTTTGGAAATAGCGCGCGTTGTTTTTGAAATGAATGGCGCCACCGAGGTTGATCACGCTGGCATTCAGGGTCAGGCGGTCGCCGAGTTCCAGTACACCGCCCAGGTCGAATGCCAGGCCGTTGTTTTTGGAGCGCAGTTTGTTGCCCAGGGCATCCAGCGTAATATCAAACCCGAGATCGGCCGTGTCGATGGCCGAAATGATGGAAGACGAGTAAAACGCATAATCCGTTTTCAGCGTCAACTGGTAAATATCGGGGTCGGTATAAATCGACATGCTGTGCCGGTTATCGTCGGTGCGCAGGGCGCTGATGCCAGTCAGAAGTTTCACCCGTGCGCCTACGTTGAGTGGGCCAAACTGACGCATAGCGCCCACGCTCCACTCATGCCAGTCGGCCACATCGGCTTGTACGCCGATCTCCACCGTTTGGCCGATGTAGGAAGCATTGCCGTTCCAGAGCAATTCGGGCAAGGCCTTGGGGTAGGTGATGACGCCGGAAAAAGCAATGGCGTGGCCTACCTGAAAGCCCCATTTGTCGTTGGGCGAGCGGAATCCGAATGACACCGTTTCGATGCGCTGGTCGAATTCCAGGTCATTTTCAGGGTCTAGTTTGCTGATGGCATTCCCAAAATCAACAACCGTGCGGTCGCCGTCTTTTCTAAAAATATCCTTATAGGTAACGTCGCCGGAATGTGCTGCATCGATGCCGAATGCCGGCAGGCCGATGACTACATGCTTTTTTTCCGGGAAAAATGCCGGATTGGTGGAGGTGTTGCTATGCCAGAGATTGGGCACGGCGTTCAGCATCATCTCCTGTTGTGCGAAGGTGGCCGCCGCTGGCAGGGTGAGCAGCAAGGCGGCAGCAATATGTTTCAGGTTCATTGTTTTTCTATTTTTTGAGCGGTGGATGGGGAATTAATACCTCGTTTTCACTTTAATGCCCATTTTTACGACGGCTGCATTGGTGGCCAGCAATTTTACCGGCACGGTGCCATTTTCCGCAGTAGTAAAGGATGTTTTCAGAATGGCTTTTTTGGTCTGGCGAATGCGGTCGAAGCGAGTGGCGCCCATCTGGATGAAGTTCTCCTGCCGCGTGCTGCCGGTAGCGATGCCATTTGCCACAGGCGCCGACTGCATAATAGCCCGCGCGCCGTCGGTAAACAGAGAGTCGATCGCCTGCCCGGCTTCATCCAGGAAAACAATCTGCATGTCGGCTGAAATCGGCGTGCCGTTTTCTGTCACCAGTTTGAATTCCACCGATTCGATTTTGGAGGTGTCGAGGGTGCCATAATCGCCAAACTGGAGATCCATTTCCTGTTCCGCACCAAAATTTTTGGCTGTACCTTCCAGCAGCAGTTCCACCTGCACGCCGAGTTTGATCGTGCTGGTGTCGGTCAGGAAACCAATGATCGAGGGATCATGCTGGGCATTGCTGATACCTTCCACCTCGTAAATCAGGCGAGTCGGTTGTGCATTGAAAATGCTGGCAATGTTGGAGTTGTTTTCATCCAGCACCACCTTTGTTACCTTGGTCTGACCGATTTCATTGGGATAGGTCGGGTACGCAAAATCGATGCTGTCGTTGTTAAATGCTGTAGTTTCAAGCGGTATTTCCTGCCCGTTCTGCCCGATAAAACTCAGGTATTTGACGTATCCACGCGTCGGGAAACCCCATGAATTAGATACCACCATAGTCACTTTCGGATTTTTAACCGTTACGCCGCCGTCGAGACTGGTCTGGTTGATGTCGATTTCGATGGTGTCGCGGGTGAGCGGATAGGTGGAATAACCCCAGTAGCCTTCCAGGTACGAGAGGGTCAGGTTTTGGAACACGACCAGTACGCCAGAGATGCCAGGAGCCACTTCCGGAATTTTCACCCGTTCGCCGCTGGGTGTGTACAGTTCGTAGTGGAAGGTCAGTTCGTTGTTGTCGGACTCGGCCCGCCAGCCGCTCATGTCGAACAGCGGAGAGGAATACGGGAAAGTAGGATTGTGGGGTACCGTAAGCGGGATGGTCATTTTCTGACCGTTTTTGGTAATCTGATCGACATAAAACTTGCCCGTCAGTGTCTGTCCGGTGTTGTTAAAAATAACCAGGTTGGTGGTGCCGGTTTTAAACAGGGCATCCCGAATCGTTACGCCATCGGGCGAATTGAAGGGGTACTGGTACACCGTATCCGGGATCGGCGCCGGACCACTTGGGAAAGTGGCAAAGATGTCGGTAGCCGGTTTTTCCGACACATCTCCCGAGTAATACAGCGTCATGGTGTTGTCGGGATTAATAAACAGCGTATCGCCCGACAGGGTGTCGTTCAGCACCTTGAACAGCAGGTCGTCCAGCGTCAGGGTAGTGGTGAAAAGCGGAAAGGCAAATTCAGCGTTGTGATCTGCCAGATCCAGGTTGTCGAAATCGGATTTTTTGCAGGCCGACCAGATATTTGCCGTCACAAGCAGGAGCAGCAGCAGTCGGAAAACGGTTTTGCGTTGCATTTGAGAAAGGGTAAAACGTTATGAAAAGGGCCTGATTGAAGGAAGCATGTTTGATAACAGTTTATGGAGCATTATGGTGCGAATTTTCCATTTGCGGCAAAAAAACTATGCCACCTGGCCGTATACATCAAAAACTAAAGCCAACGGAAGCCTGAATGACAAAATTGTGGTCTTTGTCATCGCGGTATTTGAAGGTCAGGTCGTCGTTCACCGATGCTTTCGACAGGTCTGCCTTGTTGTTCGTCAGGTCGGCCAGTCCGTACTGCACCCGCGCACTGAGGTACAGTGCTTTGCCGAGGTAGTACGACACGCCACCCACGAGTCCGTAGTCGAAGGAGTTGTACAGACTGCCGCGGTCTTCCGTGTAGTCGTAATAGGCGCCCTGGGTTTTGGCTACATCGATTTTGGCAGCATCTACCTGCACGCTCACGATTTCGGTGCCCTCGCCCTCGCCCGGATCATCGCGTCGGTAGTTGTGGGAGAGATTTACTTTCAGTTCGGCTACCGGATTGTTGGGCGGAACAACAGAAATGGCATTGGAATAGGTAAGCGCGCCTTCGCCGGTGGATTGCAGCAGCAGGGCGCCGTATACACCGCCTGAAAATTCGAAATCGCCCAAACGGCCGTAAGCCATGATCGGGATATCGAGGTACGAATTGGTGATGTTGATCAGGTATTTTGCATTTCCGGTGGTAAATTTGGTAGTGGTACTGTTGCGGAAAAACTTGTAAGAAGGGCCATCAAAGATGTATTTCGCGCCCTTTTTGGAATACATCAGTTCGCCACGCACGCCAAAATGGTCCGTTATCGGATAGCCCAGCGTGATACCAATCTGGAATCCGGTTGCATTGTTCCAGGTTTCAAGACTGTTGCCATTCGGACCCAGTTCGGAATCGCCTTTTATCGTCGCGAAATTCAGACCTGTTTTAAAGCCGTAGCGCAATTGCGCCTGCATGGTCAGGGAAGCAAACGCCAGGAACAGGGTAAAAACGCATTTTAATTTCATAGTCAAGGTTTTGTGTATAATGGTAGATCAAAGATGGGTGCAAAAGTACATTGAAACACGGATTACACAGATTGAAACACAGATTACACGGATACAAGTGCGGATTACACAGATTTTGCGTAGAGTGTACGGATTTTATCAGATAGATGTGGATTGCACAAATATGGATGTAATTTTGCCCTCGATTCAGGTTGCAATCTGTGTACTCTACGCAAAATCCGTGTAATCCGCACTTCTATCTGTGTAATCCGTGTTTCAATCTGTGTTTCAATCCGTGTTTCAACGTACAACTCGTCATTTTGCTGCCCGCTGAAATGTCGGTTTTATTCATAATGCACAACTAAATAAACCGGAGATCGGCCTGCTTCACCACCTGGTCCTCTCTCACCTCTCTCACCTCTCACCTCTCACCTCTATGAACGAATGGCCGCTATGGGAAGTATTTATCCGTTCCAAACAAGGTCTTAGCCATAAGCACGTTGGCAGCCTGCATGCAGCCGATGCGCAAATGGCCATTGAAAATGCCCGCGATGTGTACACCCGCCGCAATGAAGGCGTCAGTATTTGGGTCGTCGAGTCGGCACATATCCACGCTTCGACCGAAGATGCCGAGGCATTTTTCGACCCTGCTAATGACAAGGTGTATCGGCACCCTACTTTTTATGACCTGCCGGATGCGGTAAAACATATGTGAGTCCTGAGTCTTAAGTCCTGAGTCCTAAGTCCGTAGTGTACACCTGATTACCCTTTATATTTAGATAAATGAATGCTAAAGAGTAATCAGGTGTACGCTACGGACTTAGGACTTAGGACTCAGGACTTAGGACTAGTACTCAGGACTCTTATTATCATGAACACTCCACATTTTCAATATCTCTTGCAACTGGGCGACAACGCCCTGGTACTTTCCCAGCGCCTGGGCGAATGGTGCGGGCACGGCCCCGTACTCGAACAGGACATTGCCCTGACCAATATCGCGCTTGATCTGCTCGGGCAGGCGCGTATGTTGCTGACCCATGCAGGCGAAGTGGAAGGCGAAGGACGTGGCGAAGACGCGCTGGCCTATTTCCGCTCGGAACAGCAATACCGGAATGTGCTGCTGGTAGAACAGCCCAATACCGACTGGGCATTTACCATGGCCCGGCAATTCTTTTTTGATACCTGGCACTATTACCATTATCAGGCCTTGCTCCAAAGCAAGGACCCGCAACTGGCGGCCATTGCCGAAAAATCGCTCAAGGAAGTGACTTATCACCTGCGTTTTTCATCCGAATGGATGATGCGCCTGGGGGATGGTACCGAACTGAGCCGACAAAAAATTCAAAAGGCGGTGGATGAACTCTGGCCTTTTACAGGCGAACTGACTACTCCATCAGAAGCCGACCTGTGGGCAGCAGAATCCGGCGTAGGATACAACTTGCTCACAATCAAACCCTTGTGGCAAAAAAAGGTGGCCGAAGTGCTGGAAGAAGCAACGCTCAAAATGCCGGCCGAAGGCTGGATGCAAAAAGGCGGGAAAACCGGCGTCCACACAGAATACCTGGGGTATATGCTGGCAGAAATGCAGCATTTGCAAAGGACGTATCCGGGGAATGAATGGTGAATTTATGGGGTTTTAGAGGCCTCACCCCCCGGCCCCCTCTCCAACGGAGAGGGGGTGACTTCCCGCTTGGCTTCACTGTTGAAAAAGCCAAGGGTACTCGCTCCCCCTCTCCGTTGGAGAGGGGGCCGGGGGGTGAGGCCTTCAAAACACACAAAAAAGAATCAAAGTCCAAAAATCGACTTACCCAAATACGTTGCAGCATCGCCCAGTTCCTCTTCGATGCGGAGCAACTGATTGTATTTGGCGATCCGGTCCGAGCGGGAAGCCGAGCCGGTTTTGATCTGTCCGGTATTGAGCGCTACAGCCAGGTCGGCAATGGTAGTATCTTCCGTTTCGCCGGAACGGTGGCTGATGACCGATGTGTAGGCGTGGCGCGTGGCCAGTTGTACGGATTCGATGGTTTCGGTCAGCGAACCGATCTGATTTACTTTAATCAGGATAGAGTTGGCTACTTTTTCGTCGATACCGCGTTGCAGGCGCTCTACATTGGTCACGAACAGGTCGTCGCCCACGAGTTGGATGCGGTGGCCAAGGGTCTCCGTCTGCAATTTCCAGCCGGCCCAGTCGTCTTCTGCAAAACCGTCTTCGATGGAGCAGATCGGGTAGCGGTTGCACCAGTCTTTCCAGAATGCCACCATATCGGCGGAGGAATAGCGGTCGCCGCTGGATTTTTTGAAAACGTATTCACCTTTGTCAGCATCGTAAAATTCTGAAGCCGCAGCATCCAGCGCGATTACGATATCTTCCAGCGGACGGTAGCCTGCTTTTTCGATAGCCGTCATCACCATTTGAATGGCTTCTTCGTTGTTTTTGATGCCGGGTGCGAAGCCTCCTTCATCACCTACGTTGGTAGCGTAGCCCTTGCTTTTCAACACGCTTTTCAGGTTGTGGAAAATTTCCACGCCCATGCGCAGGCCTTCGCGGAACGAATTGGCGCCTACTGGCATGATCATAAATTCCTGAAAATCAATGCCATTGTCGGCATGCGCACCACCATTCAGGATGTTCATCATGGGCACAGGCAGCACGTGGGCGTTCACGCCGCCCAGGTAGCGATACAGCGGCTGACCCAGTTCTTCGGCTGCAGCGCGGGCCACGGCCAGGCTGACAGCCAGGATGGCATTGGCGCCGAGTTTGCTTTTATTGCGGGTGCCGTCGAGGTCGATCATCAAGCGGTCGATCTTGATCTGTTCGGTTACTTCCTGGCCGATCAACTCTGCGCGGATCTGTTTTTCCACATTCTTTACGGCTTGCTGTACGCCTTTCCCGAGGTAGCGATCGGCGTCGCCGTCGCGTAATTCAACTGCCTCGTGTACGCCGGTACTGGCGCCGCTTGGCACGGCTGCACGACCCATAAAACCAGTTTCCGTCCACACCTCAGCCTCGATAGTAGGATTGCCCCGGCTGTCGAGAATTTCACGAGCAATTACTTCACGGATTGCACTCATTGTTTGTATTGTTTATTTTTAGAAAAATCGATGTTGAAGGTTGATAGGGTTGATGAGGGTTGATAAGTGTTGATGAGGGTTGATAGGGTTGATGAGGTTGATAGGGTTGATGAGGTTGATAGGGTTGATGAGGTTGATAGGGTTGATGAGGTTGATAAGTGTTGATAAAGGTTGATGAGGGTTGATATTTAGCCGCTCGGGCAGGAATAATTTTTACCTCATAGAGCGGCTAAATATCAACCCTCATCAACCCTCATCAACCCTCATCAACACTTATCAACCTCATCAACCCTATCAACCCCAAAAAAACTCACTTATATCTTCTCCGAATCAGCCGCACAAAGTGTTTGGCTTCTTCCAGTCGTTTTTTATCGAGCCAGCCGTAGCGAATCACGCAGTTGTCGATCAGGTAGTTTTTTGCCTCCGGGAAATGGGTAAATCCATTGAGGGTAGCAATGGCCGCCTCAAACGCTTGTCCGTCGCCTGCAAACAATTCGCGCGTCAGCAACAGGCGGTCGTTCAGAGCAATGGCTTTTTTCAGATCAGCAATCGGCAGTTCCGACAGTTTGTCCGACAGTTCCTTGGCCTGACGTTCTTCAAACAGCACTTCCATACCTGCCGGAACCGGTTCGGTGCTTTGCGATGACACGACGGGTTGTGGTTGTGGCTCCACCACGACAGGCGGCGCTGCAGGCGCTGGCGTTTCCTCCACCACGGGCGGTGGCGGTGGCGCAGCCTGCTCGAAAACCGGCGGCGGCGGAGGAGGAGGTGGCGGCGGTGGCGGCGCCTGTACAACCGGCTGGGCCGGTGTGGGCACAGGCGGTTCGTCGATGACGGCAGGTTTGGACACAACGGGTTTGCGAACCGGCGCCGGCTCCGTTTTGGGCGGCGCTGTCACCGCATCGGTCAGAACAGCATCGTACAATTCACGCACATAAGATGCCATAATATCGACATCAATGCGGGCAATGTTGTCCGGGTCTTTGCTCATGCGAGCGTATTCGCGACTCAGTTTGTCCAGGTAAATTTTCGTTTTATGTAAATCCATTTGTCAGAGGAGGGTAGTTCTGTCTATTTTCACCGGCGAATTTCAAGAATTACTGCCATAAATCCCTGTTCTTATTTTGTTTTTTATTTTAAGGCACTGATAATCAGTTGTTTAAAATGCAAAATAAAATTAGGCAGCGCCAAAATGCACGTTTGCCATGTTTCTCGAACCACATTTTAAAGGCCAGCGCAGCGGCTGGATAGAAGTTGTTTGCGGCTGCATGTTTTCCGGTAAAACCGAAGAACTCATCCGACGCCTGAAACGGGCGAAAATTGCTGAAATGCGGGTAGAAGTTTTCAAACCCCGCATCGATACCCGCTACGATGAAGTGTCGATTGTTTCGCACGACACCACTTCCGTGCTGGCCATTCCTGTGGATCATTCCTCCAAACTCCTCAAAATCAGTGAAGACGTGACGGTGGTGGGCATTGATGAGGCCCAGTTTTTTGATGATGAACTGCCTGAAGTGTGCCAGCAACTGGCGCTCCGCGGGGTGCGCGTTATTGCTGCCGGACTTGACATGGATTACAGAGGGGTACCCTTCGGCCCAATGCCTGCCTTGCTTGCTACCGCCGAGTACGTAACCAAAGTACACGCTATTTGTGTACATTGCGGCAACCTGGCCACACATTCCTACCGACTGGCTGAAGGCGATTCCGTCGTGCTGCTGGGTGAAAAAGAACAGTACGAGCCGCGGTGCCGTTCATGCTACCACCAGGGGAATATCCTGCGACTGAAATAATGTGCTTTCACCTGTATTTCGTTTCCTAAAAAAATCCCTGTCCCGATATGAAATACCTCCTGTTTACATTTCTGGTATCTGTTCACCTGCTTCAGGCGCAAGATGCATACCATACTTACCTCGATACATTTCTGCAAAACAACTACAGCCTGCCTGCTCCCCAGCAATGGGTGTTGCCCAATACCGAAACGGCAACGCTGTCAGGGGCTATCAACTATGGTGGCTCTACCAGCAATATCACCGTTGTGGGCCAACCTTTCACACAGGCGCGCCGACGGGTGGTCACACAGCAGGCCAATCCCTGGGATGCCGGGCATTTGTATATCAGTTCGACGAATATCGCTTCGGGTGATAAGTGTTTGATTATGATCTGGTTGCGCAGTGAAGGCGCCGAGGGGAAAGTGAATATTTTTGCAGAAAACAACGTCACTTATTTCAAAGAGGCATTTGCAACAGTGAATGTCAAACAAGAATGGCGTCTGTTTGCCGTACCATTTCAGTCGCAGGCTGCCTACGCTGCCGGTGCGCTCAATATCGGCCTGCACCTGGCATTCAACAACCAAACCATTGAAGTGGGTGGTGCTGCTTGCCTCAATTACAAAAACACGGTGTTTTTCAGCCAGTTGCCCGTATTTCTGCAAAATGATTCATATCCAGGGATGGAATCAGATGCGCCCTGGCGCGCCGAGGCGGCTGCCAGTATCGATCAAATCAGAAAGGCAAATCTGACAGTTGAAGTGAAAAAAACCAACGGCCAGCCTGCCCCGAATACTGTGGTGAAGGTGGAAATGCTGCAGCATGACTTCAAATTCGGTACAGCCGTTATCAGCAGCAAATTCAATGGCGGCGATGGTTATGACCCTGTGTACGAACAAAAACTGCTCGACCTGGATGGACAAGGCCACGGTTTCAACGAGGTCGTGTTTGAAAACGACCTGAAATGGCCTGGCTGGGAACAACACTGGTACAGCAGTCAGCCCGAAATTGCCGATGATGTACAATGGCTGCACGACCACGGTATCAGTGTGCGCGGCCACAACCTGGTATGGCCCGGCTGGAACTACTCACCGCCCGATATCAATGCCGGCGCCACTCCCGCTTATATCAAAAACCGCATGCGGGCGCATATCGAAGATATCTTGACCTACCCGGGTATCGGCAATGAAATGACCGACTGGGACGTGCTGAATGAAATTACCACCAACAACGACTACGCCAATCACTTTGCAGGCACGCCCGGCTACATTACCGGCCGCGAATTGTATCCGGAAATATTCAAACAGGCCGATTCACTGGCCACCGCCCCCAAATGGTACCTCAATGATTATGTCGCCATCGAGCAGGGCGACTCGCCGTCCAACGGTATTGCTACCTGGCGCAGCCGGATAGATGAATTGCTGGCAGCGGGCGCTCCCATAGACGGGCTGGGTTTTCAGGGCCATTTTTCTGCGTCTCCAACGGGTATTCCGCGTGTGAAGGAGATTTATGACGAGTTCTGGAATGCGTATGGTCTGGAAGCCAAAGTGACGGAGTACGACATCGATAAACTGGTACCTGCCCAGACCCAGGCCGCGTATATGCGCGATATTCTAACCATCACATTTGCCCATCCCAGTATGAAGGGTTTTCTGATGTGGGGGTTCTGGGATGGCGCGCATTGGACGGCGAATGCACCCATTTTTCGGGAAGACTGGTCGCTAAAGCCCAGTGGCGAGGCATTTATTTCCCAGGTTTTTGATGAGTGGTGGACCAACGAGTCCGGTTTTTCCGATGCCAACGGTGAACATTTCGTACGGGGCTTCAAGGGCTATTACAAGGTGAGCGTTGCATGCGAAAATGGCGGTGAAGATGTTCAGTACCTCTGGCTCCTCAATGATACTACACTGGTTTTTGACAATATTTGCCTGGTCGGAACGCAAGAACCTGACCATGCATTCGGTCTTCAGGTATCGCCTACCCTGGCTATCCAGACGGTTGACGTCCAGTGGACGCATGCCGGAGCACCGGTTCCCGTTGTGCTTCGGATGTCTGATATTTTTGGCCAGGTGCTGGAAGAACAAAAACTGCCTCCTACCACCCTTCGGCATTCATTTCAGGTGCAAAACCGGCCTTCAGGGGTGTATTTTGTTTCAATCGAGGGTGGTGGAAGGCGCGACACGGTTCGTATTGTTGTGCCTTGAGGGCGGTGGCGTATATTCCATATTCCATATTCCATATTCCCAGGGCGTTGCCCTGGGCTATTGTGTACGCCCTTTCAGGGCTATTGGGGGTGGTAATGAGCGGCCCCTTTCACCTTCTCACTCTCTCACCTTCTCACTCTCTCACTCTCTCACCCTCTCTAATGAGCGTCCTCCATTGCCGCCTTCGCGGCTTCCGTTGGCGGGCCCTGTTTTTTGATCTTGATGAAGAAAATGAGTGGAAAAACCACTACGAAAAACAGGGAAACCAGCCGGAAGGTGTCGAGGTAGGTAAGCAGATATGCCTGCCGTTCGATGGCAAAGTTGAGTTGTTTGTAGGCCATGGCCGTAGCATCGCTTAGGGCAGCGCCGGTGCGGCTCACCATGCCCTGCACCATGATGTTGAGGCGTTCGTCGAATGCCGGATTTCCCGGAACGGCGTTGGAGACCAGATCGGCTTTGTGCTGGGCAAATTGCCGGGCCATGTAGTTGTTGGAAATGGCGATACCGAATGCGCCGCCCAACTGCCGAATCATGTTGTTCAGGGCAATACCGGAAGGATATTCATGCGGTTTCAAGCCCGCTACAGCCTGGTTGATGAGTGGTAATTGCACCATACTGATACCAACGGCGCGCAAAGCCAGGGGCCAGAAGAAATCCCATTTTCCAGCCTGCGCATTTACCCCTGCCGCCATCCATCCGAATGCAATGAAGATACAGAAACCGATGATGACAAAAGGAATAGGCGAAGCACCCGAGGCCATTCTTCGGCCGATCAAGGGCATCATCACCACGCCGATGGCAGTGGCCGGAAGCAAAGAGAGGCCTGTTTCAAGCGGGGTAAGCCCCAGTACACGTTGTGCCAGAATCGGATACACAAAAACGGACGTGAAAAGCCCGATCCCGATCACGAAGGTGAAAACAGTGGTCAGCGCAAGTGTTCGATTGCCCATCACCTTGAGGTTGACAACCGGGTGTGGCGTCGTCAGTTGTCGCCAGATGAACCCTACTACACCGATCAGTGCGGTGACCGACAAAACACGGATGGCTTCACTGGCAAACCAGTCTTCCGATTCGCCGCGTTCCAGTACGTATTGAAGCGAGCCGATACCAACGGCTAGAAGAGCAATTCCTGTATAATCGATAACAAATCCCTTTTTTTGCTCGCCTTCCCCGGGCTTTTTCTCTACGAACAAGACGGAAAGAAAGGTCGCTACAATACCAATCGGGATATTCACGGTAAAAATGAGCGGCCATTCGGCATTGTCGAGGATATATCCGCCGATGGTAGGGCCCAGCGTAGGGCCGAGTACCACACCCATGCCAAACAGACCACTGGCCATGGGGCGGTCTTTGGGTTCAAAAGCGTCAAAAAGGATGCTTTGCGAGGTGGAAAGCAGGGCGCCACCGCCGATTCCCTGTATAAAACGCCAGAAAACCAGTTCCCATAATCCTGTCGAATTGCCGCACATCCAGGAGGCAACAGTAAACAGTACCATGGAAAAGACATAGTAGTTCTTGCGACCAAAATAAGCGCCTAAAAAGCCGGTCATCGGGATGATGATCACATTGGCAATCGCATAGGAGGTGATAACCCAGGAAACGTCTTCGATCGTGACGCCCAGGCTACCCGCCATTTGCGACAGCGCTACATTGACGATAGAGGTATCTACCAGTTCCATCACTGCTGCGGAAACAGTGGTGAGAACAATGAAAAAACGGGCAAAACGTGAAACGGTAGCCATGTAAGTGGGTTTTTATATCAGACTTCAAAAAGAGGGTGTGCAAAGACACCCCGTTTTGAAATCAGTTTTCCGGAACAATCACTTTCACACTCATACCTGCACGCAAAGGGCGCGCGGGGTCGGGTGCATCGGTCAGCACTACCCGCACCGGAATGCGTTGTACAACCTTCACGAAGTTGCCGCTGGCATTGTCGGGCGGCAACAGGCTGAATTTGGCGCCGGTAGCAGGCGAAATGCCCTCGATTTTGCCATTAAAAGTTGCGCCTTCATATGCGTCGACTTTTACCTGAACAGGCTGTCCGGCTTGCATTTTACCTACCTGTGTTTCCTTGAAATTGGCTGTAATCCAGATGTTTTTATCGCTCACCAGGCTACAAAGCGGACTGCCTATATTGGCGAGTTGGCCTACTTGCGCCGTTTTTTTGGCAATAAATCCGCTGACAGGCGCAGTGATGACCGTGTAGGAAAGGTTGAGTTGCGCCTGCTCCAGATCCAGTCGGCGTTGTTCGGCAAGGGTGCGTGCCACGCTGATGTTGCGGTTGGCAGCAGCAGCCTGGGTCTGGTAGGAAGACGTCTGGCTTTTACCGGCTTCCGACTGGCGACGGCTTACTTCGAGTTGGCGTTTGGTCGTTTCCAGTTGGCCTTGCGCAGCGGCGAGCGCGGCATCGGCATTTTCCTTGGCAGCCTTGGCGGCGTCGTATTGTTGCTGGGTAACGGCTTTTTGTGGCAATAGGGCAGCGTAGCGCTGAAAATCCTGGTTCATTTGCCACGCTTTGGCCTGAGCGGCTTCCACGTTGGCCTGGGCAGTCTGCACCGAACTGGCGCTGGTTTCAACGCCGGCCGTGGATGCACGATAGTTGGCTTCCGCCGTACCTACATTGGCGCCGGCAGTGGAAGCATTGGCGGCTACAAAACCTACATTCGCTTCCGACTGGTGCAGGGCGGCTTCCGCCTGTGCTACTTTCAGCACAAAATCGCGGTTGTCGAGCACAAACAATGTGTCGCCTGCTTTAACATACTGGTTTTCATTGACATACACTTTGGAAATGTAGCCCTGCACTTTGGGCGAAACCGAAAGGATGTCGGCTTCCAGATAGGCGTTTTCAGTGTCTTCATGGGTCAGCATATAGCGAACCTTTGTGAAGCCGTAGTACCCTGCTACCAACAGGACGCCACCCAGTATAAATGGTAAAAATCTGTTTTTCTTTGTTTGTTGCGCTTCCATGGTGCGACCGTTTTTTTATTTTGGAAAGTTGTTCTTATTCTCATCTCTCATCTATCATCTATCATCTCTCACCTCTAAAGCCTCGCTGCGCTTCTCAGCAACCTGAACCGGCTCAGCGAAGCGTCGGCTTTGGCGCTTACCTGATTGATTCGGGCTTGCAGCAGCAGGGCGTCGGCGTCGAGCAGATCGGTCAATGTCGACAATTGCTGGCTGTTTCTGAGTTGCACAATGCGCTGATTTTCAGTAGCCTGCGTGAGAGATTTTTCCGACTGTGCAATTTTTTGCAGGGCTGTTTGCCAGGCGAAGTAATTGTTGCTGACATCAGTATTGGCAGCATCGAGCAACTGGTCGCGCTGGACGGTAGATTGCGTCAGATTGAGGCGGGCTTCCTGCACGTTGTGCCGGCCGGTGTAGAGGTTGCCAATGTTCCATGACACCTGAATGCCCGCATCCCAGGTAGTGATGAAGCGGTTTTCGAGTGGGAACTGGCGCTGATTGGGGTTGTTGGTGTACAGATTTGCGCCAATGCTAACCAGTGGCAAGTAGGCGCCCTTGCTTACCTTGAGTTGTTTTTCGGAAGCAAGCAGCCGCTGTGTAGACGCCTGATAATCAGCGCGTTGGGTAGTGTTATTGAGCAGCGACTCCAGTGTTTCAGCGCCAGCGCCGGCGCCGATGGAGGCAGCCTCGATGTGTACGACGGTATTGACAGGAAGCCCCAGCAGTGTATTCAGGGCGAAGCGGCTTGCTGCGAGGTTGTTGGTCGTCTCGATCTGGGCCGTTTCCATTTGCGTCAGCGAAAAGTCGGCTTTCAACACGTCGTTGTCGAGCGCCATGCCCTGCTGTTGCAGCGCGCGTGTGTCTTTGAGTCGGTTTTGCGCGGTCAGCAGGCTGCTCTGTACCACTTTGAGCGCCTCTTCCAGTTTGTACACCTGTATAGCGGCGCTAATCACATTGAGTTGCACTTCTTTTTTGTCGCGCTCCAGGTCAAAACGAGCGGCATTTTCCAGAAATTCAGTGGCACGGATGGTGTTCAGTGCCCGCAATCCGGTAAACACCGGCTCACTGATGCTTACACGATTGAGGGTCTGGTTGAGCAACACCGGCATTGTAAACAGCGGTGTTTCGAAGGGAGTGATGTTGTCGCTCAGACGATAGTACGAACCTGAATAGGTCAGAGACGGTACCGTGGAAGCCAATGCCTGGCGGGTTTTCGTTTGTGCGATGTCAGCACGAGTGCTGGCAATTTGCACCTGCTTGCTATTTGCAAGCCCGAGTTGCACCACTTCATCCAGGGTAAGTGTTCGCTCTTCGCCCGACTGTGCTTGTACGCCGGAAGACAGCATCAACAGCACAAACACAACACTGAAGCGGGTTGTCTTGGCAAGAAGGTTTGTCATTTTCAAAAAAAATATTTAAATCAAACGTTTGTTTAGTTTTTAGGTCAAAAAAAACGCCCGACGGCGCTGTTCCCAACCAATATTCTCTTCTACAGAAATCACCCGCCCGCTTTTAGCAGCAGGTGTGCCTGCAACATAGATTTCATGTGTCTTTTAAATCGCTCGCGGTATTCATCTCCATACACCAGTTCGGAATCGGGTTGTTGCGTCAGCATACACATCAACTTGTGGTTGTAGATAGCCGTCGAAATGGTACCGAACATACTGGCGATGGTAAGTTCTGCATCAACATACCTGAACTGCCCTTTTTCCTGGCCTTCTTCAATGATGCCCCGGATAATTTTCATATTGCGAGCAAAGTTGTCGGCAATCAACTGAACATGCTCCGGGCGTTGTTGTAGCGACATTTCCCGCATAATAATGCGATGAAATGCCCTGTTTACAAAAAACTTGTCGATGTACATATCGATCACTTTCGACATTTTTTCCCAGGAGGGTATATCCGAAGCCAGCAATTCTTCCAGGATGGCTCGGGTCTTGGGCATTTTGCTTTCCAGCAGTGTGCGAAACAGTTTTTCTTTCGATTCAAAGTAATAACTCACCATCGCAATGTTCACATCGGCCTCCTTGGCCAGGTGGCGAATCGACACGGCTTCGTAACCCTGCTCTGCAAAAAGCCGCTCGGCTACTTCCAGCAAGTGCTGGCGTTTATCCTGCTTTTCTGTATGTATTACCTGTTCCTGCATAAGCGATGCAAAGGTAGGGTAGGTGGGAAGAAAAAATCAAACGTTTGTTTAGTTTTTTTTGATTCTCATTATTTCTGGCTCATGAAAATGCATACAGAAACCTGATTATGAATGACTTCTTGAAAAAAAATCCGGTTTGCCGGGTACATTTTTTCGATGTGCGACACAGGTAGGAACATCCATTATTCACCTCCAATTTACACAACACATGAAAAAAGTACTCTTGTTCTTCGTTTTTACTTTTGTGGCTTCGGCTGCTTCTTTTGCACAGATCATAAAATCAAATGTGCCCGAGGGCGCCGATCCTGCTGCGCTCCCGATCCAGTTTCTTCCTGCCGATGCCCTCGTTTTTCCAAATGGAGATGTGCAAATCGGCGTAGCCATCAAGGCCACGGCGAAAAATATCGGCACCTTGCCTTACATGCCCGGAAACTCGCCGCTCAAGGTGCGCCTGTACCTGAAAAATGGCAATGGCTGGCAGGAAGTAGACTCCCGGTCGCTCAATATTATGGTTTCCGGCGCGGAAACTTCGATGAATTATTACACTACCTATATCAAGGGCAAACAAAAACCGCCCACCTTTAAATTGGTGGTGGAATCTAAAAACGCAGGCGTAGTCAACCCCGACGTGAATATGTCGAATAATTCGAAACAGGCGCAGGCGCAGTGAGGAGGTTGAGGGGTTGAGGGGTTGAGAGGTTGAGGGTTGAGAGGTTGAGAGGTTGAGGGGCTTTCTCTTGGTCATGACTATGAGACCAAGGAGAAGCCTCTCAACCCTCAACCCCTCAACCCTCAACCTCTCAACCCCTCAACCTCTCAACCTCTCAACCTCTCAACCCCTCAACCCCTCAACAAGGTATCGTTTTTTTATTGGGGCATTTTCTCGCCAGTTTTGGCTGAAAATGACCCCAATTTTGTTTTGGAGGCGATCTGGAACAGTGTTTTTTCGTGGAATGCAGTCACATTTTCAAAAATGAATTATCCACCGATAAATATTGAAACGCCATGAAAAACTTCCGATTAATGTTCCCGCTTTTCGCCAGTGTATTTGCGCTCAATGCATGCACCAAAGACGATTCTTTCGCTGCTTCCGAAAAAGCCGCTGACAATACCACGACTGCCCGCGAGACGATTCTCTCCTGGCAAGACTGCGCCGAATATCCACAGTACGATATGTCGGTATGCTTTGCAGATGCCAATGAATACCGTTGTCCCTGCGACGTAGACTGCGTATGGGCCGGTTCAGTGCAATATACCTTGAAAGTAAAAACGGCCGATCAGGAGAGCCGCGTCGTTTTGCAGCCACCTGGAAACCCTCAAAACGCACCGAGTTCGGCTGTTGTAGGGAAGGCAAAAATCAGTATTCAGGAAACCCGCACGATTGATTGCGCCGACTATGGCAATTATGAAAAATACAGGCTGACCGTGACCGTGACCGATGCTGATGGTACGACATTGGGTACTCCGCGCCCGGCGCCAGAGGCATTGTTTTTTGGAAAGGCTGTAGTGCAGGAGCATTAAAACTCAAGTATTCACAATCTTCTTCACCACCGCAATCTGTCCCAGGTGGTAGTGAATGTGCTCGATAATACCCGCGAGGTTTCGATAATACGTCCCGTACTTTGGGTCGGCAAAATCCTGCAACAGTTTTTCATCGGGCAGTTGTTCGATCAATTGGGCAAAAGCCTCGGCATCCGCCCAAATACTGTCGCGTTGGCGTTCCCAGTCTTCCCTGTTCTGAATAGGCGGATATGTGAACGCAAACTTGTCGCTGGCAGTAAGTGGCTGTCCCTGAAGCACTTTTGTTACCTCTTTGACGTAATAATTCAGGTGAAAAACGAGTGTGGCGATGGTGTTCAGCCCAAATACCTGCGTAGTAGCCTGTTGCCAGGTCACATCGTTGAGTTGGGTTTTCAGGTCTGACGCCGTCCAGTTGCCCCCGAAGTACACATCGCGGAGGTTTTTAGCCAGGTGTTGAGAAATGGTCATATTTCGATTTGTTTGCGTGCAAAACAAGGTGAATTTTCAAAAAAGTTTCCCTCGCTGCTTTTTTTCGTCCCTATCATTGCCTGCATTTTTTGTTCAACATGGAAAATACAGGCATCGTAATTCTGGCGGCTGGACGTTCGGCCCGACTGGGTAGTGGTATCAAGCAACTACTCCTATTTGGCAACAAAACATTTATCCAGCATATCACCGACGTTGCGCTGGAGGCCCAGCCCTCACAAGTGGTCGTAGTAACCGGGGCCTATGCTGCAGAAGTGTCCGCATCCATCCAGGACCGGGCCATACAGATTGTGTACAATGAACTATGGGAAGATGGAAAAGGAACGGGCATCATGGCCGGCGTTCGGTACCTCGGCGCGCATTTCCCTGAAATAGAGCATATTATCATTGCCGTTTGCGACCAGCCGTATGTCACGGCCGCACTTTTTCAATCGCTGTATGAAACACAGCAGAAAAGCGGCAAAAATATCGTGGCGGCGGCCTACGCCGATACGCTGGGTACGCCCGTTCTTTTTACCGGGAAATACCGGGAAAAACTCCTGCAATTGAGTGGCGACGCAGGCGCCAAAAAAATACTCTCCGCCCACCTGGACGACCTGGCTACGGTGTCCTTTCCAGAAGGCGCAATGGATGTGGATACGATGGAGGATTATGAAGCGTATGGACGGGGGAGTTAGGGTTTTTGTGTTTTAGGGTTTTAGTGTTTTTGGGGTGCTTTGCTTTTGGCATTCGTTTTTTTCATGCAAATAATTAGCATGCATGGTTTTCCAAACTTAAAAGCCCAAAGCGAAGCACCCCAAAAACACAAAAACACAAAAACACCAAAACACTCACGCTGCTGCCCGGTGCGAAGTTTGCTCCATCGATTGTACGTTGGAGGCTTCTTTCCGACTGTTCAGCAGGGTTTTGATCGGGCACCAGCCCATCAGTCCGCGCAGGAAAAGTGGCAGGCCCACAATGGCCAGTCCCCAGTGGCCGGAGAATCCTGCAATAAAAATAACAACCATCATCACGACATAGGTTACCACGATTTCGCTGATGGATAAATTGAATTCAAATTTCATGACTAGCAATACATTAGGAAGTGATCGATGACACAAAAGTGCATCGCCATTATTTCCCAAAATTATGATTGTCGTCATGGGGCAGGGTGATCTGAGTAACCCTGCGGGGTAAGTTTAGGCGAGCGAGGAATTACCGGGCAATAACAAACCGCGTCACTGTTTTTTCACCTCCGGGCGCGCTCCACATGGCGATATATGTACCCGCCGGCTGGCTGCCCATTTCCAGGTCCATGGACAAGGTACCTTCCATCAATGGCGTTTGATACACAAGGCGGCCGTACAGGTCTGTGATTTGGAACGTGCTGCCCTCACCCACAGGCTCTTTAAAACCAAAGGTCATGGAACCCTGACTCGGGTTGGGAAAGACCGACAGAACCGGCGTGTCCGTAAAATCCCCTTGAAAGGTATTGTCTTCTTCCGTGTCGATGGCGGGGCCCGCAACCAGGCTCGAAATGCCGGTCGTAAATGTTTTTACTGCCGCATAGGCCGAGTTCACGCCGTTACAACGCGTTCTGACCGTCCATTCGCCTTGCAAACCAGTTGTGAGGGTGGCCGTGTAGGAATTGGTGCCCGGGCTGGCTGTTACCCAGGGTTGCCAAACACCGCCCACTTTCAGGCGATACTGAATATCGTATCTGACGACACAGGTGGTGGTTGGCACCGACCATAAAAAGGTGGTTGTGCCTGTCAGCGGTGAATACATTTGCGACAGGTTGTACGGTACGCCGCAAGCCGCGCCACAGGTTGTGTTGCCATCCGTATAAATCCAGATCCGCTGCAAGTAATTGGCGACAGCCGGCGCTCCGCAAGCCGCCGAAACCTGCCAGGTGCGGTCGATGCGGCGATTCGTGCCGCACAAATTGACCACTGCGTCAGCATAGGTGACGGTCAACTGACAGGCGTCGCTCACACAGGGCGAAGTGCAGGTGCTGGGTGTTTTTACGGCCGGGAAAATGCTGCTGCCATCAATCGTCGGAGAGCCGAATTGCCCGGTTCCGGTGCTGGCAGGGGTAGGAGAGGGGCGTCCCGAACCGTTGTTGCACCAGGGGGCGCAATTGGTACCGCTTACCTGCAGCGTAATGTTAGAAGGATACACGACGGTGGTAGGTGCGCGGCGCACGTATTGAATGGTACGCGTACACGAAGATGAATTGTTGTACAAATCCGTTGCAACATACGTCTGGGTAATGCGCCGGCTGTACGTCGATGCGCAAGTCAGATTTTCTGTGGAGGAAGTCAGGGTTGAGGTCACCGAACTGCAATCACTGATGGTCGGCGCCAGAATAGGCTGGCAAGCATCTTCACAATTGACGGTGATATTGGCACAACCCGTGATAACTGGCGCTGTTTTGTCTTGCACCAGAATGGTACACACGGCGTATGTGCCGCTGTTCGTATCGCGTACGCGGGCCGTGATGCTCTGATTGATATGCGAGGCATTGAGGTTGGCGGGCACCCAGACGCCGCCCTGCAGAATTTCTGCTACCAGATTTCCGCCAGGGCAATTGACGGAGTGCAACAAGGCGCTAGCCGGTAAGGTGTACAAACAAGTGGGCGGAAGGGAAACATTGACGTTTGCATTGACAGAAATGGTACACTGAGCCTGCAGGTTGTAAGATGAAAGGCTTAGGCCCAAAGCAATGATCAGGAACAAGGATTTGGTCATGGAAAGTGGCATATTCGATTTGGATTGGTTGAAAATCATCTTGGCAGCCCTACTCTGATTTTTCGGGCACTTTCAAATGTTAAAAACGGTCTTCCTGTGAACAGGGACTGTTGATTTTTGAAGAAAAATGAAATTAGGTCTTGGTACTTAGGTATAGTTACCTGAAATGAATACCTCTCAAGGATCCCAGTCCACCCACGATGGCTTTTTATAAGGTTGCCGGAAGAAATTCCGCACTTTTTTGTTGAATTCTTCTTTGTAGTGGTGCGGCGTACCATGCCCGGCAGATGGAAAAATCCACAGGTATGCCTACTGGATATTTTCAAAAATTTCCAGCGTATGCGAGGGCCTGATGACGTCAAAATCACCGCCCATCACTAAAACCGGGCAGTGGATGCTGTGCAAATCGCTGTGTGAAATATGCGGCTCCACTTCCATCATATGCAGCAATTTGATGGTATTGCGCGTGGCGGCATCCTGCGGCCCGGCTTTCAGACGAGCCAGTTCTGTCGTAATCATACCTGTGCCGTCCGGTGAAATCACGGACGTATCGGGGTGCAGATTGGCCCCGGTGACAGCCAGTTTTTTCACTTTCTCTGGATGACGGATCGCCAACAACAGGCCGTTGATGCCACCGTCGCTCCAGCCGATCACATAAGCAGAGTCGATTTTGAGGTGAGACAGCAAGGCCGCAAAATCGTCGGCCATCATTTCATAGTTGAGCACACTGCTGGTATCCACCGATTTGCCTTGCGAGCGACTGTCGACGGCAATTACCTTGTAGTATTTTGAAAAGTAAGGAATCTGGTACCGATAATCACGGATAGAGCCACCATTGCCGTGAATCAGCAGCAGTGGTTGGCCCTGGCCGTAGATTTCATAATACAATTTGATTCCATTCGTGGCGAAGTAACGACCTGTTTTGGCGTTGTTGCCGTAAGTCGGGGCAGGTTTTGTTTGTGCATTTCCCAGGCATGGGGACAGCAACCAGCAAAGCAGGAGCAAAGAAGGGAAAAGTGTTTTCATTTTGTCTGTGTTGAAAAGTTACGGATACAAAAATAAGTTTTTTGATCTGTAATTTTCCCATAACAATATAATTTGGAACACTTTGCTGAATTCAATGCTATTCTCCGCAATCACTTATCCCTGCGTGTCGACACCTTGTCGACAATTGACCAGCCATCACCGGTTTTGATCAAGTTGAAATAATCGGTAAAAACTGCCTTGGGCGTTTCCAGTTCGCATTTGGCCGACGCGATATTGCCCGTAATATCCAGTGAAATAATGCGGCCTTCGGTGCCGGCCTCCTTGGCGCGGGGTTTGAATCGGGAGAGGTAATCTGCCCGGCTGACCTCCGTGAAAGTATTATCTCGGTAATATTTCAATTTGCAGGAGGCATGCATGGCTTTGCCCACCTTGGCGGTGTCGCCCGTCATCCAGCCTTCGAAATAAAAATCTTTGATGAGGGTTTCGATTTGGGCCTTTTCATCGGTTTGTGCCTGCAAACCAACGAATGTGAGACAAAAAAGCGCAGAAAGCAACAGGTGTTTGGTCATGATTCAAGTTTGAATTGGTGAAATGAAAATACACAGACAAACAATTCATCCAGGGATTGCATAGCCGTGAAAAACACAATTCCCGCCCCTGTGATATTTGTCACACAAGGCGGGAACCGCAGGGCCTTACATTTGCTTCACACTTTAATTGAGATGACGACTTTATTTTCCAACTGGCATTTTATGCGCATTTTTCGGGCTGCCATCGCAGTGTGGTCCGTTTTTGAATTCAACCGCACGCACGATGCGCTGATTCTGATGCTGGGCGGCATATTTGCCTTGCAGGCTATTTTCGACATCGGCTGTTGCGGAGCAGCAGGTTGTGCGGTGCCGCAACAACGCACTATGCAACAAGAAAAAGTCTCTCAAGAGATTGATTTCGAGGAGGTTAAATAGTCTCGCTATCTGAAAGTCTCCATGGCGGGTTCAGCCTGTTGTGGCCGGCGTAGTACAGAATGAGTTGGTTCCCGTCCGGATCTTTGAGCCTTGCTTCTCTCCACAGCCAGGGTTTGTCGGTGGGGAGTTCCTCGAACTGAAAACCTTTGCTGATCAGTTGGTCGACGTATGCATCCAGGTGTTCGCACTCAAAATATACATGGATGCCATCGCCTTCGGGGCGTTTTTCAACCTGTTGCAGCGAAAAAGTGGCCTGGCCCACCGGGCACTCGAAGCGCGCATAATGCGGCTGTAATTGTACAATCAGTTTCAGGCCCAACTCCTGGTAAAAGGGGATCGACTTTGACAGGTCTAGTGATGGTACTGTTATTTGATTCAGGTTCATGTGCTTGTAAATGAATGGGTTATGACTGTTCCGCCAGTTCCTTCAGTTTGCGGTTCATGGCTTCAAAACCATTTCTGGTATTTTCCATATTCAACAGCCCAATAAGCAGCCCGCTGAAACGTTCGCTGTGCTGCAAGGTGGTGGTCCCGTTCGCATTATCGACCAGCACAAATCGGTGTTCGCCGTCAAAAATGCCGGGAAACAGCAAATTCCCAAGCCAGCGAAACTCCCGATGGGGCTCGAAAGCCAGCACTTTGGGTTTAAAGGTCATAGCCTTTGATTGTGGCGGCTGGATCACGGCGCTAATGCGCTGGCCGACTTTTGCTTCTCCGGTGATGGATTTGATGAAGGGATTCCAGTGGGGGTATTGTTCAAAATTGGTGAGAATAGCCCATACTTTTTCGGGGCTGGCCTGGATGGTGATGTCCGTTTTTATTTCTTTAGACATGGTTGCGTTGTTGAGCAGGTGACTGAATTGCTTTGTTTTTGATAGCACAAAGGTCAGGGCCTGCCCGCGCCCCGCTCTTGACAAATATCAAGAAATCACGGAAGTTGTTTTTTTCTCACACGGCTGAAAGTTTCTGCCGTCATGCCGAGCATGGAGGCGATGTATTGCAGGGGAACCTGATTGAAAAACTCCCGGTGGTGGTCAAAAAAGAACTGGTAGCGCTCCTCCGCCGTTTTTGAGAGGTGGCTGAAAATACGGTCCTCCATGATGGTAAAACACTTGACGAGGAACAGTTTTTCCAGTTCGTTCCAGCGCGGTACGAGTTCGGTCAGCGTCTTGTAATTGTCGCGTGAAATGGTAAAAACTTCCGCGTCGGTCAATGCCTGAACCGTCCAGCGCGAAGGACTTTCCAGCATGAATCCGGCCAGGTCCGTTACGAAATAACCCGGCGTGGAAATCCACTGGGTAATTTCCTTGCCATCGGCGAGGGCATAAATGCGCAGCAGCCCCGACTGGATGAACGACATCTTGTCGCACCTGCGGCCTTCTTGCAGCAGGAAATCGCCTTTTTTGAGCATAGAAGGCTTGAAAAGGGCTCCGATGTTTTGCAACTCTTCGGGCCGCAGCACACCGAAATAGGTTTTGATTTGTTGTTCGAGTTCGGTCATGATGAAAAGATGCGCTTAATACGCCTCATACCAGGCAAACGTTTCCTGTACGATTCGGTTTTTTTCCTGTTGAATAAAAGCAAGAAAAGCCTCGGCAGTGGGCGACAGCCGCTTGGCCGACAACCACACCAGGTGCCAGTTGGTAATAATGGGCAGGCCTTTGTAAGGTATGATTTCGAGGTCGTTGTTTTTCAGTTCATTTTTGATACCGATCAGTGGCATGATGGAGTACCCCAGCCCGGCAATCAGCGCTTGTTTGAGGGCTTCATTGGAGGTCAATTCGATTTTTTTATGCACCGGCCAGCCTTCCTGTTCCATGAATGTTTCCATAGCATTGCGTGTGGCCGAACCAAACTCCCTGTACAGTAAGGGGTGCTTTTCCAGCAGGGAACGCACCGATGTGCGCGCACTACGCTTTAGGCGCGTGCCTCCTACGAGGTACAACTTGTTTTGCAACAACTCCACCGTTTGCAGGCGAAGGTGCTCGGGCACGACCGATACCAGCGAAAAATCCACTTCGTTTTGTTCCAGGTTTTTTACCACCTGCGTTTTGTTGGTGACATCCATCACCAGGTCGACCGCCGGATGGATGCGCAAAAAATCAGACAAGAAATAGGGCATTACATATTTCCCGGTCGATGCGGTGGAAATGGTAAGCCGCCCGGCCAGTTGGCCCCTGAACGACCTGGTTTTGTAGTTCACCGCCTCAATTTCATCGAGAATTCTGCGCGCCGATTCTGCGATTTCGCGCCCGAAATCAGTGATATATAATTTCCTCCCCACCACCTCCGTAAGGGGTATTTCGAACTGTTCCTGAAATTTTTTTAACTGTATAGACACGGCCGGCTGCGTTAGGTAAAGTGCCTCCGAAGCCTTTGTAATGCTTTGATAATGAGCGACTTTTAAAAATATTTTGAGTTGGTGTAAAGTATAATCCATAATGTTTGCTTATGGGTTTCATTGCAAATATAAAATATTATTTATTTTCTGCTGCCTACATCTTTGCAACAAAAAAAAGCAAATGTTCACACTGCTCGATCAACCCAATACAGAAACAAGAAACCCGCTGCCGAAAAATACAGAAGCACCGGTGAAAACCATACACATACACCTGTCCCGGTCGTACCTGTGCTGGTGGGCATTCATCGGTTTTGCGCTCCTGTTTTCCATACTGGATCAATTTCTTTTTTTCAAGGAAATCGTCACTTGCGGGGTGATTCTTATTGCCGCCCAGATCATGCAAGGGCACAAAAATGCTCCCCGAAAAACGCTGCATAACAATGCTCGCCCCAATTAATCGGATGCCGTTTGACCTCCTTTTTTCACCCGTAAAATGAACAACAAACTATGCCTGACCAGAAATTAGTAAACAATGAAAGCCTCTACACCCAGCACCTGCCACTGCCGGAAGCCATTCATGTGATAGACAATATTTTTGAAAACAGCATTCGGGCGAACAGTATGCAGATGTGGCGCCATTGGGAATGCAACAACGAATCAGGTTCAAAATCCCTGGAACAAAGAATAGTCGACCTGGAGACACAACGCAACCAGGCCCTCTCGCTTATTTCTCAGGCCTACTTACAAGGCAACAGCCAGTCTCCTGAAATACGCATACAAATCAGCGTAGTAGACAAAGGACAAACAATTTCGGACATCTCTTCAAATTAACTTAAATACCACTGACATGCAGAAAATCACCATTGCGAAGGGCGACGGTATCGGCCCAGAGATCATGGATGCAACCCTGAAAATCCTGAAAGCCGCTGAAGCGCGGGTCGACTTTGAAGAAATTGAAATCGGCGAGAAAGTGTATCTCTCCGGCAATACCAGCGGCATTGGAAAAGAAGCCTGGGATTCCATCCGCAGCAACAGGGTTTTTCTGAAAGCGCCGATTACTACCCCCCAGGGCGGCGGCTACAAAAGCCTGAACGTTACCATGCGCAAGGCCCTGGGCCTGTATGCCAATATCCGGCCTTGCAAAAGTTACTACCCGTTCATTGCCACCAAACATCCTAAAATGGATGTGGTCATTATCCGCGAAAACGAGGAAGACCTGTATGCAGGCATCGAACACCGCCAGACCGATGAGGTGGTGCAATGCCTGAAACTCATTTCCCGGCCAGGCTGCGAAAAAATCATTCGCTACGCATTTGAATATGCGCGCCTGTACAAGCGCAAAAAGGTGAGTTGTTTCGTGAAAGACAATATCATGAAACACACCGATGGCTTGTTTCATCAGGTTTTTAAGGAAATAGCCGCAGAATACCCTGATATTCAGGCTGATAGTTGGATCATTGATATTGCTGCTGCCCGACTGGCCGACACGCCCGAAATATTCGAAGTGGTTGTAACACCCAATTTGTACGGCGATGTGGTGTCCGATATTGCAGCCCAGATTTCCGGCTCGGTGGGCCTGGCGGGTTCTGCCAACATCGGCGAATTGTGCGCCATGTTTGAAGCCATACACGGCTCGGCGCCCGATATTGCCGGAAAAGATATGGCCAACCCCTCCGGTTTGTTGCAGTCGGCTATCATGATGCTCAACCACATCGGCCAGCAGGATGTAGCCGAGCGCATCAAAAATGCCTGGTCTTGCACCATCGAGGAAGGCATCCATACGGCTGATATTTACAAAGAAGGCGAAAGCACACAACTGGTTGGTACGCAGGCTTTTGCAGATGCCGTTATCGAGCGCCTCGGCCGCAAGCCCCAGCACATGAAAGTCGCCGACTACGAGAAAGGTGTGCAACTGCAATTGCCCAAATACCAGCGCAAACTCGCATCGAGCAAGGTGCTGAAAGGCGTGGATGTTTTTGTCGACTGGAAAGGCCAGGATGCCAATCAACTGGCCAAGGTGCTGGCTAAACTCAACAGCGACATTCACCTCACCATGATTACCAACCGCGGTGTAAAGGTGTGGCCCAATGGCTTTGAAGAAACATTCTGCACCGACCACTGGCGTTGCCGCTTCGAGGTGAGCAATGGCAGCCCTGCTGATAAGGGCAGCATTCCGCAATTGCTCTCGCAAGCCCTCCAGGAGAATATCGACGTGATCAAAACAGAAAACCTGTACGAATTTGATGGCGTAAAAGGCTACTCCCTGGGGCAGGGACAGTAAATTTTTGAAAAGAACAAGTCCACGCTTTGTTGAAATCACGGGACTATGGTGACGTGGATCAGTTTATCGAACTGGTCCCGTCATCTTTTGCTTTTCAGGCCGGGCAGACATTTGCGTTTTTTAGAACGTAATATTTTCCCGCATGATTTTTAAAACAATCATCGAGCCTTTTCGCATCAAAACGGTCGAAAAAATCCGGATGACTACTCCGGAAGAACGCGAAGGTTTTTTGCAGGCCGCCCATTTCAACCCGTTTTTGCTGCATTCCAGCGAAGTAATTATCGATTTGCTGACGGATAGCGGTACTTCGGCCATGTCGTCCGAACAATGGGCCGGCATTATGCGCGGCGATGAAAGTTATGCAGGCGCCTCCAGTTGGCTGCGCATGGAAAAAGCCGTGCAGGACCTCACCGGCTGCCCCTACGTGATGCCGACGCACCAGGGCCGCGCGGCGGAGCACTTGTTGTACAGCAGAATCGGCGGCCCGGGCAAATACTTTATCAGCAATACCCACTTCGATACCACCCGCGCCAACATCGAGTTTTCGGGCGCTACAGCCATCGATATTCCCATCGCAGAAAACCGCGACCCGGCGCTGATTCATCCTTTTAAGGGCAATCTGGACACCCGGCTGTTGCAGGAAAAAATAGCCGAACTGGGGGCACAAAACATCGCGGCTGTCATCCTCACGGTCACCAATAATTCGGGCGGCGGTCAACCCGTCAGTATGGCCAATGCGCGTGAAACCGCCGACATCTGCAAACAGCACGGCATTCTGCTCATCCTCGACGCCTGCCGTATCGCCGAAAACGCCTGGTTTATCAAACACCGGGAGCCGGGATTTGAACAAAAGTCATACCGCGATATTGCCCGCGACATGTGTGCGCTGGCCGATGGCTGCGTGATGAGCGCCAAAAAAGACGCCCTCGTTAATATGGGTGGTTTTCTGGCTTTGCGCCACCTCGACCTGGCGCTTCAGTGCCGTACGGTGCTGATTATAACAGAAGGATATTCTACCTATGGCGGGCTTTCGGGGCGCGACATGGAAGCCATCGCGATTGGCCTCGGAGAGATTTTTGAACCCGATTACCTGCATTATCGCATCAAAAGCACCGAATACCTCTGCGAAAACCTGCACGCCCTGGGCATTCCGGTCATGCGACCTGCCGGCGGCCATGCCGTGTATATCGATGCCCGAAAATTTTATCCGTCCATTCCGCTCGATCAGTACCCCGGGCAGGCAGTGGTGTGCGATTTGTACCGGATCGGTGGCATTCGTTGCTGTGAAATCGGGTCGGTGATGTTTGGCAAATACGACGCAAACGGTCAATTGATTCCGGCGCCGATGGACCTGGTGCGACTGGCCATTCCGCGCCGGGTGTACACACAAAGCCATATTGACTATGTCATCGAGGCCTTTGCAGAACTGGCAAAAAAGAGGGACAAAACCACAGGGTACAGAATTACCTGGGAACCACCGTTTCTGCGGCACTTTACGGCGCGCTTTGAGGAGGTGTGATCGTGTTACATGAGTTTATTCAAGGATAAGTTCCACTACTGCATTGATCGTTGTGCCGCTACCTGGTTTTATCGGGATACCACTACACGTTAACTGGGAGAGATAGGATTTTAATTCTGATCGAAAATTAGAAGGCGTGAGTCTTTTACCCTCAGCGTCTACCAGTAGCAATTTACATTCTGCCTCCCAGTACGTTTCATCGTAGTTTGGAGGGTATATTTTTGCTACATGTCCCTGAACCCAACGTTCGATAGCCGCTCCTAAATATGAAGAACTGTTATCGACAGGGCTTTCCAGATTGAACTTGCATTCCGGTTTTATGAGGATTTTGACTGTCATTGTGCGCCCGTTCGTCAGTAAATCGATAAATTTTCGATCCATCTGATTGACAAACCCTTCCAGTTGTGCCTTAAGTTGATGATCATTAAGCGCCTCGGATATCTTCTGATAATAACGTCGATTGGATTCAATAGAGGCATTGTTGGCATAATTCTCGGCAGTGTACTTGTCAATCGCTTGCAGGCGCAGATGGAGTTGGCGGTCTCCATCGGCAGACGAGTTCCAGTCGACTTCCATATATATGACGATATCTACCTTGGCATTTTTGATGGCTTGTTTGAGTACATCCCGTTCCAGGTCAACTTTGCTGGGTGCGACAGCATCCAGATTAAGTAGTGCCATGTAATCTTTGGTTCGGTAGCCTCTATCTTCAAATGCCTGATTGATTTGGCTTATGATGTCTCTGAAACCCGTACCGTTTTCTATCGCATTCGAAACATTGTTGTTGCTTCCTGTGTAGGGTATGACTAGAATAGTGAGCAAGGAACGGTCCGTATTTTTGAGCGATTGTGCCTGAATGAATGAATACGAGAAGCACAGCAACAATAGAAAAATTGGAATGTTTTTCATATTATTTTTAGTTTGAACATTCCATTACAAATAATTCTGACTGAAATTCTCTTTGTGCACGTTCTACAGCCGGCCAATCTTTTTTGGCTTTTAGTTCATATTTGGTCGTCGTTTCTCCGATACCGTCAATAGTAAGTTTCAATTCGGCGATGGTTTCAACAACAATATCTCCGCTGGACAATTTACGTACACGACGCAAGCACATTTTGTTGCGTGGCGTCAGGCCCATGTTTTTTCCACCACGGGCATAAATAACATGCTGCGTATTGTTTTTCTCCCAACTTTCAGTAAGAATCTGCATCTGAATTGGAAAAGAGCTGTGTATCCACTTCTCCAGATCCTTTTCAAGTTTATCCACTACTTTGCTAACCGCCTGGTCTGCAGAACCCGCCCGAAAGACGTCTGGGCTTCCCTGCAAATCTTTATATTCGCCTTTGAGTTGTACAGCAGCAAGCGCTTTTGAGGATTCAACATCCAGTTGCTTGATTTCTGTAACCAAAAAGGCAGACCAACCTTTTTTGTCAGCCGAAGGAGTTACGGAAAAGGCAGTGATCTCTGCCACAACCAGCACCTGTGCGGCCAGTACCCTGCCCTGGCGAATGATTTCTGAGTTGATCAATTCAGGCTTTTTCTGGATCGTTTGTTCAATTTTCAGGATATTGAATTTACCCCGATCGAGTACATCAAATCTTTGTGTGTTGATAAAAATACGTGTAGCGGCTTCATACATGGTTTTGTATGCCATTTCGCGATGTGTAGATTTTGCGATACCTGGATCAGCGTATGGAATAAAACCTAATTTTTGTTTGGCATCCTGAGCCTGAGTACTGACTGTCAATAACAGTAAAAGAACAACTGTAACAGTTTGTTTCATAGTAGAAAAATATATAATGAAAATAATGTGTACTAATTTGTAATGGGGCATAGTTGCACTGGGCTGTAGTCAAATGCCTTTTTTATTTCTTCCATACCAGGCATGATAACCTTTTCCAAAATATCTTGAGGGCTATCCTCCGGAAAAGCAATGAGTGTTTTGGAAGCATACTGACTGATAGGCTTGCAAACCGATCCATTGGGTGCAGATACTTCAACAACGAGATGCAGGGTACATTTTAGTGCATCCCTGAAACCTGACTGGGTTCTGCTTTTTTTTAGATCAAAATTGAAGTGCAAGCGTTGGCCAATACCTGTAGTGCCTGATTGAACAGAAATACCGGCACTGCGGAGCATGGCTCCAGCGGCTGATTCTAGGAATGCTTCATGCTCGGGTATATTGGACGATACTTTCAGGATATTGGCCTGCACAGGCACTCGCGCCGATGGGGAAGAGGAGACAGGCGCTGCGCGTTTGGGGTTAGAGACAGGAGCATGCGTTTGTAAGGGTTTAGACTCCTGTGCTTCCTGACTTTCTTGCTGTGATACTTGCTTGATCAGAGTTTGCGGTTGTTCCTTTTGTGTAAGATAAAACCACATAAAATAGATCAGTACGCCGCACAGCGCCAATATGGCCGCCATCCAAATGGCCTTTTTAGGCAATGTTCTTTGACCACTTTCTTCCGAATTGTGTAATGTAGCAAGGCCAGAATGTGGGGTGTCTGAGAGAAGCGATTGGTCGATGGCTTCCTGCACCAGTTCAAGTAGGTTTTTACGCAATAAATTTTCCTGAATTACTCGCTCGGAAGAAGGAACAATCCCTTCGCGCAAGTTGCGCCGGAGGCTTCTATATTGTCCTTCCAGCATCGTTATTTGTGTCTGCCAGTGGCTTTCGGTCAGAATATTGCGCAAACTGTCTATTGCTTCTGAATACTTGCCGTCGACAATTAATGTATTAATATAGTGCCTAGACATATGGTTGTATGCTTATAATCTACTTTTAAACTTTTGGGTATAACTATTGATAGTAAAGATAGGGGTAATGATACCAACAATTCATTTCGGCCCGATTATTTTATTTTAAAGGCGTGTTCTAGGAATAATCTTGTTTGCTGTATTAATCACGGCCGTTTTTATTGTTTTTGTCTATTTTGGCATAACTGCAGGGGTGATTTTGCGAATTTTGCTTGTGATCTGCCTAATTTCGAGTTTCGAAAACAAAAACATGAATACTACTCTTGTTCTCTATTCTTCCTTGTCGCACATTTTTTTACAACGACTGCTGCGGTTTTTGCCTCCTGCAATTGCTTGTTTGCTCGTTGTTTTTAATGCCCGCGCACAGGCGTTTCAAAAAATATACACCAACCCCGACAGCGCATTTTTTCTTGCCTACGACCTTTATTCCAATACCAGCCAGGGCTTTTTCATCACAGGCGCCATACAAATAAGTCGACCGCAGACTTTCGTGATGAAAACCGACCTGAACGGCGTACCTGCCTGGACAAAAATGATAACCCCGGTGGGCGCCAATTTTTCCTATATCACAGGAGAAGCCGTTACCCAAACTTCCGATAATGGCGCGGTATTAACGATACAAAAACTGGCCGGCGTGGTCGAATCGGGTGGCGTACTGGTAAAAACCAATTCTTCCGGAAATGTATCCTGGGCCAAACTGGGCAGTTGTCTTGCCGGTACCAGCGAGGTTTGCGCAAGTGATAACAGCATTTACTACGCTGCGGAAGGCAAAAGCAATGGGAAAGTATTCCTGGCAAAATTGAGCAATTCAGGTCAGGTACTGTGGCAGCAATGGATAGATGCTGGAAATACCGACAACTATACCGTAGAGGCATTGGTACCTACCGTCAACAACGAAGTGGTGCTGGGGTTGTCGACCATACCGAATTCAGGGAGTTCGCAGGGACAAATTCAGACCATTCTGCTTCGCATCGATGGCGCCGGCGCCGTTCAGCAATCCGCGTTATTTCCGGCAGCGCGTATTGCTGCACTGGCGCCCCTCAACGATGGACGGATTGCGTTTCGATGCAGTGCAGCCGATAATTCCTGGACGGGTATGGGCCTGATGAGCAACCAGTTCAACTTCAACTGGTTCAAAAAAGCCCGCTACAACCTGACGCCTTTGTTGCCCAATATTTCGGGTCAGGAACTGGCCGTTTCTGAGGATCAAACGCAGATAACCGGGATATTTTACACGCAGGGCGGTGAAAAATCAGCCCTGGCCTTCGATGTGAATGGCAACCTGATACAGGAAGAACTATATGCGACCAATACGCTCACCCAGACGGCAGCAGCAGCGCCCGGCCGGGGTTACGTGAGAGCCTCCGGCGCTCGAACTACCTCGTTTACACTTACCCGTTCTTTTGACGACGGAGAGGTGTTTGCCAACTGCTTTTTTCCCAATCCCTGCGTACTGATACTGGAAGATGCCACATTGACGCCACAGGCGGTTACGCCTCAAATTTCCACTACAGATTGCCTGCAGGACGAGTCAGCCGCCGCCGACAACCTGCCTGTTTCCTATAGCGATCATTGCGTCGATGTGGGTATTGTGGATGCCACATTCCGAATGAGCGATACCACCATTTGCGCAGGCGGAACCATCAATTTTCGAAGGAATTCAGGCGCCTTCGAGCCCGTTTTCGGCAGTTCCAACTGGTTGTTTGAAGGTGGAAGTATCCCTGCTGCTACCACGCCTATCGTACAGAATGTGCGTTTTAACCAGCCAGGCTCTTATTCCATCCGGCACATTTATACCGTGGCTGGTTGCCGCGATACGGCATATCTGACGGTGACCGTACTGGGGTCGTTCCCTTTAAACCTGGGCCCTGACACCACGGTGTGCAACGCTGCCGGGCTGCAATTGATAGCAAGTACGATACCCGGTCTCACATACAAATGGAATACAGGAAGTACCTCGTCGAGCCTGCAGGTGACTGAAACCGGCACCTACACCGTTACCGTGACAGTGCCCGGAGGCTGTGTGGCACAGGATGCTGTGAACGTTCGGGTTTTGTCGCAAAAAGATGTAGACCTCGGCCCTGACGACATCGTTTGCGAAAACGCCTCTACCAGGTTAAAAGCCTCGATGTCCACTCAATCTGTGCCCCTGACATGGAGCACGGGCGAAACCGGCACTTTTATCGATGTTACCTCACCAGGGACGTACATCGCGGAATTGATTGCCGAAGACTGCTATTTTACGGATACAATAGTGGTAAGTAGCGCCAATTGCGGCAAGTGCCAGGTGTTTGCACCCAATGTATTTACACCGGAAAGCATGCATGGCGGCAATGAATTCCGTTTTGCTGCGGGCTGTGTCGTACTGGCCTCCCGACTGGAAATTTACGATCGCTGGGGCAGCCTGCTGTTTCAAAGTTCGGATTTGAATGCAGGTTGGGATGGGCGTTATAAAGGCCAACTCATGCCCCCGGGCGTGTACACGTATCATGCCTTGCTGCAACTTCAGGACGATGATCAGCCAGTTGAATGGCGGCAGGTGGATGGTAATGTGCTGTTGGTGAGGTAAGGATCGCGCAGAACGTAGAGTGTTCCTACTTATTCCAAACCGAATGTACACGCTACGTTCTGCGCGATCTGCGGGTAATTCTGCGCGATCTGCGGGAAACTACTCTACGGGAAATATATAAAATTCGGCGTTTGTGCCACCGGAAAATAATTTTTGTGCAAGTGGCTTGGTGTTTTCGGAATTAAGTGCAATCTTGCGTTGGTATTACAAATTGTAATTGGGTGATTACACTTTTCTTCCGAATAACATAACATTTTAAAAAATGGAACCCACGCCGCACTCGAATCAGGATTTTACACCTGCTGAAAACAGTTTAAGCAAAGAACAACACCGTGCTGCTTTTAAACGCGGCATGCGGTGGCTGGCTGTTGGCGTTGTGCTCATGGGAATGAGTTTTGCCGTCAACTTCCTGTTGTTTCATACGCAAACATCGTTCACCATTTCGATGTACCTGCTGACCTCGGCCGGACTGATTTGCATTACGAAAAGCATGGCTGATATACTGGGGTTTTGAAAACGTCGGTAGCGCTTCAAGCGCTACCGACGTTAAAAAGCCCGTATTACTTCCCGATTTCCACTTCTCGGGAAGACTTGATATCCCTCGATGACGAACCGGCCTTGATGTTGTACACACCCTCTTCCAGTTTCCAGCGGGCAGCCTTTTCATCCCAGTAGCGCAAATCTGCCACTGGAATATCGAACGTCAGACGCTGCGATTCGCCCGGCGCCAGTACCTGTGTTTTCCCGAATGCCTTCAACTCTTGTGCAGCCCGATCGATACCTGAATTGGGTTTAGACACGTATATCTGTGCTACTTCTTTTCCCGGCAGCGTTCCAATGTTTTTTACGGAAACGGCTACATGCAGCGTGTCGTTTTTCAGTTCTACCTCTGTGTTACCGAATTCGAATCCGGTATACGAGAGTCCGAACCCAAAAGGATAGGACACTTGCAGGTTGGCTTTGTCGAAATGCCGGTAGCCTACGTAAATTCCTTCCTCGTAGCGTGTGTAATCCTTGTTCCGAATTTTGTCTTTTTCCGCTTTTTCGCCGCTGAAAAACTGGTCCATAATACTGAATGGCGCTCCATCCTGCGGGAAGTTGGCATTGGAAGCATGATCATTCAGGTGAATAGGAAAAGTCATGGGCAGTTTGCCGCTGGGGTTGGTTTTGCCGCCGAGAATATCTGCTACGGAATTGCCGCCTTCCTGCCCGCCCTGCCAGGCACAAAGAATGGCATCGGGCTGTCCTTTCCAGGAGGCTGTTTCAATCACGCCGCCGATATTGAGTACGACGGTCACTTTTTTTCCAGCCTGGTGGTAAGCCTGGCATACCATGTGCATCATATCGATTTCCTGTTGTGTGAGCAGAAAATCGCCTTTTTCAACCCGGTCGCCGCCTTCGCCGCTGTTTCTGCCGATGGTGATGATGCCTATATCCGAACTGCCGACGATTTCTTTGATCTGATCGGCGGAATAGGTCATTTGCGGCGGATTATATGGGTGCGTCATGGCATCCAGGCCCTGGGGGCGTACGAATGCTTTTTGGTTGGCCGCCTTGTGTTGTTCGAACGCGCTTTTCGCTTTGTCGTTGATATTGAATCCGGCATTTTTCAGGCCTTCTTCCAGCGATACCACGTAGGCTTCGTTCACGTCGCCCGAGCCGGTACCGCCCGTGATGAAATCGTAGGAGGTAACGCCGAACAGGGCCACATTTTTTCCGGCGGGGATAGGGAGCGCATTGTTTTCATTTTTCAACAGCACCATGCCTTCCGAGGCCGACTGGCGTGTGATGGCCGCGTGGGCCTTCAGATCGGGGTTGTTGCTGAACTGGTAGCGCTGCATTTTTTTGCTTCCCAGAATCAGTTTCAGGATACGCTTCACGGAGGTGTCGATGATTTCCATAGACAATTCGCCGCTTTTTTGCCCTTTCGTCAGGGCTTTCCATTGCCGATTGGTGCCCGGTTCGAGCAGGTCATTGCCGGCGCGTACTTGTGCAACCGCGTCCTGCCCTCCAAACCAGTCGGACATCACCAGGCCCTGAAATCCCCAGTCCGTGCGCAGTATATCTGTCAGTAATGGGCGGCTCTCAGTCGCATAGGTGCCATTAATTTTGTTGTAGGAGGACATGATCGTCCAGGGTTGTGATTTTTTCACGATGATTTCAAAACCCCGGAGGTAGATTTCCCGCAAGGCGCGTTCTGAAATAATGGCGTCGTTGAACGAACGATTGGTTTCCTGGTTATTGGCAGCAAAGTGCTTCACAGAAGTGCCCACGCCATTCGATTCGATGCCATTTACCATGGCCGCACCGATATTGCCCGTCAGCACCGGATCTTCCGAGTAGTATTCAAAATTTCTACCGCAAAACGGGTGGCGCATGATATTGACGCCTGGGCCCAGAATCACGTCTATGCCGTACTCCAGCGCTTCGTTGCCCATTGCTTTACCCACTTCCTGCACCAAATCAGCATTCCAGGTGGAAGACAGCAAGGTGCCAATCGGGAAGGCCGTGCAGTAATAAGTGCGGTCTTCGCCTTTCCGGTTTGGTTCAATTCTTAGTCCGGCCGGACCGTCTGACAGATAAATGGTAGGGATACCCAGCCGGGGAGTAGGAACGATGGTGCCAACAGCACCGGCAATACCTTGTCCGGGTTCCACCATGCCCATGCCGGACGCCATACCCGAGCCTTTGAGCAAGTGGATTTTTTCTTCCAGGTTCATCTGCGACAAAATGTCTTCGGCGCGCTCGTCGATTGATTTTCGATCGTCTTCGTAAATGTCGAGTTTTCCGTTTCCGTTTCTATCCAGAAAAGTATATCCATCCACAGTAAGTTCCTGTAGGTTCTGGTTTTCAGGATAATCCTTTTCAAATGTCAGGAAAGTGGATTTGACGTACATCCAGCCCCCGAAACCGGCGATCGCCAGAACGACGATGAGTACAAGTAGAGATAGCAGGGTGAATCTGAGAAATTTTTTCATGGTGAGCGGTATTTGTGACAATGTGCCACAAATGTAAAAGGAAAAAAATTGATTGTGGCAAAATGTCACAAACAATTATTTTTGCCCCATGAATTTAAAATTCTTTCTGGAACACGGTTCGGAGCACTTTCTGCCCAATTTGTCGGTCGATCTGGTGATTGTTGGTTACGACGGGCAGGCGCTCAAATGCCTCCTGCTCAAGATGGCGGACAGGTGGTTGTTGCCGGGCGGGTATATTGGAAAAGACGAGTCGGTAGAGCATGCTGCAGAACGGGTACTGCAAGAGCGCACCGGACTGGAAAACCCGCACCTGCAATTTTTGGCAGTTATGGGCGAGCGAAATCGCCGATTTACCGAGGAATTTATGAAATACTGGGAAAAAATCGGCATTGGCTGGAATCCGGACACCTGGTTGAATGCGCGATTTGTATCGCTGGCGTATTACTCGCTGGTCGATATCCGGAATACTTTTCCCGTGGTGCAAAGTTTGGACGAGGATTTTGGATGGTTTGATTTTGACGCATTGCCGGACATGTGGATGGATCACGCAGACATTGTAACCAAGGCCAGAAACCACCTGAAGAACGATTTGAAACACGAAGAATTGACCTACAGACTGCTGCCAGAACAATTCACCATGCCGGAACTGCACCAGTTGCACGAAGCGATACTGGAAACCAGGCTCGATCGGAGCCGTTTTCAGAAAAAAATGTTGTCGACAGGCCTGTTCGAGCGATTGCCCAAACGGCAGCAGGAAACGCCGGGGAGTAATCCGTATCAGTACACAGTAAAAAAAGGGAGTGTTTGACCCATTCCTACCACAACATCTTCTCGGTTGCTACCACACGACCGCTTTCTTCCTTCAGTGCGGCCACATACAAGCCGCTTGCCAAAGCCGGCAAAGCCACCACACTGTTGCGGTACACCTGGGCCTGTTGCAGCAATCGGCCATCCAGTGCATACAATTCCAGCGTGTAGGCGGCTCCATCGGGGCCTCCGGCAATGTCAACAAATGCGGAATGTACACTTTGTTCCGGTACAATGCGCAGGCCAATGCCGGAGGCGCTGAAACTGAGCGCTTTGGCAGGGCTGTACCAAAGGCTCCCGTTCAGGTCCGTTTGTCTCAGGCGGTAGTAGTTGATGCCGCCCAGCGGGCTTTTGTCTGTGAATTGATAGGAAGTGTTTCCGCCTGTTCCGCGGCATTCTTCCCGGCCGATTTCAGTCCATTGGATGCCATCGCTGCTGCGCTGAATATCAAAATGCCGGCAGTCGAGTTCGGAAGCCGTGACCCATTCCAGCAAGGCTGTGCCGCCTACTGGGCGGACTTCAAAAGTAGCCCATTCCACGGGAAGGGATGTAGAAATCGCTTGCAGTGTAGCAGCCAGTGCATCTACGCGTCCATAGCCGTACACATTATTGGGGCTGGTAGTGCCGTCGATTCCGCCACATCCCTGGGAGGAATACAGTGGGACGGCCGTATTTTTCAATATAGTTTCCAGAAGTGAAACATTGCCTTTGAGTTCGGGGCGCGCGCTCATCATCAGGGCTGCCACACCTGCTACATGAGGCCCGGCCATGCTGGTGCCTTGCAGGTTGGTGTATGTATAGCCCAATGCATTGTTATCGGTACCGATGCAGGAAAGGATGGTCTCTCCCGGAGCACTGATATCCGGTTTCATGGCCGAACCATACACCGTTACAGGGCCACGGCTGCTGAATCCGGATATTACATCGCTGCTGTTGGTGGCGCCTACAGCAAACGAGCCGGTAAAAATGGCTGGCGGAGAGGTTACGGTGCTGCAACTCGGCCCACTATTCCCGGCAGATACTACGACGAGTATGCCGGCAGCGCGTACGTTGTTGATCGTCGTATTCATAGTAGCGTAATTGGTAGAATTACAACCTTCAGAAGTAGGGCATCCCCAGGAATTATTGATCACATGCGGTGCTTTGCTGGCATCCGGAGCGCTGTTAGCGGCGTTGGTCGGGGCGATAAACCACTGGAAACATTCAATGTAAGTGGCCGGTGTGCCATCCCCTTCTTCCATGTTGCGGCAGCCGATCCATCTGGCATCGGGCGCTACACCGTAGGTAGAACCGGGGCCATCGTTTAATCCCCCGCACATGGTGCCCATGGTGTGGGTGCCGTGGCCGTTGTCGTCGCAAGGCGCTGTGAGGTTGATACCACAGGAGTTGGCGCCTCCGTTGACGAGGCTGTGTATAGCATCGTGAAAATTGTAGTTGTGGTCGGCAGAGGTGCAGCACCGGGTTGTTTTCCACGCGCTCCACTTCGGGCATCTGTGCCAGGCGTTCTACCAGGTTTATATCGCCTTTGGACCACAGGGCATTGATGACCCAGAACGATTGCATGGGCGCCTGGGCATCGTTCAGTACCTTTCTTACGGAACCCTGTGTGGATTCGGCTAGTTGAAGCAGTGTTTCATACACGTACCTGCCTTTTTCTTCCTTGTTGGTCAGTTTGTTGGCATCGCTCACATCGGCCTGGGCACTCAGGACGACTAAAAACTCGCTGGGCCCCTCCGCTTGTATACGTGTGCGCAAGGTCGGGTCGATTTTATTAGGCCAGTTCAGGGGTTGTGCAGGAAGATATGCCGCACAGAGAAACAGCAGAGAGGAACAGAGAAGGAAATACGGGCGCATGCTGACAAGTTAAATAAAATGCAATGTCAGTCGATTTGTATCTCCAGACAATATTTGATGCTTTTTTTGTCAGGATTGTGCCGAAATAGCCAATATGACTATCTGTTTATCCTGTTTGTGTAGAAAGTTTTGAATAATAATGTATTCAGAGCGTTAAGTACGGACTAAATAGATTTAACAATTATTAATACGAACAAACTATGAAACTCATTCCAGTTACATTCTTTTTTACCATGGTGCTCGTTCTTTCATGTACCAAAATCAATGCACAGATTTTTTTTCAGCAGCGATTTGATGCGCCGGGGCTGCCTGCAGGGTGGTCTACCAGTGACGAATCAGGTCATAATATTCTTTGGCAGCGTTGCACAGATATACAAACTGACTGCCATGCCGACCTGGGTTTTCCCCTTTTTGAAGGAAGCGACAAAGCCAATGGATTTATGATTCTCGACTCGGATGGAGCGGGCGTCCTGCCTCCATATGGCCACTACAGCCGGCTCACCAGCCCTGCGATCGATTGTTCCGGGAAAGATGTGGTGTATGTGGTTTTTGATCAACAGATTGGGGTACGTGACTTCGCAGACGATGGTGGTATACCGTTTCTCTATGTAAGTTATGACAGCATTGCCTGGCTCCCGTTTTTTCTTTTTGAATCGGTAAGTAACGAGTATATCATTGCTAATTTTGAGCAGGGGCCCCAGGTTGTCAGTATGGATATTTCTGGAAGGGCTGCCAACCGCCCCAAGGTTTATTTGCGTTGGGAATGGCAAGGTAACCGCGAATATTGGTGGATACTGGATAATATCCGCCTGACAGAAAACCTGCCCAACAACCTCTTCCTCTCCAATTTTAACTTTCCTTCGCGCAATTACGCTACACCTGAATCCCAGATTGCAGCAGATACCTTTCATTTCAAAGCATATGTAACCAACAAGGGGACGGCTCCACAAACCAATGTAAAAGTGTATGCCTATGTACGAGAATGGATCGACCAGGGCGAGCAAATCAACCTATTCTTTGCCGACAGTCTCACCTTACCTGTACTTGCACCCGGTGTGGTTGACAGTGCAGTGGTCTTCAGCCAAACGTTTGTCCCAACTGATTTAGCCCCCGGAACCTATCAGGTTTGGTATGAGGTGCTTTCCGATTCAGTCGATGTGTATTTACCTGATAATCATGATGGCGATTTTTTTGAAGTTTCCGGCTTGGTGTTCTCAAAAGAACCCCGCCCATTAACGGCATTCGGCCTGGCCTCCTCGGGTGACTGGGCTGTTGGGAATTATTACAAGATGGGCGCAAATGTTCTGGATCAGTTTCAAGCAACAAAAGCCGTATTTGCCATGTCAGTATCAGGCACATTGATACCGGGAACGACCGCGGAAGCAAACCTGTACAAAGTCAAAAACGAGGTGCTGGAAGACTTTTCCAATTTTGCTCCGGATGGTTCCAGCATGGAATTGATCGGTTCTGCACCCTACGCATTGAAAGATACAGTAGGAACCATCCAGTTCCTGCAACTCGACTCCGTAACCTTGCATGATGTTGTCACCGGAGCAGAAGGCGTTCCGCTTGAAGCAAATGGCCGTTATGTCCTTGCTATGTGGTACCACAATGTTGAGAATGGCCAAATTGCTCATTCATATGGTACCAATAAAAACATCGAAGGCGTTTCCACCCTCAAGTTTGTCAATGGCCAATGGGATATCAATGGTATAGATTTCTCTCGCTACAACGCAGCGCTTCGTATGCACCTCGATTTGGCTGTACTAACAGATGAAAAACCTTTGGCAAATGCTGCACTCGAGGCGTGGCCCAACCCTGTTTCCGATGTCATTCACCTGAAAGTAATATTTGAACAGCCGACGGATATTACCATTTCCATAGCCGATGTAAATGGCCACCTTGTACACATGGAAAACCGGTCATCAATTCTGCAAGAGACCTTGAATTATTCACTTGACCACCTCCCATCAGGTGTCTACTTCGCACGTATTGCTGCAAAGCATGGTACACGCACCGTGAAATTTATACTAAACAGGTAGGTACAGCCGCCGCAACAGGATTAAATTAAACACCCGCAGGACCACACCATTTCTGCTTATTCTGACACCCTGTCGAACACCCAGATATTGTGATGATCCTGTGGGTAGCCGGTAAACACTTCATCGGCTATGAACTCGTTGGAATCGACTCCGAATTTGTATCGCACCACGTTCAAAAAGTTTTTCCTCCACAGGGTGGAAAGCAACTCATTGCCTTCCCATGCCAGTTTGCCCCTGAAAAGCAACTTGACTTTCCGGGTTTTTCCGTCTGCTGTCATTTTGAAACGCAACCTGTTTTTCTTTTTCCCGAAATGGTGAAACCGCGTCAGGTGGATTCGGTCGCCCTGCTGTTGGATGATAAAGGTGCTGCCGGTGAAGCCTTCTTTTTGGTGTTCGAGGTTGCTTTTTTCCAGGTTGAGTACCCAGGTTCCGCTGAAGTCAGGTTTTTGGGCAGATGCGTTTGAACCTCCTGCCGTTAGCAACAGCAAAACAAAACAGGCGTACAGTGTTCTTTTCATAAAATGGAATGGGCGTTTGAAAAAGGATTGTTATCGTGATCCATTCCCAAACGCTGCACGCCTGTGTTTCGATGCTATGAAATTACCTGTTCACCACCAGTTTCTTCGTTACCTGCTTTTTGTCCGGCGTTTCAATTTTGAGAAAATGAACGCCGTTAAGAATGCCTGACAGGTCGAGTTCAATCATCCGACTTTCTTCTTCGGATCCAGTGGCAGCAATAGCAAATTCCTTTTCCAGCCCACCCATCTGGTTGAAAAGCCGCAGGTGAACAGGCGAAATCGAGGTCGGCATTTTTACAAAAACCGATGAACCGGCCGGGTTGGGGGAAAGGGTGTATTCTGACTGTTCCGCCTGCAGCATCGTGTTATTTCGCTGAAGAATATCCGTTTGCAGGTTTTGCGAGATATTCACGGCATAGTCTTCCACTTCGCCATTAGGCTGTATACCACAGGGTTGCCCGAAGGCATTGCGGCGCATGGAAATACGGGCATTCGCAGGGCCCGGGAGGGCGGAAGCAGGTATGTGTATGTTGCCGTGTAGAACCTGATAGGGTGTTGCGTCCTGCGGGCGTTGCGCAATGCCTTCGTACGCCACTTCTGCTGGCGTTTGAAAAATACCGTCGTGGTTGTAATCGATCCATAAGCGCCAGTACTCGTCGTACGTGAAATAACTGAAACTGGCAGTGAGGGCTATGGGTACAGTGGCGCCCTGAGACAGCGGAATCGCATTCGTCGTGAAACTGGAGTAGTAATTCTTGCCGCTGGTGTTTTCATACGCGCCAATTTGTACATGGGAAATCCAGTCTTCCCATGGAAAACTCGATGAAGCACTGCAATTGGGCGTCGATGCCGGCACAATCCCGTCAGAACATGGCGCAGGCGCGGTAACGGTTACAGGCGCTATGTTGTAGCAGGAAAAAGAACCCAGCGGGTCATATACCGATGCCCGGAAATACAGTTTCGGGAATTCATTGATGGCAATCGGACCAAACACCGTGTCTTGCCCCACCACACCCTGGAAATAAAAGGGTTGAATATTTTGCTGCGGAAACAAATAATTACCCTGTTCATCGATCCAACTGCCGGAAGCCTGCACCGTGAGGCCTTCTTGCCCAGGCAAATCCACCCTGTACCGGATGAAATAATAATCATCGCCAGGGCCTTCCGGCGTACCAGGGTCATAACAGGAAGTACCCAGTACCGTCAGCGTTGCTGCGTCGCAAGGTGCGCCCGATGGCAGTCCATCGAGGATGTTTACCGAATAATACTCCACTTCGCCAAACGGAATGGCATTGCAGCCCGTGGCGTAACTGCCGCGCTGCATGGCTATTTTCATGGAAGTGGGCCCGGAGAGGACATCGGCAGGTATGTTTACTTGTGCTTGCAGGGCGGCAGAGGTATTCGGGCCGCTTAAGGGCACAGGAATTTGCCCTTCAAACAAAATTTCTGTCGCATCGTCGAATGCGTTGTCGTGGTTTTTATCCAGCCACACCCGAACGCTTTCTGCATAGGCCTGAAAACTGAAACTGGCTGTTACAGACAGCGATTCGGGCTGCCCGGCATGCACCACCGCATAGCCTGCGCTTGATCCTGGCGGGTAGGCGTTTACCCGAAAATCGGAAGCGCCTGATTTGCCGCTTTCCTGATCGATGCCGCCAAACTGCACACGGCTGATCCATTCATGCCAGGGAAATACGGCGCGTTGGAAGCAATACGGGCTGGAGGGCTGATTGCAGTAGGTTTCGGGAAAAAGAAGGCTTTCTAGACTACAGGAAGGATTTTGATTGGACACCACGCGTATCGTATCGCCCACGCCCGGCGCCGGCAAGATCAGTGGCCCGAATAAACCCAGTTCATATTGCTGGCCAAAAATGTAATGGGCGCCCTGCAATACATTGTTGACATACAAGGAGTAAGTACCATTCAGCGCCCCGCCAAAACTTTGGGCAATAATGGAAAAACCATAACCGCCTTCATGGCAAAATACATCGTTGAAATAAAAATAATAATTGCAAGGGTCTGGAGAAACGGGCATGCCACACCCTTGCGGCGCAGCGGCTGTGTCGCTTACCACACATGCAGGGTTATTGGCTGCACGCGCCCAATACGGTACGCGGATGGAAGCCTGGTTGTAAAATCCGCTTGAAAAAGGAGGCGCAAACGGAACACCGGGCTCGATAATGTATTTTCCGATGAAATTGGGATTTTGGGAAATTTCGATAAACTGCACATCCGGGTCAGAAGTGGTAGCCAGGATTTTGTACTGAAAATAATCTTCTGGCGGACCATTGGGAGAAGCAGGTACGCATTGCACATCGACAAACGTGAGGTTGAGGTCACAAGGTTGTGTACTGCTGATGACCACCAGCGCTTCATCGTCTTCGGCCGGGGTAGGTTGATTGCCATTGTTGGGGTGCGAATCCACATCTGCGGGTGATGCCGCCGCTACCTGCGCATACACGGGAGGCAGTCCTGTTTGCATGGTGAATAATGTAAGCGTGAGCGTGGTGGTACCGCCTGCTGCCAGCGTCGCAACGTTCCAGGTTTGATTGATATTGTCGTAACTACCCGTGGTGGCGCTGCTGCCGGTAAACACCAGCCCGTTGGCGCTGATGAGTTGGCTCTGCGGGACTTTTACTACAATGCCCGTAGCGGCTTGCGGGCCGTTGTTGTGCAGGGTAAGTACGTAATCAACATTTTGGAAAATGGCCGGGGTGCTGTTCGAAACGGTCATCGTGAGTTCGAGGTCGCATTGTGCCGACAGGGAATGGAGAGTGGTTGTCAGTATGACTGACAAGAGAAAAAGTTGGTGGCGCATGGGTGTTATGGGTGTGTTTGTTTTAAAATAGGTGTCGCGCTCTAAAAAAGATGCTGAAAGTTAGGGGAAAATTGAACAGAAGTAAAAAATAGAGAGGGCTAATTTGTATTAACCTGTTTTTCCGGGTTTTTGGTGCAACAACGCCTTGCTCCACACCTCGGCCCCGTTGATTATCCAGGCGTGTGTTTAAGCCTGTTTTCCCTGAATTCAGTAGGAGAATATCCAACTATTTTTTTGAATGCCATATTGAATGCCGTTTTTGAGTTGAATCCGGCTTCGAAGGCAATACCGATCATATTCAGGTGAAGGTGTTTTTCGGAAAGTAAAAGCCGTCTGCTTTCTTCCACCCGGTAGCGGTTGACGAACTGAGCAAAATTCTCACTAAAACCCGTGTTGATAAGTTCCGACATTTCATGTATTGTCAGGCCCATCAAACTGGCGAGCAATGGGAGATTCAGTTCGGGATTGAGGTATGGTTTTTCGGTTTCCATCTTTTGCAGGAGGGCAGATTTTAATTCAATAAATCGCGAATCATCCAGGCGTTGCCGCCGTTTGGCAACGGGAGCAGTGCTGCCTTCCAGAATTTCAGCAATGGCATGTGCCTGCTCTTTCGGATAAGGAAAAACCTCTTTTTGGCGCAGGGCAAAAAATCCCAATACATATATTCCTGCAAGGTATGCGATCGGATACCAACCAATGTCATACGGGGAGGTAGGAAAAATGAACAATTCTACGAGCCAGATTGATACCATGATTCCCAGGCACCATAGGAAGTACAACAGCCAATCTAATTTCACTTCTTCAGGCGACGCGGTTACCTGCTCCAGGTTTTGCCTGAAAATATGCAATTTTCGGAAGGCAGCCAAAAGATATGCCACCATCTGAACCATCAATAAAATGAGCAACACATTGTTGGAGGTGGCGTCCGAAACATCATCTACGGCATCCAGCGCCTGTAATTTCATATCGTCGGGAGAAAGCAAAAAAGGCAGGCTAATCAGCAAAAACAAGGACGCTGGCAGGAAATGCCACAAATCCTGTTTAGTAAACCCTCTGTTGGGAACAACAAACCTTAAAACGGTTAGATATAGCAGGGGCGCCAGGGCAAAAAGAATTAAATTTATCCAACCGAATGTCTGAGGATATTGCCTGTAAACGCCTGAAATCAGAAGACTATCGTCCATCATGAACAAGCCTACCAGAAACAAAAACACGCCTAGCAAGCGGTTGGCAGCCTTGTTCACATCTTGCCGCACCGTGAGGGCAAGAAAAGCAAGAAAAATCGCGGAACCACCGGCAATAGCGTTGAGTAAATTTAGCATATGTGTGCGGTATCACAAATATCCCACCTGAATCAAATCGTCAGGCAATTATTTTGTTTTTCCTTTACGAACGACTGAATTAGAGCGTGTTCGGGATTTTTTGCCGGTGGCTGAAAATCCCGAACACGCTCAAAGATATAGGACTATCGTTTTAGCAGTAATTCGGATTGTTCCCCGATGCGCACCTCGTATATGCCTGAAGGCAATGAAGACAGGTCGATTCTTACAATGTTCTGATTCTCAATTTTTTGTGACATCATGAGTTGGCCTTGCAAATTGAAAAGGGTTGCAGAAGTTGCACTTTTACCAGCCTTACATGCTACCACCACCTGCTCATTGGCCGGATTGGGATATAACAACATCGAATTGTCTGCCGATATTTCGTCGACCCCTGTGACGGGCATGTAATTCATGTATGCGATCAAAAGAGCCAGAAAAACATCGTTATTATCATAATCTACAGAGTTCGGGTTCTCTGGGGCATGGCTTCTATCGTCATTCTGTTGTACGGCGAGTGCCATGTTTTCTGTAGGGAAAAATAATGCCACAGATTTATACAACAGATCGCCATCGTGCCCCCAGTTTTCAAGGTTTTGAGGAGCAGGAAACGAAGCCGCCCCAAGGCCGTACATCAACCCGCTTCCGTTTTGAATATAATCTGTCTGCATTTCGGAAAGTGTAGATGCCTGAAGCAGGTGCCCGCCAAAAATACGTTCCATGAATATTGTCAGGTCTGCCGGTGTGGTAATGAAGCAGCCTGCACTGGCGGCAAGGCTGAAAATCCCTGAGTCAGGAAATCCGATGCCCTGCACATCGATCACAGTGCCATTCCCCTGCAGATCGGCAAACACATGTGCAAATGGCTGGCCACCAGGCGTTTCAAACGGATAAATAAAAGTATGCGCCAGCTCCAGCGGCTCGATGACTTTTTGCCTAACGACCTGATACCATGCCTGCCCGGTTAACGCTTCTATCAGTACCCCGGCAAGTACATAATTGGTATTGGAGTACGACCAGGATGCGCCAGGGCTAAAATTGGGCGCCAGTACATACCCGTTCAATATCTCGTCGAACGTCCAAATATGGGCAGGGTCATTGCCCAAGGCTTCTCCGGATGCCGGATTCTCGTTGAGGTAGTCATTCAGGCCGGAGCGATGGCTCAGCAGTTGGCGGATGGTGATACATCCAGCTACATTGGGATAGGGGCCGATATACTGCCCGATGCTGTCGTCGAGCGCCAGGTAACCTTCTTCTACAAGCAGCAGCAGGGTAGTTGCTACAAAGGTTTTGCTAATACTCCCCATCGCCATCAGGTGATCGGTGGTGAGTAATTCAGTGGCCGGCAGTTCTCTTGCAACTCCTTTAGAGCGTTTCCAGAAAGTGCCATCGGGCAGCATCATGGCAGCATTGAAACCTTTGATAGGCGTTAGCGCCGTGATGCTGTCGAAGGTGGCGTCGAGCACTTCAGATAAAGACGCATCAGAGGTGGTTGTGGCAAATATATGTGGCGCCTCCCCTAACTTTTGGGAAAACGCCAAAGAAGGAGGCGGCAAGAGGCTTTTTTGGGAAAATACATTTGCAGCCAACAGGATTGCCAAAAGGCAAATGATAGTTTGTTTTTTCATGTCCATTGCGGTATGTGTTTTAGAAAATATGGCGCAAAACAGCCATCATATCGCAAATGCCCTGTTCAGAATTATAAAATGGAACATTGTTAAAATGTTAAGAACCCGTCTGCCCCTCTGATGTGGGTGAAAATTAAAGATTTTGGTTCCAGGCGGTCGTAATACAGATCGAGTTTGAATAGATCATTCCTATCCGGGTCTGCAGCAAAGGCTGCTTCTGTTGGATTGGGCGTAGTCGACGCTGAAGCATATAAAGCCTATTGGTATTGCAGGATTTGAGACATCGTGCTGTATGTTGCGCTTGGGTGTTGAAAAAATCCCAAACATGCTCTAAGCGAGGCGCTAACCTGTTTCACCCAGGCATTTACCTGCCTAAAAAACGTTCGGCAATTTTCAAGGGCCGAAAAACATACCGTTTTTTTACATGGTGCCCACCGCTGCGTTGCAGTATATCGCGAAGTGTGGACAGCACCGTAAGCAGGTATTTTCCTTTGTTGAGCATGACGCATTCTGCCTGGGCAGCACGCGCAGCATCCGTTACTTCGGAGCGTGTAGCAATGCCTTTTTTGTTCAGCGTTTCGAGTACCTGTGTAGCCCAGATAACCGGGACGTGAGCGGCTTCGCATAGCCACAGGATTTCTTCCTGGATTTCGCTCAATCGCTCGAAACCAATTTCAACGGCCAGGTCGCCGCGCGCGATCATCACGCCGAAAGCGGGTTCGGCCATGCCCTGAAACAACAAGGCCGGGAGGTTCTGAACGGCTTCGATGGTTTCAATTTTGACAATGATGGGCAGTTTTTTTCCGGGTTTTTGGCGCAACAACGCCTGCAATTCTGCCACATCTGCTGCCGAACGCACAAATGAAAACCCCAGTAGATCAGCGTGTTGCTGAACAAAAGGCAACACGGATTTGTCAAAATCGGTCAGGCAACGAACGCTGAGTTCGGAATCCGGGAAATTGATGCCTTTTTCAGGCTTCAGGCAAGGCCGCGCGGCCGAAATGCGAACAATTCGCAAGGTAGCGATTTGTGTGCCCGGCGTTTCCACCACGGCCTCGATCAGCCCGTCATCAAAGAGTACCCGGTCCCCGCTGCGCAAGTCTTTTACCACATCGGGTAGCGTACAACCCACCACTTTTTCCTTTTTATCGAACGGGGCGCCCGAATCGGCGAGGTAAAAAATTTCCTGTTCTTTGAGTTTCATGCGGTCTTTGTACCTGCCTTTTCCGAGCAATTTTGTGCGAATTTTGGGGCCTGCCAGGTCGAAATAAATTTTGCAGGGGCGCCGGGTGGCCTGTGCGGCTTTTCGAATATGGGCGATCATTTTGCCCCACACCTCGGGCCCGTCGTGTGCGCAATTGATGCGGGCAATATCCATCCCGGCTTTTAGCATGGCCTTCACAGCGCCATAGTCTTCGGCCAAACGGGTGTCGAACGTCACCATGAGATTGGGAATATCAGCCAGTTTTTTTGAACCGAAGAGGGCGTCGGCACGCTGTTGAAGCAATTTCTTCCCGACTTCAAAATTGCAGTCCGACAGTTGTTTTGCAGGGAAAGGTTTTCCCAGGCGCTGCAAAACCGCTTGCACCTGACGCAGGGCATGGCTTTCTGCACTTGCCAGCGACGACAGTCCTGCATCGTGCAGTTCGTCCTGCAAGGCGCGCAGGTCTTCCCGCCGCAGTGCGAGGTAATGAATGAGGTTGACGGCGCTTCGTTTTTGTTGGGGATGTACGTCGGCAATGTTTTTGGCAGCGCGCCGTTCTGCTGCCTTCATATTGCGATAAATGCGCTCCATGGAAACGCGGAGGTAGTCGAGAGATGCATCCATGATGCCACAAAAATGCAGCAATCCCGGAAGTTGGATAACTGCCTTTCTCAGGTAACGCGCTGATTCTGATCACCCCAAAAATAGGAGATTTTGGTGACTCTGGCAGGTATGTAAATTTGTTCAACCACTTGAATATCAATGCCTATGGTGAAGGAAACAGGTTTTCGGCCTGCCTTGTCGATCATACGTACACTACTTTCTCAAAGTAGCCCTGAATTGCTCTTCCAGCATATTCACCGCATTCATGGTATTTTCCTGGCCTTTATACTTCATTTTCAACGCATCAAAAACCGCCTGCCCCCTGGGATCGGCCAGTGTGGCAATCAGCAATGCCTGGTGAAATACATCATCTAAACAGTTTTCCTGCATAGCCATTTCGATGCGTTCCCGCACGATTGGAAATGCCCGTTCCGGCTTGCCCAGCGCTGCCAGTGTTTGTGCTGCGACGAACGGATAATCCCAGCCATTGCCCAGGAACCAGCGTGGCGAACGGTTGTCGGCAATGGCCGCTACTGCGATGGCCTCCGCCCTGGGGTCGTTCAATTGGGCCAGTCCGCCGAGGGCATGCATCAGGCTCTGGTTTTTCCAGGAAGGGCGCTGAATGAGTTGAACCAACGCCTTGTATGCTTTCGGACTTTTGGTTTTACCAAGCGCAAGGGCAGCAGCATTCACGACGCGGTCGCTGGAGTCGGAAATGCATGAGATGTAGAGATCGGCGAATTTCGGATTGTTGCTCATGCCCAGGCTTGTGATGGCGGCGGCTTTTACCCACGATTTTTCCTGAAGAATGAGCGATTGCAGCATTTTTAAAGTCGCCTTGCTGTATGGCGGCGGCTCGATGGTCCGAAGTTGCCCGATCGCATTAAAACGCAGGCGCCAGTAGGAGGGGCCCTGAATGACGCGCCTGAATGCTGCGTACATTTGCTTTTTGTCGGAATTTGTGGTGGTTTCGGATTGCGTTACGGCGGCCAGTTCCAGCATGGCTGCATTCCTTGCCTGTGCGTCGCGGCTGTGCTCGAATTGATACAGCCATTCCGGCCATGTTTTTAGTACCTGTTTCTCGCAAATCCAGATGTTTTCAACATCGGCGTTTATCAGTTTGGGGCGTTTGGGAAATGAAAAAGTAAACTCATTTGTTTCCTGCGGCGCTAATTGAACCACCTCGATGCGCTCGTCTATTTCCACTTCCATCCTGCCCTGGAAAAACGGCGTCCGGGGGTAGGAAGACGCCGTGTCGGGTTGTTGTACTTGCCTGATTATTAAGTGATACTCTTGTTTTTGGGTATCATAGCCGTCGTTTATCTGAAACACCGGATGCCCGGTCTTGTATATCCACTGGTCAAAAAACCACTGCAAATCCGTGCCGGAAACGGCCTTGATGGATGCCTGAAAATCCAGCGTGGTGGCAGGCTGGAAAGCATGGGTTTGCAGAAAATGCCGAATGGCCGCAAAGAAATGTTCGTCGCCCAGTTCCTTGCGCAACATCCTCAGCACCAGCGCGCCGCGGTATTTGGCATAACTATCTGCCGCAAAAATTTCCGCATCGGCATAGTCCCGCGTCACAATCGAGTGGCGATTTCCGGCAACCCAATCGCCCCACACGCTGCCAGTTTCCCAGGGCAGGTACCAGAGCAGGTATTCCTCCTGCCCGTTTTGTTCGGCGGTAAAAAGTCCTTCGAAATACTGACAGAAAGATTTGGCAATCCAGATGTCTTCCACGTTTTTAGGCAGGAGCACATGGCCAAACCACTGCCCCGCCAGTGCATTGAACTCCACCCCATCCCAGAGGTATAAAAAATCGCGATGTGTGCCGTAATCGTCGATCATGTTGTCGGAAATAAGGCTGAATGCCTGCGGGCTGTTGAGGCTTGGAAATGGATAATCCTGTACCATTACCTGCGAATAAGCGGGAAATGGATATTTTATACCGGTTTTTTCGCTGAGAAAACGCAGCATGGCAGGCAGCCGCTCGGTGGTAGCAACTGCCGCCTCTTTTTCATCCGGGTAACAGAATGTGTGCATCGGAACGCCGTCGACATATTGTACCAGATCAGTGTAAACGCCTGCTGCAAAGGCCGTTAGATAAATAGGATAGGGCTGATCGGAGCGGTAATGAAAGGTGCGTTTACCGCCGGCCGCGACGCTCACATCTACCAGTTTACCATTGGAAACAACTGTCAGGCCCGAATCCACGGTGGCGACAAACTCGGAAGTGTGCAGGTCGCTGATGTGAGGAGAGCAGGGAAACCAGTAGGAATTGTTCTGCAATTCGCCTTGCGACCAAACCTGTTTGCGCTTCACCGGATTCACGGCTGTGGGGGAGAAAAAGCGCAGGCCTTTCCCGAAACTGCCGCCCGGTGCATTCGGGTCCGAGCCGTTGTGGTGCAGGGTGTTGTAGGCAATAACAACCGAGAGGGTTTCGGCTGCGGCGTATTCACGGTCCAGTTGTATGCCGATTAGGGCGCTGTGTGGCTTGTAGTCGTATGTAAGGCCCTGTCCGTCAACTGTTTGTACACCTTTTATATCCAGTTCGCTGGCAGCAAGTGAAAATGAGTGGGCAGGCATGCTCAGGCGCAGGGTGATGGCTGCTTTGCCACTGGCTTGCTGGTTTTTCCAGTCGAACTGCAAGGCAATGCTGGTGTGCAGGATGTCGACTTGAACGCCTGAATCAAATGTCGTTTGAGCGGAAATCCGCCATACAAAACCCAGGCAGAGGAATAACAGAAAACGAGATGTTGCAGGCATGGTAAACAGGACGTTGGATGAACCCACAAAACTATCGGGGTTTTGTGCCAGCGGCCGGACAGGGATAGGACATTTCCGGCCAGGGTGGTTTTTCGAAGCCTGACCTGTACATTTGTTCTCATGAAAACATCTCTGGCCTTTTCATCCTGCCCATACCCACGTGTACAAACCCTACGGCTCCTTTTTCTGCTGTTGCTCCTTTCTCTGACTACTGCCAGCATCCAGGCTCAAGCGAACAACCGAGCGGCCCTGAACAACCAGATCGTTTACATCCAGGCGGAAAGCAAACAAGTGGAAAGTATGCTGGAAAGCATCGGCGATGTGTACCCAAAAGTGCTGCAGGCCACACAAGGCAAGGGCAGCAACTGGATTAACTACCGCTGCCCGTACAATGACGAGCCATACTACCGCACGCAGGCACAAACCAAAAGTGGCGCCACGGGACAGCAACTGCTGCCAGTATCCGAGGCATTCCAGGCATCTTTGGAGTCGATTGTGCAACAATGCCAGGCCCTGGACACCTATTTTAAACTGGAAACCTATAAAACCGACCATTATGCAGGTGCACTGGCGTTGATGCAGGAAATGCCTGCGCGCGTGGCCGCTTTTTCTCAAAAAAAACAGGCTTATGAAGCCAAAGTAGCACAATCGGGTACGGTAAAAAGCAATAATGGCTCTTATACCATTGCGGAAGGCCAATTGCGCCGTGTGATGGCCCTGCACCGCGATATGATGGCGAGTTTGCAGTACAATTTCAACGAGCCAATACACACAGGCTGGCCGCAGCAAGAGGTACTGGCGCATATCACCCGGATGGAGGACGCACTGGAGGACATCGCCCTACACGCGCCCAAACTCAATTACCCTGCCTCCGCATATTACCAACCCTGCCTGTCTTGTGCCCGCGATTTTCTGGAAAGCCAGCGCGACTACGCCGATGACTACAACGTGCAGGCGCAGGAAACGGACAAACATGCCAACGACTACTACCGCCAGTGCCTCCACTTCTACAACGACTGCATGGTGTCGTTTTACAACCAGTTCACCGATGCAGCCGCGTCGGATGGGTTTGTGGCGATGCATCTGGCACGCATGGTACCCGTATTTTCCTATAAAACCGAGGCCTTGCTTCCCGATAAAACGGTCAAAACCTTTCAGGAGGCGGCCGTGCCAGCCCTGGCCGTTACACCGCAGTCAAAACCCCTCTCTGCGAACACGGCTGCCGCGCTGAATTCCTGTGTGCAATTTATCAACGAATGCGCCCGCAAAAACAATTACCTGCTGATGGTGCTGCACAACAACGGCATCCAGTATCGCCCTTTTCCTGACAAGAGCGGCCTGTATTTTAATTACGAGACACATACGCTGCCCTGGAGCCTGCTGACAGAACTGGAACGGCAGGCGCGCCATATTCCCGAAGCGTATCGGCAGCCCATATTGCTACAGGCGCGCCAACTGATGGATATTTCAGTGGAAATGGATGGCCTGCGCCAGCAATTGGTGGATTTTTCAAAGGAAAAACGCTGGAAACAGGAAGGCTTTGCACCTGTTGAGCGCACGCGCGATCGATATGTGGCTTTGTTCGGGCTTTTTGACCTGAAAAAGGAGCAGTTCTATGCCAACATTGCTCAAATCTATACTTCCTATCCCAAAAATACTGCGGCCAATACAGCCTCCTGGCAGCGCAGTTACGAAGCCCTTACCCAGGTGATACAGGCCGACAAAGCGCTTTGCTCGTCGGCACAGGTGCAATGGGTGCAAAACATCCAACCCATCATTTTGACCCATGAAACCGTCGAAAATGCGGCGGTAAAAGCCATTCAAGACGAGTTTTTGAATATGAAAGGCATCGAAAAACTGGGGCGTTACAATGGTCTGTGTCCGTACACACCCTATGAAGACATCGGCATTTACTCCCGGCGACTGGTTGAATATGCCCGAACGCCCGAACGCAAAAAACCGACCGATTTCACTTACCTGTATAATGAAACGGTGGAGTATTACAACCGTTTTGTGGAGTTGTCGGGCCAGCCTTTTTTGAAAAATACCCGCCAGATGGATTTGTTTTTACCCGAGCCGCCGCCTGCAACGCGCCCTCAAACAGCACCCGTGGTGGCCTCCAAACCTGTTGTGGAAGAAACACCGCCGCCAAAACCCGATCTACAAACCGCTGGAAACCTGCGCGACACCATCTACATCCGTGATACCATTTACCTGGAAAAACCGCCCACAGTGGGTGAAAAATTCTACTCTTTGGAGGGCTTTCCGGCCAACAACCTCGTTTTTCTTTTGGATGTGTCGGGCTCCATGAAAGCCGAAAACCGCCTGAACCTGTTGCAATCGTCCATCGGGCAATTGGTGCGCTTGCTGCGTGAGCAAGACGATATTGCGGTGGTGAGTTTTTCCGGGAAAGGGAAGGTGCTGCTCCAGCCCACTTCCGGCAAGAAAAAAGAGCGTATCCTGACCACCATCGAAGGTCTGAAGCCGGAAGGCACGACCAATATTGAAGAAGGTTTGAAAATGGCCTTTCAAACGGCCCGGCAGAATTTCAAAACGGATGGGAATAACCGCATCGTTTTGGCCACTGATGGCGATTTTACCTTGCCGGAAGCCATGTTGGAGCAAATTCGCCAACATGCAGAAGCAGGTATTTCGCTTTCTGTGTTCAAATTCGGCAGCAAACCTGGCCAGAACCTGAAAGCCATTTCCGATAATGGCCACGGCAATTTGATCAGTATTACCCCGGAAAATGCGGAGATTTTTATGATCAAAGAGGCGCAGAAGTAGAGGAGAGGAGAGGCATCAGCGCCGCGAAAACTCAAAGTAAAAACCTGCTACCAGAAAGTCACGCCCTGTTTCATCATTGATTCTATAGTCGAATTGATGCAAGTAGCCGGCTTGTAAGGTGGTTGTTTGAGAGGTTTTGTAATGGAATGCTGCCGACCACCGGTTTCGTTCGAAGTAAGGCTCCCGGTCGGTGAAAAAGATTTCGTTGTTGACCGTTATTTGAAATGGCTGGTACCCGTTTTTTTCTTTCCCCCACGGAAGCGACAAGCCGATTCTGTACCGGAACCTGTTTCGATAACCATTGCTGGTAAACCGGAACTCTGTCCTGTAACGTTGCTCTATTTTGAACTTGCCAATTGTTTGAGATAAGAGCAACTGAGGCCAAAGCCGGAACTCGTCATTATTCTTGGGCAATACAAAGTCGCCTCCTTCCTTGTACGTCTGGTAACTGCCAGCGCCCAACGACAACATCAAATTTTTATCCACCTTGTAATGAAAACCTCCCTTGTATTCATGGTAGTGGAAATCATCGTAAAACTTTAAAGAGCGCAATTGTGCTTCGCCGAATACACTCCATTTCTTGTCGAGCGTATATTTTATGTTCAAAATATTCCAACTGCCAAGGTCGAAGTTTTGGGCAGATGAAGTATAAACGCATAAGTACAAGAGTTTGATAATCAGTGTAATATGTTTTTGTGTCATGTCTTGGGGGATAGATCGTCGTTTGTTTTCTGAATCATTTCCCCGGCTGCTTTCATTTTATCGAGCACACTTTTCAGCCAGGTTTTTTCTGCAATCGGTTTTTCCTGCATCCACTTTTCCCAGTCGGCCAGTTTGTTTTTCCAGTCTTCCTGGGTATAAAAGGATCGGCCTTTAACCCTTGCATGGCCAATTTGTTTGATCAGGCGCAGGAAATGCAGCGTCATGGAGCGCAGTTGCTTATTGATGTCGAGCAGCCGGGTGATCCGTTTTTCGGCAGCATCCAGGGTTCGAAGCATGTAGTCCGACTCGAATTGTCCGAGTTCAAATTGTGTTTTCAGGTCGATTCGAATAGCCAGCAACAGAATTTGGGCATCACTGATACGGCCATACCACTCATAGCAGATGAGT
>JAIUPL010000015.1 GCA_020160935.1 Bacteroidota bacterium | reverse complement strand
CCATTCCCTGGTGTGCAACTAAAGTTGCCGCTCTTTGAATCCTAAAAAGTACTACGACTTTTTGAAACTCATGATACTATGACTTAATGAAACTCGGCACCACTCACTACTCACTACTCACCACTCACCACTCACCACTTAAAAAAAGTTTGCTTTGAGTTGCAGCCCGCAGGTTTCGTCGAGCCCAAACATCAGGTTCATATTTTGAACGGCCTGTCCGGCAGCGCCTTTCAGCAGGTTGTCGATGGCCGCGTGAATCACTAATTGATTGCCCTGTTTTTCCAGAAAAAGCAGGCATTTGTTGGTATTCACCACCTGCTTCAGGTCGATGGGGTCGGGGCTTAGGTGGGTGAACGGGTGGCTGGCATAAAACCCGGCGTACATTTCCCGGGCTTCTTCCAGGCTGCCTTCAAAGGTGGTACAGGCACTGCTGAAAATACCGCGTGTGAAGTCGCCCCGCCAGGGAATGAAATGCACCGATGGCGCTTCATTTCCTGAAATTTGCGCCAGCGATTGACCGATTTCACCCAAATGCTGGTGCGTGAGGGTTTTGTAGGCAGAAATATTGTTGGCCCGCCAGGGGAAATGCAGCGATGTCTGCAAACTCTGTCCCGCGCCTGTTGCTCCGGTAATGCCAGTGACATGAACCGTTTGTAAAATACCTGCTTGTGCCAGTGGTAGCAGCGACAACTGAATGGCCGTTGCAAAGCATCCAGGATTGGCAATGTTGCTGCTGCTGCGGATCAATTCGCGGTTCAGTTCTGTTAGTCCATAAGTAAAACTGCGTTGCGCATGTTTTGCATGGGCAGCCAGCCTGAAATCGTGGCTCAGGTCGATGATGCGCACATGATCCGGAACGGTCGTCGATTCCAGCAAGGCGCGCGCTTCGCCATGCCCGACACATAAAAACCACACATCGGCATCTGCCTGGTGGTCGCTGGAAAAACGCATATCCGTATCGCCCGAGAGGTCGCGGTGTATCGACGCGATCGGATTGCCCGCATTGCTTTTACTATGCGCAAATGCCAATTCGACCTGCGGGTGATGCAGCAGGAGACGCAGCAGTTCGCCTCCGGTGTATCCGGCGGCGCCCATGATTCCGACTTTGATGTTTGACATAACAGGAAGAATTACTGGAACAATGGCCTACGGTTCAGGATGGATTTACGGCACGGAAAATGGCGGTCTGGTTGCCGAAAATTTTGGCAAATCCTTTCACATCATCGCCCGTCCAGCCTTTGTTCATTTCACCGTAACTGCCGAATTTACTGCTCATCAGGTCGTGCGCACTTTCGATGCCGTCGAGCGCAAATCGGTAGGGGTGCAGGGTGGCGAACACCGTTCCGCTCACCGTTTGCTGGCTGTCGGTCAGGAATTTTTCGATGTTGCGCATGGTCGGATCCAGCAGGTGTCCTTCATGCAGCCAGTTGCCATACCAGGCTGCCAACTGGTCTTTCCAGTACAGTTGCCATTTGGTGAGTGTGTGTTTTTCCAGCAAATGGTGTGCTTTGATGATCAGCACAGGCGCCGCCGCTTCAAACCCGACCCGGCCTTTGATGCCGATAATGGTATCGCCAACATGAATATCGCGGCCAATGCCAAAAGGCTGTGCGATGGTTTGTAAGTGGCTGATAGCCAGGGCTGGATGATCGAAAACTTGTCCGTCGACGGCCGTCAGTTCACCTTTTTCGAAGGTCAGGCTTACTTGCTGCGGCTGTGTGCTGGTAACGGGGGTTGGCCAGGCATCTTCCGGCAGGGCATCGCGGCTTCCGAGCGTTTCGCGCCCACCGACCGAGGTGCCCCACAGGCCTTTGTTGATGCTGTACGCGGCTTTTTCAAAATTCATCGATACGCCGCGGTCTTTCAAATACTGGATTTCTGCTTCGCGGCTCAGTTGCTGGTCGCGAATGGGAGTTATGATTTGGGCATGTGGCAACATGCTTTGAAATACCATATCGAAGCGCACCTGGTCGTTGCCGGCGCCAGTGCTTCCGTGTGCCACGGCTTCCGCGCCAATGCTGGCAGCATATTCGGCCACAGTAATGGCCTGAATGATGCGTTCGGCGCTCACGCTGAGCGGGTAGGTGCCATTTTTCAGCACATTACCATAAATCAGATAACGCAGGCAGGTGTCGTAATACTGCTCTGTCACATCGGCCACTTCAAACGATGCTACGCCCAGTGCACGGGCATGCGCTTCAATTTTTGTTAATTCTTCGGGGCTGAAACCACCCGTTTGAACCGTGAGTGCATGCACCTGCCAACCTTGTTCTTTCAGGTAAAGGGCGCAATAGGTGGTATCGAGACCGCCGGAAAAGGCGAGGAGGACTTTCTTCATGTTGTGGGTTATGGGGTTATTGGTTATTGGTTATTGGTTATTAGGAGTGGGTAAGGGATTATTTTCACTGATGCTTGGCCGCACAATTAGGGAAGCCATTTATTAGTGAAAATAATCCCTTATCCACTCCTGATAACCAATAACCAATAACCAATAACCAATTAAGAGATTGCCGCAGCAGAAACAGGCACGCTCAAACTCTGCAATTGCTCGGCAGGGTCATACAGCATGGCGGTACAAAGACAGTTTTTGCGTTCCTTGCTCACCAGTATATCGAAATTGATACAACTCTGGCAGCCGGCCCAGAAGGCATCGTCGTCGGTGAGTTCGGAATAGGTAACTGGTTCGTAGCCGAGTTCGGAATTGATTTTCATGACCGCCAGGCCGGTAGTGAGCCCAAATATTTTGGCTTCCGGGTATTTGGTACGGCTCAAATCGAAAATTTTCCGTTTGATCATGCGCGCCAGACCACTTTTACGGAAATTCGGCGACACAATGAGACCCGAATTGGCGACATACTTGCCGTGGCTCCACGTTTCGATGTAGCAAAAGCCGGCCCACTCGCCATCCAGCGAAAAGGCGATGACGGCCTTCCCTTCCCGCATTTTTTGTTGCAAATACTCCGGTGTGCGCCGCGCAATGCCCGTACCCCGCGCTTTGGCGGAGGCGGCCATTTCTTCACAAATCATGGGCGCAAAATCAAAATGCTCGGTACCGGCCACAACGACCTTGAAAAATTGATGTTCCATTATCTGAATAGGAAAAATGAGTGCGAAAAATGAGTTGCCGCCATACAGGCCGCAAATTGAAAACGTACAGCGTACAGTTCTGCCCTCCCGGACAAAACAGCAAACCACGAATCAGCAGTGGAAAAACGAGAAATTATCGTCGCACCCGGTACGGATACGGAAGTGTATTACCTAAAACCACTCCTGAAGCAGGAACGGAAAAACCCCCATGGCTTTGGGCGACGAGCGTCGCGGCAAATAAGGACCCGATGGCAGCGTTTTTTTTCATTTTCAGTTCAACAAAAGCAGGGAAGGTGAACCTGCGCGGATTTTGAAAAAGTTGAAAAAAGACTTTGGTAATAACTATTTGGTGTAAAGCACTGCAAACAAAAGGGTATTCCAGCAAAATGCAAGGGCTTCACAAGCCAATTAACAAAAAATTATTGTTAGGGTTCCGGCAGGCATAAAAAAAGGAAGACCCCTCGTACAGGGCCTTCCCGCATTCATAAAAATCAACCTTTGTAAATTAGTCTTGGCTGGACTATGAAAGAGTTTGTTTTTAGTTATGAGTTATGAGTGATGAGTTATGAGTTTTACTCACTTCGCTATTGGTTTCTCTTTTGAAGAAGCCAATAGCGAAGTGAGTAAAACTCATAACTCATCACTCATAACTCATAACTAAAACTTATACACCGCTGCCAGCAAAAACGTCGTGCTGGCGTCCGTGCCTGCGCCCGAATCAGACACATAAATATCTTCGGATGCTTTTTCGAAGCGAATTTCCGGAATGAAGGTCAGTGCATCTACCTTGAAATTGGCCGACAGGGTAGTAGCCAGGATATTGCCGCCTGCTGCTGCGCCGCTGAATACCAGCAATTGATCGTCGTCGTTGAAATATTCCGATCGAAGGGTGAGGCCCAGCCAGGATGTCGGGTCAAAGTTCAGGTACAGAGCGCCACCGTACCAGTTGCTGGCATCGCCATATTCGCCGTCGGTAGTGGGTTTGCTTTTTACACCGGCCAGGGTGCCATTGACGCCGATGCTGAATTTATCCGTAATAGCGCCGGTGACCACCAGGTCGATCTGCGACACTTTGGTAACATCGTCGGGTTTGCCGGCCTGAAAATTCAGGTATGCTTTCACCTTATCGTTTTTCGTGGCGACGCTGTACTGCCCGATGATGTATTTGTTGCTGAAGTTGGCCGATTTGAGGTCGGTCTGATTGGCGACGCCCAGCATAAAGCCGCTCTTTCCAAAACTGGTTTCCGCTTTCAGGCCTGTGTGGAAAAATGGCCCGTAGGAGAACATGTACGACATGCTATAGTTGCGGTTGCCAAATGGATCGACGAGTTCGTAGCCCACGTGCGTGGCCCAACTGCCTGCCGTGAATTTCACCTTGTTTTTCAAGGTGTACGACAAGTACAACTGCTTGATAATGAAACGGGTGTTGGCGTCGGTGTATGAAAAGTCTTCTGCGCGCTGGCCAAAACCCAGGTCGGCTACCATGCCCACTTTGCCTTTCGAGTGTTCGGCTTTTACGGTTACCATGCCGAGTTCGAACGAATTCTGGGAGTTGGTAAAACTGGTAAAATTATTGGCCGCATCTTCGCCGAGGTTGTATCTGAAATATGCATCAGCGCCGCCGCTGATGGTAAAAGGGCAGGAAGATGCTGCTGCAGGAGCCGTTATAGTAGAGTCAACGGGAGCAGCGGATTGTTGTGCTTGTGCCACGAAAAGGCACGACAAGGCGATGCCTGTTGCAAAAAATCTTTGTAACATTGCAGTTCATTTTATGGATAGTGAAATGACGGGTGTGGCTTGACGCTTGTTCCAGAAGCGTCGTATAAGCCGCACCTTTTTTAGAAGTGAGAGTGGTGAGTGGTGAGTAGTGAGTAGTGAGTGGTGAGTAGTGATTAGTAATTAGTAAAGAGTAAGTTATCTACTCACCACTCACTACTCACCACTCACCACTCACTAGTCTACGACCGGTACTTCAGCCACCTTTCCATTGGGCTGTGGTACAAGCAAAGTACCTTGTACGTATTTCTCGTTGTGCTGGGAAGCATCCAGTCCGAGTTCTTCATCTTCCGAAGAAACGCGCAGTGGTTCGATCAGATTAATCAGTTTGAAAATGAGGAAAGACACTGCAGCGCTGTATCCCACTGCTACGAACAGACCTTTCACCTGCGTGAGGAAGAAATCAAAATTGCCATAGAAAAGACCGTCAGCGCCGGCTGCATTTACGGTTTTGGTAGCAAAAACACCTGTCAGGAGCATACCTACCATACCGCCGATACCGTGGCAAGGGAATACGTCGAGCGTATCATCGAGGGTGGATTTTGATTTGTAGTACACCGCAATATTGGAAATGATCGCGGAGATAGCCCCGATGAAAATACTTTGCGGAATGGCCACAAAACCCGCCCCCGGCGTAATGGCAACCAGGCCCACAACAGCGCCGATACAAAAACCAAGTACCGAAGGCTTTTTCCCTTTTGCAACATCAAAAAACATCCACGACAAACCGGCAGCAGCAGCAGCCGTATTGGTAGTAGCAAATGCGGAAGCAGAGAGCCCATTGGCGCCCAATGCCGAACCTGCATTAAAACCAAACCAGCCAAACCACAGCAGGCCCGTTCCGATGAGTACATAGGGTACATTGGCCGGTGGAATTTCCTGGTTTTCCAAATGTGCAATACGACGTTTCAGGGCCAGGGCGCCCATAAGGGCCGCGCAGCCGGCAGAAATATGTACAACGGTACCACCAGCAAAGTCGAGCACACCCATTTTAAACAGGAAACCGTCGGGGTGCCAGGCCCAGTGTGCCAGTGGCGCATACACAAACAGGCTGAACAAAGCCGTAAACAAAATATAGGAGGTGAAACGAATACGCTCCGCCACAGCGCCTACTACAAGACCAGGTGTGATGATGGCAAACATCAACTGAAACAGCGAGAAAAGCGAGAGCGGAATGGTGGGCGCCAGACTCCAGGGAGCGCCCGAACTTACATTTTTGTAAAACCAGAAAGTAAACGGATTGCCGATGAACCCGCCGATACTTTCTCCAAATGCCAGACTGAAACCCACTGCGACCCACAATACACTTACGACGCCGGCAGCCACCACACTTTTTATCATGGTGGAAATCACGTTTTTACGATGCACCATACCGCCATAGAAAAAGGCAAGGCCGGGTGTCATCAAAAAAACCAGTGCCGTAGCGACCAAAATCCAGGCTATATCAGCGCCATTGTATTTACCGTCATCTACATACAGTGGCGAGGAAGGTGCAAAAACCGATGCCAGCGCAACCAACGCAAGCAAGGTAAAAGGTGCAGCTTGTTTGAGTGTAATTTTGTTCATAATAAGCTGATTGAAAAGGTGAGTTATAGTTTACAAAAGTTGTTGAAAAAGGTGCATGATTATTCCGCCCCGAGCCTGGCAGGCAGGTCAGGTGCGTTCATTTGTTGAGTCGTGTGTGTATGGCGTTGCTGAATGTGGCGCGGCACAACGCGTTCATCCCGCCTTTCGCAAGGCGTTGCCGGAGTACTTTTTCCGGTGTGGAAACAATAAAAGTTGTCGGTAAATAATTTGGTAGGACTACTGCAAAAGTAATTTATGTTTTGATTTTTTTTGTAAAGTGCGTATATGTTTTTTCTTTAGTGTTAAAATAAAATTTATTATTTCTTTGTGCAAAATTTATGGGCAAAAATCTTTTCTCAACCGGGAATGTTCCAAAATATCATTCTGTTTTTACAACTTCAAAAAAGGCACAAAACAGGGCGCCGGGAGGGAAAAACAACGACTGTGTGTAGGAGGTATGAAAAAATCTGCCTTTCATCACCCTACTTTTGGCGCCACAAACAAGAAGAATATTATGAAAATTACCTTGCAAAGAGTGAATGATGCGGTGCGCTTTGAAGGCTCCAACAGCGCGGGCAACAAAGTAATAGTGGAGGGAAGCCCCGAAATCGGCGGCGAAGGCCAGGGCATGCGCCCGATGGAACTGCTCCTGACCAGCCTTGCTTCCTGTAGCAGCATGGATACGGTTTCAATCCTGAAAAAAATGCGCCAGCCGCTGGAAGACTTGCGCATTGAGGTGGAAGGACATCGCGACACCCAACAAGTGCCTGCCGTTTTCACAAAAATTCACCTGCATTTTATCCTCAAAGGCGACCTCCGCCCCGAAAAAGTGGAAGAAGCCATCCGCCTTTCCGTGAAAAAGTATTGCAGCGTGGGAAGAATGCTGGAAAAAACGGCAGAGATCACGTATGACTGGGAGTTAATGATGAATGATGAATGATGAATGATGAATTTCACATCATTGGCACATCAGCAATCTGTCTACTAAATGATGAATTCCTCCCTTATCAAACGAAAGTATTGTTTTTTTACCTCATAAGCCCACATTCATCATTCATCATTCATCATTCATCATTCATCATTCATCATTCATCATTCATCATTCATCATTCAATTCATGAAGTTCGAAACCTCCGCCATACGCCTCCAGACCGAGCGATCGCAACACCGGGAGCACAGCACACCGATTTTCCCGACTTCCAGTTTCGTGTTCGAGGACGCGGAACAAATGCGCTCCCTGTTTGCCGACGAGCAGGAGGGCAATATTTATAGCCGCTTCACCAACCCGAATTGCAGCGAACTGGAACAAAAAATGGCAGTGCTCGAAGGCGTCGATCAAGCTGTATGTACTGCCAGCGGCATGGCAGCCATCTTTGCTTCCATCATGGGCCTGCTGCGTGCCGGCGACCACTTGCTGGCCACCAAAGCCATTTTCGGCGCCACACATACCGTGCTGACGCAGTGGCTTCCACGCTGGGGCATCACCTGCGACTGGCTGGAAACGGACACGGCCAACTGGGAAAGCGCCGTTCGGCCCAATACAAAAATGTTGTTCGTCGAAACACCTTCCAATCCCGGGCTCGATATCATCGATCTGGAGGCAGCCGGGCGTTTTGCAAAAGCCCACCACCTTATTTTTAATGTAGACAACTGCTTTGCAACGCCCTATTTGCAACAGCCGGCTCGCTTTGGCGCCGACCTCGTTGTGCATTCTTCCACCAAATTTCTCGATGGTCAAGGGCGCGTACTCGGCGGCGTAGTGGCCGGCCGGGCCGATTTGATGGCAGAAATAAAAAAATTCTGCCGCAGCACGGGGCCGTCTCTGTCGCCCTTCAATGCCTGGATTTTGTCGAAAAGTCTGGAGACGCTGGCGGTACGACTCGACCGGCACTGCGACAATGCGCTGGTGCTGGCACGCTTCCTCTCCACACACGACCAGGTGGGGCAGGTGCGCTATCCCTTCCTCGATTCACATCCTGCGGCAAATATTGCCCGACGCCAAATGAAAAACGGCGGCGGACTCGTCACCTTTGAAGTGAAAGGCGGACTGGAGCAAGGGCGTCGTTTCCTCGATTCGCTCCAGATGCTGTCGCTCAGCGCCAACCTCGGCGATACCCGTAGTATCGCCACCCACCCGGCCTCCACCACGCATGCCAAAATGACGCCGGAAGCCCGCCTCGAAGCCGGTATCACCAATGGCCTGATCCGCATTTCCGTTGGACTGGAACACATCGACGACATCATTTCCGATATAGATCAAGCCTTGAAAATCAGCCAGGTATAATGCAGGGAGCCGATTACACCATACCTATCGACATTCCGGGGTTGCAGTTTTTCCAACTCCCCGAACCACTCGCCCTCGAATCGGGCGCAGTGCTCTCTTCCTGTACCATTGCATATCATACATACGGGACCCTCAATACGGAGGGAACCAATGTGATCTGGGTCTGCCATGCCCTTACCGCCAATTCCCATGTGGCCGACTGGTGGGAAGGCGTGTTCGGGAGCGGCAAAATACTCGATCCGCAACGCTATTTTATCGTGTGCTCGAACATCCTCGGCTCCTGTTATGGCAGCACTTGCTCGCGCAGTATTGCACCCGACACAGGCAAGCCTTACGGGATGGATTTTCCGCTTATCAGCATTCGCGACATGGTAAAGGCGCAGGATGCCTTGCGCAAGCACCTGAATATCAATGAAATAGCATTGTGTATCGGAGGTTCCTGCGGCGGTCACCAGGTCATGGAATTTGCCTGGCTCCTGCAGGAAAAATTGAAAAAGATGGCGCTGCTCGTCACCAGTGCCCGCGAAAGCGCCTGGGCTATTGCCATCCACGAAACCCAGCGCCTGGCCATTCAGGCCGACCCTTCCTGGCGCGACGATCGAAACGACGGCGGTGCTGCCGGACTAAAAGCCGCGCGGGGCATCGGCCTCATCGGTTACCGCACATTTCAGTCGTACAAGGAAAATCAGACAGACAACGATGACCGACTCGATTCTTTCCGCGCTGCCTCATATATCCGTTATCAGGGTGATAAATTAGTGCGCAGGTTTTATGCCCAGTGCTACTGGTTTCTGACCAAAGCCCTCGATACACACCATATAGGCCGGGGGCGGGGCGGGGCCGCAGAAGCGCTGCGCCAATTGAAGGTGCCTGCCATGGTCATCGCTATCGATTCGGATGTCTTGATCCCGCCTTCTGAACAACGTTTCCTGGCGCAACACCTGCCTCATGCGACCCTTGTAGAATTGACCTCCCCCTACGGACACGATGGTTTTCTGATCGAAACGGAGGCAGTGAATCGGGTAGTGGGGGAGTGGGGGGAGTGATTTACGATTTATGATTACATGATTTACGATTTAAGATTGGATTGTTTGAATGACGATTTATGATTGTTTGCGATGCCTCATTCAAAATTCTCAAATCTTCAATCCAATCTTAAATCATAAATCATGTAATCGTCAATCATAAATCAACACCTATTGCCCCAGCGTTCGCGCAATTTTTCCCGAAATGCGCTGCGCTCCTCGTCATTCATCTGCATCCAGCGTTCGCGCATGCGGCGTTGTTTGGCCCAGCGGAACCCGCGAGGGCCACCGCCCGGGCGGCCGCGAAATCCACCGAAGAGAATGCGACAGAGGATGAGCAAACCAACGGCTTGCCAGAAAGTGAGTGCGCCAACGCCCAGCACGGCGGGCAAAATACTGTTCCAGAGGAACATGACCAGACTGCCAAATACCAATACGGCTGCAGCAATCATCAGTGGTATGAAAAAGAAATAACGGCGTTTCATGTCGTTGTTAAAGTTCGTTTAATTCAAGATAAAGTGATTCCAGCCGACGACGCAGGTGCTGCACGGCATACCGCTTTCTGGAAATCAGCGTTTTGATATTTTCTCCGGTACGGTCGGCTATCTGCTGAAAGGTTTGATCTTCCAGTTCGTTCCAGATGAATACATTTCGCTGATTATCAGGCAATTCCTGCAAGGCTTCGAAAAGCGCATCCCAAAATACCTGCCGAAGCAGTTCCGTTTCAGGCGTCTGGTCGTCGCTGAGCAGCAACTCGCCCCAGTGAAACTCCCCATCCTCGTCTTCAAATCCGTAGTCTTCCAGACTGTCGGGGCGTTTGCGACGATAACGGTCGGTCAGTTTGTTGCGGGCTACGCGGTAAAGCCATGCGCCGGTGTTTTCCAACGTTTCCACATCAGCGAGGTTGCTGAACTGGTACCAGACGTCCTGCAGAATATCTTCGGCATCGGCATCGGAGCCGACTTGCCTGCGGATAAATCCGAACAGGTTTTTTCCGTATTCGCGTACGGTCTGGATGATGTTGTTCGACTGCCTTGTCATTGCTTGCGTAGTCACAAAGTTGCTGTTTTTCAGGTAAGACGGCGGTCAGGAAAAATTACTTTAAATGCAGGAAAAAAATTTCCGGCCGCATTTTGCTCCCCTCCATCGTTACGGAAAAGTCGTAAGTCCTGAGTCCTAAGTCGTAAGTCCGTAGAGTACACGTTGATACTCTTTGTTTAGTTTATATAGAGTTGTCAAGGGTATCAACGTGTACTCTACGGACTTAGGACTTAGGACTTACGACTCAGGACTCAGGACTTTTCCAATTAGATTTGGCACATTTCTTCCAAAAATTGTAATTTTGCGCCCTATGAGAAAAATCACAGGTTACCTGCTGCTGGCAGGACTCATTTTTTTGACTGCTTCCTGCAAGAGTAACTTTGAAAAAATTCGCACCAGTGGCGACCAGGAGGCCATTCTGAAAGCGGCATTCGACTATTATGAAAAGGGCCAGTATCAGCGTTCACAATCGCTTTTTGACCTGGTTCTGAATACGTTGAAAGGTGACCCGCGAGCCGAAAAAGCCTATTTCTACTATGCCTACACGCATTACCACCTGAAGCAATACCTGCTGGCAGCCTACTATTTCAAAAATTTTTCGAACACTTTCGTCAATTCGGAGTTTCGGGAAGAAGCGGCGTTTATGTCGGCGTATTCCAATTATCAGTTGTCGCCTACATTTCGCCTCGACCAGACGAGTACGGTTACTGCCATTGAAGAATTTCAGTTGTTTGTCAACCTGTTTCCCAACAGCAAACGGGTGGACGAATGCAACAAGTTGATTGACGAATTGCGCCGCAAACTGGAACAAAAAGCCTTTTCAGAAGGCGAACTGTATTTCAACCTGCGCCAGTACCAATCGGCTGTGATCTCGTTCGACAACCTCCTGCGCGATTACCCGGAAAGCCCGGATGTGGAGCGCGTGAGTTACCTGATTGCCAAAGCCAGTTACCTGCTGAGTGAAAACTCTGTGGTAGAAAAGAAAGAAGAACGCTACAACGAAACAATCAAACGTGCCAACGACTTTCTGGAAAAATACAATAGCGGAAAATACGTTAAGGAGATCAAACAAATCAGAAAAGACGCTGAAGACGCCGTCAAAGCCGTTAAAAAACGCCTCAAAACCACCTGACGCCCTGCCCGCGTCGCACACACAAACGAATTCATTTCCACTCACCTCCTTATTTCAATAATGAGCGATATCAAAAGCAAAGCCCAGGGGCTTGATCCCAATGTACAACCACGCAACGTGCTGGAACTGGTAGACAAAACCAACAACATCTACGAGAGCATCGCTATTGTCAGCAAACGCGCCCGTCAGATTTCCAGCGACCTGAAATGGGAAATTCAGCGCAAACTCGAAGAATTTGCCGTGAATACCGATACCATCGAGGAAGTGCAGGAAAACAAGGAGCAAATCGAAATCTCCAAGTTCTACGAGCGCCTTCCCAATACGCCGATCATCGCTACCCAGGAATTCATGAACGATGAAATCCAGTGGCGTTACACGGATTTCAAAGAGTAATTGTTTTCGCAGGTGTATCGGGGTGCTGCAGGATGGTCGAATCGGCCCCACAGCATCCCGATACCTTTTCATGCCTTGCTGCATTTCATGAAAATCATTCTCGGTGTCACCGGCTCCATCGCGGCCTACAAATCTGCGTTTCTAACGCGACTGCTCATCAAGCAGGGCCACGAAGTACAGGTGCTGATGACCGAAGCGGCCACTTCCTTTATCGCGCCGCTCACGCTTTCCACGCTTTCCAAACGCCCGGTTTACAGTGATGTTCGCTCCGAAGCGGGCTGGAACAACCATGTCGAACTGGGCTTGTGGGCCGATGTATTGCTTATCGCACCGGCCAGCGCCAATACCCTCGCCAAACTTGCCAATGGGCTCTGCGACAATATTTTAAGTGCCGTTTACCTCTCTGCACGTTGCCCGGTATGCGTGGCCCCGGCCATGGACGTCGATATGTGGCATCATCCGGCCACACAGGCGAATATGCAGCGTTTGCAGCAACACGGGGTTCAGGTAATTCCTGTCGGGCATGGCGAACTCGCCAGCGGACTCGTCGGCGACGGTCGTATGGCCGAGCCCGAGGACATTCTGGCGTTTGTAGAGCAATTGCACCACCGCAGCCTTCAGCCAAAACCTTTGAGCGGCAAAAAAGCGCTGGTTACGGCCGGGCCCACCTATGAAGCGCTCGATCCCGTGCGTTTTATCGGCAACTATTCCAGCGGGAAAATGGGTATTGCACTGGCAGAAACGCTGGCTGCCCAGGGCGCCGAAGTAACCCTGGTGCTCGGCCCTACCGACCTGCGCCCCGCTGACCCGGATGTGCGGGTAGTGGACGTAACTTCTGCCCAGCAGATGTACGAGGCCTGCGCACCTGTGTTTGAGGAGGCTGATATTACGGTGCTGGCTGCTGCTGTGGCCGACTACAAACCGCGTGATTTTTCGGAAATCAAGATTAAAAAGAAGGACGACGATATGTCGCTCCCGCTGGCCAAAACCGTCGACATTGCCGCCACCCTCGGAAAAAAGAAAAGAGCGGGCCAACTCCTTATCGGTTTTGCGCTGGAAACCAATGACGCCGAGCAACATGCGATTTCCAAAATGGAGCGCAAAAACCTGGATTTTATCGTGCTCAATTCCCTGCAGGATCCCGGCGCGGGATTTGGCCACGAAACCAATAAAATCGACATCTACCACCGCAACGGAGCACACAAGTCGTTTGCACTGAAAAGTAAAAAAGCCGTGGCCGCAGATATTGTAGCGGAGATCATTTCCGTTATCTCGCCAGCCAACCCGAATGCGCTTTGATGCGTCAAAGGCAAAATTGGATCACATACCATGTTTAAAAGAAATCTTTTTCTCCTGTTTATCTTGCTTTGCGCAGCCGGCATGCAGGCACAGGGCGAATTAAATGCCACCGTACGGGTGAGCACGCCTCAACTTCAAAAAAATGACCGCCGCTTCTTCGATCAGATGGAAGTAGCGCTGCGTGATTTCCTGAACAATACCAAATGGACGCAGGAGGCATTCGAGCCCGATGAACGCATTGAATGTAACTTCATCTTTACCATCAAAAGCGAGCAGGAAAACAATATTTTCGAAGCCGAATTAGCCGTTCAGGCTACACGCCCGGTGTATGGCAGCGGCTACAAAACCGCGCTGATCTCTCACCTCGACAAGGATATCATTTTTACCTACGAGCAAAATCAGCCCATCGAGTTTCTGCGCGACGCTACCGACAACCAGAACCTGCCCGCTATTCTTGCTTTTTACACCTATGTCATCCTGGGTATGGATTTCGATTCGTTTTCGTTGTATGGCGGCGACCCATACCTGCTGACAGCCCAGCAAATCGTTACAAACGTTCAAAACTCTTCTACCAACGGCGCCAGCGGATGGCGACCCAATGACGGCGGCAAAAACCGCAACCGCTACTGGATTATTGAAAACCTGCTCAATCCGCGTGTAAAGCCTTACCGCGCTGCGATGTACACCTACTACCGCAAGGGACTCGATATGTTCACAACCAATATTGACCAGGGGAAAATATCCATTTTGCAGGCATTGGAAGATGTGGATAAAGTGGGGATCGCTTACTTCAATTCCATGATTATCCAGATGTTCGCCAATGCCAAAAAAGACGAACTCGTGGAAATGTGGAAGGTAGGTACGCGCCCGCAAAAAGAGCGTGTCATTCAAATTATGACAAAAATTGACCCCGCGAACAGCCAGCGATACCGCGAAATCGGGTCATAAGTGGGCTGAATCGGCAGTTTGACCCCGATTTTCAACAATTTCACCCAATACAGGCTGCTAACTTCAGGGGCTTCCGTAGTTTTGCCCAAACTTCGGAAGCCTCTGTTTGTTTAGTCAACAGTCGTCAGTCCACAGTCAACAGTTCTCCACCACCTCAACCCCTCAACCCCTCAACTTCTCAACTTCTCAACCCGCATAATGGACAGCATCATCACCGTAAGTCAATTCCTGCTCAGTCTCTCTATTCTGATAATCCTGCATGAAATGGGGCACTTCCTGCCTGCCAAGTGGTTTAAAACCCGCGTGGAAAAATTTTACCTGTTTTTTGATTTCGCTCCTTTTAACTCCCTGTGGAAAATAAAAAAGGGCGAAACCGAATATGGAATTGGCTGGCTGCCCCTGGGCGGTTATGTAAAAATTTCGGGTATGGTGGATGAAAGTATGGACACCGAAGCGCTGAAAGAGCCACCCAAACCCTGGGAATTTCGCTCCAAACCAGCCTGGCAACGCCTTATTATCATGATCGGCGGTGTGACAGTCAACTTCCTGCTTGGCTTTTTCATCTTCAGCATGATGCTCTGGTCGTTCGGCAAATCGTACATCCCCACTTCGGAGTTGAAATACGGGATTGCTATGGACTCCATACTGTTGAAGCAGGGTTTTCAGAACGGCGACGTCATCACTCGCCTCGGCGACAAGCCCTTCGACCGTCTCGACCCTGCACAGTTTGTAGAAGCCCTGGTGCTCGACAATGTGCGCGATATCACCGTGCTGCGCAATGGCCAGCAACAGCATATCACGCTTCCGGAAGACGCTGCCCGGCAGATTACCAGCCAGAAAGTGCCCAAAGCCTTGCTGATGGCGCCGCGTATCCCCTTTGTGGTGGATGAGGCCGTGGCCGGCAAACCCGCCGCCAAAGCCGGACTGCAGAAAGGCGACCGCATTGTGTCGTTCAACGGGCAGCCGATTCCCTACTTCGATCAGTTCGCGCCCCTTGCGCAACAGCAAAAAGGAAATGCAATTACACTTGGAATCGTTCGCAACCAGGATACCATGCAGGTGCCGGTTACGCTCACAGAAGAGGGCCTGATTGGCGTAAAAACGCAGTTGGCAGGCTATTTCAAGGAAGAACGCGAACAATACACGTTTGCACAGGCGGTTCCTGCCGGCGTTCAAATGGGCGTCGATTTTCTGAATACCCAACTCAAAGCCTTCGGGCAAATGTTTAAAGGCAAAATTGCCGTGAAAGACAACCTCGGCAGCCTCATCAGTATCGGTAAAATGTACGGCCCCGTGTGGGACTGGGAACGTTTCTGGAACCTCACCGCTTCCCTGAGTATCATCCTCGCCTTTATGAACCTGCTCCCTATTCCTGCCCTCGACGGCGGTTATGTGCTGTTTCTCTTGTGGGAAGTGGTGACTGGCAAAAAAGTGAGCGACAAATTTATGGAGCGCGCTGTTACCGCCGGTTTCTTCCTCCTGCTGGGCCTGATGATCTTTGCTTTCGGCCTGGATATCTGGCGGCATGTCATCCAACGCTTCCTGTAGTTGGTTATTGGTTATTTGTTATTGGTTATTAGGGGTTGGTAAGGGATTATTTTCACCAGTGCCTGGCCTCACAAACAAGGAAGCCAAACTTTGATGAAAATAATCCCTTACCAACCCCTAATAACCAATAACTGATAACTAACAATGGATTTCTTCGAATTCTACCACATTTCACCCTCTTTCCAGCCCGATGAGGCGTTGCTGCGCCGCACTTACCTGGAACGCAGCAGGCAGTATCATCCGGACTTTCATACCCTGTCGGATGAAGCGGAGCAGGCCAGGATGCTGGAACTGTCGACCCTGAACAATGAAGCGTTTAAAACCTTGTCGGACCCTGACAAGCGTATGGCTTATATCCTGAAAATCAACGGATTGCTGGAAGAAGGAGAAAACCAGGGCGCATTGCCGCAGTCTTTTCTGATGGACATGATGGACATCAATGAGGCCATGATGGAACTGGAATTTGACTTCGATGCCGAACGGCTGCAACAAACGCGGCAAGCCGTGGAAACACTCGACCAATCGATGAAACAGGATATTCAACCCATTCTGGACAACTGGACGCCACATCGGGCAATTCTGCTTCCGATTTGAAACAGGTGCGCGAATATTTTTTTAAAAAGCGATATTTATTGCGCATTTTTGAAAATCTGTCTAAGTTTGCGGCCGCTTCCGGCAATTGAGTTCATCTCCATGAATCGGCAAGCGACCTTTTTTCCGGCATGAAAATGCCTGCTCCGGGAAGCCGGCAGCAACACAACAAATAGCGGGAGTGGCGGAATGGTAGACGCGTTGGTCTCAAACACCAATGACTTCGCGGTCGTGCGGGTTCGAGTCCCGCCTCCCGCACTGCAAGCGGTAAGTGATTGAATGACAATCATTTGCCGCTTTTTTTATTGATAAAGTTTCTGTAGAGTAGTTTCCCGCAAATCGTGCAGGTATTATCGTAGCGTAGTTTCCTGCAAATTTTTCCGTAGAGTAGTTTCCCGCAGATTGCGCAGATTTACCCGCAGAACTCGCAGAACGTAGAGTACACAACGTAGAGTACACCTGTTTATTCAAAGCGAAAACAAAGGAGTACTCTACGTTGTGTACTCTACGTTCTGCGAGTTCTGCGGGTAAATCTGCGCAATCTGCGGGAAACTACTCTACGGAAATCAATTCTGCGGGAAACTACGCTACGAAAACAACTCCGCGGGAAACAGCCTTGAACGATTATTGATTTGTGTAACGCACAAGTATTTATCCCCAACCCGCGTTTGCGTACCTTCGCCTCCTTATGGCGCTCATCCTTACCAACGACGGTTCTCACTCCGTGTACTCCGACACCTACGGCGTAACCTATCACTCCCGCTTCGGGGCCGTGACGGAGTCTGCGCATGTGTTTATTGCCGCAGGACTGCGCTACAAGGCCGTGGTACAGCAGGATATTGCCATTCTGGAAACGGGCTTCGGCACCGGCCTCAATGCGTTTATGGCCTGGCTGGAAGCCGAACGCCGCAACCTGCGCGTGCACTACACCGGACTGGAAATAGCACCTGTGTCGCTGGAAGATGCCCGACAAATGAATTATGCCGATGCGCTGGGTGTGCCTGATCGGGCGGCCGATTTTTTGTCGCTACACGCCTGCGAATGGGGCAAAACCATTACCTGCTCAGAGTATTTTGATTTCAGGAAAGAACAGCAATCCATTGAAACCTTCGAAGCGGAAGAGGCTTTCGATGTGATCTTTTTCGATGCTTTCGCCCCACAGGCGCAACCCGAACTCTGGACCGCGGAGGTATTCGGGCGCATGTATAAGGCTTTGCGCCCCGAAGGAGTGCTGGTAACCTACTGCGCACAGGGAGCGTTCAAACGCACCCTCAAAAAGGCAGGATTTCAAGTGGAACGCCTGCAAGGCCCGCCCGGAAAACGCGAAATGACAAGGGCTACGAAGTAAGCAATGTGTCAGCAACTTTCGAAACACATTATTTTTGTGTAATTAATAGTATAAAAAATCGTTGATCGTGCTTTATCCGGCCTAAAAAGCCAATATTTGCCACGGTCTAACGAAGCATTACATGTCATCCCTCCCATATACCCACCGCGATATTTCCTGGTTGTCGTTCAATTACCGCGTGTTGCAGGAAGCCAGAGATCCTGCCGTCCCCTTGCTTGAACGCCTGAAATTTCTGGCGATCTACTCTTCCAACCTCGATGAATTTTTCAGAATCAGGGTAGCCGGCATACGGAATCTGAAAAAAGTGGGTAAAAAAACCCGCGCGCGCCTCGATTTTGATCCGGGTGAATTGCTGAAAGACATCCACCGCATCGTCAACCGGCAACAGGAAGAGTTTTCGCAGATTTTCGAGCAGGAAATTGTGCCCGAAATGCGAAAGCAGCACATCCACATCCTGCGCCGCCTCGACCTGAATGAAGAACAGCGCCAGTTTGTAGAAAACTATTTCCACGAAAAACTGCTGCCATTTGTCATGCCGGTGCTGCTGGTCAAGCACCGCATACGCCCCTTCCTGGCCAATGCCAACCTGTACCTGGCCGTGCACCTGCGCCCCAAAAAACGCCCGTTGTCGGAAAGCGAATACGCGCTGGTAAAAATCCCGTCTGATCAATTGCCACGCTTTGTGCCCCTGCCTTCGTCGGCCAATCGCTTCGACTTGATCCTGCTCGACGATATTGTGCGGCATTCGGTGTCGTGGCTGTTTCCGGGCTACGACATCAAGGATACGTATTCGATCAAACTGACGCGTGATGCGGAGTTGTACATCGACGATGAATATTCGGGCAACCTGGTGCAAAAAATCAGATCCAGCCTTCAAAAAAGGCAGGTAGGGCCGCCCAGCCGCTTTGTGTACGATCGTGAAATGCCCGAACACCTGCTCTCGTACCTGCGCGATACCTTCGATATTCGCAAGAACGACATGCTGCCGGAAGGGCGTTACCACAACAACTTCGATTTTTTCAAGTTCCCGGATTTTGGGATGTCGCACCTGCGCAACAAATCCCTGCCGCCTCTGCCGCATCCCCTGTTGCATGCCGCGCAGGATCCTTTTGCTGTGATTCGGGAAAAAGACCAGTTGCTGCACGTGCCCTATCAGTCGTACGAGTCGGTGGTCAATTTTTTTGAAAAAGCGGCAGAAGACCCCGATGTGACGCATATCAAGGTCATTCAATACCGTGTTGCCCGCCATAGCCGCATCATGCACGCCTTGATGCGCGCCGTACAGGAAGGCAAACAGGTGTCGGCATTTGTGGAAATCAAAGCGCGTTTCGATGAGGCAGCCAACCTGGAATGGGGTGAAAAACTGGAAAAGGCAGGCGTACGCGTGCATTATTCTTTTCCGGGTGTGAAAGTGCATTCCAAACTGGCCCTGGTGCGCCGCATTGAAAATGGCGAGCCCAAACTGTACAGTTATATGGCAACGGGCAATTTTCATGAGGAAACCGCCAAAATATATTCCGATTTCAGCCTCTTTACCAGCGACCAGCGGCTTACCACCGAAGTAAGCCAGGTCTTTTCCTTTCTGGAAAATATCAAACCGCCATCACAGGACTTTCAGCACCTGCTGGTGGGTAAATTCAACCTGCGACCGGCATTTTACCAGTTGATCGATCACGAGATTGCTGCGGCCAAACGAAAAAAGAAGGCCTGCATGATTTTGAAAATCAACAGCCTGGAAGACAAGGAAATGATCGCCAAACTATATGAGGCATCTCAGGCAGGGGTGGAGGTAAAACTTATCGTACGCGGTATTTGCTGCCTTATTCCCGGCATAAAAGGGCTGAGCGAAAACATCGAAGTGATCAGCATTGTCGACCGATTTTTGGAACATGCCCGGGTGTTTATTTTTTACAATGGCGGCGACGAACGCATTTACCTGAGCAGCGCCGACTGGATGGAGCGCAACCTCAGTTTCCGGATCGAAACCACGTTCCCGGTATATGCGCCCGAACTGAAAAAGGAAATACGCGATTTGATCGACCTGCAATTGAATGACAATGTGAAAGCGCGTATCATCGACCGCAATGACCGCAACGAATACCGCCGCAGCAAATCGGATATTCCTGTGCGGGCCCAACTGGAAACGTATTTTTATTTCAAACGAAAATCAGAGTAGAGTAGGTTTGTTTATGAAGGTAAAAAAAGTTTTGAAATCTATTTCATTGATTATCAATGCCTTGATATTTTTTTGAAATTTTTTTCTCAAAACAGTTGTCTATGTAAAATGAGTGCTGTTATCTTTGCCGCCGCTAAACAACAGAACAACAGTTCTGAAGTTAAAATGCGGAAGTAGCTCAGTTGGTAGAGCACGACCTTGCCAAGGTCGGGGTCGCGAGTTCGAGTCTCGTTTTCCGCTCAAAGAAACCTTGCCTTTGGCAGGGTTTTTTGATTTAAGGCCCATATATTTGTGGCACACACACCGCCCGGGTGGTGGAATGGTAGACACGCAGGACTTAAAATCCTGTGACCGTTGAGGTCGTATGGGTTCGAGTCCCATTCCGGGCACTTTTTTTAGTCCTGAGTCGACTGTCCTGAGTCCTCAGTCCGTAGCGTACACGTGCTTACTTTTGGCTTCTTTACCCAAAATTCAAAAAGTAGTAAGGTGTACAATGGAGCATCTGCTTACAAACAACGGCGCGCCTGATCATGACAGATCAGGCGCGCCGGTCGTATATAGTGTGTTGTATGAAACAGGCAATGATTTATCTCTTACCAGAAACGGTGACTTTTCCGCTGCTCAGGTTGCCGTTGTTGCCACGCAGGAGGAAATAATACTGGCCTGTGGGCAGGTTCGACACATCCACCTTAAAAATGTTGCCGCTGAAAGCATGGGATTTTATCAGCCGTCCTTGCATGTCGTACCACAAAACATGGCCTTCTGTGGCAGGAGAAGCAGCGTTAAACCGGAAGGTGGCTTCCGTGGAGGCCGGGTTGGGGAATACCTCCAGTGCCACGCCTTCTTGCAAGTCGACTACCTGTGTCACCTCCAGGTAGTTTTCCCCAATGGTGTGCAGGGTACGGTTGGTGATCACCGGTTCGTTGAAATCGAAATAAATGCCAGCCTGGTTTTCCAGTTGGGTGTTATCGGGTAAACCTGTTTTGGGCGAAATCGTGAATTTTACAAAACCATGCGAAGCAGCCTCGTTCACATTGCTATCCGGAAGCATGATATTCTGGAAGAAAAACTGGGCAACGCCTTGTCCGGACAGGCTGAACTGATATGGATGGCTCGAAGCGCCTGTGCGTAGCGTGCTCAAGTCGAACAGTGGTGAAATGGTATCTCGAATCATGACCGTAAACGCCGTGTCAGTACCGGTATTCTGGAAACGGATGAGGTATTCGATTTCCTCATCGCGTGGAATGAAATGCTCGGCGCCTACACCTTTAGGGAAACCCTGTTTGTCGTTCGGGTCGAAAGAGCCTGTGTTTTCGCTGCAGTCTTCGTCTTCATAAAAAGCCGCATCGTCCTGCGGAAACAGCGTAATAAATCCCTGACTCACGCCACCCGATTCATTGGTGCCGCAACCTTCCACGGCTGCGCTGGCACGAATGCCATACGGGTAATTATCTGCCTGATTGATTTCCACACGCCAGGTGGAGCCGTTGGCCGGTCGGGTCACTGTTTCAGCCGCGCCACTGTTGAGTTGAATCGGGTCGCTGGTCATTTGAATCATAATGTCTTCGATGATCACATATTCGGCCGGCTCGGTCATGTCTTCGCCTTCATTGGTGATGGTAAAATTCACCTCGTTACCATTACAATGTCCGCTCACGCGCAGATTGGAGCCATCCCAAAGTCCCTGTGCCAGGGGCACACACGACGAGTCGGGGTACACATGCGCGCTGCTGCAATGCGTTTGACCCAGTTCTGCTTCGCAACTCACTTCCACGTCGATAAAGAAAAGCCTGCACTCGCCGGCATCCAGGTTGCCTACCGGGAAAGTGTACGTGTTGCCGGTGTTGGTCGAATATGGAATGGTACTGCTAGTGTAGGTCAAATAAGGATCGAGGGTGACTTCCACATACGCATCGCTGACGGGGACCGTTCCCTGGTTGCAGTATTGCACGGTATAGTAAGACGGGAAACAGCGGCGTAAAAAGCCGGTAGACAAATCTACTTCCATGCGCCCGCACAGTTTGTCGGCCTGGCCGGAAAACGGCACGATAACAGTATCGACCAACCCGACGGTCACGGGTTGCGGCGCTGTGCAAACGTTCCACAAGCCATTGGGTTTTATGAGGGAAACAGTATAGTTCCCATCCGGAACAGGAATGGTATAGGAGCCATCTGTGCGGGTGCGCGTCACAAACTCCCCGGGCAGGCCGGAGGCTACCACCAGCCAGTTGCCCAACGGTGATTCCTGCGGATCGTTGCTACAGTTGCTGTTGTCGTCGCGTTTTACATTGCCGACAATGCGGGAATAAAAAGGCCCTTCTACCTGCCCGCCGGCCACCAGTACGGCTGTGTAATTCACATCACCCAGTTTTACGCCATAGAAATTCAGGTTGAGTTGGTTGCTGCTGATGTTGTTAACTGTAATTGTTTGGGGGTATGGGAACGGGTTGGCCGGGTCGACAAAAACATGGTTTGCCGGTACAAACCTCCAACTGTCGCCGCTGGGAAACTGCGTCGTGATGCCCAAAATCAGGTTGCGTATAATCAAGGTATCCTGAAACGTAATGTTTTCAGAATCATCCACATCGGCGGCAATGATTTTATAAGGGCTGTTGAGTAGTTCCTGCCCCAGAATATGGCGCCGAATAAGTACGTGATCGAACGTGCTTACGCCATTGAGTGGGTTGAGGTCGGCAAACGGGCGAACAGAATAAGTGCTACCAGGCGTTACCGAAAAGGTGTATTCTCCATTGGTGTCGGTGAGTGTGGCATCGTTTTCAGGGCCATCGAGCACAACGCCTACGCCTGGAATCGGCGTTACACCATCCGGCAGTGTAATGCGCCCTGAAATAATGGTCTGGCCATTCATCAGAGGGCCCAGAAACAAGAAGATGAAGAGCAGAAGATAGTTGGGATGCCTTTTACATGTACAGAGATTTATACGCATACGATGATCATGTTTTTGGTTGACAATGTTTGATTGCTTGAACGATACAAAAGTGGCGGGCAAACAGGGAGGTGTTCAACTACAAATTTTAAATTTTGTAACAGTTATATGGAATAGTTTTTGATGCAAGTATTTGATATTCAATTGTATTTGAAGTGAGTTTGTCTACTGTACTGTAAAATGGAGAATACCCGGCTTTTGAAATTATTGCACACTTTTTCGAAAACGGAACTGCAAGAACTGCGAAAATTTGTTCGCACCCCGTTTTTTAACCAGCGCAACGAGGTGCCCTTGTTGCTCGACTGCCTGTTGCCGGCGCTGGTAAAAGACAAACCTGTGATCGATAAGGAGGCCGCATACCGCCAAATTTTTGGGAAAACCGGCTATAATGACCACCGGATTCGCATGGCCATGAGTTTTTTATATCAACTCACGGGGCAGTTTCTCGCTATCAAGGCATTTCTTGGAAATGATGTGGCGTACCGCCGGCAACTGGCTGCTGTGTTCCGCGAACGCCGCATGCCGGAGCAAGCCGAAAAAACCAACCAGGAAGCCTTTGCCTTGCAGCAAAACCAGCCCCTGCGCAATGCCGATTTTATGGAAGAGCGCTATCAGATTTTGCTGGAAAAACACCGGCAACAGATAGAAACCCAGCGCATCGAACAGGATGCCTTGCAGGAACAATCCGACCAACTGGATCAGGCATTTCTGGCCCGCAAACTGTGGCAGGCCTGCGCCATGCTCTCGCACCGCAACGTCAGCAATGCCACCTACGATTTCGGGATGCTGGATGCTGCCCTTCTGTTTGCCGAAAAGTCGGGCGCTTTGAAGCAGCCCGCCATCGCGATTTACCACGCTTGTTATCAGGCCTTGTCAAAACCTTCAGAAAGCGCACATTTCCAGCATTTTAGGAAGTGTTTGACCGATTACGCCGACCTGTTTCCGGCCGAAGAATTGCGCGATTTGTTTATCCTGGCCATCAATTATTGCATCCGACAGTACAACGCTGGCAACCTGGAGTACCTGTCGCAGCAGTTCGAGTTGTACAAGGAAGGGCTCGAACGGCATTACTTCCTCAGCGAAGGGCTTATCTCGCGCTACACCTACCAGAATGCAGCCACCATCGGGCTGGTGATGCGCGAACTGGAATGGGTGGAAACGTTTATTTACGAGTATCGGCCGCTGCTCCGCGAAGAGCACCGCGAGGGATTGTTCAGTTTCAACCTGGCACGCCTCGAATATTACCGCCGCGATTTGGGGAAGGCCCTGCAACTGCTGCAAAAAGCGGAATACAAGGACCTGCTGCTCAACCTGGCCGCTAAAATCCTTCAATTGAAAATCTTTTACGAATTACAGGAGTTCGATTTGCTGGCTTCCCACTTGCAGGCGGTGCGTTCGTTTATCCGGCGAAAAAAAGTCATGGGCTATCACCGCGAAAACTATATGAACACCGTACATTTTACCCAGAAATTGTTGGAAGTCAACCCTTTCGATAAAACGCTGCGGGCGGAATTGCGCCAGGAAATTGAACAAACCAAAGCCGTGGCGGAGAAGGAATGGCTGCTGAGCCAGCTGTGAGCATCGACTCTGTTTCGTTGATGTATTGAAACAATATAATTTTACCACAACGGACACAAAGGTTTACACGAAGGACACAAAGCGTAGAGTAGACAAGCCGACACTGGATTATTTTAACACGAACATCAAGCGTAACAAGGTGTACGCTACGCCTTGTGTCCTTCGTGTAAACCTTTGTGCCCGTTGTGGTTAAAAAAATACCACCTACATTCTTGTGGTTTCCAAACAAATACCCGCGTTTTTCATTCACCAACTTTACCTTCCTCATGCCCGAAATTCGCCAACTCCTCCTCTGCACAGCCGCCATTTTCTTCTGCGCCGGCCTCTCCGCCCAGCGATGCTCCTGCACCAAAAACCTCGATTTTACGATCAATAAAGTAGAACACAACTACGCAGGTTTTCGTGATAAAGTAACCACCGAAACACGCGCTTCCTACCAGGCGCACACCGATTCTTTTCGTATAAAGGCAGCCGCCAGCACCTCCGACACGGCCTGCCGACGCGTGTTATACAGTTGGTTGCGCTGGTTCAAGGATGGGCATATCAGTATGCGGCCTTACGGCTCTTCCCAGATGGTCACGGAAACCTTGCCGCCATTTGCCTGTACCGAACTCGACAGCCAGACCATGCTGCTCACCTTGCCTTCCATGTCGAATGTATACAAAACATTGGTGGACAGCATGTTGCGCGCCAACGATGCCATCCTGCGTTCCAAACCATTTTTCATCATCGACTGCCGCAACAACGGCGGCGGCAGCGACAATACCTGGGCTTCTATCAAGCCATACCTCGTAACGCAAGCAGTTGTGACCGATGGCCGCCAGTACTGGGCATCTGAAGACAATGCTCAGTTTCTGCTCGACATGGCCGGAAAAAAAGAAACCAATAAAAAAAACAGGAAATACCTCAAATCCATTGCCGCTGAGATGAAAAAACACCCGGGTACTTTTATCGGCACCATGGATGCCCGCCGTGAACGCACTAATGTGCCGCTACCCAACCCGCACAAAGTGGTAGTACTGGTAAATAAATTCAGCGCCAGCAGCACCGAAAACCTGGTACTCTGGGCACGCCAAAGCAAAAAAGTAACCATCATGGGCTCCCAAACAGCCGGCGTCGCCGATTATGGCAATCTGAGCGTCGCCGTTGGGCCTTGCCGCGATTGGGAACTCTGGCTTCCTATGATGCGTTCGAATCGCGTGGCCGACGGTCGCGGCATCGACAATGTGGGGCTGCAACCGGACATCCAACCGGAAGGGCAGGAGAGCACGTGGGTGGAATACGCCAGAAAATGGATGAAACTGTAGAGACAAGGCACGCCTTGTCTCATGCTCATGCGTTCGTGTGGCATTTGTGGGTAAGGGCGTCGGGTTGGGTAGCGGCCAGGCATCAATAAATTAATCACCTGTTCATTTTTCAAACCCACATCTTCATACTTCGCCGTACTTTTGCGCTTCTTTTTTAACAACATACCGCGCCTGCTATCCTTATGCCGAAACAAAACACCCGGATAACTGATAACAGATAACTGATAACAAATAAATGACTGAGCAAGAACTCCTGCGTCGCGAATCGCTGCAAAAACTTCGTGAACTGGGCATCGACCCATATCCTGCCGAACTGTTTGAAGTAACGGCTTTTGCGGCCGATATCGTGGCCAATTACCAGGAAGAAGTACTCGAAGACGGTACCAAAAACCGCCTCAATTATCAGCAAATTGCCCTGGCTGGCCGTATCATGGCTTCCCGGGAGGCTGGAAAAGCCATGTTTATGAACCTGCAGGATCAAACGGGCCGTATCCAGTTGTACCTGCGCAAGGAAGAAATCAATGGCGGCGACGAAAACTCGCCGATGTTCGATACCGTCATCAAAAAACTGCTTGATCTGGGCGATTACGTCGGTGTGAGGGGCTATGCGTTCCGTACCAAAACCGGCGAGGTGAGCGTGCATGTGCAGGATTTCAAGTTCCTGTCGAAATCCCTGCGCCCGCTGCCAGTGGTGAAAAAAGATGCGGAAGGCAATATTTACGATGCCTTTACCGACCCCGAACAGCGCTACCGCATGCGGTATGTGGACCTGACGGTGAACACCGAATTCCGGGAAATTTTCATTAAGCGCACCAAACTCATCAAAACCATGCGGGCCTACCTCGACGACCTGGGCCTGCTGGAAGTGGAAACGCCCATTCTGCAACCGATTCATGGCGGCGCAGCGGCGCGTCCGTTCAAAACGCACCACAACACGCTGGATATGACCCTGTACCTGCGTATTGCCAACGAATTGTACCTGAAACGCCTGATTGTGGCGGGTTTTGACGGGGTGTACGAGTTTGCCAAAATGTTCCGCAACGAGGGCATGGACCGCACGCACAACCCGGAATTTACAGCCCTGGAATTCTATGTTGCCTACAAGGACTACAACTGGATGATGGAAGTGACCGAACAAATGCTCGAACGTGTGGCGCGTGCCATCCACTCGGAAGGCGGCTCTACAGTGCAGGTGGGCGATCGTACCATCGAATTTGCAGGCCCGTATCGCCGCCTGACGATGTTCGATGCCATCCAGGAATACACCGGCCTGAACGTGGAGACGGCCGACGAGGCCGAACTGCGTGCCTACTGCAAAAAGGAACACATCGACATCGACGCCACAATGGGCAAGGCCAAACTGATTGACGAAATTTTTGGTGAAAAAGTAGAGGCCAATCTCATCCAGCCGACCTTCCTGATCGATTATCCGGTGGAGATGTCGCCGCTGACCAAAAAACACCGCAGCAAACCGGGGCTCGTCGAGCGCTTTGAATTGTTTGTCAACGGCAAGGAAGTGGCCAATGCCTACTCCGAACTCAACGACCCGATCGATCAGCGCGAACGCTTTGAAGAGCAATTGCGCCTGGCCGAACGCGGCGATGAGGAGGCTATGGCCATGGACGAGGATTTTCTGCGCGCACTCGAATACGGCATGCCACCCACGGCAGGTATCGGTTTCGGTATCGACCGACTGACGATGCTGTTCACGGGTCAGGCGAGTATTCAGGAAGTGCTGTTTTTCCCGCAAATGCGCCCGGAAACGAAGGAGTGAGTGTGTTTTGAGTGTTTTGGTGTTTTGGTGTTTTTGTGTTTTGGTGTGCGTTGCGCTTGGCTTTTAGGTGGAATTTTTGGCTTTTTTCTCTTAGATGGAGCGTGAGTGATAAAGTGTATGGAGGCTGCGATTGAGTGATGAAGGTATTGAGCGACTCCGCCATTCAGCAATTTTTTCCGCAGCCAATTGCCACCCTGCAGCCTTGTCGTCCTGACGGGAACTGTCCACTCTACGGTGGGTAACAGCAAATTTCCCATCGTAGAGTGGACAGTTCCCGTCAGGACGACAAGGCGGCATTGCGGCAATTGGCTGCAAAAAATGTTACAAAATTTGGCTTGACATACTATTTTGGACACTCTCCATAAATGCCAGATATACAACCTGCTCGCAGATTTCAAGGCGAGTGCCGACTATGTGATACTCACCATAGATGCCAGATGTACACCCCCTGATAACCGATAACCAATAACGGATAACAAAACGATGGAACCCATTACCCCCACCCCCGGACTCATTTTCTATTCTTTTCTCACCATCGGTAGCATCCTGGTGGTGATCATCGCCTATTTTTACAGGAAAAATAAGGATAGAGACCAGTAAATATTTCATTTTCAACCAAATACCACTCCACATGAAAACCTTTGCAAAATTTCTGCTCCTGCTTGCGCCACTGCTCCTGAGTGGCTGTTTTGACATCCTGGAAGAACTCTGGCTCAACAAAGATCAGTCGGGGCGCTACGAACTCACCGTCACGATGGGCTCCGGCCCGATGGCCAATATGATCCAGGCGGCTCAGAAAAAATCCAACGATTCGCTGATGGCGTTGGGGCTACCACCCCGCCCGACAGATACCACCATTTACCTGCGCAACCTGCCCGATTCCATCCAGAAAATGCTGCCATACCAGGATGTCGTACAAACGCTGGAGATTTACATGAAAATGGAGAAAGGTATCAAATTTCGTTTTCAGTATCCTTTCAGCCACCTCGATAGCCTGCATCATTTCTGGCAGACACTGACGGCAATTGAGGAAATACAAAAGGATTCGGTTATCAAAAAAAGCAAGGTGCTCGACTTTCCTGCTATCGGAAACATTCAACAAATGCTGGGCGGTACGCCGGTAATGCAATGGAAAGGAAAAACCTTCCAACGCACCATAGAAAGCGAAGAAAACGACGGCGCAGAACTGATGGGTGAAATGTTTGAGGATTCCGATAACCCTATGGTGAAAATGATGATGCGCAACCGAACCTATGAATTGAAGTTTCACCTGCCCAAAAAAGTAAAACGTGTTTCTACGGATGGCTATGCAAAAGATGGCAACGACGTGCACGCCAAGTTCCCGCTGACGGAAGTCATGAAAGACCACGGCAAACTGGAATGCACCATAAAAATGAAGTAAAAACAATCTGCTTACGCCAATATTAGCCAATTTGCTAATATTCAAATACCCGGACGCAACTTCCGGGTATTTTTTTTCGTACTGGTACAGTATTGCTTCAAAGGATTCATTCACACCAAAACGCTTACTGTACCATGCTCAAAAATGTGATGGCCGGCCTCCTGCTGGCATGCGCGACGCTTACCCTTTCGATGTGCCAAAAAGAATCGACGACTACTTACGATTGTACTGGCCTGACTCCCACCTACACCAATGATATTAAAGCAATTATGAACGCCAGTTGCGCGATTTCAGATTGCCACGACGCCGCTACGCGGGAGGCTGGCATCAACCTGAGTTCCTATGCGGGCGTAAAGGCTGAGAGTGCAAACGATCGTTTCCTGGGTTCCATGGAGCATCAGGCAGGCTATAAATCCATGCCGGAAGGCGCTTCCAAACTGCCTACAGCCAGCATTCAGAAAATATACTGCTGGATTCAGAACGGACAGCCGGAGTAGAGGTGAGATGCGAGAGGTGAGATGCGAGAAAATAAGAAACAGGGCTTTTTAATTGTACGGCCGACCCGGGTATTCCGGGCGGCCGTTTTTGATGAGTCGTCCCGATTTTTGGAATCAAGAACTTATTTGGCTATGCCCCTTGTGACGTTCGTGGTCAAATAAAAAATAAATTGACTATGTATCCCACCTTTGGATTTGGCGCCAATACAACAATAGCCAAGCGTAAAAGGAGCGGTGGTATGGACTTTAGTCCGTCGGGACAGTGCCTTTTAAGGCGCTTAAAGTATGATGGTTATTGTGAGCGCCATAAATGGCGCTGTCCCGACGGACTAAAGTCCATACCACCGCCTGAACAGCACTTGGCATATCTTGCAACTTTGGCCATTAAGATTGGTTCTTACCATTCGTTTTTCAATCCCGTTACAAGGAACATCTCAACACGCTCTTAGCCTATACTTCCTGGGCCGCCGCCTCCGGCTCAATCTGCGCTTCCTCCTCCGGCGTATCGATCACATCGATTTCCACGCGCAGGTTTTCAATGATAAAATCCTGGCGTTCCGGCGTGTTTTTGCCCATGTAGTAACTCAACACGTGGTCGAGGTTGGTATCTTCCGGCAGCAGCACCGGATCGAGGCGAATATTGTTGCCAATAAAGTCGGCAAACTCATTCGGACTGATTTCACCCAGACCTTTGAATCGGGTAATTTCCGGTTTGCCGCGCAGTTTTTGTACCGCCGCCTGCTTCTCCGCTTCTGAATAACAGTAAAACGTCTGTTGTTTGTCGCGCACCCGAAACAGGGGCGTATCCAGGATATACAGGTGGCCGTTGCGCACCAGGTCGGGGAAAAATTGCAGGAAAAACGTAAGCAGCAGCAGTCGGATATGCATGCCATCCACGTCGGCATCGGTGGCGATCACCACGCGGTTGTAGCGCAGGTCGTCCATCGAGTCCTCAATGTTCAGTGCGTGTTGCAGCAGGTTGAACTCCTCGTTTTGGTACACGATTTTTTTGGTCAGCCCGTAGCAGTTCAGCGGCTTGCCACGCAGACTGAACACAGCCTGTGAATTCACATCGCGGGCTTTGGTGATCGAACCGCTGGCCGAGTCGCCCTCGGTGATAAAAATCGTGCTGTTCAGGCGCTGGTCTTCCTGCCCTTTTTCATTGAGGTGATAACGGCAGTCGCGCAGTTTTTTGTTGTGGATATTGGCTGCTTTGGCGCGCTGGTTGGCCAGTTTTTTTACATCGGCAATATCCTTGCGCTCGCGTTCCGACTGCTGTATGCGTTTCAGCATTTCCTTGGCCGTGTCGGGGTGGCGGTGCAGGTAATCGTCGAGGGCTTTGCTCAGAAAATCGTTCATCCAGGTGCGCATGGCTGGCCCGTCGGGCGCGATGCGTTCTGAGCCAAGGCGGGTTTTGGTCTGGCTCTCAAACACGGGTTCTTCGACGCGAACGGCTACGGCGGCAATGACGCTTTCGCGGATGTCCTTGGCGTCGAATTCCTTTTTGAAGTGCGTGCGCACCACTTTCACCAGCGCTTCCCGGAAGGCATTGAGGTGCGTGCCGCCCTGCGTGGTATTTTGTCCGTTGACGAAAGAGTAGTATTGTTCGCCGTAATGCTCGCCATGCGTCAGCGCGATTTCCACATCGTCGCCTTTGAGGTGAATGATGGGGTAGCGGACGCTTTCGGCGCCTGTTTTTTTCTCCAGCAGGTCGAGCAGGCCGTTTTTGGAAATAAACGACTTGCCGTTGAACTGAATTTTCAGGCCCGCATTCAGGTAGGCGTAGTTCCAGAGTTGTTGCTCGACGTATTCATACACCCAGCGAAAATTGCGGAACAGCCCGTTGTCGGGTTTAAAAAAGACGAGGGTGCCGTTTTCTTCCTTGGTGCTTTCCAGTTTGCTCTCCTTTTTGAGGTTTCCAAACTGAAATTCGGCGCTTTTGCATTGTCCGTCGCGGAAAGCGGTGACGCGGAAATGCTCCGACAGCGCATTCACGGCTTTGGTACCGACCCCGTTCAGGCCCACTGATTTTTTGAAGGCCTTGCTGTCGTATTTGGCGCCAGTGTTGATTTTGGAAACGACATCTACCACTTTTCCGAGCGGAATACCGCGTCCGAAGTCGCGCACAGTCACGCCGGCTTCGTTGATGCTGATATCGATCACCTTGCCGTAGCCCATGGCGAATTCGTCGATACAGTTGTCGAGTACCTCCTTGATGAGGACGTAAATACCGTCGTCGGGGCTGCTGCCGTCGCCGAGTTTGCCTATATACATGCCCGGGCGCAGGCGGATGTGTTCGCGCCAGTCGAGCGACTTAATATCGTCTTCGGAATAACTCACCTCTTGCATAACTTGTGCTGGGTTTTTGGCGGCCGGTTTGGTGTCTTTGGCAGACGGTTTGGCGGCCTTTGCTTGCTTCGCTGTTCTGTAATTTGCGCCCAAAGTAACGGAGTTTTAAAAATTATTGTCGAGACTTTGTTGGATAAACCTCCGCATGAAATCCGGATGGTTTGTAACGAGGGCAAATTTAAAACAAAAATTTTATTTTTAAAACAAAAAATTTATTAATGATAAGGGTATTGGCTTGGAGTGTTTTTTTGCTTGAGTAGTTTCCCGCAGATCTCGCAGAACGTAGAGTATGCCTATTTTTTCAAAGCGATCAAAATGTGTACTCTAAGTGTACTCTACGTTCTGCGCGATCTGCGGGAAAATCTGCGCGATCTGCGGGAAACTACTCTACGCTCAGCGAGATCTGCGGGAAAATCTGCGCAAATCTGCGGGAAATAACCCTACCGGAAATTAAACCGCACCCAATCTACCCCCACAACCCCTTGCCCCTGATTCACTTCATTTTTAAAAACAAAATAAAGCGATACCGGCTGCTCGGGAACAGCGCCGCTCAGCGGCATGTCCACTTCACGGAATACCATACGCTGAGCGGGCATTGGCTGCACATTCAGGGTTGCCAGCAGAGGGCCGGCCGGCTTGCCGGCATGCAATTCGATGCGACCGCCACAATACGTATTGCGCGCGTCGCTGCTGCCGAGCCGCAGGGTAAGCGAACGGATATTGCTCATATCGGCCTGAGCAATAGAAAACCAGGCATTGTGTTTCAATTCATTCAGTGTCATCGTATCGTTGCCGAAAGGTTTGTAATTGCCGACACCCCGGCTGCGGTCATCGCATAATTCGGCCTGAAAAACCTGCGGGCGCAGCACCAGCACGGCCTCATGGCTCAACGACGGCAAGGAATAAGCGCCCCGGTCGCGGTAAGCCGCCTGCAAAAGGTAAGTACCCTTGTCGGTAGGGAGCGGATAAGCGCCCGATAGTGGCAGACTTTGCCGGGGCTTGGGCGGATCGCCCAGGGCCATGATCCAGCGCGCCATTTCGATGGCATCTTCCTCGCGGATATTCGGGTGCGCGCTCATAGGGTGATTGCCCCAGTTGCCGGAGCCGCCGTAAATAATTTTCCGGTAAACGATTTGCACGGCAAAATCCGGATTGGAGCGATACCGCGCAGCCACGGCCTCGAATGCAGGACCGTTCACCTGCCGGTCGACGGCATGGCAGGAATAACAGTCGGAACTGGCAATGAGCATCTTGCCGCGGGCAAACTGCTCCGAGCGCTCTTCCGCCTTCTTCGGCAGTTTTGCCGGATTCAGCGATTTTTCCAGGTAATCGGCTTCCGTTTGTACATTTTCAGGCATAATACCCGCCTGCAAAGCGCCGTCTTCGGGGTCTTGCACAAGAATGTCGTAATACAAGGTGTCGCCGGGCCTGTAAAAACTGCGGTTGTAGCGATGCAGGTCGAACTGAACGCGCGGCGCCGAATTGCCGGCAAGAATTTCGACAGTGTCAGTGGAAACGGTGCCATGCGGATCGGTCACTTTGAGCACCACCCGGTATTTTCCCGGCTGCTGAAATGTCCAGGAAAGGGTGTCGGGGCGCGTTGTTTTTTTATACCAGGTATTTGCACAGGAATACTCATAGGTGAGTGCATCGTGGTCGTAATCTTCGGTTTTTTTGGCATGAAAACGTACGGTGAGCGGAACAGCGCCTGCTGCCTGGTCGGCTTCAAGCCGGGCGATAGGCGCCCGGTTGCCGCGCACATAATCGATGCGACTCAGGCGGGCGTCTTCATTGGTGGAGTACCAACTTTTGCCGTATTCCAGCATCCAGATGGAGCCCGTTTTCCGGTCGACGATCATATCCATCGGGCGCACCATTTGTATAGAATCAGCCAGTGGTTCGAGGTGATAAAACTGACCTGCTGAGTCTACCGTTACAGCCATGAGCCAGTTGCGCATCCAGTCGTATATGATGGTTTTCCCATTGTAATAGTCCGGGAAACGCGTTTTTTCGGGGTAATTGTCGCAGTAATACGTCGGCCCGGCCATCGCGTTGCGGCCTCCTTCGCCGAGCATGGGGAAATCGCGGTTTCGGCCGTACGGATACCAGATAAATGCGGGCTGGGCAGGCGGCAGGTCGACGGCGCCGGTGTTGTTGGGCGAGCGATTGACCGGATGTTGCGGATCGAAGCGGGCGCCCGGTTTTTGTGCCTCGAAATCGTAATATCGGTAGGCCTGGTTGTCGCCATTGAAATAAGGCCAGCCATAGTTGCCGGCCCGGCGCGCCTGGTTGATTTCGTCATGCCCCATTGGCCCGCGCGCTGTGTCGGTTTTGCCTGCATCCGGGCCGATGTCGCCCCAGTACAACCAGTTGCGCCGCTGGTCGATGCTGATGCGGAAGGGGTTTCGGCAGCCCATGACGTATATTTCGGGGCGTCCCTGCTTGTTTTGCGCAAACAGGTTGTCGGACGGGGTGGAGTAGGAGCCGTCATCATGCACCCGAATGCGCAAAATTTTTCCCCGCAAATCCATCGTATTCCCCGACGAGCGCTGCGCATCGAACGCCCGTCTGCCAGGTCGTTCATCGATGGGGTTGAAGCCATCGCAGGCGAACGGGCTGGTGTTGTCGCCGGTCGACAGGTACAGGTACCCGTCAGGGCCAAATGCCAGGCTACCTGCAGCGTGGAAGCCATTGACGTGGTTGGTCGGCACGGTCAGGATCACTTTTTCAGTATTTCGATGCAGGGAGTCGTCGTAAAAAACAAATTGCGACAACTGGTTCATCGAATCCTTTTTGGAAGAATAATACAGGAAAATGTGGTGCGTACGCGGCCATTCCGGGTCGACCGCGATGCCCATGAGGCCGTCGCCCATTTCAGAATACACATCTAATTTGGCTATCACGCCCAGGTGGGCTGTCGCCGGATCGAACATATTGAGGTAACCGTGTCGTTCCACAAACAGGATTTTACCGTCGGGCAACTGATCCAGTTCCATAGGTTCGCGCAGGTGGTCGGCCACCACTGTTTTTACAAATCGCGTCTGATCGGGGCGGGGCAGGGTACGGGCCTTATTGTAATTCAAGGGTTTATGGTCGCCAATAGCGTATCGGATACCGCCCAGCAGGTGTTGCAGAAATGCAGGGTCGAGGTAGGATTCGTCCGCGTGCCCGAGTGAAGTGTAAAAAGCGCGGCCGCCGTCGTATTGGTGTTGCCAGGCCAGCGGGTGGTGTGCCGGTTCGTATTGGCCCTTGGGGAGTGTGCCGCCCTTGTATTTGTTTTCGTCGATGCTCAACAGGACTTCGAGGTCGGGTTCGTATTTCCGGAAATTGTACCATTCGTCTTTCCATTTCCAGTCGCTGCAATGTAAATGTGTGGTAGATGGATCGTTGCAGCGCTCCACTTGCACATATCCGTCCTGAAAAGCAGGGTGGTCTTTGAAATAAGCCCCTACGAGCGCGCCATACCATTTCCAGGTGTATTCAGTAGCGGAAGCAGCGTGGATGCCGCAGTAGCCGCCGCCGGCCTGGATGTAGCGTTCGAAAGCCGCTTCTTCGTCGGGGCCCAGCACTTCGCCATTGGTGCTGAGAAACACGACGGCAGCGTAGCGTTTCAAGTTCTTTTCGTTGAACAAGTGGCTGTCTTCCGTGGTGTCGGCCCAAATGCCGTTTTGGCGGCAGAGTGCTACCAGCGCATTTTTACCCGCTTCTATACTTTGGTGGCGATAGCCGTGCGGGCTGGTTTTGGAAAAAATGAGGATGCGGGGTGGTACCGGCGCCTGGCAGGCAAACCAGCCACAGAGGGCCAGGGCCCAAAGACTAGAGAATTGAAGGATTCGATTCATCGATGTGCGCTTCCTGTTGGTGCGAAATTGCCCACAAGCCGCCAAAGGTAAGCGCGCCGTTGATCAGAATGGTGAGAAAACCTACGTCGAACCAGTTTTTACTCGTCATTTCGATGATGTAGGTGATAAAAGGTGCGGCCAGGCAGATGTACAATACCCATTTGTCTTTCACCTGCCTTTGGGTGAAAAGCCCAAAAGAAAACAGCCCCAGCAGCGGACCGTAGGTATAGCCGGCAATTTTAAAAAGCAGGGAAATGACGGCCGAACTGCTTACGGCATTCAAAATCAATATAATAACCACGAAAGCGGCAGAAAAACCCAGGTGTACGAGGGTGCGCGTTTTGCGTTGTTGTTGTTCCACTTGCTGCAGGTAGGCGGCACGCTCTTCTTCGTAGGCGAAGTGCGCGGACGGGTTTTCCTGTTTTTCAAAATTCAGGAAATCCACACAAAAACTGGTGGTCAGGGCCGTCAACGCCGAATCCGAACTGGCATACGTACTCCCTACCAGCCCGAGAATGAAGAAAATACCGGCAACAGCATCGAGGTGATCAAAGGCGATTTTGGGGTACAAATGGTCGGTACGCGCAGGAATTTCCAGTCCGATAGAGCCCGCATACAGATACAGCAATGCGCCCAGCGTGAGGAACAGGAAATTGATAATGACCAGGTTGACACAAAACAACAGCATGTTTTTTTGTGCTTCCCGGATGTTTTTGCAGGCCAGGTTTTTTTGCATCAGGTCCTGATCCAGCCCGGTCATGGCAATGGCGATCAATGCGCCGCTCACGAATTGTTTGACAAAGTGATTGGGATCGGTCAGGAAATTATCGAAAAAGAACATCTTTCCGTATCGACCACCAACGACCACCGAAAACAGGTCGCCACCTCCCAGGTTCAGGGCTTTTCCGATGGTAAACACCGTAAAAACCAGCGCTGCAAGGAAAAAAGTGGTCATGATCGTATCGGTCCAGATGATCGTTTTCAGACCACCTTTATAAGTGTATCCGTAAATCAGTGCCAGCATTAGGATGACAGTCACTGCAAAAGGTACGCCCAACGGCGCAAATACAAATGTCTGTAACACACTGGCTGCCAGGAACATACGCGCTGCCGAGCCGATCGTCCGCGACAACAGGAAGAACCCCGCTCCGGTTTTGTACGACCACCATCCGAATCGTTGCTCCAGGTACCCGTAGATGCTCGTCAGGTTGAGCCGGTAATACAGGGGCATCAGCACCGTAGCGATAAACAGATAGCCCAGTAAATAACCGAACACCACCTGCATGTACGAAAAGGCCATATTGAGCCCCGTACCGCCTACAGCCCCCGGAATACTGATAAACGTGACGCCGCTGATACTCGTGCCGATCATGGCATACGCCACCACATACCACGGCACTTTTCGATTGGCTAGAAAAAAGCCAGAATTGCTCACACCCCGACCGGTATACCAGGCCACTCCTACCAGCATGGCAAAGTAGAGCAGCAAAACAACCAGTACCAGTGTGGGGGTGAGGTGGAGCATTGTTTGGTGGTGGTGGTTAGGAAGGGTGGGAGGGTTGATGAGTTGAGGGTTGAGAAGTTGAGGAGTTGAGGGTTGAGAAGTTGAGACATTTACTTTTGGCTACTCAATAATGAATGCCGAAAGTAAATATCTCAACTTCTCAACCCTCAACTTCTCAACACTTCTCAACACTTCTCAACTCTTATTCCGCTTAAAATATTCCCGGAACGAAATCATACGTTGCTGATCTTCATCCCAGAGTTTGTTGAATACGCAACGCAGGCTTTCCCAGAACGTGATCTTGTTGGCCACCTGATCCAGGATCGGGTTTTCGTGGTGGCAACGCGCCAGTTCGTAGTTGGGCACCAGCGAATTGAGGTGGTGAATATGGTGATAACCGATATTGCCGGTCAGCCAGTGCATCAGGCGTGGGAGGTTGTAAAAAGTGCTGCCCTGAACGGCTGCACGGATGTAGTCCCACTTGTCTTTCCACTCCTTGTAAGTGCTTTCATGCTGGTGCTGAACATAAAAGAACCACACGGCTATACAGGCAAAAAACAAGAGAATGGGGAGGTGCACCATTACAAATGCCTTGTAGCCCAGTAGCAGGATAATGCCCATATGAACGGCCACGAGCAGCAGGTTGTGCTTCAGCAGCGAGCGATGCGCGTGTTCCCAACCTTTGATGCGAATCAGCGGCAGGCGATTCTGAACGAGCAGGTACCAGGCTGGTCCCAACAGGAACAATACCGGGGCACTGCGAAACAATACATAGTGCAGTTTTTTGTACCAGGGAAGTTGGTGAAACTCGTTGACAGTGAGCAAGTTGATGTCGCCAATGTCACGAAACTCCCACAACATGCCGTTGTGGCCGTGGTGGAAATTGTGCCCTTTTGCCCAATAGCGATAAGGCATAAAACTGAACATACTACATACTTCGCCAATCACATCGTTGGCTTTTCGGGAAGCCGTAAACGACTGGTGTCCGCAGTCATGCTGAATGATGAAAATACGTACCAGAAAAAAGGCATTTACCACTGCCAGTGGCAAAACGAGCCAGAACGATACATCCACCAGAAAGTACATGGCAATCCAAATAGCAACAAACGGTAAAAACGAGTTGAGAATCTGGATGGTGGCTTTCTGCGTGTCAGGAAGTTGATAGGATTTTACAATGGCTGGAAGTTTTTGGAGAATGGCGGGGTCGTACTTGTAGTGTGAATTTCCCATTGAAAACGAAGATTTATGTCGACAAAACTACCTGAAACAGGCGTTTCTGAATTCGCCGCCAAAAGTCTGTCATTTTATTGAGATGACATAATTAAAGTCCTAAGTCCTGAGTCCTAAGTCCTAAGTCCGTAGAGTACACCTGATTAGTCTTGGCATCCTATTAATAGATACCGAGGGTAATCAGGTCTACTCTACGGACTCAGGACTCAGGACTTAGGACTTAGGACTTGATACCCTTTCCCATTCACCCACAAAAAATGCCGGCCACCCGGAATGCCCGACAAATCGAGGCGAACAGGGGCGTGGTTTTCCGCCGTTACCGGCCATTCTCGCAGCAAAGTGCCTTGAGAATCGTACAGGCGAGCAGTTGTTTATTCCTGATGTTCTGAAAACTCAAGGAAAATTTCATCGTGGATAACAGGGTTGGGGAATACGAGCACCTCCCCGGTGACATCTATTTTTATGCGAATAATCGGAGAATAGTTCGTTTTTCCATCCCGATCGGTTTGAACGAGCCGGTAAAAATTGAGCCCCGAAAGCGGTGCGTCATCCGTAAATGAATAAGTGTGGGCTTGCAAGGAGGTGCCGTTCCCAGCCACACTGCCGATGGTATGCCATTGCCTGGAATCCGCGCTGCGCTGTATGTCAAAATAGGCATTGTTGAATTCGGTAGCGGTCGCCCATGCCAGTTGAATCGATCGGTTTTTGATTTCGCCTGTAAAACTGGTGAGGGTTACTGGCAGGGCTGCGTAGGTGTAGTTGTTTCCGCTGTTGTCGTTGTAGCGAAGGGTGGCCAGGCTGCGGTTCCCTTCCGAGTCGCCGTTCAATTGTGCGAGCGTTCGGGTAGAGGAAAAAACGTAATAGCGTACTGTCTGCCCGACCGGATAACCCGGAATAGTGGCCGTGCCATTGGTTCCAGCCATCGACACCTGTACGAGGCCGGTAGAAGTGGTAAAGTCTGTGCCGGTAGTATATCGGACGTATATTTTTTCCTCGGAAGAAGGGGTAGCACTTGTCGTGACGCTGATGAGCGCCGTTCCGCCCACCTGTGGTGTAGCGCCGACGGAAGTGATATCCACCGGGCTTGCCGAAGTGTACCCTACATAATATCGGGCGTTGGTAAGGGTGTAACCGCAGTCATTCATTACAAAAGTGTAATAACCGGAGGCGCTCATATTCAGGCCCATATCTTGCCCCGAGTTGTATGCAGTGTTGTTATTGATCGCATCCAGGGCGCCTTGACCGACGTTGCTGAACACCCATTTGTTCATAAAACGGTTGCCGGAAGGGCCGGAAATAAACAGGAATCCATTGCCACTTCCTCCGGCCATATTGGTTGCCGCTACATTACCGGGAACAGCGATGGTTGTTGCCCATTGCCCGCGCCCGTCTGTGGGATTACCTGTAGTGATGGAAACCCGACGGTAAGAAGAAGTGCGGTAATCGCTGCCATAAGGTGTCGTCGAATAGCCATTGAAGGAGCCCACCACCTGTACAGGCTCCCCGGAACTAATATTTTGTGCAGTCGCGCTGGAAATGGAGAAAGCAAACAGGAAAACGTATCCTGTGATTGCAAAGGCGGATAATAAATTAGAACCTCTCATGTGTGAATGTTATTTTTTTAAAACCATGATTCAGGGAAACAAGAGTTCATTTAATTTTTCGGTTATGCCTCCATTTAATGGTTTATCACAAGGCGCGCATTGCGAATAACGCTGCCCGTTGTAAACTGAAGCACGTAGGCGCCTGCTCTGAGCGTTTCGAAATCCAGTTCAATTTTGTTGCTTCCTTTTTCAAAAGAAACAGGGCGATGTATGGCTAATAGACCATTGGCATCGATGATTTGCAGGCGGCCATCACCACTTTCCGGCGCTTCAAAGGAAATAGTGCACTTGCTGTCAGCCGGATTGGGCATCACCGTCAATTGGCCCCAGTTGCTACCCAAAACGGCGCTTTGAATACCCGAATACGAAAAACTGCCGTCCACATTCAGCATTTTCAGGCGATAGTAGTAACGAATCCCCTCGCGCACATTTCGGTCATCAAAAGTGTATCGATTGTCAGCCGTGCCTTTGCCGGCAGTCCAGTGTATTTTGCTGAAAGTATTTCCATCCTGTGAACGCTGAAGCTCGAATCCTGCAAAATCCTGTTCTTCAGCCGTTTTCCAGTTGAGCAGGATACTTTTTTGCGACGCTTGTGCGTGAAAATCAATGAGTTCGAGGGGCAGCGGGGTGGAAGAATTATTAGTGAGCGTACCCGTGAAACACGAAGGTACATCTGGCATAAACAGCACCGTGTGCGGAATAACGGGCGTTGCCGCAAGGTGGAATCATACCGCTTTCCCAGTTGTGGCAATCGTACCAGTCGCTGGAGCCGCCGTTGCTGTTCCAGATATAAGCAGTGTTTTGAGCCGAATAATCGACCGTGTTCACCGTTTCTGGCGCTTCATAGGTTACCCTTACATAACATTTCTGTCCCGCAGTGGCCGCGCTGGTATTGCGCACTTTAATAGAAATCCAGCGCGTGACGGTATTCGTGAAGGAGCCTGAAATGGAAGTGCCTGTGCCGGAATAAGAAGCGAACATACCGCCGCCTACATCGATCAGGTTGCCGGCCAGGTCGTAAAATTCAAGTGTAAGGCTATTGGCGGGTGTACCGAGAAACAGGGTGTAGGAAACACTGGAATTCTGTTTGGCGAAGATTTTGCCCACTACCCGTTCATTGGGCGAATTACTGGGTGTGCGACCGCCTTGCCCCAGCGACTGGCAATGGCTGTCGCCCAGGTCGTCTTCCATTTCCCATTCCTGGGTAGTAGGAATGGCGGCATTCGCGTACGAATTCAGGTTGATACCTACTGGCGCCCAGATGGAATAACCATGGTAATGCGCCCCATGATCGGCATAGGAGGTTGAATAGTCGTCGTTGTAGCCGGGGGCGCCGTCATCAGGCCAGGCCACCGCACGGGTCTGAATGCGGACCCGGTTGGCAGCAGGCGTACATCCGTCGGCGCTGGCAGCGAAAACCGTAGTAGTAGTTCCGTATCCACCCGAATAATCCTGCAACACAGTACCTACCGGGAAATCGGTGTTGACATAAACCTCCTGGTCGGTGTCCCAATTGTCAGTTACGGCGATCAGGGCCTTTCCACTTCTTTCGATCACCAGAATATCGTTATCAGCATTGGCATTGGAGCCGCTGCAAGTGCCGGTCACCACATTGTACATGGAGCCTTCCGCGCTGCGCACTTTGTAATTACCGCCTTTGAAATTGAGCGCGCCATGGGCCTTGATGATATTGGCGATATCGGAGTTTTCCGGTAAATCGGTTATGTTCTCCGGCTGGTGCGAGAAGCGTTTTCCGGTATTGGCAATATTGAAAAGGTCTTCAAAAAAGATTTGTGGATTGCCGTCCATGGCGCACATGGCGGCGTAGGCGGCAGCGAGGCGCGGTTCGGTGATTTCAACATGTGCCGACAGTTCATTGCCCGAATCCCAGCCCGTGATATTGCCATTGACAGCCTTGATGGGGCGGTAGGTGTCGTGGTTGTTGATAAAAGGTACGGTGCGGTGAATACGCTGTCCGCTGATGTCGGTATAGCGAATAGTTTGCTGAGCACCAGGAAGGTTGGCGAGGTCGAAACCGCCATTTCCGTAAATCATGCCCCGCAGTCCTCCATTGCCATCGTATGCACGCAGGTTGAAATCGAAGGTACCTGCCCGGGTTTGTACAGCATTGGTCCAGGCATCCAGTTCGCTGGTACCGCCTACCCATTCGCCTACGGCAAACATCTGGTCTCCGCCATTGGCCCAGCCGGCGCCTTGCTGTAGATTGTACAGAAAGTCTTCGGAGGCGAAAGAAGGAAAGTGTTTGACGGCATCGATGCGGACGCCATCAAAACCCATTTGTTTTTTGCACCATACCAGCCACTCGCGCGTGTGTTTGCGCATGTAGCCGTTGCCGCTGCCGGTGCCTCCGTTGCCATAGGGCGAGTAGGTGCTTTGGGTAGGATTGTATATGGCATTGCTGCTTTGACCCAGTGCGCCATCAAAGTAACAGGCATCGGGGCCGAAGCCTTGCCAGCAAATAGCATTTGTATTGGCATCGCAGAGGTTTGGTGTACAGGCATGATCCGGGTTGGGGTGAAAATTCTGGTGGTTTTTGGGAAAACGACCGATGCGTGAGAGGTAGTCGGTAGAAGATTGGTCCGTGGCTGGCGTAGCATAACAACTATAGCGGAAGTTTTTCCATAAGTCTGTACAACCCATTGCAGGCGCCGAAGGATCTTGCCCGCCGCTGCCGTTGTCGCTGCCTGCCCCGATGACGTGGTTGGGTACGATGTCCTGAATGACTTCCACGCCATTGGCATGCATAACGGCCACCATACGAAGGAGTTCGTCTTTGGTGCCGAGGCGGGTTTTTACATCGGCCTTCTGGTATTTGTCGCCCAGGTCGTAATGGTCATAAGGCGCGTAACCTACCCCTTTTTCACCAAAATTCTGGTTTTTGACGGAAGGTGGAATCCAGATGGCATCCACACCCATGCCTTTGAGGCGGGGCGCCAGTTCGGTCAGGTAATTGGCCCAGCCATCGATAAAATTGTTGTTTTTGTAATCCCACCAGAATCCTTCCAGCAATACCTTTTTGACAGGCGCCTGGGCTTCAACAGCAATACTGGTAGAAAAGATAAGGAAGCATGCAAGGGTAAACAATCGATTCATGAGAACAAGTTTGAAGTGCGGGAAAACCATGTAAAATGCAAAAATAGGCATTTCAGAGATGTTCTACGGGCATTTTTTCTTTGGATACGGCCTTGGGTTTCCACTTTTTACCACTGCACTTGCAAATGCTAGTTAGTGTTTCCACTTTCTCCCACATGTTTTGTGCTTTGAATAATTTTTATTTCAAAGCCTCACCTTTTTTACCTTTTTTGATACTTTTGTAATGCCCAACGATACGGGAATAGATGAGGGAATCTAAAATTTTACTCATTTATCAATTCCTGTTCAAAAAAACGATGTTTTTTTATTTTTGTTTAAAGTATTGATAATCAATATTTTAAAAATTAATGCCAGAAAAATTTTATAAAAAATAATAAAAAAGTGTCGTTTTGTGGGAATTTATGGGAAAAGAACTTACGTTTGTGCCAGTGAATTGGTGATCTGTCCCACACGGTATCCCGGTTTGCTTAGCAGAAATAGTTAGTCCCACACGAACGAATGCAACTCATTGGCGAATATCCCGTTGCCCTTGATGACAAGGGCCGTATGCGCCTTCCAACTGCGCTGCTCCGTCAGTTGTCTGCCCAGGCGGCGGACACGGGCGAAGAGGCGACGTATGAGTTTGTAGTAAACAGGGGTTTTGAGAAGTGTCTCACACTCTACCCCAAACCGGTCTGGGATGGCATTTCTGCCAGGTTAAGCCGTCTCAATCGTTTTAATGACCGGAACCGCGCCTTTGTACGCTCTTTTTATCTCGGAGCATACCCTGTCACAACCGATAGCGCGGATCGGATTCTGTTACAAAAACCATTGCTGGATTACGCGGGCATCACCAAGGAAGCCATTCTCCTTGCGATGGACGACCGGATTGAAATCTGGTCGCCGGAGCAACACACTTCGATGGCTACGTTCGATCCCAACGCTTTTGCCGATCTGGCAAATGACGTGATGGGCGGCGGCGCCGAAGGAGTAGGGGATATTGAACTGTAACGTTGCTTCGTTGGTCCGATCTCATCGGTACAAACAACGCAGCGTTGCTGACAAGCAACACCGAAACGATGTACCACGCGTCTGTTCTTCTTCACGAATCTGTTGATGCTCTGGGTGTTACACCCGGCGGTATCTACGTGGATGCTACGTTCGGTGGCGGCGGTCACACGCGCCTCATTCTTGAACAACTGCGTGGCAAAGGCCACCTGTATGCATTCGACCAGGATACCGATGCTGCACAAAATGCAGCAGAATTCGCCCACGAGCCGGCTTTCACGTTCCTGCACTCCAATTTCCGTTTCCTCAAAAGGCAATTGCGCGCAGAAGCCATACGGCCCGGTTCAGTGCAAGGCATTCTGGCCGACCTCGGTGTAAGCAGTTACCAACTCGATACGGCCGAACGCGGATTTTCCTACCGTTTTCAGGCCGATCTGGATATGCGCATGAACCGGCAGGAAGGCCCAACAGCCGCCGATGTGCTGAATACCTACGATGCGGAAGCGCTGCAACGCATGTTTAGCGAACTCGGCGAAGTACGCAACGCCCGCACACTGGCACAAGCCGTGGTGCGCAGCCGCGATATCAGGCCTTTTCAAACGACGGGCGACCTGACGGATTTCTGCGAACAGCACCTGATGGGCGAACGCATGCGCTACCTCTCGCAGGTGTTTCAGGCGCTGCGCATGGAAGTGAACGACGAACTGGGTGCATTGCACGATTTCCTGAAAGATGCCTATGAAATGCTGGCGCCCGGCGGTCGGCTGGCAGTCATCACCTTCCACTCGCTGGAAGACCGTATGGTGAAGAATTTTATGAAAGCGGGCAACGTGGAAGGCGAACTGGACAAGGATTTTTATGGAAACATCACACGTCCCTGGGAACTGATCACGAAAAAACCGATAGAACCCTCCGAAGCGGAACTCAAAGTGAATAACCGCGCGAGAAGTTCGAAACTGAGAATTGCTAAAAAGAAGTGAGTGGTGAGTGGTGAGTAGTGAGTGGTGAGTGGTGAGTAGTGAGTAGGGAAACTGCAAATGCTTGATAATGAACCCCTGATAACTAATAACCATTAACTGATAACAAAAAATGGCGAACAAACTGCTTGCAGCATTCAATGTCAGTCACAAAACGACTGAACTGGTATTCGGCAACTTTTCGTACCTGCTTTTCCTGGGTTTCCTGGGCATCGTGTACATCGCCAATGCGCATTTCGCCGAAAAAAACGTACGCGACATCCAGCGCATCCAAAAAGAAATCAAGGAACTGAAATGGGAATACACTTCCATCAAAAGTGAAACCATGTACAAATCCATGCAAAGTCAGATGGACGAAAGCCTCGAACCCGTCGGACTTGATCTGGAGAATAAAGGACCTAAAGTGATTGAAATCAAGTAGTGAGTAGTGAGTAGTGAGTAGTGAGTAGTCAGTAAAACACTCCCACTCATTACTCACCACTCACTACTCATCACTCACCACTCACTACTCACCACTCACCACTCACCATGCTGAATATCAAAAACGAAGTTCTGGTTCGAGTGTACGCAGTAGCGGCACTGGTTCTGCTCGTGGCGGTAGCGATATTCATGCAATTGTTTCGACTGACGGTGACGGATGCGCCCAAATGGGAAGCCAAAGCCGACAGCCTGTATGTGAAATTTGTGGATGCACCGTCGCAGCGCGGCAACATCCTGGCCGACGACGGAAGTTTGCTGGCTACTTCGCTGCCGTTCTTTGACATACATTTTGATGCGAAAGCAGAAGGCCTGACCGACGAAATTTTTAATCAGCAGGCGGTCGACAGCCTCGCCTGGCTCTTGTCGTCGTATGTGGATCAACAATACACGCCGGGCGCCTGGCGTGATTTTCTGGATACCCTCCGGAAATCGCCAGCCGACACCAAAGGCATCCGATATGTTCCCATCGCCAAGGATTTGCCATATAATAAAGCCTTGATTGTCAAGAACTTCCCAGTTTTCAGAGAAGGGCGATTCAAAGGCGGTTTTATTATGGAACAAACCAACCGGCGTGAACGCCCCTTCAAATTGCTGGCGCAGCGCACCATCGGCTACACCCGCGAAGGTGCGCTCCCGGTGGGTTTGGAGGGCAGTTTCAACAACGTACTGGAAGGTAAGGAAGGCAAACAACTGATGATCCGGGTGCCGGGTGACATCTACATCCCTGTCAATGACCTGGCGGAAATAGAACCCGAGGCCGGCGACGACGTAGTGACCACGCTCGATATCAATATTCAGGATGTGGCCGAAAATGCCCTGCTGAATGCCTGCAAAACGCACAATGCCGACCACGGATGCGCCATCGTCATGGAAGTGAAAACCGGCAAAATTCGCGCGATGGCCAATATCGGCCGTACGCCAGAAGGCTGGTGGGAAACCTACAATTACGCCGTAGGTGAGCGCGTAGAGCCGGGTTCCATGTTCAAACTGCCCACTTTCATGGCCATGATGGAAGCCGGCGAACTGGACAACCTGGATGAAAAAATACCCGTTTACGGTGGTAAAGTGAAGATATACGACGAGGAGTTGCAGGATGCAGAACCGCATGGCATGGATTCCATGAGTATCAAGGAGGTATTTGCCCGCTCGTCCAACGTCGGCACTGCCACCCTGGCAATGAAGTTTTTTAAACCCAATCCGGCCGCGTTTGTGGAACAAATCCGCGATTTCGGACTCGATTTGCCTACCAATATTGAACTGGGAGGTGAGGAAGCGCCCGTTATCAAGAACCCAAACGATCCCAAAAGCGAATGGTCGGGTACTTCGCTGCCCTGGATGAGCATTGGTTACGAACTGCTGCTGACGCCCCTGCAAATGCTGACCTTTTACAATGCCGTAGCCAACGACGGTCGCATGATGAAACCTTACATCGTGCAGCGCACCGAACGCTATGGCGAAGTGGTAAAGGAATTCCGACCAACGGTGGTAAAACGCAGTATCGCTTCCAAAAGCACCCTGACCCGCGCTAAAGAACTGCTGAAATTAGTGGTTTCAAAAGGTACGGCCCACAGCATCGAGTCGCCCTACTTTGCTATTGCCGGCAAAACTGGTACTGCCCAGTTGAACTACCACAAATTCCGCGCATCCAAAGGCATTCGCCACCAGGCCGGATTTTGCGGTTTTTTTCCGGCCGACAATCCGGTGTATTCCTGTATCGTCGTGATCAGCGAGCCCGAACGCGGCGGCTACCATGGCGCGGAAGTAGCGGCGCCGGTATTTCGGACCATTGCAGACAAGTGTTTTGCCATGAAAGCCGATTTGCACGAGCCGATTAATAAAAATGACCGCCCCAAATTGGCCACTGCTCAACTGCCTACCTACGACGCCGGCGCTACCGACGACCTGCGCAAAGGATTGAAATGGCTGGGACTGGATTATTACCGAGAACCGGACCTGCCCGAATGGTCGGTCATTACCGCTGAACGTGGTGACTCGCTTTTGATACAACATCGAACTGTACCCGACAAAACCATCCCTTCCGTGATTGGAATGGGCTTGAAAGATGCCATTTACCTGCTCGAAAACCGCGGTTGCCGCGTGCGCGTGCAGGGAGTGGGCAAAGTACGACAACAAAGCCTGGCGCCCGGCACACGCGCCAATGGAAATCAGGTGTGCACCCTTTTCCTCGAATAAACCGCCGACAACAATAAACAGGAATTATGCAACTCGCTGATCTGCTCAAAAACATCCCGGTTCTGGAAATCCAGGGCGACACGGCCGTCGAAGTGACTGCTGTGCGCTTTGATTCGCGTGCGGTAAGTGCCGGAGATGTTTTTGTAGCAGTGCGTGGGGCACAGGCCGATGGCCACAAGTTCATTGACAAAGCCCTGACACAGGGCGCCCGTGTGGTGGTGGCAGAAGAAGTTCCGGAAGGCATTTCTCTTGAAAATGTCACCCTCGTACTCGTGAAAGACAGCGCCGAAACCCTTGGCTTGATGGCCTCCCGTTTTTATGGAAATCCGTCCAGCGAACTGCAACTCATTGGGGTAACAGGCACCAACGGCAAAACCACTACGGTCACCCTGCTGTGGCAACTTTTTACCGACCTGGGTTTCAAATGTGGCCTCATTGGTACGGTAGAAAACCGCATTGGCGCCGATATCCAGCCCAGTACACACACCACGCCGGATGCCGTGCGCCTGCATGAATTGCTGCGCAAAATGGCCGATGCCGGTTGCTCTTATGTGTTCATGGAAGTGAGCAGCCATGCTGTTCATCAGCGGCGCATCGCAGGAGCAAAGTTTGCAGGCGGCGTTTTTAGCAACCTCACACACGACCACCTCGATTACCATAAAACCTTCGCGGAATACCGCGATGCCAAGAAGAAGTTCTTTGACGATTTGCCAAAAACGGCTTTTGCACTCAGCAATATCGACGACCGAAACGGCGCCTTTATGCTGCAAAATACCGTGGCAACGACTTACACATATGGCCTGAAAAAACCAGCTGATTTCAAAACCAAAATCATTGAAAACAGCCTGTCAGGTCTGCACCTGAGCATCGACGGCGAACAGGTGATGGCGCGCATGATCGGCGAATTCAACGCCTACAACCTGACTGCCGCCTATGCGGTGGCGCGCCTGCTGCTTGGGGCCGACAAACAGGCAAAAGTGACCAAAGCGGATGTACTCACCGTGCTCAGCAACCTGCGCGGTGCAGAAGGTCGCTTCGATTATGTGAGCCACCCCGACAAACCGGGCTGTATCGCCATCGTCGACTACGCCCACACACCCGATGCCCTGGAAAAAGTGCTGGAAACCGTGCAGAAACTGAAAGGGAAATCCTCAAAGGTTATCACTGTCACCGGCGCGGGCGGCGACCGCGACAAAACCAAACGCCCGCTGATGGCGCAGATCAGTGCTCGGCTCAGCGATCAGTTGATCCTGACCAGCGACAACCCGCGCACCGAAGACCCGGCAGCCATCCTGCGCGATATGGAAGCCGGACTGGATGCTGAAGGGCTTAAAAAAACGCTGGTGATCCAGGATCGTGAACAGGCCATTAAAACGGCCGTTCGCCTCGCCCAGGCACAGGATGTTATTGTGGTGGCTGGCAAAGGGCATGAAAAGTACCAGGATGTCAACGGGGTAAAACACCCTTTTGATGATAAGGTGATGCTGGTGAAATGGATGAGGGAATGATGAATGATGAATGATGAATGATGAATGATGAATGATGAATGATGAATGATGAATGATGAATGATGAATATTGAGTGGTTAGTAGTGAGTAAAAGGTGTCCTCTAAATCGGCCTCTCACACTCTCACACTCTCACTCTCTCACTCTCTCTCACCTCTAAGAAATAATAGTGGAGGGACTATTTTTTGAGCAGGTTGCGGGCGCTGAAAGAGCGCCCAGCAGCCGATTCAAAAAGCCTCCCGTTGAACCTAAAAAAACCGGAAGATCAATTTTTTGGAGAAGGTAAATATTTGAAAATCAATTGTTTGAATGCGTGCCTTCTGTTTTATGAACAAACGAAATGCTGTACTATCTTTTTGAATACCTGAAGAAAACGTACGACCTGCCCGGGGCCGGGTTGTTTCAGTACATCTCCTTCCGTGCAGGTGTGGCGATGGTACTGTCGCTGCTGATCTCCATGATCATCGGCAAACGGATTATTCGCTGGCTGCAGACCCTGCAAATCGGTGAAACCGTACGCGATCTGGGGCTGGCAGGCCAAACTTCCAAGGCGGGCACACCAACCATGGGCGGCATTATCATCATTGCGGCTACATTGATTCCATGCCTATTGATGGCCCGGCTCGACAATGTATATATCGTGCTGATGATCTTCAGCACCCTGTGGATGTTCGCTATCGGGTTTGTCGACGACTACATCAAGGTGTTCAAAAAGGATAAGAAAGGGCTGAAAGGTATTTTCAAGGTGATGGGGCAGGTAGGTTTGGGACTGATTGTGGGCGTTACGATGCTGATGAGTGACGAAGTAGTGGTGCGTATGGACCCCAAAGTGGCCGAAGCCGGCGGATACCATGTGACCGAGAACCTGTTTGTGAAAGACAACACTGCACCCAATTCCTACAGGGAAATGGTGTATGTGAAAGCGCCGATTACCAATGTGCCGTTTTTCAAAAACAACGAACTCGACTATTCGCGGCTGTTGTGGTTTCTCGGCGACAATGCCCGCGACCTGAGTTCTATTTTGTTTGTCATCATGGCTATTCTGGTCATCACAGCAGTCAGTAATGGCGCCAACCTGACCGACGGCCTCGACGGACAGGCGGCAGGGGTTTCGGCCATTGTCATCACGGCGCTGGGCATACTGGCTTATCTGAGCGGCAACTCGGTAGCGGCTGATTTTCTGAAAATTCTGTACATCCCGTACAGTGGCGAACTGGTGATTTTCGCGGCCTGTCTGCTGGGCGGATGTTTCGGATTTCTGTGGTACAACGTGTTTCCGGCGCGGGTATTTATGGGCGATACGGGCAGCCTTACCCTGGGTGGTATCATCGCTTCCATGGCGATCATCCTGCGCAAGGAACTGCTGATTCCGCTGCTGTGTGGCGTGTTCCTCATAGAAAGCCTGTCGGTGATCATTCAGGTGTGGTATTTCAAATACACCAAACGCAAATACGGAGAAGGCCGCCGGGTGTTTTTGATGGCCCCGCTGCACCACCACTACCAGAAACAGGGATACCATGAGGTGACGATTTCGGTGCGGTTCTGGATTGTGCAGGTGTTGTTGGCGGTGCTGACGGTGATTACTCTTAAGATTCGATAGATCCCCGCTTGCGCGGGAGAGGGTCGTGGATTTTGCGGATCGGGCGGATTTTATTGATTTTTTCTATTCATAATCAAACATCTTCATTTATGGAACTCAAGTTCAGTGAGATCACTCAACAGGTGATCGGCGCAATGATTTGGGATTTGGTTTTCTCGAAAGGGTATATCACAATGCGATGTATTTTGAATTACTCAGCCGGGGGCTAAAAGTGGAATCTCAAAAAGGCATCAAAGTGTACCGAAAGGGGCGGTTGGTTGGCAGTTATTATGCAGACCTCTTGATAAACGAGGTAGTAATTGTAGAACTGAAAGCCGTTGCAACCCTGACAGAAGCACATGAAAAACAACTCATCAACTACCTGAAAGCCACAAACATAGAAGTAGGGCTCCTGCTCAATTTTGGACTGGAACCCAAATTTCAACGAAAAACCTGGAGCAACGAACGAAAAAACCTTCCATAAAAAATCAAAATCCCAAAAATCCGCCCGATCCGCAAAATCCAAGTAAACCTCCCGCGCAAGCGGGAGCCAAAAAAATCACCCGCGCAAGCGGGCTAAAAAAATCAATATGCAACAACGACTCGTCATACTCGGCTCCGGTGAATCCGGCACAGGCGCGGCCCTCCTCGCCCAGGCCAAAGGATATGACGTATTCGTGTCCGACGCCGGGCCCATCAAAGACGCTTACAAACACGAACTCGACGCCCACGGCATTGCCTGGGAAGAAAACAAGCACACGCTCGATTTAATCCTCAATGCCCACGAAATCATCAAAAGCCCGGGCATACCCGAAAAAACGGAGGTCATGCAGGTCGTTCGTGCCAAAGGCATCAATGTGATCGGCGAAATCGAATTCGCCTATCGCCATGCCGGTAAATGCATCATCGTCGCTATCACCGGCTCGAACGGCAAAACGACAACGACAGAACTGACATTCCACCTGCTCGACTCCGCCGGTTTCGACGTGCGGAAGGGCGGCAACGTCGGCAATTCCTTCGCCCGTATGGTGCTCGACGACATCCGCCACGACCGCACAGCGGAGGGTTCGCGGGTATTCGTACTCGAAGTGTCTAGTTTTCAACTGGATGATATTCAGGCGTTTAGACCCAAAATTTCGATGCTGCTGAATATCACCCCCGATCACCTCGACCGCTACGAGTACAAACTGGAAAACTACGTGCGCTCGAAATTCAGAATCGCGATGAACCAGGGCCGCGGCGACCTCTGCATCCTGAATGGCAACGACCCCAATATCGGGCAGTACCTCACAGAAAACCCGCAGGCGATTCAGTGCAAAAAACAACTCGTGCGCAAAAGCGAACTGAAAAACGGCTATGTGCGCATCGGCAGAAGTTACGCTTTCGATGTGGCAAGCACCAACCTCAGAGGGCCGCACAACCACTTCAACGCCGCATGCGCCATTCGCGCCGCACTGGCGCTTGGCGCCGAACCGGGACAGATCGAAGAGGCTTTGTATTCCTTCCAGACGCCGCCGCACCGACTCGAACGCGTGAAAGAAGTGAAAGGCGTGCTCTGGATCAACGACTCCAAGGCCACCAATGTCGACTCGGTTTTTTATGCTTTGCAGGCCATGGAAACGCCGGTAGTATGGATCGTAGGAGGTGTGGATAAAGGCAATGACTACACGCCGCTCATGAAATTGGTGAAAAAGAAAGTGCGTGCCATCGTGTGTATGGGAACCGATAACTCGAAGATAATCAAGGCGTTCAAAAGCACCCGAATCCCCATTGCCGAAACGCACAGTGCCATCGAAGCCGTAAAAACAGCGGCAGCGCTGGCGGAAGCAGGAGAAACGGTACTGCTGAGCCCGGCCTGCGCCAGTTTCGACTTGTTCAAGAATTACGAAGACAGGGGGGCGCAGTTTAGAGCAGCGGTGTTAATGATGAATGATGAATGATGAATGATGAATGATGAATGATGAATGATGAATAAGATACTCATAGGGCTGGTTTTTTTGGTGGCTTGTCAGGGAAAGCAAACTGACAAAGCGGCTGTGCTGAAAGGTGCGGAGCAAGTGGATATGGCAGCCCAGCAAAAACGTCAGGATTCACTGGCCATTCTGGAGGACGCGGCTGTTCAACAGGGGAAATACAAAACCTGGTGGGGGTACAGGTTCCACATCGAGGGCGATTTTGACGGAGACGGCAAAAAAGAAGTTTTAAGCGAAAAATTGATCAGCGCACGCACGGGAAAAGAGATTGGCAAGTTTTGCGGATTTGAGGAAGATACCATACCGGAATGTTACTGGACGGAGCGCGTGAATCGTTTTCGACAACCCAAATGCCATTTGAAATGCTCGAACCCTGCTATCGGTGATTTTAAGATTACTGCAGCAGCAGATAGCAGCGGCACGATCGGCCTCATTTTTCTGCAAAATGTGGGCGATCTGAATGGCGATAAAACGGACGAAATAGCGCTGATTGAAGATGGCGGCGGATGCAATTCTGGAATCCGTGTGATTCGATTGGCCACCTTCAAAAAAGGCAAATGGAACACACTGATTGAGGCAGAAACCCGGGAATACGATTTCCCTTCCTTCGATCAGGAAGCAGTCAAAACCCCGGAAGACATGAAAAAAACATTCATAACCGACTTTGAAAAGAAACTGGCCGAAACGCCGCCCTACTTCAAAAAACAAAAAGACCAACTGGTTTATCAGGATTACGAAACCGCAACCCTGGTCACCAAACACCTGAAAATCAACTGGTAACACTCACTACTCACTACTCACCACTCACTAAAATGTCACTCGGCAACCGCATAGCAGCAGAACTTCGGGGCGATCGTACCATCTGGATGATCATCGCCGTACTGAGCCTTTTCAGTATGCTGGCCGTGTATTCGGCGTCGGGCTGGGCAGCCTGGACGGGCCACGGCGGCAATACCACGGTGTTCCTGCTGTCGCATACCGTGCGGCTGGGTTTTGGGTTGTTTTTGGTGTATGTGTGCCACCTGATGCACTACCGCAGGTACCAGCAAGCGGCGCCATTCCTGATGCTGCTGGCTGTGCCGCTGCTGGCTTTCACGCTGTTTTTCGGACAAAACATCAACGACGCCAATCGATGGATCAGTTTTGCCGGATTCAGTTTCCAGCCTTCGGAATTTGCCAAAATTGCCCTGATTATCTACATCGCACGCGAATTGACGCGCAAACAGGATTACATCAGCAGTTTCCGCGATGCCTTCCTGCCGATCATCGTGCCGGTGCTGATCATTTGTGGTCTCATTGCGCCAGCCAACCTGAGTACCTCGCTGCTGCTGTTCGTGACCTGCATTTTGCTCATGTTTATGGGTCGCGTGAGTTGGCAGTACATTTTCCTGCTCGGACTGCTGGGAGTGGTGGTGTTTGCAGGCATGATTGCTTTCGGGCAATTGTATCCGGAATCGGGCCTGATTCGGGTAGATACCTGGATTTCGCGGGTAGATACCTTCCTCAACAGCGAAGACGGCGGATTTCAGGTGCAGCAGGCCAAAATCGCTATTGCCAAAGGCGGCATTATCGGTGAAGGCCCCGGCAACAGCATGATGCGCAATTACCTGCCCTATTGCAATGCCGACTTCATTTATGCCATCATTTGTGAAGAATACGGCCTCATCGGTGGGGCTACCATCCTGGTGCTGTATGTGATGCTGTTTATCCGAAACGTAAAACTCGTTACCAAAAGCCCCAAAGCATTCGGCGCTTTCCTGGCCATCGGCCTGAGCCTGATGCTCACGGTGCAGGCGCTGGCTAATATCGCGGTGAATGTCAACCTCGTACCGGCTACCGGTCTCACCCTGCCCATGATTTCAATGGGCGGAACGAGTATGCTGTTTACGAGTATCGCGCTGGGAATGATATTGAGTGTGAGTAAGTATATTGAAAGCCTAGAGTGAAACGTGAAACACGGATTGCGCGGATGGAATACGGATTACACGGATTTTGATTTGTACGGATTTTGGGGGGATGCGTATTTTTTAATCGATTGAAAAACAAACATCAAACATCGCTTCATCTAATATGGAAATTTTACACAAAGAACTGACAGACAAGATTTTGAAAGCCTTTTACGAGGTGTATAACCAATTGAAATATGGCTTTCGGGAACGGATTTATCAAAAGGCACTGCTGTATGAGTTGCAGGAAATGGGCCTTCTGGTAGAAGAAGAAAAACCAATCTCTGTACTCTATAAAGGAATGTTGATGGGAAAATACAGAGCGGATTTGCTGGTGGAAGGAAAAATAATACTGGAATTAAAAGCCCAGGCGACGATAAAAGGGGAACATGAAGCGCAATTACTTCACTACCTCAGGGCCATGCCGATCGAACTCGGTTTTGTGCTCAACTTTGGAATAAAGCCCGAATTTGAAAGAACCATATTCACCAATAACCGCAAAAAAATCCCCCAAGAACCATGAACTGTCAAATCCAATCACCGCAATTTCCAAAGATTTCCACCGATCCAATCCGTGAAAATCCGTAAAAAATCTGCGTAATCCGTGTTGCAAACTGTATCCAATCATCGCAAATTCCAGGGATTTCCACCGATCCAATCCGTGAAAATCCGTAAAAAATCTGCGTAATCCGTGTTACAAATGAACCTAAAAGTAATGATCACAGGCGGCGGTACCGGCGGACACGTTTTTCCGGCCATCGCGATCGCAGACGCTATAAAAAAGGTGCTGCCCGAAACAGAGTTCCTGTTCGTCGGCGCCGTGGGAAAAATGGAGATGGAACGGGTACCCAAAGCAGGCTACCCGATTGAAGGGCTGAATGTGGCGGGTTTTCAACGGAGTATGAGTTTGCGCAACCTCTCATTCCCGTTCAAACTGCTGAGCAGCATGGTAAAAGCCCGCCGGATTGTGGAAAAATTTGGTCCCGATGTAGTAATCGGCACAGGCGGTTACGCCAGCGGACCAGTGATGCGGAGCGCCCAGCGCATGGACATTCCGACGCTGATTCAGGAGCAGAATTCCTACGCGGGCGTCACCAATAAACTCCTCGGCAAAAGAGCCGGGAAAATATGCGTGGCTTACGACCATATGGATGCCTTTTTTCCGGCTGAACGCATCGTTTTTACCGGAAACCCCGTGCGTTCCGATATCCTCGATCTGGATGGAAAACGCGAGGAAGGATTGGCGTACTATGGACTGGATGCCGGGAAAAAAACAGTTGTGGTGATCGGAGGCAGCCTCGGCGCGCGGACGCTCAACAATGCCATGCAGGAAAACACTGCTTTTTTTGAAAAATACGATGGCATTCAGGTGCTGTGGCAATGCGGCAAGTTTTACGAACTGCAATATGCAGAATGCGAAACGGCCCGACTCCCCAATGTGCACCTTCGGGCTTTTATAGACCGTATGGATCTGTTGTATGCCGCCGCCGATGTAGTGATTTCACGCGCAGGAGCATTGAGTATCAGCGAGTTGTGCCTGGTTGGAAAACCGGCAATCCTGGTGCCTTCGCCCAATGTGGCCGAAGACCATCAAACCAAAAATGCCCTGGCGCTGGTGGAAAAAGGTGCTGCCCGGCTGGTACGCGATGTGGAAGCCTCGGAGAAAATGCTGCACGAAGCCTTGCTGGTGCTCGAAAACGAAGCATTGTCGTTCAGCCTGAGTGAAAGCATCCGCCAAATGGGAAGGCCCAATGCCGCTGATGCGATTGCAGGTGAAGCCATAGCGCTGGCAAAAGGGCCGTCAAGCACCCGAAGGCCTTCGCGCCGGAAACCACCAAAAGAAAATGATGAAAAATCCTAAACCATTTAAAATCAATAAAATGAAACACTTATTTCTAATTGCCATCATAAGCCTCGGACTGACCGCCTGCCAGAAAGCCAATGACAAAAACCCGCTGCTTATTGGCCAATGGCAAGGTACGGAATGGCTCATTTTTGATAAACCCAGTGGCATGAATGCGGCACAGGTAGGCTTCGAATTCAAGGAAGATGGCACGTATTCCGCTCAGTTCGGTGACCAGAAACAATCGGGCACCTGGCGCACTGAAAAAGACAAACTCTACACCCAGGAAACCGGAAAACAGGAGATTATGGTGAAAATGCTCACAATCAACGATAAAGCACTCGATTTTGAAATGAACCGAGGCGGACAAAAAGAAACCCTGAAACTGGCCCGCAAATAAACCGGAAGACAAACCCGCAACGACATGGAATTCAACGCGATCAAAAAAATCTACTTCATAGGCATTGGCGGCATCGGAATGTCGGCCCTGGCCCGCTACTTCCGCCTGCACGGCGCGGAGGTGCATGGCTACGACCGTACCGAAACCGACCTGACGCGGTCGCTGGCCGCCGAGGGGATGCACATTCATTATGAAGATGACGTAGCGTTCATTCCTGAAAATGTCGACCTGGTGGTGTTTACGCCTGCCGTTCCAAAAGACCACGCCGAACTGAACTGGTTCCTGGAACGCGGCTACCCCATAAAAAAACGCGCAGAAGTATTGGGCATCATCAGCCGCGCCAAACGCTGCATCGCCATCGCTGGCACCCATGGCAAAACCACCACCAGCACCATGACCAGCCACCTCATGCGGGCCTGCGGCATCGATGCGACGGCTTTCGTAGGTGGCATTTCGCTCAACCTCGGCAGCAATTTTGTGGAAGGTACCAGCGACTGGGTAGTGGTGGAAGCCGACGAGTACGACCGCAGTTTCCTGCACCTGCACCCGGAAATTGCCGTGCTAAACTCGATCGACCCCGACCACCTCGATATATATGGCACCGAAGAAGCAGTAGTGGAATCGTACAAGCAATTTATCCGCCAAATCAAACCCGGCGGCAAATTGATTTACCGGTACGGTCTGCCTATCGAAGATGTGGTGGCAGAACTCCGGGCCAGCGGACGCCAGGCCTTCAGTTTTGGCATCGAAGAGGGTGATTATGAGGCATTTAGCGTGCGCGTAGTAGAAGGCCAAATGGCATTCGGACTGCATTCGACCATTTTTGACTGGAGCGATTTCAGGCTGAATTACCCTGGCAAACACAATGTACTGAATGCTACTGCGGCCATCGCTGCCACTTTGTCGGCGGGCGGTTTTTCCGAACTGCTTGGTGTGGCGGTAGCAGGGTTCCAGGGGGTGAAACGCCGTTTTGAATACATCGTTCGCCGCCAGGATGTGGTGTACATCGACGATTATGCGCACCATCCGGCCGAACTGGAAGCCGCAATCAGCGCCGCCAAAATGCTGTATCCAGACCGGAAGATTACCGGCATTTTTCAGCCGCACCTGTTTACGCGCACCCGCGATTTTGCCGAAGGATTTGCAGCAGCGCTCGATCTGTTGGATGAATGCATCCTGCTCGACATCTACCCGGCCCGCGAACAACCTATTCCGGGCATCACATCGGCTACCATCGCCAACCTGATGAAAAACCCGAACGTAAACCTCATTAATAAAAAAGATCTGCTCAACCTCCTCAAAACCAAAGACATACAAGTGCTGATGACCATGGGCGCCGGCGATATTGACACGCTCATAGAACCCATCAAAAACTTGCTAACCACAAATCCCAAGCATTAATACCCTAATAACCAATAACCAATAACTAATAACAAAATGAATTTGCCACACCTCCGATACGATCGCTTCGCCTGGGTTGCCTTTCTGGTACTCGTGGCGGTGATCCTGTATTCGGCAATTGGCAAAAAGAAAAACAGTTTTGCCGACGGCGTGGAAGTCGTGGTCATCCCGCTGGAAAGCGGCGACAAACTCATCAGCGAGCGGGATGTGCGGCAGGCGTTGCTGCGCTCTTTCGGCAACACGCTCGAAGGCACCGAACTGGCCTTGCTGGAAGTGGAACGAATGGAACGCGTGCTCGAAGAAGACCCGTTTGTGCTGGATGCCGAAGCGTATGTGGATCAGCACAATGTACTGCATATGACCATTACCCAGCGCGAACCCCTGGTGCGTGTGCTCGACAACAATGGCGGCAACTATTACCTCGACCGCAATGGCGCCAAAATGCCTGCTTCCAAAAACTTCGCAGCGCGGGTGTTGGTGGCTACTGGCAACATTTCGGCATACACACCGGAGTTTTTGAAAAAGAAAAAAAGCAGCCTCAAAGACCTTTTTAATCTGACCCAAACCCTGCTGAAAGACGACTTCACGGCTTCTTTTATTCAGCAGATTCATGTGAACAACGCAGGCGAGTTTATCCTCGTGCCGCTGATCGGCGACCAAAAGATTGTTCTGGGAAGCACCCGCCGACTCGACGACAAACTGGACCGACTGAAGATTTTTTACCAGGAAGGAATGCCGTATGAAGGCTGGCGGAAATATGAGACGATCAATTTGAAGTATAGCGGGCAGGTGGTTTGTCGGAGGTAGGGTTGATGAGGTTGATAGGGTTGATGAGGGTTGATAGGGTTGATAGGGTTGATAGGGTTGATGAGGTTGATAGAGTTGATGAGGTTGATAGAGTTGATAAGAGTTGATAAGAGTTGATGAGGTATGCTGAACATTTTATTTTTTATAAATCATTCAATATCAACCTCAGCAACCTCATCAACCCTATCAACCCTATCAACCAACAACCCAACACCTTCATTTAAACAATCTAATCCTATGAAATACACGTACGCATTTGAAAAAATGGCCGTATGGCATGTCGCCAAAAATGCGGTAAAAAACATTTATGTAAAAACAAAAAGTTTTCCAAGGGAAGAATCTTTTGGAATGACAAGCCAGATTAGAAGAGCAGGGGTTTCGATCTGCTGTAATCTGGCTGAAGGAAGTGCAAGAATTAGTCATGCAGATCAAAGTCGGTTTTATGAGATTGCTTTTGGTAGCGCTGTGGAAGTAATCAATCTCTTGATAATCAGTAAAGAATTAGGCTATTTGTCTGACGGTGATTATCTGGAAATTCGACCTGAGTTGGAAATGTTGACATATCAAATCAACCAACTAAGTGGAAAAAAACCAAACAGACCATGACTCGCCGACTGTTATCAACCTCATCAACCCTATCAACCTCATCAACCCTCTTCAACAAAAATTTTTTTTGAAACAAAATATTTTAAAAATACCTTTGCCAAACGGATAAGAGTTTCGAGCCGTTAGCAGAAGGAAAACCAAACCGAAACTCAACCACTTAAACAGATAACATTATGACGGAATTGCTCCCACAACCCCATGATGTAGTTGTTGCTCTGGACATCGGTACCACGAAAGTGTGCTGCCTGGCAGGACGCAGGAACTCCCATGGAAAACTCGAAATTGTCGGTATCGGCAAAGTCGAAAGCATCGGCGTACTGCGTGGCGTCGTTAGCAACATTGAAAAAACAGTCAATGCCATCCGCGAAGCGGTGGACATCGCCGAACGCCAGTCCGGCATGAAATTCCGCTCCGTACACGTCGGCATTGCAGGCCAGCACATCAAAAGCCTGCAACACCGCGGCATCCTTACCCGCGAAAGCGACCACACGGAAATTGCACACCGCGACATCGATCGCCTCGTGAACGACATGTTCAAACTCGTGCTGCCTCCGGGAGACAAAATCATCCATGTCTTCCCGCAGGAATTCACCGTAGATTCCGAGCAGGGCATCACCGACCCCGTCGGTATGTGCGGCGTGCGCCTGGAAGCCAATTTCCACATCATTACCGGCCAGATCACGGCAGTGAACAACATTTACCGCTGCATTGAAAAAGCCGGACTCAAGGTTGCCGACCTCACCCTCGAACCCATTGCCAGCGCCGATGCGACGCTGTCGGAAGAGGAAAAACAGGCAGGCGTGGCCCTCGTCGACATCGGTGGCGGCACCACCGACATCACCATTTTCCACGAAGGCATCATTCGCCATACGGCCGTGATTCCTTTCGGCGGCAACGTCATCACAGCCGACATCAAGGAAGGCTGCACCGTGATGCAACCGCAAGCGGAAAAACTCAAGGTGAAATTCGGTTCCGCCCTCGCCAACGAGGTGTTCGACAACCGCATTATCACGATTCCAGGCCTGAAAGGCCGCGACCACAAGGAGATCAGCGAGAAAAACCTCGCCCGTATCATCCAGGCGCGCATGGAAGAAGTGCTCGACTACGTGCTGTGGGAAATTCGCCGCAGCGGTTACGAGCGCAAACTCATCGGCGGTATCGTACTCACCGGCGGCGGCTCGCTACTGGCCAATACCGACAAACTCACGGAATTCCACACCGGCATGTCTTGCCGCATCGGAGTGCCCGTCGAGCAACTGGCACACGGCTACCACGAGCGGGTCAGCAGTCCGATTTTCAGCACGGCCATCGGCCTGCTGCTGCGCGGCCTGAACGACCTCGACCCGGCCAAAATCGTAGAAGAAGAGCAGAAGTCTGCACCCAAAGAAGAGCCGAAAGAGCCTTCCAACGTATCGGAAGAAAAAGGCGCTTCCTGGTTCGACAACGTTTTCCGCAAAACCAAGGAATGGTTTGAGGCGGAACCGGATGTGGACTTCAACAAATAGAATTTGAGTGATGAGTTAGGAGTGATGAGTGATGAGTTGTACTCTATAACGCTTGTTCATTCCGATAATTTGACGCTCATATCCATCTCTTTACCATTAATCACGCTCCAACTATGAAAAAATTTATGCCTTCTCCCATGCGGGAAAAATCGATGAGCCTCGCAATCCGAATCGTCCATTTGCATAAATATCTGGTTGGAGAAAAGAAAGAATATGTTTTGAGCAAACAACTGTTGAGATCCGGCACTTCCATCGGGGCTAATATTAGAGAGGCCCAAAATGGAGTAAGTGGCGCCGATTTCTCACACAAGTTGGGAATCGCTCAAAAGGAAGCAGATGAAACCCTGTACTGGCTTGAATTGCTACATCAAACTGATTGTATCACTGAAACAGCCTTTCAATCCATACAAAAGGATACTGAAGAACTTCTGCGGATCATTCGCAGTGCAATATTGACCAGGAAAGAAAATAAACTACTTGACTCCTTACGATAAAGAGGATAGTCTATTTTCATTCACAATGCCCAGGAATTACTGAGAAACACTCATAACTCATCACTCATAACTCATCACTCAGAAAGTTATGCTATTTGATCTTCCAAAGGACGAACCGTCCATCATCAAAATAATCGGCGTTGGCGGCGGCGGCTCCAACGCAGTAACCCACATGTACAAACAAGGCATCGTGGGTGTCGACTACGCTATTTGCAATACAGATGCTCAATCCATGCAACTCAGCCCGGTGCCGACCAAAATTTCCCTCGGCCAGTTGCTGACTGAAGGCCGCGGTGCGGGCAGCAAACCTTCCGTAGGTAAACAGGCTTGCCTGGAAAGCATCGACGAAATCAAACGTTTCCTCGAAACAGGCACCAAAATGGCCTTCATCACTGCCGGTATGGGCGGTGGCACCGGCACGGGCGCCGCTCCGATCATTGCCAAAGCAGCGCAGGAACTCGGTATCCTCACCGTAGGTATCGTCACCTTGCCCTTCACGTTTGAAGGTAAAATCCGCGTGGGCAATGGCCTGGAAGGCCTGGAGGAACTGCGCAAAAACGTAGACTGCCTGGTGATCATTTCCAACGACAAACTGCGCGACATCTACGGCAACCTGAGCATTTCTGCCGCCTTCGCACAAGCCGACAATATCCTGTGCACGGCCGCAAAAGGCATCGCTGAAATCATCACCGTACCGGGTTATGTAAACGTCGACTTCGAAGACGTAAACACGACCATGCGCGGTTCAGGCGTCGCCATCATGGGTACGGCTACCGTAGAAGGTGAAACCCGTGCGTTCCGTGCAGCCGACGAAGCCCTGCGTTCGCCGCTGCTCGAAGACAACGACATCTTCGGCGCCAAAAACATCCTGGTGAACATCACCTCGGGCGCCAAGGAAGCCACGATGGACGAAATCTTCGAAATCACGCAGTTCGTACAGGAAAAAGCCGGCGAAAATGCCAACCTTATCTGGGGTAACTGCTTCGACGAGCGCCTCGGCGAAAAACTGGCCGTCACCATCATCGCCACCGGCTTTGAAGTGGCCGACCGCAAAAACGGCGGACTGGGCGTACAACGCCAGGCCAATCCGAACGAACGCCAGGTGGTGCACCTCGACGACGAGGCCGCCGGAAAAAAGAACCAGCCTTCTCTCTTTACGATTACAGCCGATGAGGCGTACTCCCCGGTAGACGAGAAGGCTGCCACCGCGCTCGAATTCGAGTTCGACAATATCCGGGAAACCGTTGACAAAATCCGCCGTACAACGCCGGTGAACAGCGATCCGTACCTCCGCCATCCGGAAGAGGACGAGATTTCACCGGAAGAGCGCCGCCGCCGCATCGAAGATGCGCAGCGCCGCCGGCAGGAAGCCCTCAACCGCCCGATCAATGTGGTGAAACTCAGTTCGCCGCAGACCATCATCGAATTGGAAAACCAGCCGGCATACCTGCGCAAAAGTGTCAACCTCGACGATGTGCCCGACGCCGAACAACCCAGCATGTCCAACTGGACCGTTTCGCTGGAAGACGAAGGCGAAATCAAGGTGGGCGGGAACTCGTATTTACATGACAACGTGGATTAGTGAGTGGTGAGTAGTGAGTGGTGAGTGGTGAGTAGTGAGTTGAATAAAATAACCAATATTTCATTACTGACTACTCACTACTCACTACTGACTACTCACTACTGACTACTCACTACTCACTCGATAAAGTATTATTTCTGCTAAGTGGTAGCGGTCTTGGCGTGTGGGACGCCAGGCCGCTTTTTTTATTTTTATGCCATTAATTCTACCTCGCTTATTTTCCCATTCAGCCAGGTGGCTGATACATAGGTCATGTCTTCCGGGTCTTCGGCTTCGAAAATCAGTTCAAACTCCAGCGTTTCAGAGTCCAGCGGAATGAGCGAACTGAGATAAAATTCGGCAGGCCAGGTGGTGAGCGTTTCTGGAATGGAAGCGTTTTTCCTCAATTCCTTGTCTACTTTTTCCTTGATACCCTTTAATTCGTCGAGAATGCGGTAGATAACGGTGAGTTGCGCGGGGAAAGGCCCTTCAAAATTGCCGTCGACGATAAAAGTGGTCTTTTCATTTTGATCGGGCAGGCGGTGTTCGCTTACCCAGGAGTAATGTTTGTCGGGGTCTTTCGACAGGACACGTTCAGATAGCAGGCCGATGCGCGGGTCATCAATAAAAACTTCTTTGCCCAGAAGCAGGTCTTTGATGCCTTTGATGATGCTTGTAATCATTGGTAATTGTTTTAGAGGTGTGGGATTAATGTGTTGGCAGGGTGAAACAGGAACTTATTTTGCACAAATTTATCGTAGAATTGTTATGTTGTTGCTTCAATAATAGAAACTCAAATGACGTACACAGAAGTAGACTCCTCCATGATCGATCTGGTCGGCTATGATGCTGCGGAAAAAATACTGGAAGTGCGTTTTGTCAACTCGGGCAAAACATACCAGTATTTTGACGTGCCCAAAAAGGTGTACAAAGGCCTGTTGGAAGCGCCCTCCAAAGGAAGGTATATGAGCGACTACGTTATTGATTGTTATGATTATGTGCAGGTAAAAGGCCGTCGAGGGCGCTGGTAATGAGATGGGTATCTGTAGGGCCATTTTTGTAATTCTTCCTAACCTTGCGGCCCTAAACACATAAACATGACCAAAACTACTCTTTTTGCATTGCTTTTGTTCGTTTCGCAGCGCACATTGCAAGGCCAGACAGACTCGTCGGCCGTGCTGCTGGAAGAAACCACTATCCACGCCGGGCGTATTCAGTTATCTTTTTCAGAAGAAAATCGCACCATACAGGTATTGTCTCGTAGCCAGTTGCAGGCTATGCCGATTCGCACCGTTGCGGAGGCCCTGCAAAGTGTAGCCGGTATCGACGTGCGGCAGCGTGGCCCCCTGGGTATTCAGGCCGACTTGCATGTTAGAGGCGGCGGATTCGATCAGGTACTGGTGTTGCTCAATGGCGTGCGACTGAGCGACCCCCAAACCGGGCATCATATTTTGAACCTGCCGGTCGACTGGTCGGCCATCTCTCGCATTGAAGTGCTGAAAGGCCCGGGCGCCCGCATTTATGGGCAAAATGCCTTTGCCTGCGCTGTCAATATTATCACTTCTGTGCCTTCCGAGCGGGCCTTCAAGGCAGGCATTGCCGGTGGTGATTTCGGCTTTTCGAGTGCAAATGCTTACGCCAGTTTGCCCAAAGGCCGCTTGCGTCAGCACGTAGCCATGTCCAGAGATGCTTCGGAAGGCTACCGCAGCAATACCGACTTTCAGGTGTTCAACGCATTTTACCAGGCCTCGCTGGAAGATAAAAACGGCCAAGGCCAATGGAATTTGTTGGCCGACTGGAACCAGCGTGCTTTTGGCGCAAATGGTTATTACGGCCGACTCGAATTTACAGATCAGTATGAAGAGGTACAAACCAATGTGATAAGCCTCGCCTACACCCGGCAAGCGCTGGGCCGCTGGACCCTGAAACCACGTGTGGCCTGGCGCCGCAACCAGGACTGGTACGATTTTCAACGCACAAATCCCGCTAATACCGTCAACTTTCACCTGAGCCAGGTGGCCAGCGCCGAATGCAATGCCTCCGCCCGCTGGGCAAATGGACAGCAAACGGGTCTGGGACTGAATGCCGAATACACGTCGCTAACCAGTTCGCGCCTCGGCATTCGATCCCGCACGACGCTCAACCTGTTTGCGGAGCATCGATTTTCATTCCTGCGCGACCGGATCAATGTGGTTCCGGGTATATCTGTCAGCCATTTTTCCGATTTTGGAACCTTTGTGTATCCGGGACTTGATGCAGGGTTGCGGCTCACGCCCAACTGGTGCGTATATGCCAATGCCGGGTACAATTACCGTATTCCAACATTTACAGACCTGTACTACGAAGATGCTGGAAACAAGGGAAACCCCGATTTGCAACCCGAACGCGCGTTTTCCCTCGAAACAGGTGTGAAATATCAGGGCAACACCCCCCGGCATTCCATGCAATTGGCACTGTTCCGACGCGACGGGCGCAACCTGATCGACTGGACCAAGGAAAACGAGGCGGATAAATGGCAAACGCGCAATTTCAATACCGTGCTCATGCAAGGACTGGAATGGTCGGGCGAATTGTTTTTCCCAGGCAACAACGGGCCTGCCCACCTGACACTGGCATATACCCTGCTCGACGCACAAGTGTCGGATCAGGTGGCTTTTTCACGCTACGCGTTGAATCACTTGCGGCATCAGGTGAACGCCGGCTTCGATTACCGCATCTGGCGAAATCTTCGCCACAGCCTGCGCGCCCGCTGGTGCGACCGTGTGGTGCAAAATGCGGCTACCAAAAGCGATTACGCTGTACTCGATACAAAAATCTGGTACGAAACCCGCCGGATAATGGTGTTCGCAGAAGCCATCAATGCGCTGGATGCCACTTACGGGGAAATCCGCTATTCCGATACGGCAGTACTGACGATGCCCGGCCGCTGGTTTCGGACAGGGGTAGAGGTACGCTGGTAGGGTAGAGGAGGGAACGGGATAGCCTAAAAACTTTGAATCCTGCATTTTAAAAAGCAAAAATGGGCGTTGAGAAACTGTTTTAAAACTCAAGTCTTTTCACCTCGGCAGGGGTTTTAAAACAGTTTCTGAATCAAATACCTCGACTTCCCATTTACCTTGTTCCCCTAAAAATCCTCAACAAGCATTCATGAAAACCCTCCTCTTCTTTCTGTCTTTTTTGCCTGCCTGCCTGCACACTTCCATTCCGAATGTAGCCCCCAAAGAAGCAGGACAGATGGCCACTGACTCTACCATCGAACTACGGTTTGCGCCCCCGTCCGGATTCAAGCGGGCAACAGTGGCGTCGGGTTCTTTTGCTGCTTACCTGCGCACATTGCCCCTCAAACCGGCTGGCAGCCCGGTGTTGCTGTTTGATGGAAGAAAAAAGGCGAATACCGCAGCCTATGCGGCCGTGGTCGACCTGCCCATCGGGAATAAAGACCTGCATCAATGCGCCGATGCTGTGATGCGCCTGCGAGCCGAATATTTCTGGCAAAAACGGCAGTTCTCCCGGATTCATTTCAAACTGACCAATGGTTTTCAAGTCGATTACGAGCGCTGGCGCAAAGGCGAACGTGTAAAAGTGACGGGCAACAAAACAGAATGGGTAAAAACCGCTGCGGCTTCCGATTCCTATGCTACGTTTTGGCAGTACCTGGAATTGGTGTTCAACTATGCTGGCACACTTTCCCTGTCGAAAGAGTTGCAGCAGGTGGCCTTGCAAGACCTGCAAATCGGCGATGTGTTCATTCGAGGCGGCTCGCCTGGCCATGCCGTGTTGGTGGTGGATATGGCTGTAAACAATGCCGGACAAAAGGTATTCATGCTGGTACAGAGTTACATGCCTGCCCAGGAAATTCAGGTATTGCACAATCCGGATGATCCGAAACAGAGTCCCTGGTACACATTGGACTCCAATGCCTTGGTGATCGATACACCGGAATGGCGTTTCCGCGCGGGGGAATTGATGCGGTTTGAAAACCAGTAAATTATATTCAGTTTTTAAAATCTTACAGGTCTTGTTTGCAATTTCATTTACTCATAAACAGCAAAAATAGCCAGCACATACGCCCCGGCTCCGTACCCGGCCATCGGAATGGAGCCTTTGTACGACTCCGTATCCAGCGTAATAATTTCCGGAATCAGGTTGTAGTTGCGTCCTGCAATGTTGGTCACCCGCTTCACCAGCCGTTTGGCTTCTGCCTTGTTGCCAAAACGCACCTGCGCCACCGCTACCCGCAAGCCCGCAAAAGGCCACTCCTGGTTTTCATACGAATCCGAACTGTTGATGCGGATATAACCGGCTTTTGCACCGGTTTTTACACCCAGGGTGGCGTCGCAGGCTTGCATGTGGGAAAGAAACAAAGTTTTATCGCGTATAAAACCGCCTGCAAACAGTTCGAAGGTGGCCGCATCATAAAAATAATGATCCTGCGGGGAGGTATCTGATGCATTGCCTTTCAGCAGCCGATTGTCATACAGCATGTGCGCCAGGATACCTGCCCTGAGTCGTTTGGAAGCCTCTAAATACGCGTCAGACTCATATCCAAACTGCTGTTGCAGGGCAGCAAATTGCTCCAGCCCCATCCCGCAGACACCGGATGTAAAGGTGTACGACCGTCCGGGCAAATGATGTTCCCAGGGCCCCGAATCGGCGCGTATAATGTTCTGGTTGTTGATGTTATGCACGATGGCGTCGGCTACTTTTGATTGTAACACAGGCTGCCATTGCCGGAAAAAGGCCGCGTCGCCGCTTGCATTTACATAATTACACAGGGCGATGAGAAACAATCCGAAGTCGTCGATTTCGATATTGGGGCCGCGGTGGTCGAAGTCGCTTTCTTCCCGGCCATTTCCAAAATACCGCGTTACGGAAATCTGGTAATCCACGCCGATGCCATAGTCTTTGCCGTCGGTATGGAAGTAGTGTTTGTACTGATTGGTAGATTCTGTCGCAAGCATAAACAGCAGCGCTTTCCGGGCTTCTTCGTACAGGCCGAGTCGGGTCAGCGCATCGATGGCGAAAGCGGCATCCCGCACCCAGGAAATTGACCACACACCCGGCCGCAGGGAGGCCATTATCTGACCTTCCGCAAAAGGAAAAATTTCATTGTCGGCCACCTGCGCCATTTTGAGCACTGCCACCGATTGCTCCATCAGGTTGCGCTCGGCGCGTTTTAATCCCTCCGGGAAACGGCAGCGCTCAAAAACATGCCGCATCCAGGCCACTTCTGCATCGGCCAGCGAGCCTTGCAAAGCGGCTAAATAGTCGCGGCTATGGTTCAGGTCATCGCCGTCGGCAGGCCCGAACAAAAAGTACTTTTCTGCCTGTTTGCCTGTTTTTTTGAAAACGCTTGTTACTTGCAGCCCGTCCGGACTTTTGTACACAAAACGCAGGTTGGCGATGTATGCCGAATCGCCGCGCAGCACGGCGTAAAACATCCGATCCGAATTTCCAAACGAAGCGAAATAGTTGACAGTGAAGCGTTTGTAACGCACTTCAATGACGTGTGTGTTTTGCACATATGCGGCAGAGAGAGGTTTTTCGGGTGAGTCAAGGGTCAATTGCGACATATAAGGCTGCACAAACAAAGCCGAGTCATAGGCCGAAAAGATGTGCGGATACACGTTTTCCACTTCATGCGTGGCGGTATTGTACACAGCAGCGATCAGGCCGTTGGTGGTGGTCAGTTGGTGGTAGGAGCGGCCCTGTTTGCGCTGTTTGCGCAGCATTTTGTCGTATTGTTTTCGGGGCATCAATTCTACCGGCGCGAGGTAAATGCCGCCACCACCGGCGCCGTCATACACGCGAATGGCCAGGGTGTTTTGTTTTTTGAGCAGGTCGGCTGGAATGACGTAGTTGCGCGGGGTATCCCAGGCAGATTGGTCGTCGGGCGGAAATTTGCCAGTGCTGCCAATAAACGTACCATTGAGCCAGGTTTCATCCGAATCGTCGATGGCGCCGATTCTCAACACCCAATCCTGCCGTAGCAGATTGTCCGGTATTTGAAATGTTGTGCGGTACCATGCATATCCGTCGTAGTTGGGCAGCAGGCTGCTTTCCCAGGCCGATGGAACGAAGATCGTTTGCCAATCCTGTTCATTTATTTGTTCGGCTTTCCAGGCCAGGTTGTCGCCAGTGTGGAATTTCCAGTTGCCGGAAAGGGAGATGTTTTGTGCAGGTAGGTTTATGTAAAACAGCAGGATTGCCCCAAACAGGATGCAGGAACGCAACATAAGCAGGTGTGTTGAATGTGGTTAGCGGTAAACCCTGCAATGTTTCAAATTCAAAACGCTACCGCATAGATTTTTTGAGGATATTTACCCGCTGTTGTTTCAACCATGCCTCTATCCATGAACCCTCAAGCATCTTCTTCCCATCTCGTGGATGCCTTGTTCGATTTTCTGCGCGGATTTCAGATTTCAGAAGCCGCCATGGAAAAAATCAGGGCGGGTATCCATATTCAAAAAGTAAAGGCCAATTCCGTGCTGGTGAAACCGGGCAAGGTTTGCGACCGTATTTATTTTGTAAAAGAAGGCGGTTTTGTGTGCCGTTACGTCAATGAGGCATTTGAAAAAGAAAAAACCATCAACTTTTACCTGCCCGATTTGCACCCGTTCATGGCTTGCGTCGACAGTTATTTCACCCAGACACCTACGCAGTGCGAACTTCGGGCTGTGGAAGATTCTGTCGTGTTGTCGATGACCAAATCGGCTATCGATCTGTTGATGCAGGAAGATCCCACCCTCAAGAACGTGTACGATACGCTGGTTATTCACGCCCTGACGGAGGAAAATGAATTGAAACTCAAAATCATTGCCTACACCTCCGAGCAACTGTACGACTACATTCTTGAAAACCTGCCTTCTGTGATTCAAAAAGTGCCTTCCAAATACATCGCCGAGTTTATGGGCATTTCGGCCGAGTGGCTGAGCAAACTCAAACGGGTGAAAAAGTAAGGCGCGGTATTTCTTGGAAATGACTATCCGCAAATTGTTACTTGTCCATGTTTTCAGTTGGTAAAAACCTTGGCATAAGCCAAAGTTCCAACAATAGCCAAGCGTTGTTCAGGTGGTGGTATGGGCTTTAGCCCGTCGGGACAGCGCCTTTTAAGGCGCATTATTTATTGTTTTTGTTTAGAGCGCCATGAATGGCGCTGTCCCGACGGGCTAAAGCCCATACCACCACCTGAGCAGCGCTTGACAATTGTTGCCTTGGGGCCTAATTCATCAGTAAGTTACCATATGCGGTAGGTCATTTTCTTGAATTAATTCAATGTCGCAGCGCGGATGCCCAAAATACCTTTGTCGGGTCGTTTTTTACAACAAACATACACCATGACAAAGCCGCATACCGGATTCAACGCCGCCGATTTTCAAACCGAATATGCTCCGTTTTTTGACGCTGCGATAGCGCCAGTGCCGCCCCTTGTGGCGGAGGCATTTGCTGCGCTGCCACTTCCCTGGGGCCTGCTGCCCGATATTTCAGACCTGTCTGTTTTGGAAAAATCCGGGTACCAGGCTGTTGAAACGGGCTATTCCGAAGCATCCGACGGAAGCATCGCCATTGCCGTACACACGCCGATGCCCGGCGTTGATCCGCGTATGTGGGCCTGGTGGTTTGGCTGGCATGGTTCGCAGGATCGGCGTTACAAATTGTGGCACCCGGGCGCGCACGTGAGCGCGCGCTGGCAAGACGGCAGAAATGACCATGCCTATATCGGTCGAAATTCGCAGGTGAAAGAGTACATCGGCGACAAGCTGCAGGAAGTGATCGTCCAGTTCAAATCGCCGCTGGACTTCGGCCTGTCCTTCGAGGCTGTCAACCACCCGGAAAAGGTCGTGTACATCTGTGCCAAAATCGGCCATCCCAGCCTCCCGATCGATTATGGCTATCTTGTACATCAGGTGAGGGCCGTGGAAGGCGGCGCCGAAATGCGCTCGCGCTTTTGGCTGGGCGGCCGTTACGTGACGCCTCGACACGAAGGGAAGTTGGCTTCCTGGCTGGTCGGCATCATGAAAAAACTCAAGTCGCTGCCAAAAGATTTCGGCCGCGATATGCTCCGCCATTGTTCGGAGGAAATGAACCATCTGGCAGCATTTTTACCAGCCTTGTACCAAAAATTTGTTTCCGAGGCCGATGAAATCGCCATCAACGGCCAGGTGTCCCGCCGGGGCGATGCCGGATTTGACGAAATGGTGATGGGCACTTTGTTCAACAAAATCGACCCTGTACAACGCCCGGCCATGATCTTTGAGCCGCATACGGTAGAAGACGTGATTCGAATCGTTCGATATGCCAAACGCACAGGAAAACGCATCACGGTGAGTTCGGGGGGGCACAGTTTCAGCGCCAATTTCGTCCGCGAAGACGCCTTGCTGATTCTGATGAAACACTTCAATCAATATGAGGTTAATAAAGAGGCTATGTCGGCGCAGGCCGGGCCGGGCGTAGGCGGCAGCGTATTGATGGAGGCTTTGTTTCGGCAGCAATTGTTTTTCCCGGCAGGGCACTGCAAGGGCGTTTGTATCGGTGGCTACCTGTTGCAGGGCGGCTATGGCTGGAATGGCCGAAAAATGGGCATCGCCTGCCAGTATATAACGGCCATGGACATTGTAACGGCCGATGGCGAACTGGTGCACGCCAATGCCCAACAGCACGCCGACTTGTTCTGGGCGGCTCGCGGCTCCGGCCCCGGTTTTTTCGGGATTGTAGTCAGGTTTTATTTGCAGGTGTTTCCACTGCCGCCCTACCGCGCCATCATGGCCCATGATTTTGGGATTGAACACCTGGAAGATGTGTATCGCTGGGCGTACGACATTGGCCCTGAAATTCCCAAAGCCGTTGAGTTTCAGTTGATGATGAGTAAGAACATGCTCAATTTGCTTGGACCGGGCATCGAAGCGCTGGCGCCTATTTTTGCCGATACGAAAGAAGAATTTGAAGCGGCCAAGGCGTTTATGCTCCACAGCCCGATTCGGAAAAAAGCAAAAGTGGTGATGCCTGCTTTTAATCCGGGTATCGATATGCTGTATAAAGCCACGATGTCGCACTATCCGTCCAATTATCATTATGGCGTAGACAACATGTGGACGCACGCCGACATCGACAGCCTCTTGCCGTTTATCCGGAAAATTGCGGAGACGCTGCCGCCCGCGCCTTCCCATTTCCTGTGGCTCAACTGGTACCCTGATCCGCAACGTGTGGACATGGCCTACAGCAAGGAAGACAACATTTACCTGGCGCTGTACAGTTGCTGGAAAAACAGCGCCGACACGCCGCGTTATGCCAACTGGGCGCCCGATCTCATGCGCGAAATGCAACACCTGGGCTCAGGAATCCAACTGGCTGATGAAGGGCTGCACAAACGCGCCGCGGCATTTATGAGTACTGAAAACTTGCAAAAAGTACAGGAAGTCAGGGGGAAATACGACCCGACGAGGGTGTTTTTTGAATGGCATAGCAAGGTGTAGGGGAGGGGCATATTTATCCTGAACTCCCTCGCACCACCAACTCTGCTCTCAACCCCACCACCTTCGTCGTCCTCAGCGCTTCATCCGCCGCCAACTGCCGAAACAGGTGGTGCGCGGCCATTTTCCCCATTTCATAGGCAGGGTAGTGGATGCTCGTGAGGTTGGGCTCCACGATCTGGCACACCGGGTCGTCGTTGAAACCCACAAGGGCAATGTCTTCTGGAATACGGATACCGGCTTTTTTGAGTGCCATCATGCAGCCTGCGGCGCAGTTGTCGTTGGCAACAAAAATCCCGTCGGGTCGCTCTGGTAGTTCCAGCGCATGCCGTGCTGCGCGCGCGCCGGCTTCCAGCGACAGGTCATCCAGATACAAATAGTTCCTATCCAACGGAATATGAAATTCCTGCAAGGCTTGCGCATACCCATTGAAACGGTCCCGGTAAATATTGTGCGTATGCGACACGCTGACGTGCAGGATGCGCCGACGGCCCAATTCAAGCAGATGCCGGGTAGCATCGTACCCTGCCTGCTGGTTGTCGATGCGGATATTGGTAAAAATGTTGTTTTCCAGCGTGCGGTCGAAAAAGATAACCGGTATGTGTTTTTGGGAAAAACGTTTGAAATGCTGCAAGTCGGCCGTTGGGTATGCCAATGACACCAGCAGCCCGTCGACACGGTTATTGAACATGGTTTTTACAATCGCATTTTCCTGTTCCGGAAGTTCCGACGACTGGCTGATGAGCAAATTGTAGCCCGCTTCATTGGCCAGGTGTTCAATACCGGAAATGACTGTTGCCATGAAATAACTGTTTAGGCGCGGTACAATGACGCCAATGGTTCGGGTTTGTTGCTGCCGCAAATTGCGGGCAAACAGGTTAGCCTGGTACCCGTGCGCTTCCGCCAGTTCAAAAATCTTTTTTTTGGTAGGGGCGCTCACGGCTGGATCATCCCGCAAAGCCCTGCTCACGGTGGCTGCCGATACGTTCAGTTGCGCTGCAATGTCGTAAATCGTGACTTCTTTCTTTTTCCGCTCCATGTAGGGTTAATGTCTTGTCTGTCAATCATTCCCGAGCCGTCCTGTTGCCTGGCTTCCGGTAAAGGTATGCCGAAAGTGAAAAAATAATACTATGCAATCGGTTGCATTTTTGAAAAACCGTTTACTTTTGGCCACCTCGCAGTTAGTCGCCGGTTCATTTCTTCGGCATGTCAAACAAGTATATCCTCCTGCTGCTCATGTTGTTTTCAGTCGATGCCCATGCCGACGACGGGTATCGCCTTTGGCTGAAATACGATCGCATACAAGATGCTGCCAGGCGAAAGGAATACCTGCGTTTTGCTGGGTTTGTCGATTTGGAAACACCTTCTTCTTCCATACAAATGGCGGCCAAAACGGAATTGCTGCGAGGATTTGAGGGAATGCTGGGTGCAAAACCAGCCATTGCTGGCCGAAAAACCGGCGGAATCCGCCTGCTTCGCGACCAGCATTTGCCGGATGAAGGTTTTCGCATCGAATTAAAAGGCGGAAATTTGCTGGTGTCGGGCGGCAGCGACCGAGGTATTCTTTATGGCGCATTCACGCTGCTTCGGCTGATACAAACGGGGCAAGCCATTTCCAAACTTCCCATCTCCGAATCGCCCAAGGTTCAGTTGCGCATGCTCAACCACTGGGACAATCCGCTGGGCACTATCGAACGCGGCTATGCAGGCGCGTCGTTGTGGAAATGGTACGAACTGCCCGAAGTGATCGACCCGCGCTACACTGACTACGCCCGCGCCAACGCATCCATCGGCATCAATGCCGTGGCAGTCAACAATGTAAATGCCAGCGCCCGTTTTCTGACAGCGGAATACCTGCAAAAAGTAAAGGCTTTGGCCGATGTGTTCCGTCCGTATGGCATTCAGGTGTTTTTGTCCATTAATTTTGCATCACCCAAAATACTGAGTGGCCTGACGACCTCCGATCCCCTCGACCCACAAGTGCGCCAGTGGTGGCGGGAAAAAACCGAAGAAGTGTACCGATACATCCCTGATTTCGGCGGATTTCTGGTGAAAGCCAACTCGGAAGGCGAGCCCGGCCCGCAAGAATACGGCCGCACCCATGCCGACGGCGCCAATATGCTGGCCGAAGCCTTAAAGCCGCACGGCGGACGGGTGATCTGGCGGGCATTTGTGTACAGTCCGGATCCACGAGGCGACCGATTCCGCGAAGCCTACAACGAATTCAAACCCCTGGACGGCCTTTTTGCTTCCAATGTGATCGTACAGGTAAAAAACGGTCCGATCGACTTCCAGCCACGCGAACCTTTTCACCCGATTTTGGGCGCCATGCCGCACACGCCGCTGGCCCTGGAATTTCAGATAACGCAGGAATACCTAGGCTTTTCCACCAACCTGGTGTATCAAGCCTCTTTGTACAAAGAATGCCTCGAATCAGATACCTATGCCAAGGGGAAAGGCGCTACCGTGGCCCGCATAGTCGATGGGTCGGTGCATGCGTATTCCATTACTGCCATGGCCGGGGTGGCCAATACAGGCTCCGACCGCAACTGGACCGGCCACCTGATGAGCCAGGCCAACTGGTACGCTTTCGGCCGACTGGCCTGGGATCATACGCTCGGAGAAGCCGACATTGCCGACGAATGGATACGGATGACCTGGACCAAACGACCCGAAGCAGTGGCCATTATCAAAGATATTTTGTTGAAATCCAGGCAGATATACGTGGATTTTACCACCCCGCTCGGGCTGCACCACATCATGGGACAGGGCATTCATTTCGGCCCCGAACCCTGGCTGGAAAAAAGCGCACGCCCCGACTGGACTTCTGTGTACTACCACCGCGCCGATTCTGTCGGCCTGGGTTTTGACCGGACGGCTACTGGAAACAATTCACTCGCATTGTACCGACCGGAAGTAAAACAATCATGGGAAAAACCGGAAACGTGTGACCTCAACTATTTGCTGTGGTTTCACCATGTCGGGTGGAACAAACGCCTGTCAACTGGAAATACGCTTTGGGATGAACTCTGCACACGTTACTATCGCGGCGTGGAAGAAGTAGCCAGGATGCAAGCCCAGTGGGCGCGCATCCAGCCCTGGGTAGATGCCGAGATGTTTGCCGATGTAGCGGGACGGCTGGCAGCACAGCACCGCGAAGCGCTCAACTGGCGCGACGCCTGTGTGCTGTATTTCCAGACGTATTCGCGCATGCCAATACCGGCGCCGTACAAAGCGCCGGAGCGTACGCTGGAAGACATGAAAAAAATCGTGGCGTGGTATCAGTTGAAATAAACCTAAAGAAGTGAGATTTGCCAAGCGGTAGTATGGGCTAAAGCCCATACTACCGCTCCTTTCGCTCTGGCTGTTGTTGTCATAAAACCTAATCCAGTTCAAAATTTGTGCTCGATTTGCGACGAAATGCCGCTGTTGGGGTCCTCGCTAACAGCAAAAACCGATGGGGTACAATATGCGGAATGTCATTTTTTTTAAAATAAATAATATGCGTAAAATTTTGTTTTTGAATATGTTGTTGGCTTTTTCCTGCATTTTACATGCACAGAATGACAGCAATAAAAAGCTCATTTCTCAACCCCTCGTTTCGCACATTTACACGGCCGATCCCTCGGCGCATGTGTTTGGAGGACGAATTTACATTTACCCTTCCCACGACATTGAATCGGGCGCGAAGGAAGACGATGAAGGCGGTCATTTCGACATGAAAGACTACCACATTCTTTCCATGAAAAAGGTAGGAGGCAAGGTGAAAGACCACGGCGTAGCGCTCGATATTCGCAATATTCCCTGGGCTGGCCGCCAACTCTGGGCCACTGATGCAGCGTACAAGGATGGTACGTATTACCTCTATTTTCCGGTAAAAGACAAAAAGGATGTGTTCCGGATCGGGGTGGCCACCAGCAGCAAACCCGAAGGCCCTTTCAAGGCCGAACCACAGCCGATGGAAGGCAGTTATAGCATCGATCCTTGCGTTTTTAAAGATACCGATGGCACTTACTACATGTATTTCGGTGGTATCTGGGGCGGACAATTGCAGCGTTGGGACAACAACACCTACCATGCTCAGGCCATACTCCGCAAACCCAATGAAACGGCAATCCTGCCGCGCATCGCCAAACTCACGCCCGACATGAAGGGTTTTGCTGAGCCGATAAAGGAAGTGCGCATTCTGGACGAAAAAGGCAACCTGTTTCTGGAAAGCAACAATGACAAACGCTTTTTCGAAGCCGCTTGGATGCACCGCTACAACGGTAAATATTACTTTTCCTATTCCACGGGTGACACCCACAACCTGTGCTATGCTATCGGCGACAGCCCTTACGGCCCCTTCACTTACAAAGGCATCGTGCTGAAGCCGGTGCAAGGCTGGACCAACCACCATTCCATCGTGGAAATCAAAGGGAAATGGTACCTGTTCTACCACGACGTACAGTTGTCGGGCAAAACGCACCTGCGCAACGTCAAAGTAACCGAACTGAAATACAACGCCGACGGCACCATTCAAACCATTGAAGCATATCGCTAATTCATGAGCAACCATACCACACGGTTGGCGGCAATGTTGCTGTTACTCCTTATCCTGTCGGCTTTGCAACACCCCTTGCAGGCCCAGGTGCGCCTGCCCCGGCTGATCAGCGACGGCATGGTGCTGCAACGCAATACGCAGCTGGTGGTGTGGGGCTGGGCAAACCCCGACGAGTCGGTTGTAGTAGAATTTAAAGGAAAAAAATACCCGGCAAAGACAGATTCGGACGGCAAGTGGCAGGTAAATATCGCACCGCAAACAGCAGGCGGGCCATTTCAAATGCGGGTGCGCGGAACCAATGAAATCCTCGTGTCCGATATTATGATCGGCGAGGTATGGGTTTGTTCCGGCCAGTCGAATATGGAATTGAAAATGCGCCGCGTTCGGCCCCGTTATGAAAAAGAAATGGCCGCTGCCGACAATCCGGCAATCCGACTGTTCGAGGTGCCGCAACGTTTCGATTTCAACACCCCGCAAGCAGACCTTCGCGCGAGCGCCTGGAAAGCGCTGACCCCCCAAACTGTGTTGGATTTTTCCGCCGTAGCCTATTTTTTTGCACAAAACCTGTATGAAAAATACCATGTACCGATCGGCCTGATCAATTCCAGCCTGGGTGGCTCACCCGCCGAAGCATGGATGTCTGAATCAGCCTTGAAAGCCTTTCCCGATCTGGCTGCCGAAGCGGCGACATTCAAAGACACGGTGCTTATCCAGAACATCGAACGGGCCGACCGCGAACGATCTGCCAACTGGTACGCTTCCTTGCGCAAAAAAGACGCCGGATATGTCGATCCGAAGGGTTCATGGTTGCAAGACACACAGGATTTTTCTGCCTGGAAAACCATGCAGGTGCCTGGTTACTGGTCAAAAACCGAACTCGGTCCGGTGAATGGCGTGGTCTGGTTCCGAAAAAACATACAGGCGCCTGCTTCTATGTCGGGGAAACCGGCTTTTCTCAACCTCGGGTGCATTGTGGATGCCGATTCGGTATATCTCAATGGCGTGCTGGTAGGAACTACGAGTTACAAATACCCGCCGCGCTGGTATCAGGTGCCGGAAAAGGTGCTGAAAGAAGGCGAGAACAGCCTCGTGGTGCGGGTCATCAACAATTCCGGCGAGGGCGGTTTTGTGCTCGACAAACCGTACGAATTGATAGCAAACGGCGACACGATCGATCTGCGTGGCCCCTGGCAATACCGACTGGGCGCTGCGATGGAGCCCCTGGCGCCGCAAACATTTATTCGCTGGAAACCGACGGGGCTGTTCAATGCGATGCTGCATCCTTTGCTGAATTACCGCATCAAAGGCGTCATCTGGTACCAGGGAGAAGGCAATACCCGGCGGGCGGCGGAATATGAAAAATTGTTCCCTGCTATGATTCGCGACTGGCGAGTACATTGGGGGCAGGGCGATTTTCCGTTTTTATTTGTGCAGTTAGCCAATTTTTTGGAAACCCGACCTGAACCGGGTGAAAGCGACTGGGCCAGGTTGCGCGAGTCGCAACGCAAAACGCTGTCATTGCCCCAAACCGGCATGGCCGTTGCCATCGACATTGGCGAGTGGAACGACATTCACCCGTTGAACAAAAAGGAAGTGGGCCGACGCCTGGCCTTGCTGGCACAACGCGTGGCGTACAAAGATTCAAAAGTAGTGTGCAATGGCCCAGCACTCCTGAAATCCACTTTTTCCGAAGGGAAAGCCGTACTGGAATTCGACCCGGGGGGCAGCGGACTTGCCATACGTGGTGGCAGCGCATTAAAAGGATTTGCGCTGGCCGGGCCGGATCGGCATTTTTACTGGGCAGAGGCACGGCTGGATGGCAGGCGGGTCATCCTGGAATGCCCTGCTGTGTTACACCCTGTCGCCGTTCGGTATGCCTGGGCCGACAACCCGGCCGATGCGAATCTGATAAACCGGGAAGGATTGCCGGCTTCGCCGTTTCGTACGGATGAATGGTAAGTGAAGTAATGTGTAAAACATTTAAAAAAATGACTATCCGCATATGGTACTCTATTGTTGTATTGGAGCCCATTCCAACAGTGGAGTACAATCTGTGGATAGTTAATACAAAATAGTCACCAAACCTGTAATGCCCATATTAAGCATGAAAAACGAGCAACCAACCACACAGACCAGGCAATTCCCGTCAACCTTTTCATTACAGGGAAAAACTGCCCTGATTACCGGAGGCGGCAGTGGTATAGGCTTTGATATTGCCCGATGCTTGCAGGCGGCAGGCGCGCAGGTGATCATTACCGGCCGACGGGAAGAACCCTTGAAAGAAGCCGTAGCCAGTTTGGGCGAACGCGCCGCCTACCGGGTGAACGACGTGACGCAACTGGACACGCTGGAGGGGCTGATCGAGGGCCTGGAGGCTGATTTTGGCTCCATCGATATTTTGATCAACAATGCCGGCATCAACATGAAAAAACCGGCGCTGGAGGTGAGCGACGATGATTTTCAGCGCATTATCCACACCAATTTGCAGGCGGTATTTGCGCTGACACGTGCATGTGCGCGCAGGATGGTAGAGCGCAGTTCCGGTTCCATTATCATGATTTCTTCCATGGCTGCCTATTATGGTCTCGACAGGGTAGTGGCGTATGCTGCCTCCAAATCGGGTGTGGAAGGCATGGTGCGGGTGCTGGCTTCCGAATTCTCCCGGTTCCATGTTCGGGTGAATGCCATCGCTCCGGGATTTATTGAAACCAGCATGATGCGCACCGCTATGAGCAGCGACCCCGATCGCATGCACAAGGCACTCGACCGCACGCCCATCGGGTATTTCGGCCAGCCGGAAGACATTGGCTGGGCCGCTGTTTTTCTGGCTTCGGATGCGGCGCGTTATATCACGGGTGTTTCATTGCCTGTAGACGGCGGAAATTCCATTGGGTTTTAAAATGTTGTATTTGAAAACATACGCAGAACAATTATTCGACTACTTTTAGCACGGCCAAAAAAAATCTCTAAAAGTATGACATCGCCGAACCCCAGTTCGGTACGAAAACATCTTTCCGAAGCCTCGCTGGGGCTGGCTTCCCTGTAAACTAACTTTTATGGCAAGTTTTGCTACCCTGGACTGGATTGTTATCGCCGCTTATTTCCTCACCCTCATTGGCATAGCCGTGTGGGTAATGACCCGAAAAAACGAAAACACCGAAGACTACTTTCTCGCTGGCCGCAATATGGGCTGGTTTGTAGTGGGCGCCTCCATTTTTGCTTCCAATATTGGCTCCGAGCACGTGGTCGGGCTTGCAGGCGCAGGCGCTGGTGGAAAAATTCCCATGCTCATTTACGAACTTCATGCCTGGATCGTACTGCTCATGGGTTGGGTATTTCTGCCGTTTTACATGCGCAGTGGCATTTTTACCACCCCCGAATTTCTGGAAAAACGATTCAGTCCACAAACCCGCTGGTTCCTGAGTATTTTTTCCTTGCTGGCCTATGTACTGACAAAAGTGTCGGTGACGGTGTACGCCGGAGGTATCGTGATTTCTTCTCTTCTGCACATCGACTTTTGGTTTGGAGCACTTATAACTGTCATACTCACAGGCTTTTATACCGTTTTGGGCGGCATGCGCGCGGTGGTGTACACAGAGGCTATGCAGACCATTGTACTATTGATAGGAGCCGCCACCCTGACATTCGTAGGCTTGAACGCCGTAGGGGGTTGGGATGGCATGAAATCGTCGTTGCCACCCGGCTACCTCAATATGTGGCGCCCGGCCGATGACCCGCAGTTTCCCTGGCCGAGCCTGGTGGTAACGAGCACCATTGTGGGTGTATGGTACTGGTGTACGGATCAATATATTGTGCAGCGTACGCTGGCAGCACGCAACATTACACAAGGCCGCCGGGGCGCTATTTTTGGCGGCTTCCTCAAACTGACGCCTGTATTTCTGTTCCTGATTCCGGGAATTGTAGCCTTGGCACTGAAAAACCGCGGTGAACTGCAATGGGACACTGCCGACCAGGCGTTTGCCACCCTGCTGATGCAAAAAACGCCGGCCGGGCTGAAAGGCCTGGTAGCCGCCGGTTTGCTGGCCGCCTTGATGAGTTCGCTGGCATCGGTGTTCAACTCCTGTTCCACTTTGTTTACAGTGGATATTTACAAAAAACTGCGCCCGGAGACCTCGGAAAAAGACCTGCTGCGGGTAGGTCGTGTAGCCACCACCATCGTGGTTATTCTTGGGATTGCCTGGATTCCAATTATGCAGAACATTTCCGGCGTATTGTATGAATACCTGCAGTCGGTGCAGGCATACATTGCACCGCCGATTACGGCCGTGTTCCTGCTGGGTATTTTTTCCAAACGAATCAACAGCAGGGGCGCCATGACGACGCTCATTGCTGGTTTGGGTGTAGCCGTTATCCGACTGATACTGGAATTGAGCAAGGGCGCTTTGCCGCAGGACGGTATCCTGTATGCTTTTGCAGCCAGCAATTTCCTCACTTTCGCCGCCTGGTTTTTCCTGTTTTCCGTGGTGGTTTGTGTGGTTGCCAGCCTGTTGTCGCCGCCGCCCGCTCCCGAAAGCATCGCAGGCCTTACGTATGGTACCCTTACCCCTGAACAGGTCGCATCCAACCGTGGCAGTTACAGCGTCTGGGACATCGTGGTGTCTGTGGTGGTAGTTGGAATTGTCATTTATGTGATGACCAGTTTTACCGGATAAATGCGCCGAAACACGTTTGTATGAAAGCCCAGCCAACCTTTATTACCGACAACTTTCTGCTGCAAACTGAAGCGGCCCGACGGCTGTATTTCGATTATGCAGAAAAAATGCCGCTGATCGATTACCACAACCATCTACCTCCGGCCGAAATTGCAGAAGATCGAATATTTGATAACCTGACACAGGTTTGGCTGCATGGCGATCATTACAAATGGAGGGCTATGCGTGCCAATGGTGTGGCAGAAGAATATTGTACAGGTAGCCGCCCGGATGCGGAGAAATTCCAGCAATGGGCGGCTACCGTACCTTATACCATTCGTAATCCGTTGTTTCACTGGACGCACCTGGAACTCATGCGGTATTTCGGCGTGGAAGAATTGCTGACACCTGCTTCGGCCGCCCGTATTTATGAGCATTGCAATACCTTGTTGCAAACGCCTGATTTTTCGGTGCGCAACCTGCTGCGAAAAATGCAGGTGCGGGTGCTGTGTACTACCGACGACCCGACCGATTCCCTGGAGTCTCATCGGCAAATGGCAGCAGAAGGGTTCGAAATCAGGGTATTGCCTGCATTTCGGCCTGACAAGGCAATGGCGGTGGAAAATACGGAGGCGTTTAATACCTATTTGGTGAAACTGGAAGCGGTTTCCAGGAAGGACATTATCCGTTTCCATGATTTTCTGGATGCCTTGAAAATGCGCCACGACTATTTTGCCGAAATGGGCGCCTGCATGTCCGACCACGGCCTGGAAGAAGCATATGCAGAGGATTATACGGACATGGATATCGAGGTGATTTTTAATCGGGTACGCAGCGGTAAAACGCTGGAAATGAAGGAGGTGCGCCAGTTTAAATCCGCCATGCTGGTGTACTTCGGTACCTGGAACTGGGAGAAAAAATGGACGCAGCAATTTCACCTGGGACCGTTTCGGAACAACAACACGCGCATGTTGAAACAAATGGGACCCGACACGGGCTGGGACTCGATGGGCGATTTGCCACAAGGGCGCGCGCTATCAAAATTCCTTGATCGGCTGGACTCGGGCAATCAACTGGCCAAAACCATTATGTACAACGTAAATCCGGCCGACAACGAACTGTTTGCCACCATGATCGGGAATTTCAACGACGGCTCCATCGCCGGAAAAGTGCAATGGGGTTCTGCCTGGTGGTTTCTGGATCAGAAAGACGGTATGGAACGGCAACTCAATGCGCTGTCGAACATGGGGCTACTGAGCCGTTTTGTGGGTATGCTGACCGATTCGCGCAGTTTTCTGTCGTTTCCGCGCCATGAATATTTCCGGCGGATTTTGTGCAATCTCCTTGGCCAGGATATTGAAAATGGTGAATTGCCGGCTGATTATGAATGGATAGGCAAGGTGGTGCAGGATGTGTGTTATAACAATGCGAAGGGGTATTTTGGGGTGTAGGTTTGTTTCCCGCAGAGTCTGTAGAGTAATTTTCCGTAGAGTAGTTTCCCGCAGAACTCGCAGATTTTCCCGCAGAACTCGCAGAACGTAGAGTACACCTTTTTCTTCAAAGCGATCAAAATGTGGACTCTACGTTCTGCGAGTTCTGCGGGAAAATCTGCGAGTTCTGCGGGAAATTAATCTACGGGCTCTACGGAAAACTAATTTACAGGAAATAAAAAATCCCGAACATTGCAAAAGCAACATTCGGGATTCCGTATTCTTGAAGGAATATCAACTACACCCTGGATACCGGAATTTTCACGACAGGCGGCACCATTGGTTTATCCTTTTTGCCTTTGTCTTCCTTGTCGTATTTCTCGATAATATGGTTGATGTCGTTCAGGCGCAGGCGGCCTTTCACACTGACGAACACAAAATCTTCAGGAGAATGAACGAGCACCACCACTTTCCGCAGGATGCCGCGTTTTTCTTTGCCCATGACGCGCACCTGCGTTTTGCCATCGCGCACGACCACCAGGTCTTCCAGTTCGCGGCGGTGCGCTTTGCGGGTAAATTTTTTCATATCGCGATCAGACACCGGGTTCATGTCATTTTCAAAAACCATGAACCGTACTTTGTCGACCCGGCGCAGGAGTTTGCGCTCCGCTTTTTCATCGAGAAACCAGGAGCCGGCATCCACTACCCATCTGGGTACAGTAAAGGCCATTCCGTCGTAATCCTTGTATTTCCAGTACAACCATCCGTCTTGAGCGGACAGGGTATGGGCAAAGAACAGGAAGCAGATAATGCTAAGAAATGTTTTCATCGCAAAGAGGGTTTTAGTTTTTGTCTTCTTCTTTGTCTTCGCCCTTGTTCTTGTCTTTGTCCTTATTTTTCGAGCCCTTGATTTTACCCAGGTGCTCTGCGCCATCGATGTCGAGGCTTTTCGACAGTTGGGAAATTTTGTCGAGGTCGATTTTACCCGTAAAACTCAGCATAGTGAATTCGTCTTCAGAACCCACGAGCAACAGCAATTCTTCGATGATATTGCCGCTGTCTTTGATCCAGAAGCGTACATTTTCTTTGCCATCGCGAACGGTCAGCAGTTCGGAGTATTCGTTTTGAGGTACTCTGGACAGGGCAGATTTGTACATGGCTACGCCGTCGCCGATGCTGTCGGCAGTGAGTACGCGCAGGCCGCCAAGGTCTTTCACCACTTCACGGATGTTGTTCCAGTCTTCGTCATCGGTTTCGATTTTGGCGACCATTTGGAACATTTTTGGGCTGACGTACACCATCGTGAAGCGCTCGTCGTCTTCGTATTGTTTGAAGAAACGGGTGATACCGTCGTTTTGTGCCTGTGCTTGCAGGATGGTGCCCAGCACGACTGTAAGGATCAGAAAAAACTGCTTTTTCATAGACTCAACTTTGTTTTTGTTTGAAACTGATATGATTTTGATACTTGACATCTAATTTCTCTCACCCTCTCACCCTCTCACCCTCTCACTCTCTCACCCTCTCACTCTCTCACTCTCTCACTATCTCACTCTCTAACCCTCTCTCACTCTCTCACTCTCTCACTCTCTCACCCTCTCACTCTCTCACTCTCTCACTCTCTAACCCTCTCCGTCTCTCTTCTTCTTAAACACCTTATCCATTGTTTCCAGGTGTTCGGTGCCTTTGACGGCTTCCTGGCGGCCTTTTTTCAATTTGGAAGATACCAATGCGAGGGCTGCTTTGATTTCCTGCATGGCTTTTTCTTCTTCTTCATTGAGTTGAGGCGTCGGTGAAGGTTTGTGTGCATTGATTTTGCGCCTGAAAAAACCGGTTGATTGTACGGGTGTTTCCGAGGCTAACTGTGCGGTTGGAGGCTGAACGGGCGCCTCTGGTTGTGTTACCGGAGTAGTGCTTCGTGGCACTTCTGCTGTATAGGGTACATCTACGTTCGGTCGGCTGTGCCACCACCAACCGGCTGACAACAACAGGGCCACAGATGCTGCTGCAAGCCAGGGCTTCCAGTTGTAGGTAACCGGGCGTATTTCCGTTACGACTGGCGGGCGTTGGAGTTCCACAGCCTGTTCCTGGCGCAGCACCTGAAAAAAGGGCGCATACTGCTTCAGGCTGTCATCGACCTGGCCGGAAGCGAAATAGGCTTTCAGCATACGCTCTTCTTCGAGCGTGGTGTCGCCTTCCCAGAATTTTTCGAGCAAGGCTTCGATGTGTTGTAGTTGGAACATGTGGATGTGTTTTTGTGGTTGATGGGGGGGAGGGTTGAGTAGTTGATGGGTTGAGTAGTTGAGGATTTGCAGTTGTTGTAAGGATCAATTTTTTGATTTTTCGAGTCGTGAGGCATCAAATCCTTCAACCCCTCAACCCCTCAACAACTCAACCACTCAACCACTTATCCGTTCTCTCTCCAAAATCATTGTTCGAATCGTTTTTCTGGCTCTGTGAAGGTTTATTTTTACCTGATCGAGCGTGATGGAAAGTGTTTCGGCAATTTCGTCGTACGTCAGTTCCTCAATATCGCGCAGGTGCATTACAAGTCGTTGTTTTTCAGGGAGTTCTTGCATCATTCGCTTTATATTCTCCGTCAGGTCGTTGCTCTCGGCCGCTTCTGCGGGGTTGAGCGTATCGGTTCGGCGTTCGCTCAGGTTTTCCAGAGGAGCCGTTCGGCGCAGCGACTGGCTTCGGGTTTTGTCGAGCGAGCGGTTTCTCGTCAGGGTCATACACCACGCTTCCCAGTTCTGCACCGTAGCCGAATGATCGGCCGAGGTTTTCCACACTTTTTCAAGTACCTCCTGCACGACGTCCTCGGCTTCATGAACACTACCTGTAATGCGCAGGGCAAATCGGTAGAGTTTGTGCCGGATAGGAAATACCTGCTCGTGAAAGATGGTCCAATTCATAAAGTGTTGACAGGTGTTGTTTGGCGCGTTGTTGAAAGGAAGACGCGGTAGCGGAGACGATGTTACAAGTCGGTGAATTTTTTTTTCCGGAGCGGGTGAAAATAATGGAAATGTGGCGGGCCTTGAAAAAAAATTGCCTCTCCGCCGGAATGCCGGTACATTTGAATTCCCAATCGAACCGATGAAATAGAATGATCTATAGATTTTCCCATTCACCCATCACCACTCCTATGATAAAACAACTGCTCCCCATCACTGCCGTACTGTTTTTAATCATGACGGCCTGCAAGGAAGATAAGAAAACGAATGCCGGCGCAACAGCATCCGGCCTGCAATTGCGTACCGATGCCAACCCGGCCTGGCAATATGAAAACCTGCGGCTGTATCCGATCATTGCCGACGCTTCGGTGCTGGATGCGCAGGCCAGCCTGGCGAGCCTGAAAACCCTGTCGGAAAGCATTCAAACGCCCGGCTTCCGTATCACCGAACAAAAACAGTTTGGCCGCTCCGACGAGCGTACCTACAACCTGCTGACGGTGCAAAACAAAAGCCGTGACACGGTATATATCCTTTCCGGCGATGTCGTCACTGGCGGGAAACAGGACCGCGTTATTGCCAACGACCAGATCGTGATGCCCGGTACCATTCGGAATATGGATGTGTTTTGTGTGGAAAAAGGCCGCTGGCGTTACCAGGATACTACGGCCAGCCCGGAACAGCAAAAATTGTACGCCTTCAGTGGCTACTACAGTGTGGCCAGTCCGAAAGTGCGGCAGGCCGTGCAGCGCAGCGGAAGCCAGCATGAGGTGTGGGCAGCCGTTGCCAGCGTGACGGAAGCCAACGGCGCTACTTCTTCGACGTCTACGTATGCTGCATTGGAAACGGCCAATGACCAGAAAAACCGTCGCGACGCCTACCTCCGTTTCTTCGATGGAAAGTTTGATCAAGAAGCCGGAGTAGTAGGCATGGTAGCCGTGTGTGGAGATCAGGTGCTGGGGGTCGATATTTTCGGCCACTCCGACTTGTTTCGCCGCGAATATCCTTCCCTGTTACACGGCTATGTGGCCGAGGCCGCTACGGCTACCTGCGGGAAATCCAACAGCGAACATGCTGCACAAACAGCATTTAAAGAAGTGGCTGCTTTAGCCGCTCCCAAAGCCACCTCGACGGAAACGGTTGGGAAATTTGGAGTGGATGGGAAATGGGTACACTTGTTCAAAAAGTGAGTCCTAAGTCCTGAGTCCTAAGTCCTAAGTCCGTAGAGTACACATTGATACCCTTGGCATACATTATTGATAAATACCAAAGGTATCAACGTGTACTCTACGGACTTAGGACTTGGGACTTAGGACTAACGACTCAGGACTCAGGACTTGTTCTCTTCCACGGCTTGATCACCAGCCTCAAACTCTGGTCATACGTCAAATAGTTCCACACCCAGTTGAGGAAAATAATCACCTTGTTTTTGGCGCCGAGAATGGCGAACAGGTGTACGAACAGCCAGGTAAACCACGCAAAAAGACCCTGAAAACGCCAGAACGGCAAGTCGACCACCGCTTTGTGGCGACCGATGGTAGCCATAGAGCCGAGGTCACGGTATTTAAACGGCGAGGGCTGCTGCCCTTTTTCCATTTTCAACAGATTGGATGCCAGGTTTTTACCTTGCTGAATGGCTACCTGGGCAACCTGCGGGTGGCCGTTGGGCCAGGGCGTATCGTGCTGCTGAAAGGCGATGTCGCCGAGGGCATAAATGTTTTCCGTGCCTTCTACGACATTGAACGCGTTGGTTTTCAGGCGATTGCCACGGGTTCGGGCGGCTTCCGGCAGCCCTTCGACGGTATTGCCGGTGATGCCGGCAGCCCAGATAACCTTGTCGGCCCTGATCGTGGAGCCGTCGTCTACAAACACCGTTTTGCCATCGTAGTTTTTTACCACTTTATCCATCCAGAGTTGAACGCCGAGTTCACGGAGGAATTTTTCCGCTTGTTCGGAGGCCTGGGGCGACATGGTGTTGAGCAGCCTCGGGTCGCCGTGGATAAGGTGAATATTGATCTCGCGCCGGTCGAGGTCGCTGTAATCTTTCGGGATGATGAGGTTGCGCATTTCTGCCAGCGAGCCTGCTACTTCCACGCCGGTCGGGCCGCCGCCTACCACCACAATGTCGAGGTAGTGCTGGCGTTCTTCGGCGTTGGGGGCCGTCACGGCGCGTTCGTAATCTTCAAAAATGGTGTTGCGCAGGTACAGCGCTTCACTTACCGACTTCATGGGAATGGCATTGGCGCGCACCTGTTCGTTGCCGTACCAGTTGGTGTCGGCTCCGATGGCCAGTACTAAGTAATCGTAGTGCAGCGAGCCGATGTCGGTATGGATTTCACGCTGAACGGGGTCGACAGATTTGACTTTGGTGACCCGAATCAATACGTCTTTGTTGTTTTGAAACACCTTGCGCAGCGGGAAAACGATGCTCGAAGGTTCCAGGCCTGCCATGGCTACCTGATAAAAAAGCGGCTGGAACTGGTGGTAGTTGTTTTTGTCGATCAGGACGATCTGAAACTTCTTGGACTTGCTGAGTTTGCGGGCCAGCGTGAGGCCGGCGAATCCGCCGCCGACAATCACTACACGTTTCTGGCCTGTGTCCGGTATGTTGAATTGCATAGCAGGGTAGGGCTTTGTGAGAAGAGGTAGTTGTGTGCTTTCAGAAGAATGTTTTGTATTGGTTAAACGAATGAGCGAGAGGATAGTTTTTATTCTGAATGTTAATTTTCAAAAAAAATTGAAAGTTTGTTTTGGGACCGGGTTGGAGGGCGCGCTCGGAATAATATTTTGGGATTGCCTCGTTTTAAAAATTCCCGCTGTTGCTGGATGGGAGAACGGATGAAAGGTATTTTTTGTGGATGGGGATGGGTAGCGCCGGGAATCCGGCTTTTTGTTTTTGGTGCAAAAACCTATATTTGCAATGAAAAATTTAAAAGTGCGATTAATTCATCAACATATCAAGGAATTGAATGAAGCATGTTTGTCCCATAAGGTAGACAAACTATATGTATTTGGGTCCATACTCACTGAAAAGTTTAATGAGGCAAGTGATATGGACTTTGTTGTCTCTATTAGTTCGGATGACCCGATTGAATATGCAGAAAACTATTTTGAGTTGAAATTTGAACTGGAGCGAATATTTGGAAGGAAGATAGACTTGCTCGAACAAAAAGCAATAAAAAACAGGGTGTTTGAAAATCTGCTTAATGAACAAAAAATGCTTGTGTATGCAAGTGGAAGTCAAAGTATGGCTTGAAGACATAGAGAAAGCAATTGCAAACTACCCCCTCACATCCGGCAATCTCCACCCAAACCGCATCACCGCCAGCCGCAGCAACACCACTGCCAAAATCGATAGTGTAGCCGCCAGCGGCGCCACCATTTCCCAGGCAGAAAATAGAAAAAACAGCAGGCCACCCAGCAACGACGCCGATGCATAAATGTCTTTCCGAAACACCAGCGGAATTTCATTGAGCAGCACATCGCGCACCACGCCGCCAAAGCAGCCGCTCACCATACCCAGCGTGACACAGATAGTGGGGCTGAGTTGAGCCTCCAGTCCGCGTTGCAGCCCCACAATGGTGGCAAAACCCAGTCCGATCGCATCGAATATGTTCAGCGTCAGCGGCAGTTTTTTGAATGCGCGGTGAAACAACAAGGTGAGCACATAGGAAATAAAAATGGTGCGGATGGCCGTCTGGTCTTTCATCCAGGCCACCGGCGTATGGCCAATGAGTACGTCGCGCACCGTACCGCCACCGATGGCCGTCACAAAAGTGAGGATCAGAATGCCAAAAACGTCGAGGCGTTTGTTGAGCGCTGCCAGGGCGCCGGATATGGCGAAGGAAGCAGTACCCAGTATTTCGAGTATTTCTTTGAAGATCATATGCAAGTGGGATGGTTAACGGATTCAAAACAACGAACATTTCGCTTTTTAATCAGCAAGAATGGGTATAATTTGCCCTGATTCCGGCTTGTTGTGACAGGATTGAATAACGGATGAAACGGATTTTTCCGGATTTATTCTTGTCCACTCTACACTTTGCGTCCTTCGTGAAACCTTGGTGATCTTGGTGGTTAATTTTTTTTACCACAAGGGACACCAAGGTTTCACGAAGGACACAACGCGTAGAGTGGACGACGAGATGCCAAAGATTTTCAAATTGATCTGTAATAATCCGTTATGCCCCTTGTCCAAATCCCCTACAAATTTCTGTTACCCGTATGAAAATATTCTTTACCAGCCTCTTTGCTGCTGTTTGCTTGTTCGCCTCCATTCCTGCATGGGCGCAATATGCCGACGCTATGGCCCCACGCCCGGCCCAGCCTGACAAATTCATCTTTTACTGGGGGCAGCAACAATGCGATCTCACCGCCGAACAGCAATACAGCGGCCGCATACGCCTTACGCCATCCGAATTCAGGCAAATGCTGCTGAGCACGCCCAAACTCTGGAACGGCGCCGGAATGGTACCCGATTTTACCTTTTTTCTGCAACAATATCAGGTGCAGACAAAAGATTATCTCTCGCAAATTGCAGCCCTCGACCAGCACTTTGCACAAGTGGCTACCACCGGCCAAATGCTGAGCATTACCCAATTGCCGCTCGGAAACGGCTTGCAGGCGCATATCGACATTGAGATCATAGCGCCCAAAAGCGAAAAACCGGTGTATAGTTACTGGGGATATGCGCCTTTTCTGAACAACAAACTGCTCGAAACGGTGGTTTGGGGACAAGAGGAAAAATTTGAAACCCGCCAACGCGACTTTTTTACCGTGTCGGAATTCTGGCAATTATTCGGACAGGAGCCCTACATCGAATGGAATGCCTGGGTGGAGCCGCATCCAGTGCTGGCCGAACTACAAATTCTTGATGCAGAAGCAGTTACCATGGCGCTGCGTTTCGAATTGTATAACAAGCCATATAGCGATTTTGTACATGAAGCGCGTATTTTCCAGCACCTCATCCAGCCGGGCATACGGGTGACCATGCTGATGCAAACAGCCGATCAATACGAAAACCTGTTTCAAAAAAGCATTCAACTGGTGCCGGAGGGCGACGAGCGACTTCGCCTGCGCCGCAACCGCGATTTTCACTCGGTTGAACTCCGCTGGAACGACTGGTACGAAAAAATAGAGTTTTTGTATTTATCCACATACCCCGGCAGCGATGGCAAACCCGTGCCGGTAGACGCCCCGGTTATACGACGCTCTTTTTTGAGGAGCCGTGTCGATTCGATTCAAACCTGGGCTCAAACAGCGCCTGTCATCTTGCTCGATGAGGAACCCCTGAACAATGTGTCTTTTACCATTTCCCTGGGCGACAGCCTGCAATATCGGGTGGACAATGCTGCGTTCGACCCAGAAAAGTTTCTTCAGGTTTTTCCTTCCGATTCGCTGCAAAAAAACGCCTGGCGCATTTCCGATATCGATATTCCCGGTTTTGCTGTGCCGCCCATTCAGATTACGACTCTCCAGAATTTTATGAACCGCAATATGCTGATGGCGCTCAATACACTGGAAAGTTTGCAGAAAAGCGCAGCGAATATCCGGCATTACAACATTCAGGCGCCGGAAAAATCTGAAAATCAATGGGTGTTCAAGGTGGAATCGCCCGGCAATGTCGACCTCATATTCAGTGTGTTCGGTCCCAACGGATTGGGGCAACACATCGAGGACACGATTGTAAAAACCGGCGCCAATTCCTTTTCGGTGCCTGTGAGCGCCTTGTATGAAAAAGGCAAGTATGTGGCTTTTTTGAATTCGGTGTTCGGGGTGGCGAAAGTGGAGTTTGAAATTCCTTAGACTACCGGGATAGAGAACGCAGGATGTAGCAGTTTTTTGCGGCCCACAATAAACATCTTCCAGGGAAAACAGGTACACTCTACGCCTTGTGTCCTTTGTGAAACCGTGGTGCACTTTGTGGTAAAAATTTTTAACCACAAAGAACACCACGGTTTCACAAAGGACACAAGGCGTAGAGTGTACAAATGGTGGTTATTTATATGTATTTGATATAATGCAATAAAAATCCATAGTTCCATCCTGTAATTGCAGGTAAGATTATTCAATCACAAACTCCAAATCGCCTAGTTCCCGGCTTGCCAGATCGCCCGGACAACCCGCCCTGGCCTTGTTGAAATAATACACATCGCCGGGAGCGGCGCGTTGCACCAGTTGCAGCACTTCCGGGCTGAATCGCAGTCCTGTGTTTGTCAGGGTTTTTGGATCGCCGTTCCGGGGCACGCGCACCACGTCGTAGCCGACAAGGTTGCAGCTGAGATCGAAATCAAAGTTTTCCAGCAAAATGGACAAGCCAGTCTGCGCCCTGAATGTACTGCTGGAAATCTGCCCGGATTTATATTTGCCGCCCAGCCTTAAAACCGGGTCAGGTATTCTACGGACGTTATATCGATACGCTTGCGATGCTTCTCCTTTCCACGACACGGTAATGCGCGCATCGCCGGGTGTCGTTACCCGCACATTGTAATGCATGTCGTCCTTCTTTTCAAGGACAGCCCCACTGCCTTGTATGTCCAACTGAATTTCTTCCTGTGGCATACCGGTTACCAGTACGGTAATCGGGTTGTCGACCCCGATATAAAAAACATTCATTTTGTCGAGGCCGATCACACAGGCTGGTGCGGGTTCGTATCGTGCAAAAGCCACTGCGCCCGTGAAAAGAAATCCTGCTGCAAACCAGGGCAGGCCCGAGGAAAAAATGCGTTGCATGCTTTCTTTCATAATCATTTGATTTTGAAGGTCATAGGGCCCAAAATTCTCGCAACCTTGTCGCCAGGACAACGCACATTCACCTCGCTGAAAATATAGGTGTCTCCAGCCTGCGCACGATCGATGAGCGGGCGTACTTCGGGGGTAAATCGAGCACCAGTATTGGTGAATCGGTTTTTACTTTTTTGAGCGTCGAAACGCGTAACCACATAACTGACCATTTCGCATTTGGCATCGAACCCGCAACAATTGATTTGTGCATAAATGCCTTGCTGGGCCCGAAATTCGGTAGCCTTCATTTCACCGCCTCTTTTGGATCCCAACATCAATTCCGGGTTCGGAAAACTTTTTACCCGAAACTGAAAATCCGTCGGTTCCAGTTTTCCACCCGAAACACACACTTTTGCTATCGGCAGATCGCCCGCCCGGGCTATATAAAAACAGGAGCCTCCCGGAAAAAGTGTAACACCTTCTGTCTCGATGTTCAATTCGCCCTCTGGCACACCCCGGGCCAGCAGGAAAACCGGATTGTCGATTCCCCGATACAGCACATTCATCTTGTCGAGACCTATCACGCAATCCCGGCGCTCTTCTGCATATGAAAATGCCAGCAAGACAGCCAGCAGTGCGCCACCTGAAAACCAAAGCAGGCGCGGGCGCCAGTGGGTAAAAAACTGTTTGTTCATACCTGTATTTTGAAATACACAAACGGAAAACAGGGAAGAATCTTGCCTGTATATTTGCAACTTACCTTTGCCCGATATGATCCACACCACGCACACCCTCATCGTTGGCGCAGGGCCCGCAGGCATGGCCGTAGCGGGTCGGCTGTCGCGGTTCGGTATTCCATACCTTTTGCTCGAACAAACCGACAAGGTGGGCAGCACCTGGCACGGGCACTACGAGCGGCTTTGCCTGCACACGGCCAAAGAGCATTCCAACCTGCCGCACCGGGAGTTTCCGGAGCATTATCCTGTGTACGTGTCGCGGCTGGATTTGATTGCGTATTGGGAAAATTATATCCGTGAAATGGGTATCCAGCCCATGTTCGGGCAGGTGGTGCAACAGATTCAACGCACGAGTGAGGGCTGGGAAACGCGCACCCCATCCGATGTTTTCCATTCCAAAAACGTGGTGGTGGCCACCGGGTACAACCGCGTGCCGTATCAGCCTCATTGGCCTGGACAGGAGTTATACCAGGGGCAACTCCTGCATAGCAAGGATTACAGAACCCCGAAACCTTTCGCCGGGAAAAAGGTATTGCTGATTGGCATGGGCAATACGGGCGCCGAACTGGCGCTCGATTTATACGAACACGGCGCGCAGCCTGTCATTTCGGTGCGCAGTCCGGTGAATATCATTCGGCGTGATGTGCTGGGGCGCCCGGCGCAACGTACGGCTATCCTGCTGGGCAAATTACCTGCTCCTGTGTATGATTTTATTGCCAAAATGGTGCAAAAACGCACTGTGGGCGACCTCACGGCGTATGGCCTGCCACCATCTCCCTATGCGCCTTCCGAACAATTGCGCAGATTTGGCAAAGTGCCGGTGATCGATATTGGTACAGTCGACCTCATTAAACAAAGAAAAGTGCTGATTCGGCCGGATGTGGAGCGTTTTTATGAACAGGGCGTGGTGTTCAAAAACGGCGAATCGGAAGCATTCGATGTGGTGATTGCTTGCACAGGCTACCGGGCGCAGGTAGAGGATTTTATCGAAAATGGCAGCACCGTACTCAACGAACGTGGCTACCCGCGCAGCCTCTGGCTGGACGAACCGGCGTGGGAGGGCATGTATTTCTGCGGTTTTTCGACGCCGCTGAGTGGTATTTTGCGGAATATTAAAATGGATTCGGAGGAGATTGTGGAGCGAATTGGGAGGGAGGTTACCAGGTGATTGTGGAGGTTGATTTCCCGTAGAGTAATTTCCCGCAGATGGCGCAGATTTACCCGCAGATTTACGCAGATCGTAGAGTACACTTATTTCTTCCAAACGATAATAAGGTGTACTCTACGATCTGCGTAAATCTGCGGGTAAATCTGCGCCATCTGCGGGAAATTACTCTACGGGAAATCAACCTGCGCAAACATCACGCAGGCTCCGCTTTATACCCCACTTTCGCCAGCGCCGCCACTACTTTTTCCTGTTCTACAAGTTCACCTTTCACGGTAAGCAGTTTATCGGGCGCCTGAAGGTTCACTTCCCAGTTGCCGGCGCCCACGGTTTCATCTAGCGCGGGTGTAACGGTGCTGATACAACCCATGCATTTGATATTGGTATGGAATGTTAGTTGTTTCATATTCAATGTGTTGTAAGAAATGACAAAAGATCAAGCCGTTTTCAGCCGCAAACTGTTCAGCACCACGCTCACCGAACTCAGTGCCATGGCAGCCCCGGCAATCATAGGATCGAGCAAAAAACCATTTACAGGATATAATATTCCCGCCGCCAATGGAATGCCTATCACATTGTAAATGAATGCCCAGAACAGGTTCTGCCGAATGGTGGCTACCGTCCGTTTCGACAGCCGAATAGCCTCGGGTATTTTATTCAAATCGCCGCCGATGAGCGTCATTTGCGCTACATCCATAGCGATATCCGAGCCTTTCCCCATGGCGATACTCACATCTGCATGTGCCATGGCCTGGGTGTCGTTGATTCCATCGCCGACCATGGCTACGACTTTGCCCGATTGCTGCAATTGTTTGATAAACAATTCCTTATCAGCAGGAAGCATGCCTGCTTGGAATTGTTGAATACCTACCGCTTCGGCCACCGCAGTTGCAGTGGCGATGTGGTCGCCAGTGAGCAGGAACACTTCCAAGCCATTATTTTTCATGGTTTGTATGGCAGCGGCTGCGCCCTGTTTTACAGGGTCGGTGATGGCAGCAACGGCAAGCGCTTGTTTGCCAGCAGCAAACCAGACGGGGGTGCTGGCTTCTGCAGCCCATTGGTCGGCTAGTTTTTCCAGCGCTTCCGGGAGAGAAATGTCGTTTTGCAGCAAGAGGGTTTTGTTGCCAGCCCAAATCTTTTCTTCCTGATAGACGGCAGAAATTCCCATGCCTGGAAGATTTTCAACATCCACCAAATGTATGGGTCTCGCGCCCGACTCCAGCCACTCGGTCAGGGCTTCGGCCAAAGGGTGCGCGGAATTTTTTTCAAGTGCATACCACGCTGATTGCCAAATGCTTATGTCAGTTTTGTCTGCCCACTGGAGCGCTGTTACTTGCGGTTTTCCTTGTGTGATAGTGCCCGTTTTATCCAGCACCACGGCTTGTATGCGTTGCGCTTTTTCCAGGCTTTCGGCGTCTTTAATAAGGATACCATGCTCGGCGGCTTTGCCGATACCGACCATCACGGCAGTAGGAGTAGCCAGCCCAAGCGCGCAGGGGCAGGCAATAACCAGCACCGTGACGAACGCATGCAGGCCCTGTACAAACCCGTTTGGGCCGCCCAGCCACCACCAGGCGCAGAAGGCCAGCAGGGCGATGCCCATGACTACCGGAACAAAAATACCAGCAATGCGATCGGCCAGGCGTTGCACCGGTGCTTTGGAGCCCTGTGCTTCCTGTACCGTTCGGATGATTTGTGCCAGCAGGGTATCAGCGCCTACTTTTTGTGCCGTCATCTGAAAACTGCCTTTCTGGTTGAGGCTGCCGGCCAGCACTTGTGCGCCTTTTTCTTTTAAAACGGGTATCGGCTCTCCGGTAAACATACTTTCGTCGACATACGAACTACCAGAAAACAGGATGCCATCTACCGGCACTTTATCGCCGGGTTTTACAAGTAACTTTTGTCCAGACAGTACGGATGCCAGCATAGTTTCCACGATTCGACCATCTGACTCTATGATGCTGACCAATTTTGGCTGCAGGTTCATGAGCCCGCTGATAGCGGCTGAAGTGCCTGCTTTGGCCCGCTCTTCCAGAAGTTTTCCCAATAAAATGAACACTACCACAATGCCGGCGGCTTCAAACCAAACGTGTGCGTGCAAACCGCGTGCATGCCAGAAATCCTGGAAAAAAAGGTTGAAAACGCTGAAAATATAGGCTGTTCCGGTGCTGAGCGCCACGAGTGTGTCCATATTGGCGGCGCCGTGCTGTGCCTGTTTCCACGCATTGGAAAAAAATGAGCGGCCAAACCACCAGACCAGCGGCGTGGAAAGTGCCCACAGCACGTATTCCACATAAGGCAGCCGCATGCCAAACATACCCAGCAAGGCCAAAGGGATGCCCAAAGCCACAGCCCACATCACTTTTCGTTTCAAGGCTTCGTAATGCTCCGAGCGAATGGCAGCAGCCGTTTCAGCGGCTTTTTCCGGTATGTCTACTACGAGACCATAGCCCATCGACTGCACAGCCCGATTCATGGCATCGGGCGTGATCTGAGTCGGATCGTATTCTACCTGAACGGTTTGTGTGGCGTAGTTGACGGCAGCCGAAGCCACTCCGGGCTGTCCCTGCAGTGTGGATTCTACACTGACTGCGCAAGCCGCACACGACATATCGGTGACAGGAAACTGCTGTTTGACAAGACTTTGCATGATCAAAAATTATGCTGCAAAGTTGAGGGCCAGCGTGACCTGTTTGCTTACGAAATATTGGGTAAGAGTTGCGAATTAATGGACTTGATCGAGCGCTTTGCGGCGACCACGATGATTGGCCTTGAATGTGCTGGGTGTCATGCCGGTGGTTTTTTTAAACTGACTGCTTAGATATGCGACGCTGTTGTAGCCCAGCCGAAAAGCGATTTCCGACAAGGAAAGTTCGTTGTACACCAGCCATTCCTTCACTTTTTCCGTTTTTTGCAATATGAAAAAATGCTCCATGGTGATGCCTTCCAGTTCGGAAAACAGTTTGGAAATGGAAGAATAGTCGCGGTGAAATGCCTCACTCACGGCTTTAACCAGGCTGAAATCTTCTGGTAATTCGCCAGACTGCACCTTTGAAATCAAAAAGGTTTTGACCTGTTCAATGAGTTGGCTGCGCTGGTCGTCGAGCCATTCAAAGCCGAGGCTGCTCAGTTCGGCGCGGAGTTTTTGTTCTTGTTCCGGGCTGGGAAAATCCGAAAGGATCACTTCTCCCAGTTCCACCTGGACAGGTTGAATGCCATTTTTCTGCAATACCTGCTCCACGATGAGGATGCAGCGCTGGCAAACCATATTTTTGATGTACAGCGTTGTCATGTTTTGTGGACTTGGGGAGGCGATATGTTCAGGTTTTTTCGGGTTTGGGGTAGATACCCAGGGCGTTGCCCTGGGCTATTGAATACGCCCTTTCAGGGCTATTTTGTACCCGAAATTTGCCATTTGCCCCTTACGATTTTAATTTTATCTCTCACCACTCACCACTCACCACTCACAAAGGTACATTCCCGTGTTTTCTCCGGGGCCGGTTCACTACCTTGTGTTCGAGCATGGCAAACGCCTTGATGAGTTTGCGGCGTGTTTCGCGCGGGTGGATCACCTCGTCGATAAATCCACGAGCGGCGGCCCGGTATGGATTGGCGAAAGTGTCGGCGTATTCGCGTTCTTTTTCGAGCAGTTTTTCAGCCGGGTTGTCGGCTGCCTCGATTTCCTTTTTGAAAATGATTTCAGAAGCGCCTTTTGCGCCCATTACCGCGATTTCTGCAGTCGGCCAGGCATAGTTCATATCGGCGCCGATGTGCTTGGAGTTCATCACGTCGTACGCGCCACCGTATGCTTTGCGGGTAATGACGGTAATACGTGGCACGCTGGCTTCCGAAAATGCGTATAAGAGTTTTGCGCCGTTGGTGATAATGGCGTTCCATTCCTGGTCGGTGCCGGGCAAGAAACCGGGCACATCTTCCAGCACCAGCAAGGGAATATTGAAACAATCGCAGAAACGCACGAAGCGCGCACCTTTTTTGGAAGAATTGACATCTAATACCCCGGCCAGGTTCATCGGTTGGTTGGCTACGATACCGATGCTGCGGCCGGCGAGTCGGGCAAAACCGATCACGATATTTTCGGCATATTGCTCCTGGATTTCAAAAAACGAATCGGTATCGACGATACCTGCAATCACTTCCTTGATGTCGTAAGGCTGGTTGGCGCTTTCCGGGATAATTTCATTGAGATGGTCGCGGTATTCATCGCCCAGGGTGTAGGGCAGAAGTGGCACCTTGTCTTCGCAGTTTTGCGGAATATAGGATAGCAGGCGGCGAATTTTGTCGATACAGTCCACATCGTTGGCCGCCACGAGGTGTGTGACGCCCGATTTGGAGGCATGGGTGCTGGCGCCGCCAAGTTCTTCGGAAGTTACTTCCTCGTTGGTAACGGTTTTTACCACGTTGGGGCCTGTCACGAACATATACGAACTGCCTTCCACCATCATGATAAAATCGGTCATGGCCGGACTGTACACCGCACCGCCGGCACAGGGGCCGAGGATGGCCGATATTTGTGGTACTACGCCACTGGCTTGCACATTTCGGTAAAATATATCGGCATAACCGCCCAGCGAGTTCACCCCTTCCTGGATGCGAGCGCCGCCGGAGTCGTTGAGACCAATCATGGGTGCGCCATTCTTGATAGCCAGGTCCATGATTCGGCATATTTTTTCCGCGTGTGTTTCGGACAAAGAACCTCCGAATACGGTGAAATCCTGTGCGAAAACATAGACCAGCCTGCCATGAATGGCGCCAAATCCGGTTACGACACCATCGCCTAAAAACACCTGCTCTTCCATACCGAAATCGGTAGAACGGTGGGTCACCAGTGCGCCAATTTCTTCAAAAGAGCCTTCGTCCAGCAGGAAATGTATCCGTTCGCGGGCGGTCAATTTCCCTTTTTTGTGCTGTGCTTCAATACGTTTTATGCCACCGCCCAAAGCGGATTCAGCAATTTTGGACTCCAGTAAGGTAATTTTTTGATCCATGGAAAAAGTATTAGGACTGCAAATATATAGAAATATAGATGTTTTTGTTTTTGGGGTTGATAAAAGTTGATGAGGGGGGGGAAGTAGAGGAGTTGAGAGGTAGAGGAGTTGAGAGGTTGAGGAGTTGAGGAGTTGAGACATTTACTTTTAGCATTCTTTATCGTGCAGCCGAAAGTAAGTGTCTCAACCTCTCAACCCCTCAACCCCTCAACCCTTATCAACTCCTCAACTCCTCAACCCTTATAAACCCCTCAACCCTTATCAACTCCTCAACTCCTCAACCCTTCCTCAAAACCACTCCTTTCCCCACGCTCCTGCTGGTCCAGCCAAACAGAGTACGATCGATCCACAGAATGATGTCAGTAACGATTCCGAGGGCAGGTTCGGATGTGGAAGCGGGCCGTACGGTAAGGTTGGTGCCTTTATCCGTATCCACGTTGCGGGCATTTTTTTTGAAAATACTCTGGGCAATACCCGTCCAGTACACTTCCAGCAGTCCAACCAGGTGACGGCTAAGTCCTTGAAATTCAATAATTTGAAAGCCAGTTTCCTGCGCCCATTTTTTAAAATCAGCCGACCCGATCAGATAGTCGTGCCCGAAAGCATAAGCGCCCTGGGAAATCAGAAATTCGCGGTCGGCCGGTTTTCTGAAACATTGCCAGAACCGGTTGACGGGGTCGTAGGTAATGGGGAATTCGCGGCTGGGAAACGTCATAATCACCGTTCCGCCCGGGCGCAGCACCCGAAACATCTCCCGGATCATTTGTGCCGGGTCGCCTACGTGTTCAATTACTTCGCAGGAAACGATCAAGTCGAACGAAGCATCCACATAGGTGAGCGCAAGTGCGTTGTTGGGCTCGTAGCGCAGGTTCATCACCCCCTTGTTGAGCATGCGGGCGTGTGCGAGGTCTTCTTCATTCACGTCGCAGCCGATGACATCGGTACAGTATCGGGCGATCATGCGGTCGTAGTCGCCTTCGCCGGTGCCCAGATTGAGTGCGGTTCCGAACCCGGCCTCCCTGCCATCTCCCTGAGCAGCATATTTTTTTAAACGTCCCGATACAAACTGATAGCGATTGCGAAAAGTCGGGAATAAAAGTTTGAAGTTCAATGTATTAAGCGTTGAGTTGTGGGCCGTTTATTTCATTTGTGAAAGTGCCGCCTTGAACCGGCTGGCGGCATCCAGATCGCCTTGTTCTTCATAAATCTTTGCCGACAACTGATAAGCCTGTTTCAAATTGGGCGAGGCTTTGATGGCCTGCATGAGGTTGTTGAGGGCCAACTGTATCTCGTTCTGGTTGTAGGCAATCAGCCCGAGGTAATACCAGGCAATGGCGTTGCTGGGTTCTTTTTTGACAGCGTCCTGGAATTGTGATTTGGCGCGACCGATGTCTTCTTTCTGAATCCAGTACAAGCCGAGCAGGTTGTTGCCCTGGGTATCATCCGGGTTGATTTCCAGCGTTTTTTCCACAGCTGCCCTGGCTTCTTCCAGTTGGTTGGTATTGAGGTACGCCTGCGCCAGATTGGTCCATGCGAGGTCGTTATCGGACACATTGGCTACCTCTGCGCGGAGCCGTTCGATGCAATTCGGCCAATCGCTGATTTTGGAAGCCGCTATGCCGAGGGCACAATTGCGACCATTGTCTTTTAATACAGCCAGAATTGGCGCCCCACCTGCCGTGACGATATGAACGGCATTGTCGGGGGGCCAGAAGCCTTTTTTCAAGGTCGTGCCGTCCAGGAATCGGGTGGGGTAGAGGGCGTAATCCCAGGCGTCATCGCAGCGTTTTTCCCATTTCAGGTACTTGATTTTCACCCTGTCGCCATATTTGGCCGTGAGTTGTTTAGCCGAATAGTACATATTGGTGGCAATGATGACCGTTTCGGGCATGTCGGGTTTCAGGATGCCCTGTTGTTCCATCCATTCAAGTCCCTGGCGCACACTCACGCCCCAATAGTCGGTTTCGTAGGTACCGTAAGCGCCTTTTGTGCCCCCGACAATTGGATTGAAATACACATACGGCATTTTCGGATTGGCGGCAATAAATGCACCCGCATCGGCCAGTGTGAGTGCCAACACGCCATACACGGCCCATTGCACATATTTCTTTTCGGCAAAAAATTCTGCCAGTTCATTCCAGAACAAACCCGCTGCAATGGCCATACCAGGATAGGCAAACGTAAGGTGGCGCCATCCGTCGTGGATCACCGAATTTTTGTAAATCACATAGAACACCGGGAAAATGCCTGCAAAAAAGACCATCGTGACCCACAAAGGCTGGTAGCGCTTCAGCAGTCGCGGGGCAAGCAGCAGGCTTCCCAGAAAACCCGCCAGGGCAGCGAGTGGAATGGTATACGCGATCCATTTCACCGCATAAAACCAGGGCGTTTTGTCCGACATCTGGTTGACGCCGTCAAAAAGTACCCGGATTTTTACTTCGAGGTCGGCAAATTTCGACAGGGCCACAAAAGGGTTTTTAAACGGACTCTGGAGTGCATAAGGCCAGAAAAAGAGAGCAAAAACATATCCGGCTGCTGCAGTTCCCAGCACAATGGTGGCGTATTTTTTCAACGCAGGGCCATTGGACAGGGCGCGCAAACCACCGTTTTTCAACAGAAAATGCAAACCAGCAAACAGGAACAATATGGCGAACGACAACAAACCGCCCGCTCGGATACCCAACGAAATGCCCAGACCGGCTACCATGCCAATAAGATTCCAGCGCCGCACTTCGGGCAGTTTTTGCAGCACGACTGCCATGTTGTACATCGCCATGATATAGCCCGCTGCAAATGGAATGTCCTTGGGATTCATGAGCGAATCGCCCACAAAACGTGGAGATAACAGCATGATAATCAAGGTGATAATACCTGCTCTCCATCCGGCAATCAAGGCCGCCAGCAAGCCCGCACAAAGGATGGCTGCCCAGCCGAGGATGGCGCTGGAAGCATGCCGTACCTGGTGATAACCGAGGTCGGTGGGTTGCAGGCCGAAGGCTTTGTTGGCAAAACCCGTCACGACTTCAAAAAAGCCGCCATACAAGTGCATATTGCCTTCCGGGATGTGCAGTGCAGTGGTGTCTTTCCCAAATGTTCCGTAGTAATTGACCAGTTTCTGGGAGTAGTCCACCTGAAATTTATCGTCGGCATTTATACCCGAGCCCAGCGACAGCACAAAGAGGATCAACAGACCTGCAGCCGCTACTCCCCAGAATATTTTGCGTAGCAGTGCGTCCTGCGGCGTGGCCACGGAAGGACGCTCCAGGTAATCTTTGGGTTCCTGTCGGGAGACGGAAGCAGAACTCGTTTTGGGAGCAGATGTGCGTTGGCCGGGTTTTGGATTGGGCTTGCCGGATTTTGCCATGGTTGTAGCAGACAATTAGCGGTGGAGAAGAGCCACCTGGTGAAATCGGCCGCAAGGTACTTATTCTTGGTTATCTGTTGATAATGTTGTTGAGGGTTGAGAAGTTGAGAAGTTGAGGGTTGAGAAGTTGAGACATTTACTTTCGGCCGCTCAATAAAGAATGCCAAACGTAAATGTCTCAACTTCTCAACCCTCAACCTCTCAACCCTTATGCGTCACATACCACACCATCACCGCCGCCAGCAACAACAGGAAAAGAATTAGCACCACCGTTACCGGCTGCAAAAAACGGATACCCCTGCGCCGGGGGCGGCGCGTTTTGTCGAGTTTTTTCTCCAGTTTCTGCCAGACTTTCTCAGCCGGCCGTTCGTGGAGTTTTTCCTCATTTTCCTTGAAAAGGTCAAATATGTCGGGCATTGTTGCTGCGGTTGGTAAATGGTTGATGGGGGGGATGAGGGTTGATAGGGTTGATGAGGTTGATAGGGTTGATAAGTGTTGATAAGGTTGATGAGGTTGATAGGGTTGATGAGGGTTGATAAGGTTGATGAGGTTGATAGGGTTGATGAGGTTGATGAGGTTGATAGGGTTGATGAGGGTTGATATTGGAGGCTCGGGGTAAGGGATTTTTTTCATTCACTCCAAAGACCAGACGTACAGCACCACAACTCATAACTCATAACTCATAACTCATCCCTCCCTCAATATCCTTTTGTTTTCAACAAATTCCTCAGTTTCTCCTTGGCCAGAATCAACTGGCTTTTGCTGGTATTGATACTGATACCCAGCATGTCGGCAATTTCCTGGTGTTTGAAACCCTCCAGCACATACAGGTTGAAGACTGTTCGATAGCCGGGAGGCAACTGATCCAGCAAATCCAGAATTTCACGGGCGCTCAGTTCTGCATCCACACTGAAACCGTCGGCACGATCGGGGAAAGCACTTTCTTCACCTGGAAATACCAGCGGCTGTTTTTTTCGAAGCATCATCAGCGATTCATTCACCATGATACGGCGAATCCAGCCTTCAAAACTGCCGGCACTGGCGAAGTGTTCGATCTGCGAAAATACCTTGTAAAATCCACTCACCAATGCTTCTTCCGCATCTTCCACGCTGCGCAAATAACGCCGGCAAACGGAAAACATCAGCGGAGAATAGCGGTCGTACAGCCATTTTTGGGCAGCACGATCTTGTTCCCGGAGTTTTTCTATCAATATGCTTTCCGTCACGCGTAGAATGTGTGTTAAAAGGATTCCGGTAGGCAGATGTGCAAAGTAAACATTTTGGCGCGAAGACACCCCGATTATTTTTTTTCGACTCGTCAAAATTTTAACACATAGCCCTGCAACGTACCGCGCTGCCGTCCTGTCTATTTCTGCACTTTCTTCTCCCTCAGGCGCGCCCTCAAACATTCGGCCCTACCGGGATCTACCAAATCTACAGCATGTATAGCACCCTTGTGCCTGCCGCTCTCCAGCGGCCGGAGGCATTGTGCATTATTTATCCAGACAAAACACCACCACACTCCTGCTATGAACGCGAAAACAATTTTTCTCAGCCTTTTTTTGCTGATTTTCAGCAACCAAAACCACCATCTGTTTGCCGGCGCCCCACACAACACCACCAGCGTTTTTGATTACCTGACCTCTGAAGAAAGCAATGACCTGAGCATCGAACTCGATCTGACCGAACTGATTAACAATAAAAACACGAACCAGTATTTCCCCGGATCGCTGACCACCTCGGCCGGAAAAATGTTTGGCGTAGAAGTTCGCCCACGTGGAAAATACCGCCGCCGCACCTGCGATGTGCCGCCCATGAAAATGAAATTCCGCAAAAAAGAACTGCGTGCCGCCGGGCTCGACACCCTGAACGAGGTAAAGATTGCCGTGCCTTGCTTCGATGACCCGGAAAGTCAGACGCTTCTGTTGCGCGAATATGTGGCATACCGGATGTTCGAACTGTTGAACCCGGAATATAGCGTGCGGGCACGATTGGTGCGGATCACTTTCCACGACAAGCACGTGGAAAAAACACTTCCGCCTGTATATGCCCTGCTCGTGGAACATGAGGAACAGGTGGCTGCACGCCTCGAAGGCAAACTTGTGCAGGATTACAACCTGCCACCCGATAGCGTGGATGCCCAGCAGGCTGCACTGAATGCCTTGTTCCAGTTTATGATCGGAAATACAGACTGGGCCATTTCAGAGGTGCGCAATGTGTATTGCCTGCGTCCGAATAGCGGCGGGAAAATTCGGGTCATACCTTATGATTTTGATTTTTCAGGACTGGTCAATGCGCCTTACGCCATACCCAGCAAACACACGGGGCTGAGCAATGTACGCGAGCGCCTGCTGCTGGCAGAAGGTATTTCAGATGCGTCTCTGCAAAATGCCTGGCAAGTGTTTATGAAAACACATACCTCGCTTATGGCCATGTGCGACAACGCATTGCTGACACCTAAAAGCAGGGATTACATGAAAGCCTACCTCGATAAATTTTTCAATACCATCGGCGACGGGGCCACTATTCCGACCCGTATCAAGGGGAATTTGAGGTAAAATTGATCTACAATTTGGGAAATACTCAAAATGTACTGAACCTTACACCCGCCTTTTCCAGTTAAACCATGTATCTTTTATGACCACCATCTAAATACATGGAATTAGTCAACAACAAGTACCAACTCTCCGACGGAATCGATCCGATGGAATTGTGCAAGGAGTACGGAACACCGCTGTACGTGTATGATGCCGCCATCATGGAGCGTCAATACCAGCGCATCACTGCTGCTTATTCGTATCCGAAATTTCGTGTGCATTATGCCTGCAAAGCGCTGAGCAACCTGTCTGTGTTGCGTTTTTTCAGGAAATTGGGCGCAGCGCTCGACTGTGTATCTATCGGGGAGGTAAAACTTGGCCTGCGCGCCGGATATGCCCCGGAGGACATCCTGTACACGCCGAATTTTGCCGGTATAGATGAATATGCAGAAGCCGTGGCGGCTGGTGTGAAAATCAACCTCGATGCCATTCCCATGCTGGAAAACTGGGGTCTGCATTTCAAAAATGTGCCCATCTGCATCCGCATCAACCCGCATTTGATGGCCGGCGGCAATGAAAAAATCAGCGTGGGGCACATCGATTCCAAGTTCGGCATCAGCATCCATCAGTTGCCGCATGTGCTGCGTATTGTGGAAAATCAGGGCCTCCACGTAGTGGGCCTTCACATGCACACCGGCTCCGACATCCTGGATGTGGACGTGTTCCTGCGGGGCGCGGAAATACTGCTCGAAGCGGCCCGCAAATTCCCCGACCTGCAATACATTGACCTGGGCAGCGGCTACAAAGTGCCGTACAAACCCGACGATATTGAAACAGATGTGGAAGAAGTGGGGGAAAAACTCAGCCTCTTTTTTGCCGATTTCTGCAAAGACTATGGCCGCGAACTAACGCTGATGGTGGAGCCCGGCAAGTTTCTGGTAAGCGAAGCAGGTTACCTTTTTGCCAAATGCACCCTGGTGAAACAAACTACCTCTACGGCGTTTGTAGGGCTGGAAACGGGTTTTAACCACCTCATTCGCCCTATGTTTTATGGTGCTTACCACAAAATTGTAAACGTAACGGAGCCCACTTTCAAACCCCGCATCTATAACGTAGTAGGCAACATTTGCGAGACGGACACTTTCGCCGTCGACCGCCGCATCGCGGAAGTGGTAGAAGGCGACGTGATCGGCTTTTACAATGCCGGTGCATACGGCTATACCATGGCCTCCACCTTCAACTCACGCCCCCGTCCCGCCGAAGTGCTCATCTACAAAGGGAAAGCGCACCTGATACGAGAACGCGAAACGATGGAGGATTTGGTGCGGGGGCAAGTGGAAGTGGACATAAATTAGTTATCGGTTATCAGTTATTGGTTATTAGGGGTTGGTAAGGGTTTATTTTCACAAATACTTCGCCACACGATCAGTGAAGCCAAACATTTGTGAAAATAAGCCCTTACCAACCCCTAATAACCAATAACTAATAACCGATAACGACTTTAGAAACTCAAAAAGACTTTTTGAATAATCCCACAGCACTCGTCCATCTGCGATTCGGTGATCACCAGTGGCGGCGCAAAGCGGATGATGTTGCCGTGGGTAGGTTTGGCGAGCAGGCCGTTTTCGGCCAGTTGCAGGCAGATATTCCAGGCCGTTTTGCTGTCTTCCGTATCGTTGATGACGACGGCGTTGAGCAGGCCCTTGCCACGCACCTGAGCGATCAGATCGGGGCGTTGCTGTTGGAGTTCGACCATGCGGGCACGGAAAATTTTGCCCAGTTTTTCGGCATTCTCGGCCAGTTTTTCATCGGTGACCACTTTAAGGGCTTCTGTGGCGACGGCGCAAGCCAGTGGGTTGCCGCCGAAAGTGGAGCCGTGTTCGCCCGGCTTGATGGTGAGCATCACTTCGTCGCTGGACAGCACTGCACTCACAGGCAGCACACCGCCAGAAAGGGCTTTTCCCAAAATCAGGATATCGGGTTTGAAGCCATGGTGGTCGCAGCACAGCAGTTTGCCGGTGCGGGCAATGCCCGTTTGTACTTCATCGGCAATAAACAGCACGTTGCGTTCGCGGCAGAGTTTAAAGGCCGTAGGCAGATAAGCCTCATCGGGTACAAAAACACCTGCTTCGCCCTGGATGGGTTCCACCATAAAAGCGGCCACGTTGGGGTCTTGCAAGGCTTTTTCGAGCGCAGGGATATCGTTGTACGGAATGATTTCAAAACCCGGCATATAGGGGCCGTAGTTCTTGAAACTGCTTGGGTCGGTAGAAGCCGAAATGGCGGCCAGGGTGCGGCCCCAGAAGTTGCCTTCCACGAAAATGATTTTGGCCTGATTGGCAGGAATGCCTTTTACCTCGTAGGCCCATTTGCGGGCAAGTTTGATGGCTGTTTCGCCACCTTCCACGCCGGTGTTCATGGGCAAAACGCGGTCGTAACCGAAGTATTCGGTAATAAACTGAGCATATTCGCCCAGCAAGTTGTTGTAAAACGCCCTGGAAGTGAGGGTCAGTTTTTGCGCCTGCTCCGTCAGCGCCTTGATGATGCGCGGGTGGCAGTGGCCCTGGTTGACGGCGCTGTAGGCCGACAAAAAGTCGTAGTATTGTTTGCCTTCCACATCCCAAACATGTACGCCCGAACCGCGTTCGAGCACCACAGGAATGGGGTGGTAGTTGTGGGCATTGTAACGGTCTTCCAGTTCCATCAGTTCGGAAGAGCGGGCAGGAGCGGCGGTCAGGACTTCCATAGCTTGCAGCAAGTGAATTTATGCGCACATTTGGCAGATGCGCTGTGTTAGGTAAAACGGATTGCAAAAGTACGATTTTCACGCCAGATTTGGATAAAAGATAAAGCCTCGTTCGCACACTCGGGTAAATTGATTATCCTTGCCTCCTGATATTTCTTATAGTAAAACCCTGTTATGTGAAAAGTATTTTATTTGTATTACTTACCCTTGTGTAATTGTTTCACCCAATCAACTCCATTTTTCATGAAAAATCTCCTCCCTTTGTTCTTGTTGCTGCACTTCTTTGCAGCCCATGCTCAATCTGAATACGACGCCGTCGATGCCCTGGCGCGTAGCACTTCCAAAAGCCGCTATGACACACCGACCGAACTCGCTAAAGCCATGTGCAAAGACCTCAAAACCGACCGGGAAAAAGCGCGCGCTATTTTCACCTGGATTACGGATAATGTGCGCTACGACTTCAAATCCATGGACTATGTACCGCCCAAAGGCATGACAAAAGCCGAACTGGAAGCCACACGGGTCGAGCGCACCTACAAAAAGGGAAAAGGGGTGTGCCAGGATTATTCCATGCTGTATCAAAATATGGCGGCGGCTGTAGGGCTGGAATGTGTGTGGATTCCAGGCAATTCGCGCAGCATCCTGCGCAGCACCCTCAACGGCCATGCCTGGAATGCAGTCAAAATAGATGGTCAATGGCAACTGCTCGACGCCACCTGGGGCGCTGGCGTGGTGGAAGGCGGCGACGACTTTGATCAGTTGTTTCAGCCGGGGTATTTCCTGACCGAGCCACGCATTTTTATTGCCAACCATTTTCCCGAAGATCCAAAATGGCAACTTTTGGACAAGCCGATCGACAAGGAAACCTTCAAAAAACAACCGGTCATTTCATATGGACATCCGGAGCATGGTATTATCGATGCCGAACCCCTGAGAGAAGGTATCAGCCGCAGCGCCGATGGGAAAATGCAGTTGAAACTTAAATTTTCCAAGCCCCAAGAAATAGTACGGGTAAAAGTCGGCACAAAAGAAGTGGAGGCCAAATCATCCGAAAAAGACGGCTGGACCGTATTCGAGTTTCCCTCCACCTACGGCCGTGAAGTACAGGTGTGGGTAGGCGAGCGAACGGAAAAAGGCGTGCATACGAAGTTGGGTGGGGTATTTCCGATCCGGTGATTGGATGATATGCTGTTCGGCTTCGCCTCACGCATAGTTAGGAGACGCAGATTTTGCGGATCAAGCGGATTTATTTGATTTTTATAGACTTATACCGTGACGCCGAAAGAGGATAAATCAAAAAAATAGTGAGCATACTTCAAAATCTATTAAATCCGCCTAATCCGCAAAATCCGCGTCTCCTAACTATGCGTGAGGCGAAGCCGAACAGCATATCATCAACTCATCCCCATGCAACAAATCATCGACCTCAGCCAGGAAATCTTCTCTGGCATGCCTGTTTTTAACGGCCTACCGGAAGTAACTTTTACGGTGCATGCCACCCACGAACAATGGGAAGGGCTCGAAAATGCCGATACCGCCACACCGAGCGTTCTGCGCCTCGAACTGGGCGAACACACCGGCACCCACGTGGATGCCCTGAGCCACATGGGCCGGGCATATGCCGGGCAGTCCATCGACACCATGCCGCTGTCTATGTTCTATACGGAGGGCGTGTGTCTGGATTTTTCACACAAACAATTGAGGGAACTTATCACGGCTGAAGAAATGGAAACAGCATGTACGCAGCAGTCGGTCGATATTCGCCCGGGCGACACTGTATTGTTGTACACTGACCATTATCGCCGGCATTTTGGAACGGAAGACTGGAAAAATGGCCCGGGGCTCACGGCCGAAGCAACCAGGTGGCTGGGGAAAAAAAAGATCGCCGCTTTTGGTGTGGAAACGATGTCCCCCGGCGTACCAAAAGTATCCAACCGCGACGTACACCTGATTTGTGGTGAAATGGGATTCACCCACTACGAGAACATGATCAACCTGCACCTGCTCATCGGCAAAGGTCGCTTTCGATTTATTGCATTGCCCCTGAAAATTCGGGGTGGAACGGGGTCGCCGGTGCGGGCGGTGGCGGTGTTTGATTTATGATTACATGATTTAAGATTACATGATTTAAGATTGGATTTTTGAAGTGAGATTTATGACTGCCTAAAACAGAGGCATTTTCAAAAAATCATAAATCTCACTTCAAAAATCCAATCTTAAATCTTAAATCATGTAATCTTAAATCTTAAATCTCTTACTGCTGAATATCATTCGCATTCCGCATCAGCACCTGTTTGGCGTTGAAGTCGGACACGATAGCCGTCAGCGTGACAGGGCCGGCAGGCGTGGCGTTGCCGGAGAAGGTAGCGGCCGATTGTGTAAACATGGCAATGCTGCCGGAGCCGTCGCTTACGGTGCGGTTGCCGGAAAGGGTAGTGCCGCCTGTTATAGTGGCATTAACAATTTTCACCAGTGTGCTTTCCCAGGCATCAAAGTTGGCGTTGATTTCGGCCACCGTGGCTGTGCGCGGCGTTACAGTGTTGCCAGTGCTGATGAGTACAGCATTGTCGAGCGGTACGTTGTTGAGTTGCAGGAGTTTGTTGAACTCGCTGATTTCCTGCTCGGAAATGATTACGTCGATTTGGTCGCCCAGGTTGAACGGGTGTTCTGCGTCGAAGCGCACCACGATGCCTGCCGAGCCGTCCTGGATGTACAGGTTGCGGTTGTTCAGGTTTTTGGCAGTGCGGTCGGAAATTACCGTGCCCCTGATTTTGCGGTTGGCAGGAGCGCTGGTAGTAGTGCCTGTGAAAATGCTGCGCACATCGCCGATGTTCATCACGGTTTCGGTGCCGGTGCTGGCGCCGCAGCGGGTACCGCTCATTTGGGCGGCATTTTCATTGCGCAGGGCTAATTGGTAGGTGGTGCCATAGATGCTGAGTACACCCTCGATATAACCTTTGCCCGAAGGAGTGAGTTTGCCGGCAAAATCGGAATAGCCGCTGGTGCGAACGATCATTTGCAGGTGCGAGCAATCTTCGATAGTGCGGTTGAGGCTGAACTGTGTAACCGGATCTGCATAGGTTTTGGACGTATCTGCTTTGGCAAACTGCACATCATTGATACGGATGAAGGTGCTGATCAGGCTTGGGCTCAACTGGCTGATGCTGATTTCTTTCGGCGCCAGCGGGGTAGTGGCAAACGGGCCTTTCACCACTTTGGCACGTGCTTGCGCTTCGGTCAGGCCTACGTCGCTCAATACGCCGTTTTCTTCCACGGTGCTGCCGATCAACTGCGTGAGGTTGTTGTAATCGGTCAGGATCAGGTCTTTGCAACGAATGTAAACCGTACGGCCCAGCGGGTATTGCTGGTACAGGAAGCCGTCGTTGAATTTTACCTCGATACCGCCGGAAGCATCCTGGATAACGATGGTTTTGTAGTAGTTGCCCGAACGGTCGTCCATCACAACTTCACCGCCGATGATGATGTCTTCGGTGATTTTGTCGAAACCACCCGGAGTTACGTGCAGGGCTTTCAGTTCTGCAATGGTTTTGTTGGTCGTAAGGGTTACCGGTTCGCCGCCAACTGGTGGCTCATCGAATTCGGTTTTTACGCAAGCGGTAATGCCTATCGCCAGGCCGAGGGCTGCTATGGCAGCGAAAATGCGATTTTTATTTTTTGTGAAAAACATAGTCAATTTGTTTGAAAATCAATGTTTTAAGTTTGTCTTGAAATTCTCTTACCTCTCACTTCTCACTTCTCACCTCTATCCCTACTGCATCCGCAACGTGATACTGGCGAAATAGTTCGTGCCGTACGCGTACAGCAGTTCGTTGGTGTAAAAGCGCGGGTCGGCCACATCATTGCGGAAAGCGTTGCGGTAGGCATCGCGGCCTGAAATAACGATGTCCTTGTTGTTCAGGATGTTATTGACACCCAGGTTGATGGCAACAAAATACGCGTTTTTACCGCGTTGGATACGCCATGATTTTCCGCCGAAGAAGTCGAGGGTATAAGCAACGCCTGCTTTTTGCTGATCGATGATGGTGTTCCAGATCGGATCGTTCGGCGTCAGGCCGCTCACGAAGCGTGAAGTGCGGCGTACGCGGTCGAATTCGTACCAGAAATCTGCCGCGTAGTTCAGCGTCAGCGAAGCAAACCAGAAGTCCTTGCCTTCATGGCGAATGCTAAAGGCGCCCGTCGTTTGCGGGGTGCGGGGTACGTAGAAATTTTCCTGGTACACGATACCTGCGTCGATGATCGGCACGGCAGCGCTGCCGTTATCGAGCGAGAACAGCAGTTTCGGGCGGTTGGTGTAGATGTATTTGCCGAGGTTGGCAGCGGCGCTGAACACCCAACTGGGGACTGGTTTGGCCTCAATGGCTGCTTCTACGCCTGCGTGGCGGCGATTCACTCCTTGCAGAATGGTAGCACCAAAGAAAATTGGTTGCTCCAGCGAGTTGTCGTCCGAGCCGAAGCCCAGGGCGCCGAGGTCGAGTTCGCCGAGTACACGGCCTACCGACCAGGCACTGGCGAAAATGTTTTCCGTTTCGTTTTTGAAATCGGTGAGGTAGGCAGTGAGTCGGCCGCGCAGTTTGGGTGAACGCAGCAGGTAGCCGCCTTCCACACTTGAAATGGTAGATGCTTCGATGTTGGGCACTACAAAGTCGCGGGTGCGCGGTGCAATGAACGTGTTGCGGAACAGGGGTGCGCGCGTGCCGTACAAACCATTGACATACACGTAATTGCGGCCGTTGGCTTTCCAGGTCAGGCCACCTTTTACGGTGTAGGTAGTGAAATTGATTTTGGCAGATTCGCCCAGCGAGTTGTCGGGGAAACGGCCGCTTTGCATCAGGCCTTCGCGCCACATCGAAGTTTGTTGTCCTTCGGCGGCAGCAAATACCTGGAATTTGGCCAGCGAGTATTGCAGTTGCGCCCAGGCATTGGCCTTGTTGATATTTTCGTTGTAGTTGTAGCCAAACACATCGCCTTCGCGCACCACATTATTGGGCACGCGCAGGTCGCTGTTTTGCGCCAGCGGATTGGTCTGGCTGTCGAAGTTGCCGAAGAAGTCCCAGTCAGTCCAGAAATCGCCGCCCAGCAGGTCGTCCACTACCTTGTAGTTTTTACCCTGGTACCATTGGTAGCGCACACCTCCGTTGAGTGTAGTACGCGGGTTGATGGTGTGGTTGACGATGATGTTGGCGCCGGCTTCGGTATTGTCGGAGCGCTGGTTCTCCATAATATAGATGGAGTTGTTGCCCGTTACGCTGTTGCCGGTACGGCCGTCGGCGTCCTCAATGGTGACGTTGTTGTTGAGGTTCGACTGGTACAGTTCAGCCCAGTCGATTTGGCGCGCATTTTCATCGCTGGCGAGCAGGGCAGCCTGCAGGGCAATCATCGTAGAATCTTCCAGGCTGCTTGGCAGTCGGCGGTTGAAGTCAGGATTCGGATTGCGGCCATTGATGAAGTTGAGGCGGCCAAAGTCACTGCGACCTTTTTGTCCGTACACACTGGCCATCAGGTTGGTGTTGATGGAAGGTGTCCAGTCGTAGCGCAGAATGGCTGTCGGCTGGTGGTTGTAGGTCACCGAAGCATTGCGTTTGTCGCCGTTCCAGTAGCCCCACAGCGGATTATAGTAGTTGGAGCCGCTGAGGTCATACATTTCCTGGAAGGAGTCGGCGCTGCGGCCACGTTTGGTCGGCGCACCGAAAACGGCCACATTAAGGCTGTGTTTCTGGTTAAATTTCTTGTCGACGCTCAGGAAATACGCCCAGGCATCCATAAAAGTGCCATCTACATACCCTTCCTGCGCCCAGCGGTGGCTGGCTGAAGCGCTCACGGCCCAGCCGCCGGGCATCAGGCCCGTATTCATGGTGGCCATGATGCGGTTGCGGTAGGTACGGTTGCTGCTGGCGTAGGAGATGCGCGTTTGTTTGCGCTGGCTCGATGCGCGGGTGTCGATCATGGTAGCGCCGCCCAGGTCGCCGAAGGAAAACTCGGCAGCGTCGAGGCCCACGGTGGTAGAACGCAGACGCACCACGTCATTGAGGCCACCCAGTTCGCCATATGCGGTGAAACCCGTTTCCAGGTCGTTGAAAGGCACGCCATTTACAAAAGTCTGGAAATAGGCGCCGTCGTAGCCGCGTTCGCGGAAGCGGAAAGTGCTCCATCCGTAGCCCGACAATTGCTGGAAAACGTCGCGGCTGGCATTGAGCACATTGGCTACCTCGCTGGCGCCGTCGGTTTCAGAATCGGCCTCTTCCAGCGTTACCGTAGGAATGTCGGTGGAAGTGGCAACCGGATTGGTCATGGCATTCGGGTCGCGGCGCATGGCATAATCAATCGCCGGGTTCATGTCGGCTTTGATATGCACTTCCAGTTCCATCGGAAGAAAACCGGCATGGGTGATCACCAGCATGAATTTGCCGGGGGTAAGCCCTTCCAGGATAAATCGGCCGTCGGTGCCGGAAGCAGCGAGTTTGCCCGTATTGCTCAGCACGACGGATGCGTCGGCGAGGGGGGCTGCCGTTTCGGCGTCGGTTACTCGTCCGCGCAACATAGCATTTTGCGCAAAAAGCACCTGCGAACACAGCAACATCAAACAGGGTAAAAGAAATTTTTGAATCATTCAGAAGAAAATTGAAAGTAGGTGGTGGCGGGGGCGACGAATTTTTTTTGGTTGATGAGGGTTGATAAGTGTTGATGAGGGTTGATGAGGGTTGATAAGTGTTGATGAATAGCGGCTCGAGGTAAGGGGAATATTTGCATTCATCGAGTGGTTTGATATCAACCCTCATCAACACTTATCAACTCTCATCAACCCTTTCAAAAAAAGCGCTGCAAATGTACTTCACGCCCCTCTACCACAGTTTGAAAGTTTCATGTTAATTTATTGCAAAGCGCGGCTTTTTTCCGTGTAAAACGGTGTTCCTTTGCAATCTTATTCCATGTTTTTCACTTTTATGACACGCTTCGGTGTGTTTTGTTCTTGCCACATGAATTTGCCAAAGATTGCACTCCTGCTCTCGCTTTGTTTGTTTTCCACCATCGCTACGGCGCAAAAAGATTATAAAGTCGGCTCCATCGGGTTTTACAACCTCGAAAACCTGTTCGATACCATCGACTCTCCTACCACCAACGACGCCGACTTTTTGCCCGGCGGAAGACTCTTGTGGGATACACCAAAATACATATCCAAACAGGCCAATATGGCCAAGGTGATTAGCCAGTTGGCCATCGAACTCACACCCGACGGTGTAGCCATCCTGGGTGTGGCAGAGGTGGAAAACCGTAAAGTGCTGGAAGACCTGGTGTCGCAACCAGCACTCAAAGACCGCCATTACCAAATCGTGCATTACGACTCGCCCGATGAACGGGGCATCGATGTGGGACTGCTCTACCAGCCGAAATACTTCAAAGTGCTGGGTAGCAAGGCCATTCCGGTGGTGCTGAAAGACCCCAAAACCGGTGCTGAAGACTTTACCCGCGATATCCTGTACGTGTCAGGCGAATTCGACGGAGAACCCCTGCACGTAATGGTTGGCCACTGGCCCTCGCGCCGTGGCGGCGAATCGGGCTCCGCCTGGATGCGTGCGGCAGCAGCCAGTGTGGTACGCCATACAGCCGACAGCCTCCGCACCCTGAACCCGGATGCCAAAATCGTATTTATGGGCGACCTCAACGACGACCCTTCCGATAAAAGCATGACCAAAGTGCTGGGCGCTAAAGGCAAAGCCGACGATGTGACGAAAGACGAGTTTTACAACCCCATGTACGATATGTTTAAAAATGGCAACGGCACCATGGCCTACCGCGATGCCTGGAGCCTGTTCGATCAGGTAGTGGTGTCTAAAGCGCTGGTGAACAAAAAAACGGCCGGCTGGCAACTCTACAAGGCTATGGTGTACCGCCAACCCTGGCTTCTGCAAACGGAAGGCGCTTTTCGCGGATACCCCTTCCGAACCTTCGTGGGCGATATCTTTATCAATGGATACAGCGACCACTTGCCGGTGTATTTGTTCTTTTTGAAAAAGCCGTAGGCTTTTTTGTTATTTGTTATTGGTTATTAAGTTATTAGGGGGAGATAAGGGTTTATTGGTTCATTTCTTTGGGCCTCACTGTTCGAGCAGCCAAAAGAAATGAACCAATAAACCCTTATCACCCCCTAATAACTTAATAACCAATAACTTAATAACCAATAACCGATAACAAAATGCGCGTAGGCCTCCTCTCCGACACCCACTCCTTCCTCGATCCGCGTGTGTTCGACTACTTTGCCGAATGCGACGAAATCTGGCATGCCGGCGATTTTGGTACGCTCGAAGTAGTGGATGCGCTGCGGGCCTTCAAACCCCTGCGCGGCGTGTATGGCAATATCGACGGCGCAAAAATCAGGGCGGAAATGCCGCTCGACCTGCGTTTTGAGTGCGAAGGTGTGCCCGTATTGATGACCCATATCGGCGGCTACCCGGGCCGCTACGAGCCGCGCGTCCGCAAACTGCTGGAAGAAAACCCGCCCCGGCAGGGCCTTTTTATCAGCGGCCACTCGCATATTCTGAAAGTGATGCCCGATAAAAAACTCGATTTCCTGCACATCAACCCGGGCGCCTGCGGCAACGAAGGCTGGCACAAAGTGAAAACGCTGGTGCGATTCAGTCTGGAAGCGGGCGCTATTGGTAATATGGAAATTATTGAACTCGGCAGTCGGGGGATACGGGCGGGAAATGAAAAAATGACGTAGTTTTGCCGGCGCTTCAGCACTACATGGTCCCGTAGTTCAACGGATAGAATTGGAGTTTCCTAAACTTTAGATATGGGTTCGATTCCCGTCGGGGCCACTTTTAAACGGCGTCAGCGCTTCAAGCGCTGACGCCGTTGTTTTAGGTCTAAAAAAAGACGCAGCCGGGGGCAGAAGCACCAGTTATGAATTGAATCTGGATGACTTGGGGACAACCGAAGTTGGGATGCCCTAAAACAACTGCGGCAGCGCTTCAAGCACTGCCGCAGTTTCACTTCTATCACCAAGTGTAGGCCAATCTTTATCAGTGGGTATCATAGATGTGATCCCTCAATCCAAGCGAATTGATCCACTGGCATACATCGGTAACAAAACCATCACAGGCATCGACATACAAGATGCTGGGAAAACACGTGCTGTCTATCTGATAATTTTTTTTCATGTTGACAAGTTGTCTGGCAAGTGAGCCGCCTGCTTCCTGCGACAATTGTAAAATGCTGTAAGACAAGGCATTCACCAGGTCGCTTGTTTGCAAGGTAAGTGTCCAGGAAAGCAAAAACATGTCCCCGCCGTGGTATTTTGCCGTTTTCAGCAAGTACTCTTGCCCCGGGTGTTTCTTATCGTCATCCGTAACGGGCTCGGTCTGACTGATCAATTTGCTCATCAGATCCGTATTGGTATATTTATCGAATACGACCAGATCGGCGCTATTCGGATTGGGCGTGTCGGCATTAAAGTCCAGATATGTGTAAATGTTCGTACCCAGGTTCACAGCCGCCAGGTCCTGTATGTCGTAGACGACGACTGCTTTACCGGCCATTTGACTCAGGTGAATGTCCACAATCCGGCTCGTAGATGGTTTTTGAAAAACCTTTGAACTCAATTTATCGTGGATTTTCTGTGTAAGTTTATCGATGAGTGTTTGTTTGGAAGAGACATTCAACTGATCGAAAAAGTAGTCCATACCTTCTCCGCCGTTTGCCAGGAAATGCGAAAATTTCAAGATGACAACTTCTGATGTATTGTCTCTCAGGAAGTCATGTACGCCATCCAGAATATCATCCATACTTTCTCCGCGACATCCGACGGCAAAGCCATCGGCACCCGAGTAGTGTCCGGTATTGACAGATGCATTACTCAATGAACCGACAAAACTGAAAACAGGGCGGATATCAAAATATCGGATACCAACCTGCAGTTGCTTGGAAATATTTTGGATTTGAGTAATGGTATTGCTGTCATCGCCAATGGAACAATGGGAAGCCGTAGACATAGCGGCATCGTGTGAGCCGGGAATCGACAATTGTTTGAGCGTTTTATTTTGATAGGCTGACATCCAGTTGGCACGCTCCGTTATTTTGGATAAACATCCGAATAAATGGCTGCTGTTCGTTTCATACATTTGAAAAGCCACCTGGTTGTCATTCAGTGCCACCACCGGATTTTTGCCTCCCATACCATCCGTCAAATATTCGATGCTGTATCGCTGGCTGCATATGGTTTCCAGGTGATCATTGCTTGTGTTGATTTTGAACTGGTTGTACCACAATGTCTGGGCTTTTAAACTAGCCAAAGCATGTACTTCGAGTACATCCCCAAACGAGTTCAATGCGACGGAAGGATGAGTAGAAGGATCAAAGTTGGATTCACCCGTGATTTCATCGTGTTTTACAATAGAAAATGTGTCGGAGTGGGGATTCTTTTTACCCAGTGTATAGTAAATGGAGTTGTGGTTTTCAGACTGATGCACTTCAATAAAATAGCCGTTGTTGTTGATCGCTACCCTGGGTAAAATACCGGTCGTATAATATTGAGGTGTATCCCAATTGACGATGTAATTGGAGTTGTCGAGTCTGCCATGCAGATAGTACAAATCGTAGCAAGAGTGATTTGAATTAAGGTATTTCTGAAAGACCACCATCACCTCATTGTTGTTATTCACAGCAACGGCACATGACGAAGCAAGAATGTTGTTATTGTTATTACTCGAATCAAGGACTGGCAACATGTTTTTCTGCCAGGAAATGTCCGATTGGTTTTGTACTGCGACACCTACACTATAGGTCAGCAGGTTCCCTGGTTTCAGGTAGACCATCAAAACCGTATTGGCATTATTGATGGCAATGCCCGGGCTCATCCCAATTCCATAAGATTCATCGCTCAAAAATGTAAGGCTGGGTTCTCCATTCAAAGGTGCCACTCTGGTGAAAATCGTACTGTTGCTTTCAGTGTAAGCAGACACAACAAAAGCATTATTCATGGCAATTGCAGGGTTTTGGCATTGTGCGCCGTCGGGCGTGTAGTTACATGACGCCCCAAAGGTTACTCGATTCATAATCAAATGATTATTTAAAGATTTAGAAAAAAGGTGAACAAAAATGACACGAGCGTTGAGTCTGGGAAATGCAGCGGTTTGAATGCCGGAAATCCGGCGGAAGCAGGTAAATGAAAGCAGGCTTCTCTTTTTTCATCTGGTTTTCCAAACAGGACAAAAAAAGCCGTTCGCTCGTTTTACCATGTAAAAACGAGTGAACGGCTGTATAAAGGAAGCAGATAATTTCTGTAAAAAATGGATTATGAAGCCAAGGTATAACGATTGTTGAAATATATGATATTTTTGATATGATTTTTTTAGGTAACTATATTCAACCCATTTATACCGTTTATCAAACCTTGGAGGTTTTAGTACCCAAAGACCATTTTTTACGGCTTGTGTGCGAATGGGTATAGTCACCAAATATTAAGCCCAGGTTGTTCATTTAGAATAACCTGGGCTTTTTCACTTGCACCTAATGCACCTTTACCTCCCTGATAACCGATAACCAATCACTGATAACTATCACAACACCACACTCTTAAAATCCCAGTTGTTCAAGAATCCGGTGTGGAAATTGCCTTCCAGGAAGTCTTTGTTGCGCATCAGGCGCTGGTGGAAAGGTACCGTGGTTTTTACGCCTTCGATCACAAACTCATCGAGGGCGCGTTCCATTTTCAGGATAGCCTCGTCGCGCGTGCGGGCGCGGCAAATGATTTTGGCGATCATCGAGTCGTAGTACGGCGGGATGGTATAGCCTGCGTACACATGCGTATCCACGCGCACCCCGTGGCCTTTCGGCGAGTGGAACGAAGTGATTTTGCCGGGGCTCGGCCGGAAGTCGTTGAACGGGTCTTCGGCATTGATGCGGCACTCGATGGCGTGCATTTCAGGGAAATAGTTGCGGCCCGAGATGGGGTGGCCGGCAGCGATCTTGATTTGTTCCTTGATAAGGTCGAAATCGATCACTTCCTCCGTCACGGTGTGTTCCACCTGGATACGGGTGTTCATTTCCATGAAATAGAAATTCCGGTATTTGTCGACCAGAAATTCGATGGTGCCTACGCCTTCGTAGTTGATGGCATTGCAGGCTTTGATAGCGGCCTCACCCATTTTTTCGCGCAGTTCGGGCGTCATGAAAGGGGAGGGGCTTTCTTCCACCAGTTTTTGGTGGCGGCGCTGAATGGAGCAGTCGCGTTCGGACAGGTGGCAGGCGCGGCCGAGTTGGTCGCCGGCTACCTGTATTTCGATGTGGCGGGGCTCCTCGATGTATTTTTCCATGTAGATGCCGTCGTTGCTGAACGAAGCCTTGGCTTCGCGGCGCGCGGTATCCCACTGGCTTTCAAACTCTTCAGGTTTCCATACGATGCGCATGCCTTTGCCGCCACCACCGGCGGTGGCTTTCAGGATGACCGGGTAGCCGATTTCAGCGGCTAATTTCAGGCCTGCTTTTACATCGGACAGCAGGCCTTCAGTGCCGGGTACACAAGGCACACCAGCGCGCAGCATGGTTTCCTTGGCCGTGATTTTGTCGCCCATGGCACGGATCTGATCCGGCGTCGGGCCGATGAATTTAACGCCGTATTCCTTGCAGATTTCTGCAAAAGCGGCGTTTTCAGACAAAAATCCGTAACCCGGGTGGATAGCGTCGGCGTCGGTAATTTCCACAGCGGCCATCAGGCGCGGCACGTTGAGGTAACTTTCGGAAGATGCCGGCGGGCCGATGCACACGGCTTCGTCGGCAAAACGCACATGCAGGCTGTCGCGGTCGGCCGTAGAGTACACCGCGACAGTTTTGATACCCATTTCCTTACAGGTACGGATCACACGCAGGGCAATTTCCCCGCGATTGGCGATAAGTATTTTTTTGAACATAGAATGGCAGTCAGAAAAATGCAACAGTTGTCGTCCCTCTCACTTCTCACCTCTCGCTTCTCGCTTCTCACTTCTCACCTCTAAGAAGGGTCTATCAGAAACAAAGGCTGGTCATACTCCACCGGAGTGGCGTCTTCCACCAGTACTTTTACCACTTTACCCTTGATTTCGGATTCGATTTCGTTGAAGAGTTTCATGGCTTCGATGATGCACACTTTCGAACCTGCATCTACGGTGTCGCCCACTTTTACGAATGCCGGTTTATCCGGGCCGGCGCTGCGGTAGAAGGTACCTACCATCGGCGATTTGATTTGTTTGTAGCGCGGATTGTTGTCGTCATCAGCAGCGGGCGCGGCAGCCGGAGCGGCGGCGGGTTCTGCTTTGGCCGGAGCCGCCGGAACGGCAGGCGCTGGTGCAACGGGGGCCACGGCAACCGGTTGAGGAACGGGCACCATGGTAGGTGCTACGCTGACGTACGATTCGCCGCCAGCGGTCTGGTTGCGGATAACGAGTTTAAAATCCCCTTCTTTCAGGGAAAATTCGGAGAGTTTGTGCTTGCTCACCATCCGAATGAGTTCTTGTATCTGGTTGAAATCCATGTCGAAAGATTGTTTTTACAACTGCAAAAAAAAACAGAGGGAGCAAAGAAAAAATCTTTCCTGCGAAAAATTTTTCCTCTCTCCCCCGTCGTCTTGCATTGCATGCTGGCACACAATGCATTGGTCATGTTTCGATCTTGTTTTGTCCACAGGTAGAGATATGGAGTACCACAGATAAATTGGGGCTCCAATATTACGTCTGTTCGGGAACAAACGAACGAAACGCTCTTATTTTTTTACGCGTTCCATGTAGGCGCCGGTTGCGGTGTCGATTTTGATCAAATCGCCTTCATCGCAGAACAACGGGACACGCACTTCGGCGCCGGTTTCGACGGTAGCCGGTTTGAGGGTATTGGTAGCAGTGTCGCCGCGCAGACCCGGTTCGGTGTAGGTGATTTTGAGGATCACGGTTTGCGGCAATTCCACCGAAAGCATTTGTTCTTTCTGGGCATGGAACAGCACATCCACCACGTCGCCTTCCTTGAGGAATTTACCGTTGTCGATCATGTCTTCCGGTACCGAAATCTGATCGTAGGTTTCCTGATTCATCAGTTGGTAGCCACCATCTTCAGGATAGAGGTATTGGAATTTGCGGCGTTCCACCCGCACTTCGGTGATGTTGTGACCGCTTTGGAAAGTATGCTCGATTACTTTACCGGTAGTGGTGCTTTTTAATTTCGTCCATACTTTGCCACTGCCGCGACCAACCTGAAATTTGGAAAAGTCGATGACTTTCAGGATGTCGTTGTTGAGTTCAATGCACAGGCCGTTTCGGATGTCTGCCGTCGTTGCCATTTTCTGTCGAGTTGTTGAATGATTGATGATAGGTTTGGTGCTTTTAGGGGTCGCCCGCCAAAAAGGCGCGCAAAAGTACGTATTTCCGGCTAAGCCTGTGCTATTCGCCTTTATTTTTCTTCTCGGTGGAGCCAACACTACGGCCCTTCCATTGATAGTTTTTCATAAAAAGGCTACCCGCACCGATCAAGGGTATATACAAGGTGTGCAATAAAAACGCCGGGAAAAATTGTTGGAGCAATTGGCTTCGCCCGAAATACCTGCACATGGTGGAGAGCAGCATCCAGTCAGAAATTGCTTTTGCAAGTACCTGAATAACAAATACTTGTATCCAGAATGTTTGACCGGTGCATGCCCCGACCAGGTTGCCAAACAGGCTCCAGCAAAACAAAAACACCGACAACAGCACCAGGCGCACCGGCCATTCCGGCAGCCCGGCATTTTTGGTGCCCCAGCGCAGGCGTTGTTGTACGAATGACCGCAGGTCAGCAGGCGATTCAGTGCGCACTGCTGCCGCTTCGTTTTTTAAAAAAGCCACCCTGCCAGGGTATTGCGCGGCTACCTTCTGGATCAGAAACATGTCGTCGCCTGAGGCCGTCCCGCGATTGCCTTCGTATCCGTTTACAGCCCCGAACAGCCATTTGTAATAGGCCAGATTGGCCCCGTTGCCCATTCGCTGAAACCCGAGGCGTATGCCAGCGGCCGTGATGCCCATGAGGCCCAATAAATCGAGCGACTGGAAATATTGCAACAGATTTCGCTCGCGATGAAACAGTACCGGACCAGTGAGCAGCAAAGGAGCCGACGGCCCGGGGTATTTTAGTTTGGAAATTATTGTACTCAGCCAAAATTTCCCCATTATGCAATCCGCATCAGTCGTAACGATAATTTCCCCGGAGGCGTGTTCGACCCCGTATTCAATGGCTCGTTTTTTATTGGCCTGATAAGCGTATTCCGCTGGCAGAAAATCGGCGAGGCGGACTACCCTTATCTGTGTCTTTTCTGCATGGGAAAGTGCGAATTGTGTGGCTACCTGTGCCGTTTCGTCGTTGGAAAAGTCGTCGAGTACAATGATTTCCAGCAAGTGAAAGGGGTAATTTCCTGAAGTGATGGAAGCAAGAGAGTCCTGGATATGTAAGGCTTCATTGCGGGCCGGAATCAATACCGTCACCTTGGTTTCGGGTATCCAGCCATCCGGAATTTTCCATTCGGGCGTTTGCCGCCAGCCATACAGATACACTTGCATGACGGCGATGTAGGCAAGGGTGAGCAGGGTGGAGAATAGAAGCCAGGTGAACATTTCAGCGGACAAAGCAACAATGTTTTGTGTTCAACGGTTTTTTTAATTTCTCTTATCACCAAATACCTGCTGCATTTTTCAACCTGCCGAGGGTTATTCAGGTGGTGGTATGGACTTTAGTCCGTCGGGACAGCGCCATTTATGGCGCTCAAAACAAAAATTATGAATAAAGCGCCTTAAAAGGCGCTGTCCCGACGGACTAAAGTCCATACCACCACCTGAATAACCCTCGGCTGATTTCGTCGCCATGTACGTTCATATATTTTGTTGGAAATACTACCTTTGTTCCGCAACAAAACAACCCATCATACCATGTCTGAACCACAGCGACTCATTACCATCAAAGCCGCACTTCAGGAAAAACGCCAACCACTGTACGAAAAAATCATCCGCTGGACCTGGCGGTTGCTGATCGGCGGCATGATTGCCGTGACGATACTTTTTGTAGTCATCAACTTTACCGCTATCCCGTCATTTCGTGAACTCGAAGACCCTGCTTCGGCAGTAGCCAGCGAGGTACTTGCGGCCGACAATTCGGTGCTGGGGCGTTATTTTATCGAAAACAGGGTTCCAGTGGCGTATGAAGACCTGAGTCCACACCTCGTAGACGCGCTCATTTCCACGGAAGATGTGCGCTTCCGCGAACATTGCGGCATCGATGCCCGTGCCGTAGGGCGCGTGGTTTTTCGCACGGTGTTGATGGCCGACCAAAGTTCGGGTGGTGGCTCCACCATTACCCAGCAATTGGCCAAGAATCTATATTCCGATCGCGATTTTAAGGGAATGGGCAAAATTGAAAAGACGTTTAAACTCGTCTACATGAAGTTGCGTGAGTGGATTACGGCGGTTAAACTGGAACGCTCCTATACCAAGGAAGAGATTATCGCCATGTATCTGAACCAGTTTAACTTCATCAACAATGCATATGGTATTCATGCGGCTGCGGAAGTGTATTTTGGGAAAACACCTGAAAACCTGAGCATTCAGGAAGCCGCTGTGTTGATCGGTATGTTGCAAAATCCATCGTATTTCAACCCCAATCGTTTCCCCGACCGCACCATCCGGCGCCGCTGGATCGTGCTGGCGCAAATGCGCAACAACGATGTGCTGACCGAGGCGCAATTCGATAGCCTGAAAGTGCTGCCGCTGGATATGAGCCGGTTTAAAAAGGTCAATTTCACCGACGACAAAGCCCCGTATCTGTGCTCCGAACTGAAAAAAGACCTGTATCGAATTCTGAACGAGCCTGAAAGCCGCCGCCCCGATGGTTCCAAATACGATATTTACAAGGACGGTCTGAAAATATACACCACCATCGACCCCGTTTACCAGCAATATGCAGAAGCGGCGATGGAGGAACAGATGAAAAAAGCACAAAGCCGTTTTTTCCAGGTGTGGAAAGGACGCGACCCCTGGACGTATCGCAGCGGCGATGCGGGCGCCGAGGAACTACAAATCCGCAAAGACGCTTTGTGGAAACTCGTGCGTGAAGGCGACCGATTCCAGATGCTGTGGCCCAAGTACTTCGACCAGATTTCGGAAGATGTGCAGGATCGTTATGATTTTGCCCTGCGCGATATCGATATCGAACGTATGCTGAAAGAAGACGCCAGTGACGGGGCCATTACCAAAATGCTGACCACTCGCGAAATTACGGTAGATCAGGCGGCTGCATACCGCAAAATCCTGTCGGGAAAGGAGTGGCCCAAAATCAAAACCCAATACCAGGCCCTTCGGAGCGCCGTACAAAAAGAATATGCGCAAAAGACCAAAATGAAGGTCTTTACCTGGAACAACCCAAAACTGGAAAAGGATACGATCATGTCGCCTATGGACAGCCTGCGTTACCACCGTATGTTCCTGCAAACGGGCTTGCTGGCCATGGACCCGACCACTTCCGAAGTGAAAGCCTGGGTAGGCGGCATCAATTTCCGCCATTTTCAATACGACCACATTCGCACCAACCGCCAGGTAGGCTCTACTTTCAAACCGTTTGTGTATGCCACAGCCATCGCACAGCAAGGTATCAGCCCCTGTTTTCAGGTGTACGACCAGCCCGTAACAATTCCCGCCCGCTACCAGAATTTCACCAATGTGGTGGACTGGACGCCTAAAAACTCGACAGGTTCCTATTCCGGCGCACGGCTCAATTTGAAAGAGGCACTCAAAAATTCGGTCAACTCCGTGAGCGCCTATTTGATGAAACAAATGGGCGACACCGAACCTGTGCGCGGCCTGTGCAACAATATGGGCATCGACTCGGCTTCCAATCGCATACCGCGCGGCTCACCAGCCATTTGCCTCGGCGCCGCCGACCTGACCGTTTGGGAAATGACAGGTGCATATTCCACTTTTGCCAACAAGGGCATGTACGGAGCACCGATCGTCATCAAAAAAATTGAAGACAAAAACGGCCGGGTCATATACCGTTCCATGCCCGAAGAACGGGTGGCGCTGCCCGCCAATGCTACCTATGTGATGACGCAGATGCTCAAATACAATGTGCAGGGCGCACCAGTAGTCAACACGTTGAAAAGCGACATCGGCGGCAAAACCGGTACTACCAACTTCTACACCGACGCCTGGTTTATGGGCGTCACGCCACGCCTCGTGGTAGGTACCTGGGTGGGTGGTGAAGACCGCTGGATTCGCTTCTTGAGCCTTGCAGATGGCCAAGGTTCCCGTCTTGCCCGACCCATCGTGGCATCCTTCTTCCAAAAACTGGAAAAAGACCCCAAATCAGGCTACGATTACAACGCACGGTTCCAGCGTCCGCCGGGTGAACTGGGCATTGATTTGAATTGTGCTGCCTATCAGGATGCTGCCGGCCCGGTGGGCGACGAGGAAGAATTTGCACCGGATATTTATGGCGACGAAGCGCCTGAAAATGGCGGCGCTCCCACAGACCCGAATGCCAAAAAGTCGCCGGCGAAGAAGCCGGACGCAGGGTTTGGGGAGGATAATTGATGTATGATTTCCGATTACATGATGTACGATGTACGATTGGATTTTGGATAGAAAATTTTTGATTGAGGCATCTCTATCCATCAAAAATCTTCCATCCAAAATCCAATCGTACATCGTACATCATGTAATCGGAAATCATACATCTACAGTTTTCTCACTTTCAAATTCTTGAACCACACCAGGTTGCCATGGTCTTGCAAGGCCATTCGACCTTTGGTTTGCAGACCAAAATCGGGCGCCGGTATTTTCGGGAATTTACTGGCAGCGATCAGATCGAGCCATTGTTTGGTAGGTTTCCCGTTTTCAAACATTTGTATTTCCACCACTTTTCGATAATTAAGCCATTGCTCCAGTTTGCCATCGCGGAAAACGATGCGCGCATGGTTCCATTGGCCGGCAGGTCTTACGGTCACGTATTTGCATTCGATAAAATCATAAAGGTCGCCGGCACGGTGTTTCGGAAACTTGCTGTCGGGGTGACAGGTGTTGTCCAGCACCTGCATTTCCGGGCCAGTCATCCAGCCGTAGGGGTATTTATCCGGCACTTCCGATACGTGGAAGAAAACACCCGAGTTGCCACAGTCGCCGATTTTCCAGTCATATTGAAAATCAAAATCGCCGTATTCTTCATTGGACACCAGGTCGCCGCCATCGGCTGTCTGCCAGCCGCCATCCGGATTGGGCCGGGCATCGAGGTGGATAGCGTTATCGCTGATAATCCATGATTTTCCGATGGTTTTTTTGCCGTAATTGTGCCATTGGTCGATACTTTTTCCATCGAACAGCAGCGCCCAGCCTTCCGCTTTTTCGCGTTCGCTGAGGGTGTTGTCGGCCACCTGCACGGGAGCAGGGCGGGGCAGTACTGTGCCAAAATCGGCTGCGGGAATGGCATTCATGGTGTACCATGTTTCGGATGTCCACAGGCCGTTGCCATATTCACTGGCAGGAAGTCCGTGCAGGTGGATGTGTACCACGTGTTTGGGCTGAATGCCTGGTATTTCCAGGAATACTTTTTTGCGATCGGCGGAAACACTGGCTGATTTCACTGCTAGTTCCTGTTCGTCCATTTTCGGGCCACCGTAGTTGTTGGTGGGTTTGTACCACCACTGGTGAACGCCATATTGGGTGGGTTCCCAGCCATCGCCGGGGCGCAAGGGTTCGGTAAATTCTATTTCCACGCCATTGGTTTTGGCACGCACCGCCAGCATTTCAAAGGCCGACTGACCGTTGTATTTCATGCGTTGCAGTCCGTACCAGAGTTTACCGGTTTGGCTCCAGTTGCCGGGGTTTCCGATCATGCCAATGTACAAGGCGCCGTCGGGGCCCCACACGAGGCGGTGCGTGCCACCTTCCAGTCCTTGGGTAAAGCGGAATACACAGCCCTGGTAGTCGCCGTTTACTTTTTCCATGAATACCCGCTGCAAGCCGCCATAGCATACGTCGCCATGGATCAACTGGTTTTTGTAAGGGCCGTCGTTGAGTACAACGGGCTGGGTGGGCGAATTTCCAATATCATCTTGCGGGAGCCACACAACGGGTTGTTGAATAGGCATTTGTGCCACCGTAGCACTGTCCACCGCAAAGGAGCCAAAAAACGCACCCGGCTTGAGGTGCAGAATTTTGGACGACGGCAGCCAGTCGCCCTGGTTGTCGGCAATAAATATTTCGCCATCGGGGCCAATACCTACGCCATCGGGCGTGCGCAGGCCGCGCGCCAGGAATTCGATACTGCCATCTTTGGCGCTGATGCGCACCACCTTGCCACGATCGGGGCCTTGCGGGCGCGCGCTGGCGCCACCGGGCATGATCGCAATGGCAAGCGTAGCGTAGAAATACCCATCTTTATAGACCAGCCCGAATGCAAATTCGTGGAAATTGGCAGAGGCGCGCCAGCCTTTGGCAAAACAGTGGTACTCGTCGATGATATCGTCGCCATCATTGTCGACAAGTTTGGTAAGTTCCTGTTTCTGAAGCACATAGATGACACCATCCACCACTTTGATACCCAGGGGCTCTGCCAGGCCTTCGGCGATGCGTTTTACCTTTATTTTGGATGGGTCGCCGGAATCGACATGGTCGAGCACATACACGGCGCCCATGGCATCCCAGGTAGACACCACTAATCGGCCGTCGGGCAGGAAATCCATGCCTGATACTTTTGGCAGAAATTCATCGGGGCGGGCCTGCGTGAGGGTATACGCCGGATGCACATCCTGCAATGGCGCACCGTCGCCGGGGAGCGAGGCGGAGCCGCCCATAATGGCCGGAGCGTCGGCGAGTGCATCGGATCGCTTGTGGAAAAACGCATTTTCGGGCACTACATTCATTTCTGTATTGCCAAAACGCGCCCATTTCAACTGAATACCGCGGCCGCCGCCACCCTGGAAATATTCCACCCGAATGGGGTGGTATCCGGCGCGCAATGCCACCTCGGCTTCTTTTGGATCCATGCCGTGCGGGCCGTCGTGGTTGATGAGTTCCTTGCCATCGATCAGGAGGCGGCTGCCATCGTCGCTGCCGAGTTGGAACAGGATATTGTCGTCTTTATCCAGAAACATATACCCTTCTGCCAGCAGGGCAAAATTGTCTTTGAACGGGCCAAAATCTGAACCGGAAGCATTGATATTGGCAGCAATGGCAGTAAGCGTAGGTGTTCCTTCGAAATTGATTTCTTTGAGCGACTGGGGCGATTTGCTAAGGTTGAATGCCCGAACCGTCAGGCCTGCTGCTACTTCTTTGTCGCCAACGGAAACATCCGGTTTCAGCCACGACGACTCCGGAATATCGCCCAGTTGTTTGCTACCGCTGCTGCCTTCACCATCGTCTTCACCTTTGTCCAGGGAAAGAACGTAGTTGATCATGGCCGTTGCATCCACGGGTTGCAAGTCGGGGTGGGCGCTCATGGCCGCTACCCCCCACACGCCTGCGCCGCCTTTGATGACTTTTTGCACGAGTTTTTCCACGATGGGTGGCTCGTTTTTATAACGTTCGGCGATTTGGCGGAAGCCTGGCCCCACTGTTTGTACCTCGGGGTTGTGGCAGGTGCGGCAGTCACTTTTAGCCATGAGTTTTTCACCGGCACTGATATTGCCAGCGCCGGTTTCGCCTTCCTCTTGTGCCAGCCGGTCGGCATCGAATGGGTTGGGCACCAGCGGATGGCTCACGAACATAGCCGTCAGTCGGGTAGGGTGGTCGTTTTGCAACGTTAGATCGCCTTCGATATGGAGGGCCCGTAAGTTGTACGGATTGTTGATGAGGGTTTGTTTGGTAGATTTCCAGTCGCCATCTGTGGTAATGGCCGAAGGATCGGCGACCGATGAAATATCGGCATGCAGCACAATACTGGCGCCTGCAGGGGCATTTTCAACAGTGAAAGTGCGCTGAAAACCGCGTTGGCGGTCGATTTCTACATAGTCGGGGCGTTCGTTGATGCGAATGCGCTGTCCGTCGGCAAGCACCAGGTCGTACATGATTTCGGCGCTGCCGTCTTTCAAATAACGGTGGCCTTTGTAATCGGTGCGCGGCATTTCCGATTTGCCGTTGATATTTACTTGCCAGGGTTGGCGGCTTTTGTTCTCCATCCACGCGGCGCCGACGCTCATGGGTTGCGGGCCGTGCCGCATATTGTACACCGCTCCGGTGAAATCGACGCCACCCGGCCAGGCCTTGTACAGCGAACAGGAGTCGGTAGAATACGACACCCACATGTTGTTGTGCAAAGCAAAAGTGATCATACGGGGTTGCTTGTCGATAACAGAGCGAAAAACCCAGGGATCATTGGGGCGCGCAGGGGCCGATGCGTGGGTGCCCCGGCTGGCAAAAAACCAAAGCGCCAGCAAACCGGCAATAAGAAGAACGAAAAGGTTGACTTTTTTCATGGTGATGTACAGTGCAGCATTTTTGACTGATGAAGAGGGCATTCAAACCGGTATAATTTGGACAAGGCGAAGCGAAGGTAAAATTTCACCTGTTTTCAAAAAATCAAAATTGGGGGAATGACTGGAAAGTGGTTTGAGATGTACCTTTACGGCACGAAATCTGTGTAAATTCGTTTACCATCCGCGTTATCCGTGTTCCTATGCGCCACTACCTTTCCTTTGCCTTTGTTCTTCTGATTCCCTCATTTTCGTTTGCGCAGGATTTTCGTGTGCAGATTGCGGCATTTGAAGAACCCATGAAAGCGTCTTATTTCACCGACCGCGGCGTGGAGGCGTATCTGGAAACCCTGGACCAAATGAAGGTGTACCGTTATTTTGCAGGCGCCTATGCCACCCGACAGGAAGCAGAAACGGTAAAACAGGATTTGGTTGCCAAAGGCTTTCCATTTGCTACGGTGATCGACCTGGAAGAACAACGTATCCTGTGTGAAATCAACTGTCCTTACTTCCGAAACGGCGTGTTGTTTATCCCCGATCCAGATGCGAATGTCCGGAATGTTTATTTCGATTTCGGATTGTCGACACTTACGACTGCCACCCGCTCCGAACTCGATAAAGTGGCTTTGAGACTGATCAAAAACAAGTCCTTCCGGCTTAATATTCTTGGATATACAGATGGCATCGGCAGCCCGCAAGCAAATGTCGAACTGGCGGGCGCACGTGCCCGCGCTGCACGCAACTATTTGATTAATAAAGGCATTCGTGCCGACCGTATGTTCATAAAAGTGTTCGGAGAAGCCGATCCCGTAGCGCCCAACGGCGAAGATCAAGCCGATGGCACGGTAATCGATTTGCCGGAAAACCGGAAGTGGAACCGGCGGGTTGTGCTGGTGGTGCTGGAATAGTCCTGAGTCGTAAGTCCTGAGTCCTGAGTCTGTAGAGTACACCTTTGTACTTTTGGCATTCACGGTTAGAGATGCTATGATTATGCGGTGTACTCTACAGACTCAGGACTCAGGACTTACGACTCAGGACTTTTTTTTCCACACCTTGTTAGTTTTTTAACCACAAAAGACCCGCAAGACAGGTTACATTTGCGCGTTAAAGGCAGAGCCTTTCCAAAACTAAAATCCAATCCTGACGCATGAAATTCAGCGTTTCTTCTACCGAATTACTGAAACAGTTGCAAATCGCTTCCGGCGCGATCGGTTCTAACCCGGTATTGCCCATCCTGGAAGACTTTTTGTTTAAAATTGAAAATAAAAAACTCACCATTGCCGCTACCGACCTTGAAACCAGCATTGCTACAGGGATCGAAGTATTGGCCGATGATGACTTTTCAGTGGCTATTCCAGCCAAAATCCTGCTGGATACCTTGAAGGCTCTGCCGCAACAACCCATCACCGTAACGGTGCAGCCCGACAACTGGGGTATCGAAATCACCTCCTCCTACGGGAAATACCGCCTGGCAGGTGAAAATGGCAGCGATTTCCCGAATATTCCGGAGCCCGACAGCGTGGACACGGTGAAACTCAACAGCCAGTACCTGTTGGAAGCCATCAACAAAACGGTGTTCGCAACTTCGTCCGACGAACTGCGTCCGGCGATGACCGGCGTGTATTTCCAGGTGGATATGAACAAACTGATTTGTGTGGCAACCGATGCGCACAAACTGGTGAAGTACACCACGCACCAACTGGCCGGCGAAGTGGCTACTTCGTTCATCGTACCGAAAAAAGCGCTCAATCTGCTCAAAAACGCCCTGCCTGCCAGCGATGGCGTGACGATTTCGTTTAATAAGGCCAATGCGTTTTTCTCATTTGGCTCCATCCACCTTGTGTGTCGCCTCATCGATGCACGCTACCCCGACTACAATGCCGTCATTCCGGTGGATAACCCCAATTCAATGACGCTGAGCCGCAGCGATTTCCAGAATTCGCTGAAACGTATCGCGATCTACGCCAACAAAACCACCAACCAGGTGGTGCTCGACGTGAATGATAAAAGCCTGACTGTCAGCGCGCAAGACCTCGACTTCTCGAACGAAGCCACCGAGCAACTTACCTGCAATTTTGACGGCAGCCCGATGAAAATTGCCTTCAACGCCCGCTTTCTGGCCGAAATGCTCGGCGTGCTCGACAGCGAGGAAGTCAGAATGGAATTCTCGACGCCCAGCCGCGCCGGTATCCTCACGCCGGTGGAGGAGAATAACAATGACCGGGAGATATTGATGCTGGTGATGCCGGTAATGCTCAATAATTAGAGGTGAGAGAGTGAGAGAGTGAGAGAGTGAGAGAGTGAGAGGGTGAGAGAGTGAGAGGGGCGTAGAGTACACCGTGTACTCTACGCCCCTCTCACTCTCTCACTCTCTCACCCTCTCACCTTCTCACCCTCTCACTCTCTCACTCTCTCACCCTCTCACTCTCTCACCCTCTCACCCTCTAATCAAATCCTAACGCTTCGATATATCCCTTATTCCCTGTACAGTTTTTGAATTTGCAATTCTCCAGAAAACCATCCAACGCCTGCTGGGCTACCTTGCTGCCATTCGGGCTTACTTTTCGTATCTGCTCGTAAGTCGTGCGCGTAGTATCGGCAAAGTCTATCACCATCTGGTAGTTTTCCGGTCGGGGGAACGTGACGATGCCACGTGTATTATCCATTTTTTTGTACGGCCAGAAATGCCAGCCGATATGCTGCTCATCCAGCAATTTGCGGAACTGCATCACCCATTCGTCGGTGTTTTCGCCCGTTTCTCCACAGTAAATCGGCACCTGGTATTTGTCGCGGAAGTCGATGTAATCCTGGATGACGTCGATGGTGGTGGCCGTCCAGTATTTGTGGAAGGTGTACACCAGTTTGGAATCAAATGGCGGACCGAAAATCTTGAAATTAGAGTCCCACTGCGCGCCGCCAAGGAAAATCAGGTGGTTTTTGTCGACTTCGCGCACGGCCTTTACGAGGCGTTTGTACAGGGGCTCCAGCAGCGGATTCAGCACACTGGCATCGAAATAGTGGGCAATAGGCTCGTTGAGCAAATCGTAGCCCAGCACGATCGGTTCGTTTTTGTAATGGCTGGCGATCTTGCGCCAAATGTTGATGGTAAGTTGCTGACTTTCAGCGTTTTCGAACAGGTACGGATAACCCCAACTATCGTCGATATTGTCGCCCGTTTGCCCGCCCGGGGCGCAGTGCATATCCAGTAGTACATACAGCCCTTCCTGTTTGCACCAGCCGATGACGCGGTCCATGAGTTCGAAGCCGCGCTTTTCGCCGCGCCCGCCGAGGTAGTCTTCGTTGGTAAATAGTTTGTAATGAAACGGAATGCGGATGGAGTTCATCCCGATCGATTTCAGGTAGTGAATGTCTTCCCGGGTAATGTAGTTTTGGAGGTACTTTTTCCAGAAAGCATTGGCGGCATCTGGCCCAACCATTTCATTCACCACTTCCTGGATGAGGCGGGGCGAACTGCTGTGTTTGAATTTGAACATGTATCCTTCCGGCACCAGCCAATTGCCCAGGTTTGTGCCGCGCATGTGAAATGGTTTGCCATCGACACCGATGATCTCGGTTTTTTTGACAGAAATAAAGCGGGAGGTTTGGGCTGTGAGGTGCAGCGAAACGATGCACAACAGTGTGGAAACGAGCAGTTTGCGAACCATGTTGGGAAGAGGGTAGATGAAAAGACCCGACAAAATAATGCCTTTTCCGTGGCTTGCAAACGCAGCAGGGTAGAAACAAAAATCCCGCATTTTTCAAGCCTGAAAAATGCGGGACGTATCTGAACCGTCTGAAACCAAACGGTTGTGTTCCGTAATTATTCCTTGATACCGGACACCAGCAGCGATACTTCGTTGTTCAACATTTCGACGAATCCGCCGTCCACGTTGAAACTCATTTTTTCGCCATTGGCCTTCACCACATTCACCACACCTTTTACCAGCGAGGAAACGATGGGTGCATGGTTTTCCAGCATTTGAAAACTGCCAAGTTCGCCGGGCACCTGAACGGATTTCACAGCGCCGGAGAATATTTCCTGGTCGGGAGAGAGAACAATAAGGTTCATAATTCTAATAATGAATTATGAGTTATGAGTTGTGAGTTATGAGTTATGAGTTTTACTCACTTTGCTATTGGCATCTTCATTCAAGTGACCAAAAGCAAAGTGAGTAAAACTCATAACTCATAACTCCTAACTCATAACTCTTATTTAGAGGCTTCTTCGAGCATTTTCTTGCCTTTGGCAATCGCGTCGTCGATCGTGCCGACGAGGTTGAATGCTGCTTCAGGCAGGTGGTCGAGTTCGCCGTCCATGATCATGTTAAAGCCACGGATCGTTTCGTCGATCGGAACGAGTACACCTTTCAGGCCGGTGAACTGCTCGGCAACGTGGAAGGGCTGCGACAGGAAGCGTTGTACACGGCGAGCGCGGCTTACCACGAGTTTGTCTTCGTCGGAGAGTTCTTCCATACCGAGAATGGCGATGATATCCTGCAGTTCGTTGTAGCGCTGGAGGATGGCTTTCACGCGCTGTGCGCAGCGGTAGTGCTCGTCGCCGATGATTTTCGGATCAAGGATACGCGAAGTGGAGTCGAGCGGGTCAACGGCCGGGTAGATACCCAGGGCTGCAATTTTACGGCTCAATACCGTCGTTGCGTCCAGGTGCGCGAAGGTAGTGGCGGGGGCCGGGTCAGTCAAGTCGTCGGCAGGTACATATACCGCCTGTACAGACGTGATAGAACCACGTTTGGTAGAGGTGATACGCTCCTGCATGATACCCATTTCGGTAGCCAGCGTAGGCTGGTAACCTACCGCAGACGGCATACGACCGAGCAGAGCGGATACTTCGGAACCTGCCTGCGTGAAACGGAAGATGTTGTCTACGAAGAAAAGGATGTCGCGGCCGCCGGAAGGGTCGTTGAGGTCGCCATCGCGGAAGTACTCGGCCATGGTCAGACCGGACAGGGCCACGCGAGCGCGGGCGCCGGGTGGTTCGTTCATCTGACCGAATACGAGGGTAGCCTGCGATTTGGCCAGTTCGTTTTTATCTACTTTATTCAAATCCCAGCCGCCTTCTTCCATCGAGTGTTTGAAGTCTTCGCCGTATTTGATTACATTGGATTCGATCATCTCGCGCAGGAGGTCGTTTCCTTCGCGGGTACGTTCGCCTACACCGGCGAATACCGACATACCTTCGTAGGCTTTGGCGATATTGTTGATCAATTCCATAATCAGTACCGTTTTGCCTACACCTGCACCACCGAACAGACCAATTTTACCACCTTTTGCGTATGGCTCGATCAGGTCGATTACCTTGATACCAGTGTACAGGATTTCGCGCTCCGTGGAGAGTTCCTCGTAGGTAGGCGGTTTGCGGTGGATCACATAGGAAGATTTTCCTTTTTCCACTTTACCGATACCGTCGATGGCCTCGCCTACTACGTTGAAGAGGCGGCCGCGTACGGCGTCGCCGGTAGGCATGGAGATCGGGCTGCCTGTGTCGACGCATTCTACGCCACGCATCAGACCGTCGGTAGAGTCCATGGCGATCGTACGAACACCATTTTCGCCGAGGTGGCGTTGTACTTCAAGAATAAGTTTCGTGCCGTCGGGGCGAGTTACTTCCAGCGCGTTGAGAATTTCCGGTAGTTTACTGTCTGGACCGCTGAAGTCGACGTCTACAACAGCGCCGATGATTTGTTTAATACGACCGATATTAGCCATAGAACGAAATGATGTTTGGTTTCAAGCGCCTTTTTACCGCTATTGGCAGAATATTGCAGCAGTGGCAAGCGCCGTCTCTTTAAAAAGCCGCGCAAAAGTAGCAAAGTTTCCGGTAAAACAATCTATCGGACTTACTTTTTCTAAACCGAAATAATATTTTGAAGAAACGGGCTTTTCGGGCGGCAACGGGGCTGAATTGCTTGCTTTTTTGGGCGTCCATGCTTTAACGAGGCGATTCGAACACTACGGCGCTGGGGTCGTCGAGGGTTATTTGCTCGTTGGCGGAGAGGTCCAGTTCGTTTACCAAGCGGGAACGCGAAGGAAATTGGGTGGCAAAATAAGCGATGGTTGTGCCGGCCATGACCAAAAATATCTCTTTGCCGCTTTCAAAAAAGATCAGTGCGCTGATGAGTGTACCGCCTTCTGTCATGGCCCATTTCATGATGGATGCTATCCGGTAGTCGGCCAGTTTGCCGGATAAAGCGTTGTTCGATCGGGCAGATTCCAGTTTGCGGCGATTCAGGAAGAATGCAAAGGCTATTAAAGCAATCAAAACCAGAGGCCACACTTTTTCCAGCCATGCTTCCCGGAAAAAGAAGGTTACTTCCTGGGGTTCATACACAAAATACAGGACTGTGCAGACGATGACCTGGCCTGCGAGCAAGGCGATGAAAAGGATTTGCAGGGAACGTAAGTATTGTGCGAAGTTCATAGCGAGGGTTGAATCAGGATTTCTTGCATGAATGGAGTATGAGGATTCCCGTTTTGATGCCAAAATTTTATTCCATTTGGGGAATTTTTTGAATGGCTCAAAACTATATCAAATTTTGACATTTTGACGGGAATCCTTCATTGTGTACCCTCTGACCCGCCGCCGCCGCCCCCGCCGCCCCCGCCGCCCCCGCCGCCCCCAGGGCGTTGCCCTGGGCTATTGGATACGCCCTTTCAGGGCTATGACGTGGTGGTCATGAATCCTCTCACTGTCTCACCCTCTCACTTCTCTCACTCTCTCACCTCTCACTCTCTCACCTCTCACTCTCTCACCTCTCACCTCTCACCCTCTCACTTCTCTCACTCTCTCACCTCTCACTCTCTAATCATTTGTACGGGTTTGTCTTTGGGATATTTCACCGAATAGGAAAATTGTACCCGTTTGTTTTGATTGGCTGGAATTTGCAATTTCCATTTCAGTTTGCCGAAGGTTTCGTTGTATTCGGCGCCGTCTTTTTCTTCCAGGCTGACTTCAATTTCCTTTTGTTTAGACACCGGAATTTGGTCGAGGATTTCGATTTGTACGGGCACGGATTTATTGTTTTTTACCGCAATTTCGAAAGCATACGTTTCGCGGATGCTGGAATTAAAATTTTTCCGGCGTTCGGTGAAGTCCTTGGGCTGTACCCGTTTGATGGTGATTTGTTCATCGCGGCCCAGCGAAATCAGAAGTGTATCGGCTACGGTTTGCGGGTTCACAAAAGTTTGGCCCACATAGGTGTCCTGGTAAAAGATGTTGGCTGTGCCGGGTAGCAGGTTGTATTTCCCGTAATCGGCCACTTTTGCCAGCAGAAAAACGGCCGGGTCGAGTTTGGGAACGGCATGGTATTCATAGGTAGCAGGCATGTCTTTTTCTTCGACAGTGATAACATTCGCCTGCCCGTCGGTGAGGATGGTTTGGGGCTTGGGCAAGTCAAAATTGGCAAGCAGAGGGTCGTCTTGTTCCTCTTCCAAGGGTTCGATATCTATCAAAGCGAGTTCGTCTTTTGCAATACTTTCTTCCATTCGGGCACGCCCCATATCGACACTTTGCACCTGTGCCAGGTTATAGGTATTGGTGGCTTGTTGTTCTGGCATTTGTTTCTTTTTGTCATAATAGGCATAAACAGGCCGGAAATCGACAAAAACCGGGGTTAGCACAGGACGATTGTTGTTGAGCAAAGGGTTGGCACTGGAAAGATGAAGCCGCACGTTTTTCCAGTCGAAACCCGATCGGTTTATAACAGAAGCCTTATACACTAGTTGGAGCGCCTTGTCCAGGCCTTCGGAGCGCAAGTCATATATAGGAGTCCAGCCAGCCTGTGTGACGACATATGTACAGGTAATTTCCACAGATTGGGCCGTTGCGGCTTCTAGTTTCAGTACGATTTCGCCAGTTTGGTTGGCCGTATTGGGTTGCAGGCGAACGAGATTTTCCTGAATTTTTTTGTATAATTCATTGATTTTACGCTCTTTAATGGCCAGATCAAGCAATCGGTTTTTTATTTCCAGCATACGTTGGCGGTAATAGGCCGTCAGTTCCCGCAGTTCGGCTACGGAAATGGACATAGATGCCGGATTGCCGGGTGTGTAAGCGCCGATTTGTTCGGCTTTGCGCGACAGCAGCATGTTTTCGGTGGTCAGCACATCGCGTTCATCGCGGATGCGCGACAGGTCGTCGCCCAGGCCTACCAGCGAATCGCGCAGTATGGGTGTGCGCGGATTTTCGGGGCCGGGCCCAGGAGTTTTCATTTGAAAAACCGCAGAATTGAGCGTGGCATCGCCACTTATTTTTACCTGCAAACTGGTAGAACTAAAGTAGGGAGACAGGTTTTCAAAAACAACTTCCGAATTGCCGGCAGGAATGCGTACGCTGGCAACACTACTGACTTTGGCGCCAGAGCGATATACCGTTACTTCCGTGATAACAGGTGTCACCCGATTGTCGGCCCAAACAGATTTTGAGAGAAAAAACAGCCCCAGAAGAATAAAAAAGACGTTGCGCATAGGAAAAGTGTTTACATGTGTGGAATGAGTATCAGATAAGATGACCGGCATAAAGAATATACATACATTCAAACACATATTTTTTTTCAACAAGTGTGTTGTTTTTTCTGAAAGAAGATTACCTTTGAGCGTTATTCCAGCACATATCCTTCCCGGCTGTATCAGCCACCTAATCATTTCCTTGTTTCCGACATTAAGCATCTGCACTCTGCTATGCCTTCGGGCTCCATTAGCAGTGCATTCTTTGGCCTGCCCGCCTGGGTTTTCGCCTTGATATTTTTAATCCGTTCAATTTTAAGGTATGGCAAAACCGGCAGCGTAGCAACCCTACTGCCGGTTTTTGTTTTTTATGCACCTGTATGCATTTGTTTGGGCAATTAGCAGATCGTCAATTTTGGCCTTGTTTATTTTTGGTAAATTATTAAAAGATAAACAAAATTCAATTTTTATTAGTTGAAATGTAAATTTTAAAAATAATCATTAAATTATTTGCAATAAAAACGCCTGTGCTTTTACCTTTGTCCTGTCAGGAATGCAAAAGAGCACTGTTCTACTTTGACATACTGTATTATACTGTGAGGTGATGAAATCTGGCAGCCATGCCCTCCTGTCTCGGGGGTGGGGGAGACGAGAAAAATCCGCGCAAGCGCGACTAATCGCCCCGTGAAGGTTCGAGTCCTTCTCTTACAGCGAAATGACATGCAAACGAGCATGTTCGAATTACTACTAACTTGTGAGGTGATGAAATCTGGCAGCCATGCCCTCCTGTCTCGGGGGTAGGGAGTTCAGGATAAACGCAGCATAAAGCCGGCTTCGGCCGACTGGGGTTGACCACCAAATCTTTGTGCTGTCGCTAACTGCCCTGTGAAGGTTCGAGTCCTTCCCTTACAGCAAGCGATGATAAGTATTCCCCGGCCTGTACCATGTCTGTGGTGCAGGCCTTCTTGTTTGCAGGGTTTTAATACAGTTTCTTACCTTTGCCGGCTATGAAGTTGTTCCAATCCACTGCACCCTCCCCGTTCTTTTTTAGTGTTTTTTTGTTGATCGGTACCTTTTCGTGGTATCAGTGCGCCAATGCTCCCGGCCCTGATCCGCGTGCAACAACCTTGGCACAAACCGAGCGAAAAGTAGCCCTTGATTCGGCTTCACAGGCTGTTATCGACGACTACGATCATTTCTTTTCCAGGGAAATGGCAAATACACAGACGCCTGGAGCCGCAGTAGTCATTGTGGTAGATTCCCAGATTGTTTTTATAAAAGGTTACGGAAAACGCGTATTCGGTCGGCCCGAACCTGTCGATGAAAACACCGTATTCCGGATCGGCTCGCTCTCAAAAGGTTTCGCGGGTGTGTTGACCGGCCGTCTGGTGCAGGAAAACGTTTTTCACTGGGACGATCCAGTTCAGCAATATTATCCTGAATTCACCTTGCGCGACCAGGCGCAGGCCAAGCGCATAAGACTCTGGCACCTGTTGTCGCATACCACCGGGCTTCCATATCATGCTTTTACCAACCTGATTGAAAAGGGATACGATACGCATCGCATCATCAGCGAGTTTTTTCCCAAAGCACCGGTTTGTGGCGCGGAAGGGGCATTTTTCAGTTACCAGAACGTTGCTTTCTGCGCCATCGAAGAAGTGATGAAAAAGGCTACCGGACAAACTTATCAGGAATTGCTGACCAGTAAAATTTTCCGACCGGCAGGTATGCGCACGGCTTCCTGCGATTATTCGGGCATACGCGACTGTACCGACAAAGCCTGTCCGCATATTCGAATCAGCAACACGGCATGGGTAGCCGATTCCATCTCAACACTCTACTACAATACGGCCGCGGCCGGGGGCGTCAATGCAAGTATTGCCGATATGGGCGAATGGCTCAAGGTATTGCTGGGATACAAACCGGATGTGGTATCGCCAGCCACGCTCGATAAGGTATTCACCCCGGTAGTAAAAACCGGCAAGGAACGCCGCATCATGCCGCACTGGATCGATCGCGACGCCGCTGCCTACGCCATGGGCTGGCGGGTTTTGCAGCACAAAAGCGACACCATTATTTACCACGGCGGGTTTGTGAATGGCTATAAAGGAGAAATTGCATTCGATCGGAATGCCAAAGTGGGCATTTGTGTGCTATTTAACGCGGCCACAGAATTGAGTGGCACTTGCATCCAGGAATTTTTTGAGCGCTGGCAGAAAAAACAGGTAAAAAAATAAGGCCCCGACGCTTTCGCCAGGGCCCGTTAACCAAATCAAACTTTCTGTGAAGCTTGCTCTTGTTCACAACGCTGTTCAGCGTTTGAAGTATTTCTTTATGTTGGAAAGGACACACAGCGAGGGAGGAGCCTCCATTTAAAGGAGCAAGGGGTCAATAGAAACCGCCTTTTGTTACAAAGACATAAACTAAACACCTCCACTATAAGGATGAGCAATATTATTTGAAAAGAATGGCCCCCGGATAAAAATTAGGTAGACGGCTCGTTTTTGGATATGAACGACAGATTTGATCCTTTTTTTGCAGAACCTGTCGACGAAAGTTCTCGTACGGAGATCAAATAGCGACTTCGCTATCACACACGCAGCAGCCGGGAAGTCGCGTTTCTGCCGAAGCGATTCCTGCAAAAGAATACTTGAAAAAAGAAGGGGGAAATCAGATATACCCGGTCTGATTTTTATCGGAAAGAATATCTTTCAATTCTTTCAAAAAAGCATATTGCTGTGGCATTACACGTTTAAAGGCCTCTTTTACAGCAAAATACGCGCCTTTTTCTATGTCAGGGAGAAAACTTTTCAGGTGTTGTTTGGCTTTTTCCTTTGCCACCCGATAGTCTTCGTACATCAATGCGCGCAGGGAGGGAATTTCGTGCCAATCGGCTTCAATAGCAATGGCTTTGCGGACAGCACCATTTCCGTCATCTACCGGATCGAGTTCTATATAGGAATGGACGAGGCGTTCGGGGGATGTCTCATCGGCGGTAGGCGCCGTGAGTTGTTCGGGGTTGGAATGATCCTGGTTCACCAGAAATACCTCCAGCCCGCTTTCGCGTACGCGGTAAATGATTACGTCCACTTGTTCGCTAGCTGCCATGACAGGTAATGAGTTGTCGTGCGATAAAATTGTCGTATCAACAGTGTGTTTGCACAAAAGTTGTGGTATGCGTTTGCAAACCAGACACAAAGAACCGAAACAATCCGCAGGTGCCCAACTACGTACGCCTTTTTTAAAGTAGTCGTTTTTATAAATTCTTATAAATGAGCATCTTGCGCATGTGGCTGTCGCTTATTTAGACACTTTCCGAAATGCGCCATCTCAAATGCGAACAGTCTTGATTTTGGGCTTGTCCGCATCCTTTGGCGCAGCGGGCTCCTTTTTTTGGGGCATTTTTTTGCCGGATTGCCCCTGTTCTTCTTCCATACGAAGCCTTTCTTCAGGAAGCAGATGCTCGTCGTCGTTTTCTTCGGTGCTGTCTTCCGATGGAGATGTTCCCCAGAATTCGTCGCTGAAAAACTTGTTCATCCAGTCCGCGCCCCCAAAATTACCCTGTGCTGTACTGTCATTGGTAAAAGGCCCGAAATGAAAACTTCCGGAGAAATTATCGCCTACGATGGTTGTATCGAAGCGGAACGTATAGGTAGAGTCGCCACCCGGCATGCTAAAAAAAGAACCGCCGAAGGGGTTGTTTTGCAGGTCTTGCATCATTTGTTGTTGCAATTGCAGCAAACGGCGTTGCATTTCCTCAAATGTAGGCGTCTGTTGTGCCGAAACGATTTGTATGGCTGAGAGGAGGAGAAGGGTTGTGAGTAGTTTTTTCATAATTGAGTTATTTGTTATTAAGTTATTGGTTATTAGGGGTGGTAAGGGGCCGTTGGCTGATGTTTTTGGCTACACAATAGAGAGTGTCAGACATTTCAAATAGTCCCTTACCACCCTGATAACCAATAACTGATAACTAACTCAGTTTTTCCTGAAGCAATTTCGTCGTCGCCTGGGGTTCCGCTTTGCCTTTGCTGCTTTTCATCACCTCGCCCATAAACATCCCTATCAGTCCTTTTTTTCCTTTGCGGTATTCGGCTACCTTATCGGGGAATCGTGCAAGCACTTCGTCTACCAGTTGTTCGAGGAAGTCGTTATCGGCGCTTTGCAGCAGATTGAGCCGGGTAGCCAGTTCCTCCGGAGCGTTTTCGGGGGCTTCGAGCATGGCCGGGAAGAGGCGTTGTGCCGCTGAGGAAGCGCTCAATTTGCCCGATTCTACCAGTTCAGCATAAGCAATCCAGTGATCCAGGGGAACAGGGCAGGCTTCCAGAGCCACGCCTGTAGAAACAGACCAGGGTAACAGTTTGTTGATGAGCAGGTTGGCAATTTGTTTGTTCAAATTATTTCCGGCATTACGGACACTTGCCGTTTCCAGAAGTTGCAGCGCAAAGCGGGCGGTGACAATATCCTGGGTCAGTTGCGCCGCATCATATGCCGGCAGAGCGAATGTTTGCATCATCCGGGCCTCCAGTTCGGCCGGTAAAGGCGGCATTGCTGCATGAATATCGGCCAGGAATTGTTCTGACAGTACCACCGGCGGCAGGTCTGGTTCAGGGAAATAGCGGTAGTCGTGCGCGTTTTCCTTTTCGCGCAAGGAGTAGGTAGTTCCGCTGGCAACGTCGAAACCGCGGGTTTCCTGTTCCACTGTTCCGCCTGCTTCCACGATGCCGATTTGTCGGTTTACCTCGTATTCGATGGCGCGTTTGGCAAAACGCATGGAATTTACATTCTTGATTTCACAGCGGTTGCCGAACGTAGTGCTTCCTTGCGGACGGATAGAAATATTGACGTCGCAACGCATTGATCCTTCTTCCATATTGCCGTCGGAAACGCCGAGCCAGCGCACCAGGCGCCGCATTTCTTCCATGTAGGCGGCCACTTCTTCGGGACTGCGCAGGTCGGGTTCGCTCACGATTTCCAGCAAAGGCACGCCCGCCCGGTTCAGGTCGATATAGGAATGTTCGGGCGACTGGTCGTGCATGCTTTTTCCGGCATCTTCTTCCAGGTGGATATGGTGGATGCGAATGCGAGGGTTGGTGCGACCTCCGACTGGTTTGTCGATTTTCAGGGAAATGCTGCCTCCGATGCAAACCGGCGCACGATCCTGTGTGGTTTGAAACCCCTTGGGCAAGTCGGCGTAGAAATAGTTCTTACGGTCGAACGTGGTGTACCGATTGATGTCGCAGCCCAGCGCAAGGCCGAGTTTGACGGCATATTCCACCGCGTTTTTATTCAAACGCGGGAGTGTACCCGGATGTGCCAGACTTATAATGCTGGTATGGGTATTGGGCGCTCCGCCAAAAGCCGCAGCATCTGCGCAAAAGGCTTTGCTGAGGGTGCTGAGTTGTATGTGGGTTTCGAGGCCGATAACGGTTTCGTATGACATGCGATGCTGTTGGATGTGTTTTCCGGGAGATGTGCGTCGTATTCTTTTTTTGCGCAAAGATACAAGACGTATTTTTTTGCAGTAGAGTGCTCGTTTCAGAATATCAAAAATGCTGCAATCAGACTGAGTACAAAAATGATGAGGAAACTAATGCAATATAAAATGCAGTAAATCAGCCACTTGGCTATGGTCTTTATCCAGCCTTGCCTGTAGAAACGCTTCATGGCAAACAGGAGTGTTATCCCGATGCACAAAACCAGCAGCACCCATACGCTGGCGCCTACATAATCGGGCGCCATACGCCTGATAATGAGCGCAACCGTCAGCAATAAAAATGCCCCGGCATTCTGGTGCATCAAAAACACAAAATGCTCTACATAGTATCGTTTTTGGCGAATGTATAATAAATATAAAATGAACGACATAAGCGTAATCAGCAGCAAGACCGTCCAGGCCATATTACCCGTATAAGTGCGAATAAGGCTTTGGGAATCCTTGAGCGATTTGATACTTTGCTCGATGAGTATTTGATCTTTCCAGTCGTGAATGTCGTATCGTTCGCACAATTCATCCGGTGTCAATTCTACGATGTCTTGTACTGCAAACCGGAATTGTCGGTTGATCATATTGAGTGGAATCGTATCGATGTCGCTCGTGCTGGTGCTGTCGGCACTTGCTTCCCGGAAAGTAGTCAGTTCTTCCTTCCACGGGTTATTGATGAGTGTAGCAACTGAATCCAGTGCCAGGCGTGTAACGGGTGTTTTCCACTGGGCGGGCAGGGAGTCATAACTGTGCCTGATTTTTTGTTCGAGCATATATTGCTTCAGCAGGTCAAAGAAGTTGATCTCGCTTTTAATCTGCTGTCTGTGCTGCGACTCTGTTGTATCGATGTTGATACCATTTTGATTTCCCTTGCTAAAATGGATGCCGTTCCCTTCTTTTTCGGAAATGGCCTTGCTGAAAAACAGCAGGAAAAAGAACATCACAACAAAAAAGAACTGCACGGGGTGTGGGTACCGTTTTTGTCGGCCTGCGAAGTATTCGGCAGTCACTTTGCCGGGAATCAGTAGTTGCCAGCACATCTTGACAAATTTGCCATCCAGGTGGGAAAAATTGCTCCAGAAACGGCGAAGCAGTTCGGACATCGATACTTTTCCCTTGTTGTTACGCTGCCCGCAATTGGGACAAAAAGTTGCTTTCCGGGGCATTTTTTTGCCGCAGTTCAGGCATTCCGGTTTCGGCTGTGCTTCGTTTTCTTGTATTTCTTCCATTGTTATACTTTTGCTCTGCAAATATTCACTTTATCTCTCACTCTCTCACTCTCTCACTCTCTCACTCTCTCACTCTCTCACTCTCTCACTCTCTCACTCTCTCACTCTCTCACTCTCTCACTCTCTCACTCTCCTCCGATTCAAAAAAACGCAATTGCATCTCCACGCCATCAAATACGGCATAGGAGCAGTGGTACATCCATTCGCCGAGGTTGATATACCGGCTTTTTCCGTTTTTCAGTGGCCAGTCGATGGGCAGGTGCCGGTGCCCGAACACGAAATAATCCGGCTCGATGCCCTGGTCAATTTTTCGATTGCAGTATTGCAGCAGCCATTCGCGGTCTTCGCCGAGCCAGTTGCGCTCTTCGGGCGGGGTGGCTGAGCGGCTTTTTTGGGAGGAAAAATTGGCCAGTCGCGTGCCGAGGTCGGGATGAAACCATCCGAACAACCACTGGCTGAACGGATGTACAAACACTTTTTTCATGCGCTTGTAACCGATGTCGTTCGGGCCAAGTCCGTCGCCATGGCCGATCAGAAAAGTTTTTCCATAAATTTCCGTTTGTATTGGCTGGTGGTACACCGGGATATTGAATTCCTGCTCAAAATATCCGAACATCCACAGGTCGTGGTTTCCGGTAAAAACATAGACAGGAATGTTGGCATCCCGGATTTCGGCCAGCACGCCAAACAAACGGCTGAAACCCTTGGGAATCACTGATTTATATTCAAACCAAAATTCGAACAAATCGCCGACCAGGTAAATAGCGTCCGCTTCCGGCGCCACTTGCCGCAGCCAGCGCACCACCTGCCGTTCGCGTTCGGCGCTGCTGAGTCGGGCGTCGGCGCCCAGGTGAAAATCGGAAGCAAAAAATGTTTTTTTCAATGAAAAGGTATACTTGAAATGCCCTGGATAATCGCCGCAAATGTAAAAGTTGGCCCTTAAAAATGCCTGTTTGATCGGAAAATACAATACACATGGCATTTTTTCGTAAAAACAACGGATGTTTGTCGGCTACAATATGACCCGCCCGTTGCAATCTAAACACACACTCTTCGGATGAATTTTTTCCGCACGATTTCTATCTCTTGCCTTTTATTGACGATCCAGACGGCTTTTGCCCAGCAAAAAGTAAAAAGTCCGGATGAGTTTTTGCCTCACCACCTGGGAGAAGCATTTACGCCGCATTACATGCTGACGAACTACTTCGAGTACCTGGCGGCCAATTCGACCACGACCATGAAACTGGAACGGTATGGTCAGACGAACGAAATGCGGCCCTTGCAGGTGGCTTATTTTTCCTCCCCTGAAAACCTGGCTCGTCTCGAAGCCATTCGGATCAACAACCTGCGCCTCGCAGGTACGACCGAGGGCCTGCCCGACCTGAGCAATCCGGTGGCCATCATCTGGATCAGTATGAGCGTACACGGCAACGAGCCCTCGGGCTCCGAAGCCAGCATGGAACTGGCCTTTCGCCTGGCCACACAGTCGGACGCGCAAATCCGCGAATGGTTGAAAAATACGGTCGTGATTCTCGATCCTTCGCTCAACCCCGACGGATATGACCGTTATACAAGTTGGAACCGCATGAGCGGCAACTTGTTGAAAAATGTGCACCCCGACGCCCGCGAACACCGCGAACCCTGGCCCGGCGGTCGCCCCAACCACTATTACTTCGACCTGAACCGCGACTGGGCCTGGGCCACACAGGCCGAAACCCGCGCCCGGCTACAGTTGTACCATCGCTGGCTCCCGCACGTACACCCCGACGTACATGAGCAGGGCATCAACGACCCCTACTATTTCGCGCCTGCTGCCGAGCCGCTGCACGATTACATTACCCCCTGGCAACGTGATTTTCAGATAAAAATAGGCCAGAACAACGCCCGTTATTTCGATCAGAAAGGCTGGCTGTATTTTACCAAGGAAATTTTCGACCTGTTTTACCCCTCCTACGGCGACACGTACCCGATTTACAACGGCAGTGTAGGCATGACTTACGAACAGGCAGGCGGCCCCCGCGGCGGCCGGGCTATTATGACGGAAATTCACGATACGCTGACGCTGCACGACCGCATTGCACACCACCTGACCACTTGCTTGTCGACGATCGAAATGACGAGTAAAAATGCGCCCGCGCTGGTGGATAATTTCCGGGAATACTACCGCCGCACCAGCACACAACCACAAGGCGTTTACAAAACCTTTGTTATTCGAAATACCAACGACCCCAACAAGGTTGAAACATTTTGCCAACTGCTGCAACGCCACCAGATTCGCTTCGGGCGTGCCGGCGCGCGCAGCAGCACCAAGGGCTATGATTATGTAAGCGGAAAGGAAACGTCCGTCACGATCGACGAAAATGACATCCTTATCAGCGCATATCAGCCCAAATCGGTGCTGACACAGGTGCTGCTGGAACCCGAATCGCGCCTGACCGATTCGGTAACGTACGACATTACGGCCTGGTCGCTGCCCTATGCCCACGGCCTGGAGGCATATGCCCTCAAAGAGCGCCTGGAACCACAAAAGCCATACGCACCGCGCCAGGTAACCAACTCCAAACCGACGGCCAGTGCCTACGCCTGGTGTTTCCACCGTCATTCGCTCAACGATATGCAATTGGTGGCGGCCCTGCTTCAAAAAGGCGTGAAAGTGCGCACGGCAACCAAGGGTTTTGAAATTGGCGCACAAGCCTACGAACCAGGCACGCTAGTAGTTAACCGCAACGACAACCGGCAAATGGCCGAAAAACTGGATCAAATCCTATACGAACAGGCCACCGCTTTTCAGGTGCCCTTATTCCCCGTGTCGACTGGTATGGCTGAAAAAGGCAACGACCTGGGTTCGGATGCTTTTGCGGCTATTTCACGGCCCGATGTGGCGATGGTATATGGTGAAGACCTCGATGCCAACTCCTACGGTCAAACCTGGTATTATTTCGAGCGCGAACTGGGCTATCCCGTCACGCCGGTGTCGCTGGACAAACTCCATCGCGTTCATTTGAGCGATTTTACCACCCTGATTTTTGCCGATGGCTCTTATAATTTGTCAGAGCGCCAGTTCAATATCGTGCAGGAATGGGTAAAAGACGGGGGCCGCCTGATCGTATTCGACGGCGCCGTCAAGGCATTTGCCGACAAAGATGGTTTTGCATTGAAAAGCAAGGAATTGCCCAAGGATTCCCTCAATCCGACGCGGCCGTTCATCACCCGGGAGCGCGCCAGCGCCAGCGAACAACTGCCGGGCGCAATCGTAAAAACCCTGGTCGACAATTCCCATCCGCTGGCCTATGGCTTGCCTCCGTATTATTTTTCCCTGAAAACCAATACCAATCTGTTTCAAATGCCTACCGATTCTGATACGCCCCTGTACATTGGCGATAACCTGCAGAGTTATGGCTTTATCGGCAGCAAGATCAAGTCGCGGCTAAAAAACACCCCGATCGGTGTCGTGCAGTCGATGGGCAGCGGACAGGTGGTATATTTTGTCGACAATCCTTTGTTCCGGTGTTTTTGGCAGCAAGGGAAACTGCTGTTTGCCAATGCAGTGTTTTACCGGGATTGAGGAGTGTTTTTCAGCAACAATGCATCCTACACCAAATAAATGGCATTGCTAAAAAAATACTTCTGGCTCGTTTTTCTGCTTCTGACGCTGGCGCTGCGCGCCTGTTTTCATGCCTTTCCTGGCTTTACGGAGCAGTTGTACAGCCGTGGTATTTTTCAGGGTATTCGTTACGGCCTTGATTTTTTGACGGGCTGGCTGCCGTTTCCTTTTACCTACGTGCTTTTTGCAGGTTTGATCTGGTGGGGCGCTCGTGCTATTCGGAGCATTTTTGTTTCACGAACCGATTCACTTGGCAGGCGTTTGCTTCAGGCGGGCAGGCGTGTCATTTTGTTTGGCTGCGCCGTAGTGGCGCTGTTTTACTGGCTCTGGGGTTTCAATTACGACCGCATTTCGATAGAACAACAACTGGCGCTGCCCGAAGTGCACCCGGATTCAGCCGACATCAAAGCGGCGCTCGACGAACAAACGCAGCGTGTGCTGCAATTGCGCCTGACGCTTCAACCCGATACGAGCAAAGCGATTGACACGGCTTTTCCTGCCGATCAACTCGAAACCGCCGTGCGCCAGGAAGTGATCGTGCAACTTGCCGCCCTGCATTTCCCAACACCCGGCAGTCCCCGCGGGCGGCAGCCGTTCTGGAAGGGTTTTTTGCTGCGTTTTGGCGCTGCAGGCATCTACAACCCTTTTTCTGGTGAATGCAATATCGACCGGGCCTTGCATCCGCTCACCAAGCCGATCAACCTGGCCCACGAACTCTGCCACGGTTACGGATTCGGCGACGAAGGTACCTGCAATTTTCTGGCCTATCTGGCGCTCGAAAAATCGCAGCAACCGTACCTCCGCTACACCGCCGAACTGGATTTTTGGCGCGAATTAGCCATCGCCTACCGGCAGTCGGCGCCGGAAGCCTATCCGGCATTCCGAGCCACACTGCCTACGGGTTTTCGCTCCGATCTGGACAATATTTACAGGATTCTCGATCAATATCCCGAGTTTTTTGAAGCGTTTCGGTATCAACTGTACGATCAATACCTGAAATCGCAGGGCATTTCGGAAGGCATGGCGAATTATGGCAAAGTCATTCCGCTGGTGCTCGCCTGGCGGCAAAGAGGGTAGGAGAGTTACCGCCACACCAATTTCCCCACACCCTTCACCTTCCCTTTTCCATCCTCCGCCCGTACGGCATACACGCCTGCAGGCAATCCCGATCGTTCCATTCTGAATGTCGGGCCGCTCACCCGCCAGGTGCGCAGGGGTTGTCCCAGCGTACTGAACAGGGTCAAACGTTCGGTACCTTCCGGCAATGCAAGCAGGGTTTCGTACAGGGCAGGATTGGGCTGTATGCCGATCTGAAGCGGATTGAATGGCCCGGCGTCATGAACGTCGGTGATGTAATCGATCCCGACCGTGTGAAGCGTCTGGTTGGTAATGACCGGCTCGTTGAAATCGAAGTAAATGGCTGCGGAGTTCAGAATCTGCGTTTCCAGTGGAACTTCCGGCCGTTGCTCGATCCGAAAACTGACAAAGCCTTGAGAACCGGCCAGATTCGTGTTGCTGTCAGGCAAATGAATGTTGTCGAACCGGAATGTCAGCACACCCTGGCCGCTCAGATTCCAGGTATAGACATGTGAAGAAGCGCCGGGCCGAACGCTAGCCGGATCGAGCCACTGCGAGAGCGTATCCTTGATTTGCACAGTAAAAGCCGTATCAGTGCCGGTATTCTGGAAACGGATCATGTATTCCAGGGCCTGCCCGGGTCGGATGCGGTGCTCGTCGCCATAGCCGGTGGGGAAGCCTTGCTTGTCGTTGGGGTCGAAGGAACCGGAGTTTTCCAGGCATTCACGCTCGATGCTGGGTTCCCAGCCGTCGACGCTGAAACGATTGATGAATCCGAGTGTCTGGAAACCACCACAGCCTTCTAAAAACGCGAGGGCGAGGTTGGAGAAAGGGTGGCCGGGTTCCTGTTGCGATTCGATGCGCCAGGTGTGGCCATTGGCAGGATAGTCGAGGTGCAGGACTTCGCCGCCGTCGAACTGTTTCTGATCTTGTAACAACACTACATCGTCTTCGATGATGATGTAATTCAAGAGGGAAGATTGCTCCGGCGCCGTGTTGCGCAATTCGAGCCGCACAAGGGTGTCCTGGCAGGTGGCATTGGCCACGATGTTGGCGCCCGACCATTCGG